>JANNVW010000038.1:0-201922 GCA_031408295.1 Ferruginibacter sp.
ATACGAATAAAATACTGCTTCTGAAGATGCATTTCCTTCTGGGTTAAATCTGTCGGCAGACCTTAAAGTGTTCGTACCTGTTATAGAATCTTTGTTAGAAATAGCAACAAAGTTCCATTTACTACTGAAAATTCTGCCAGGAAATTTTACATTGGCTGCAGTAGCTATTGTAAGATCGAAATAAGGAAATTTTAACCAAGCATTTGTGCTAGTAATGGTTTCCATGGTAACTCCACCATCATGGCTATAATATAGGTTTATCCAATAATCACCATTTATGGTTGGTGTTAATACCAAAGGGTTATATCCTGTTGGGTTAAATGTACCAATTTTTGGTCCTGCTGTGGCTTCTATAAAAGTATTTATAAATCCTGCATTTCCTACTACAGTATCCAGTTTTGTTGTAAGTGCCACTGTACTATCTGGTCTAAATATTTTTATATAAATACTATCTGCACACCATCTTTGTATGGGTTTTGTAACACCACCTACAGTAATATTTTGATAATAATGCGGCCTAAAACCAAAATATAATTTTTCGGTACTTGAATCTTTAATGTGAAAATAAATACGATTGTCTTTTGGACAATTTAAATAACTACCAGCTGCTACCGAAGGTATCACTGCCAAGCCTGTTAAATTTATCTCGTTTGGCGATACATCTTTAGTACCAAACTGAGCTTTTATTAGTTGCGAAGAAAGCAACATAAATAAAAATAGTAATTGTTGTAACTTTTTTTTCATGGGGGTGGTTTTATTTTTTATTGGTATTTATAATAAGACGCAAAAGTAGAAAAAAAGTTGTGTTTTAAAATGGCTAAAACCCAATAATGACTGTATTCTGACACTCTATTTACTATAGTAAAAATATTATATTATGTAGCAAAAAAACGAATCTCATTTTTCTGCAAACCTTTGCAAAAAATGGGTATATAAAAATATGCAATATAAAAAGTGATAGTGTTTATGCTCTATGAATGGTAAAATCGTTGTTTCTACATTGTGTAATGATTATTCGAGTAAGAAAGTAGTTTTTTATAATTTTTTATGAACATTTGTATCTGTTTTTTTTAGAATATTTTTTAGATAAATTAATAACTTTATCAAAAGCTGTTTATTTTGAGTTATAACTTTTTAATTAATTATATAAGCATTGTCATATTTGTATAATTTTTTTATATATAGCACACTATTATATTGTTTTAGCCGTTATTGCATCACCAGTTAAATTTATGTAAAATTTAATTGCGAAAAGGATTTTAAAAATGCCATTTAATAACGGAATATTTAACAATGAGAAAACCAAGTAAAGCTACATTCAATACCCTATTGTTTGTAATTGCTTTTTTGCTGGTACTTATTGGTATTATCATTTACACCCAATACTACTCCCAAAAAAACATTAAGGCACTAAGAGAGGCTAATGAAAATGCGAGCGCTACTTTTGAAATCAACAATAGATTACAAGAGTTGGTATATTATGTAGAGTCTGCTGAAATATATGCAAGGGAGCATCATGAAAATCCAAAATCTACATCAGTAGAAAGTATAAAGGATACACTAACTATTATTAATAATCATTTAAAAGAATTAAAATCACAACAAAATAGCCAAACCTATAATCTACCTGAGCTGGATGATATTATTACCCTTGTAAATTCTAAACTAAGCTATTTAAACACATTTATAAAGAATGATGAAGAGCATACGCCTGAAACTTACAATAGTAAACAATTAGATCAGCTTTTAGCCGTTTCGTTAAATGATAGTTTGTATAATAAAGTATTGGCAGTACAACAAAATTTAGAAAGTAACTTAAAGTCTACTTTTGTAAAAACAAATAATTATTCCGAAAAAGTACTAAGGCTTGATACACTTTTAGCAATAATTTTTATAATTGCTTTGGCTATACTGGGTACATTAATTATTAAACGATTATTAGATCAACTTTCGCTTATTTATAGACTAGGTAAAGAAAAAGAAAGAGCCGATAAGTCTGCTGTGGTAAAAGAGCAGTTTTTGGCAAATATGAGCCACGAAATAAGGACACCTATAAATGCAGTAGTAGGCTTTGCAGGTTTATTGCAAAAAACAAAACTTGATAAAGATCAAGAGCAGTTTGTAAATCTTATTCAAAACTCCGGCGAAAATTTACTCTCTGTAGTAAACGACATACTAGATATTTCAAAGATTGAAGCTGGTATGATGCGCATTACAAAAAATCCTTTTAGTATACATGAAGTATGTACATCTTTGGAAATGATGTTTAGCCCTAAGGTAAATGAAAAGAAACTTGATTTCATATTTGAATATGATAAAAATATACCTGCCACATTGGTAGGTGATGCAGAAAGATTAAACCAAGTACTAATAAATTTATTGAATAATGCTATAAAATTTACAGAGAAAGGTTCGGTGAAACTTACTGCGCAATTATTACAGAAAACAGATAAGGAAGCAAAGATTCAATTTATTGTGAAAGATACTGGTATTGGTATTTCTAAAGAAAAGCTAGCTACCGTATTTGAGCGTTTTGAACAAGCAGATAATAATACTGCTCGTCAATATGGGGGTACAGGCCTTGGGCTTGCCATTGCAGAAAATATTGTAAGTATGCAAGCTGGAGAAATAAATGTGGAGAGTAATTTTGGGGAGGGTACAAGTTTTAAAGTCGTATTGAGTTATGAATACATAAATAAACCAGAAGAAGTAAATTTTACAAAAACTATTCATTCGCAAAATACAAAGAACGAATTTAATGGTAATAAAATTTTGATTGCAGAGGATAATAAAATTAACCAAACGTTGTTAAAATTTATGTTGCAACAATGGAATATGCAATACGATTTGGCAGAAAATGGACAACAGGTTTTGGATATGTTGAAATTAAATACCTACGATTTGATTTTAATGGATATTCAAATGCCAATAATGGATGGATATACAGCAGCAACTAAAGTAAGAAATGAGCTGGGTATAAAAACGCCTATGATTGCAATGACTGCGCATGTACTGCCTACAGAAAAGCAAAAATGTATAGATGCAGGAATGAACGATTATATTTCTAAGCCTATAGACGAGCATATATTTATAAGTATGTTAGAGAAATATTTAACTACTAGTGTAAAAGATATAGAAATTGAAAAAAAGGTTGTTACTAAGAGTGAACAGCTTGTTTACATAGATATCGATTATTTGAAAAATATTTTTTCGGGCCAATATAGTTTCATAGACGAACTAATTAGTCAATTTAAGGCTCAATATCCTAATGAGTTAGCACAACTTAAATTAGGTATTATGCAAAAAGATAAAATGGAGGTGTCAAGACTTACACATCATATGAAAACTACTGTTTGTGCATTGTCTATTGAATCTCCACTTAAAACAATTTTAGATAGAATAGATGTACTATTAGAAAAAGATGATTGGGTTTCAATAAATGAAGAGTTAAATAAATTAATAGTTGCAGAACCAATATTGAATAGAGAAATTGATACTGTTTTAACCTCAAAAAAAAGTTTTTAGTTTCTCCTATTTGAGTAATAATGAATAGAAAGTTAGCCATATTTGGGTTCTCAATTATTTGGATAGCAGCCATTGCAGCTATCTTATTTGTAATGCTTCCTAAATTATCTGCACTAAAGACGGTTAATAAAAAGGATATTCAAAATACTGAAGAACTTGGCGAATTGAAAGCTGATGATAAAAGCCAAGATGGAGATTCATTCTTTTACGATAAAAAAGTTTTTGTTCGTCATAAGAAAAATGCAACAGATAGCAGTAGCGAAACAGAAAAGATAATATTGGTAAGAAAAAATATTTTTTTTAAACCTCCATCATTAAAAGTTAAGCCTATAATAAAAGAAGCAGTTAAGAAAAAAGACAATTCAGATTTCGATATAAAACCCGTACCTACTAATTAATAAACCCTACATACAAACACACCCACACATATGAAAAAAGCAATTTTACTTTTACTCACTTCAATCATAATCCATGGGTTAAGTTTTGCCCAAGCCAACTCAAATCCTGATAATTATGCGGCTTTCTTTAAATTGTCTCAAGCTAGATTTATTAGTGAGATTGGACAAACTACTACCAGCTTAGAAAATGAGGCTGCACGTATTAAGCAGTTAAATAATTTGGACGATAGCTTATTAGCCAAAGGCGAAATAACTGACTCTACCTCTAAATTGTATAAAGGTAAATTAGCAGATTATAAAAGGCAAAATGATTCTCTAATAAAATTAGGAACTAATCTAAAAACAGCGTTAAGCTCTCTTCGCACTGTAAAAAGAAACTTTCGTACGCTCATAAATAGTGTACCACAGTTTTGCAAAAATATACTAAGCAAGGGCGTGGAAAGAAATTTATTATTAACTAATGTAGAAGATGAGCTTAATAAATCAAACCTAGGCGCAGAAAAAAAACAATTAAAAGCTATTTTAGGTAATGCAGATGCGCAACAAAAAGTAGAAGTGAAAAAGATTGATGGTATTGGAAATGTAAAGGGCAATGTACTTGCTAGTGGGCGTATTGATAGTGCTACAGCTCTTGGAGTAGACAACCGTATAGCTAGCTATTTAAAGAAAATAGAAGATAATACTAAAGAAATAAAATTATTGGAATCAAGAATAGGAACACCAGAAGATTATGCTGCCAATAGCGCTTCTATTAAAGCTAGGGTTTTGGTTATAGATTCTGTGGTAAACAAATCAGCAGCTATTAGGCAAATTACTTTTGATATGATTGAAGAGGGATTGCAAAAATCTACTAAAACGTTGTTTTCGTTAGCAGCATTT
Source organism: Ferruginibacter sp. (assembly GCA_031408295.1). Lineage (GTDB taxonomy): Bacteria > Bacteroidota > Bacteroidia > Chitinophagales > Chitinophagaceae > Ferruginibacter. The sequence continues at coordinate 4,803 of JANNVW010000038.1, forward strand.
TTTGGGCCTGGTGGATATGCTATACCAGCAGAAAAATCTGAAAAGGCTCGTATTTATTTTTCTCCAGTAATAGATTCATTAATAAATTTTTCTAATAAATATGCAGAAGCACCACGCACAGCCACTATACTTATTAATGGATATGCAGATGCTTCGCAGATATCTAAAGGCTCTAAATTGTACAATGAATTAAGCGCATATTTAAAAAATGAAAGCCCAAGTAAAGAGCAATTAAATGTAGGGTTATCTGCATTAAGGGCAGAAGAGTTATCAAAATTATTTACAAGAACAATTAAAGAAAAATCTGGCAATATTGTGGCACCATTAAAAATAACATTTGCTAATATTGAAGTGGGTAGGGGAGAGCAATTACCTGACCCTAAAATTAAAAACTATAAAGTAAACGATGAGCGTAGAAGAATTGTAATCGTTTTTTGGAGCGTATTACCTAACGAATAATAATCCCCCTGAATACAATAAGAATGGGTTATGTCGAAAGATGTAACCCTTTTTATTTTATGCACTAATAAATATTGTTTTACTTAATATGAAAATATGTACTACTCAATATTTATAATAAAAATATTTGATTGGTTTATTATTGCATTATTTTTTTTATGGTAATAATAATTATTTGTTTACATTGTAAATATGTTTTGATAATATTTTCCCCTATTATCATTAAGTTTCAATAATTGTAATCATTGAATAATGAGCCAAACCACTGATAATGCATTTTCTGTTTTAGAAAGAATAAACGATGTTGTTATTGCTATTGATAATAATTTTTGTTTCACCTATGCAAATAATAGTGCCATATATTTTTTCAATAAGCCAGTTGAGTATTTAATTGGTAAGAATATTTGGTTAACATTTGAAGAAAAGCCCGATAGCCAATTTCGTATGGCTTGCAATAATAGTATAGCGAAACAGCAATTTATAGCCATTGAAACATTTAGTAAAAAACGAGATGAATGGTTTGCAAGTAGTATTTACCCTTCGGTAGATGGCCTTACCATTATTATTAAAAAAATAGCAGTACCTAAATTATTAGAAAGTGAATTAAAAAAAGCAGAGCAAGAAATTAAAGATTCAAGTGAGCGCTTTGATTTAGTAACCCGAGCTACAAATGATATGATTTGGGATTGGGATTTTGCTAGTAATGAAGTATGGTGGAATCATAATTTTAATAATTTTTTTGGGTATGATAAAGATAAAACCAATCATCATATTAGCTCTTGGATAAATAATATATATGATGAGGATAGAAAAAGAGTTGTAGAGGGTATTTATGCTGTTATTAATGAGGGTAAAAAATATTGGACTGCAGAATATCGCTATCTAAAGCTTGATGGTACTGTTTTAAATATTTACGATAGAGGATATGTATTACATGATGCTGCTAATAAGCCTTTTCGTATGATTGGCTCTATGCTTAATATAACCGACCGAATAAACGCTGAGCAAGCCGTAAAAGATAGTGAAGAAAAGTATCGTACACTGGTAGAGCAAGCGTCTGATGCAATCTATATTACCGATAAAAATGGAAGCATACATACTGTAAATGCTAGCGCTTGCAGAATGACAGGATATTGTGAAGAAGAAATGCAACAAATGAATGTATGGGGTTTTGTAGAGCCTAGTGATATTTTAGAAAATCCATTTCGGTTTGAAGAATTAGAGGATGGTAAAACATTGGTGGTAGAACGCAAACTGAAAGTAAAAAATGGCTTAGAATTAGAGTTAGAATTTACTTCAAAAATGCTTAGTGATGGGCGCATATTAGTTTTTGCAAAAGATATTTCTGTGCGAAAAAAAGTAGAAAATGAAATCATAAAGGAAAAGAATTTTTCGGAGACCATTGTCAATAACTTGCCTGGTATATTTTATATTCATGATGCTAATGGTAATTTGCTTAAATGGAATCAAAATCTTGAATCCATTACAGGCTATACAAATCATGAAATGCATATTATGCATCCGCTGGATTTTTTTGATACAACTCAAAGGGCTATGCTTACAGAAAAAGCAAAAGATGTGTTTAATAATGAAACGGTAAAAACAGATGCAAGTTTGTATTCTAAAGAAAAAGAATTAATTCCATATCAAATTATAGCTACCAAAATAAATTTTGATGGTAAACCTTGCCTAATTGCAATAGGTATTGATATAGCTGAAAAAAGAAAAGCAGAAAATCTATTAAAAAAATCATACGATGAGGTGAGTAGGCTTGCAGCTCACGTTACTAAAGTGAGAGATGAAGAACGAAAAAGAATTGGCCGTGAAATACATGATGAACTTGGGCAGCAATTAACTGCTATAAAAATGGATGTAGCTTGGATTGATAAGAAAATTTCTGATGAGTCTAATCCCATAAAAGCCAATATTAAAAATATATTGGAGATAATTGATGGCAGTAATAAAGCTGTAAGAAGATTATTGAATGAACTTAGCCCTGGTGTAATAGACAATGATGGTTTATTAGAGTCTTTAGCTATACTTAATCAACAATTCGCTTCTAGTGCAGGTATTCCAGTTGAGTTTATTACTAAAGAATCAAATATTAAATTATCTCCAGAAATAGCCAATTGTATTTTTAGGGTTTATCAAGAATCGCTTACTAATATTATGCGGTATGCTAATGCAAGTATGGTAAAATCTATATTGGAGATTATTGACAATAAAATTTATGTAAGCATAGAAGATAATGGTATTGGCTTTGATACAATTGCAGATAAACCCACAAAGTCGTTTGGTATATTGGGTATGAGGGAAAGAGTACTTTCTCAGCAAGGTACATTTGAGCTACAATCTAAGCAGGGTAGTGGTACCAAGATTATGTTTAGTGTGCCATATATTCTTTGATGGATATTTTATAGGAATTCCCACTATCTCATTATTCTAGAATGATAATATTTGTAAAATTGAACAATTTTTCCTCATAATTTCCCTCTCCCAAACTTTTGCCCTACATTTGCACGACCTCCGAGAATTAATTTTCTCTTTTTGCAGGTCAAAACTTGATTTTAGTTTCAAGATTTCAGACATTAGATACAACACATCATATAAAAGAAAATAGAGTTTGAATATTGTAGCCCAGTCTCAATACTAAATACTCAATACTACATACTATTATGGCGAAATTTATTTTTGTAACAGGTGGTGTAACATCATCATTGGGAAAAGGCATTATAGCAGCTTCGCTAGCAAAGTTGCTTCAGGCTCGTGGGCTTACCGTTACTATCCAAAAATTTGATCCATACTTAAATGTAGATCCAGGAACCTTAAACCCCTACGAGCACGGCGAATGCTTCGTTACAGACGATGGTGCAGAAACAGATTTGGATTTGGGACATTACGAACGTTTTTTAAACACTCCTACATCTCAAGCCAATAACGTAACCACAGGGCGCATTTACCAAACGGTAATTAATAGAGAAAGAGAAGGCGATTATTTGGGAAAAACAGTACAGGTAGTACCACATATAACGGACGAAATAAAACGTAGAATGCTTTTACTTGGTGAAAGCGGCAATTTTGATATTGTAATAACAGAGCTTGGTGGAACCGTGGGTGATATTGAAAGTTTACCTTTTGTAGAAGCGGTACGTCAGCTGCAGTGGGAATTGCCAGAAGAAGATTGTATGGTAGTGCATCTTACACTCATACCATACTTAAAAGCAGCAAAAGAACTTAAAACAAAACCCACTCAACATAGTGTGCGTATGCTTAGCCAAGAAGGAGTGCATCCAGATGTGATAGTTTGCAGAACAGAGCATCCACTAAGTGATGAGATAAGAAGAAAAGTAGCTTTGTTTTGTAATGTAAAACCAGGCGCAGTTATCGAAGCATTGGATGCTAGTACCATTTATGAAGTGCCATTAAAAATGCTGCAAGAAGGATTAGATGTGATTGTGCTAAAGCAATTGCAAATAAATGGATACTCCGCACCAGAGCTAACCAAATGGCGTGGTTTTTTAGATAAATTAAATTATCCAAAAAGTCGTGTAAAAATTGGCTTGATTGGAAAATACATTGAGCTACAAGATGCCTACAAATCTATCTTGGAATCTTTTATACATGCAGGTGCAATGAACCAATGCAAAGTGCAAATTGTAAATGTGCATAGTGAATTTTTAACTGATGAAAATGTGGGAGAAAAATTACGTGAACTCGATGGATTGCTCGTGGCACCTGGGTTTGGGGCTAGGGGAGTAGATGGGAAAATTGTAGCTGTAAAATATGCAAGAGAAAATAAAATGCCTTTTTTTGGTATTTGCTTAGGTATGCAAATGGCAGTAATTGAGTTTGCAAGAAATGTATTGGGGTGGAGAGATGCGCATTCTACCGAAATGAATACTACTACTTCTAAGCCAGTAATTGCACTAATGGAAGAACAAAAAAAGGTAAAGAAAAAAGGCGGTACCATGCGCTTAGGTGCTTACCCATGTGAGATTGCACCAAACACATTGGCACATAAAATTTACGAAAGTGAGTTAATTAGTGAAAGACATAGACATCGTTGGGAGTTTAACAATAATTATTTAAACGATTTTGAACATGCAGGTTTGCTTGCCAGCGGTAGAAATCCCGAAAGTAAATTGGTAGAAATTGTAGAACTAAAAGGACATCCATATTTTATTGGTGTACAGTACCACCCAGAGTTAAAAAGTACGGTAGAAAATCCGCACCCATTATTTGTAAATTTTGTAAAAGCGGCAGGTGCTTTTGCGGATTTAAAAATGAGCGTACAAATTTCTAAAGGCGAAACAATTCCTTCTTAAAAAAATTAATAAATAAATCTGAGCAAATCTCTAAAATCTGGGAGCAAACAAAATAATAAATTCTGAGTAAATCTATAAAACCTGCGAGCAAACAAAATGGCACAAAAGTTAAGCATGGATGATTTGAATAGAATCACCAAAGAAGAATTTAAGCGCAGCGAAAAAACTCCTGTGATAGCTGTTCTAGAAAATATTCGCAGTGCATACAATGTAGGTAGTGTGTTTCGTACAGCCGATGCATTTTTGTTAGAAGCTATATACATTACAGGCTACACCTGCACACCACCGCATAAAGAAATAAAAAAAACAGCACTCGGTGCAGAAGATACGGTTGAATGGAAATATTTTACCAATGCCGCAGAAGCTATTATTCAACTAAAAGAAAACGGGTATAAAGTTTATGCCGTGGAGCAAGTGGTAAACAGCCTCATGCTGCACGAAGTTGCATTTACATCTACAGAAAAAGTAGCCGTTATTTTTGGTAACGAAGTAAGCGGTGTAGAATTAGAAACAATAAAATTGTGTGATGGTTGTATAGAAATTCCCCAGTTTGGTACAAAGCATTCGTTGAATATTGCAACGGCGGCGGGGGTGGTGTTGTGGGAGATTACAAAGCCCAAAAGTAAAGCCCCCTAAATCCAAATGCTGTTTAGTTAAGGGGTTTTATCTTTAAAATTGAGTGTTGAAAATTGATTATTGAACATTTTACCAGAATTAATTGTAAAAATGTTCAATGCTCAAATAACAATTTTCAATAATCAAGGATTAGTTTCGCTTAACTCTTCGATATTTTTCTCTCCTTTGGAGAGGATAGGGGAGGTTTTTATTTTTGGATGAAAAAGCAAAGCTTTTTTGTCCAGGCTAAAACATAGCTATGTGGAACTTCATTGGCGACGCTCCATTCAACAGTATATCATTATTCATCTTTTATTATGCAATAGATTGTTTATTTCGAAAGAAAATCCAATAAATTTTATAACTTTATTCAAAATTTATGATATGGATACGATAATTGCAAATCCAAAAACCAAAGAAGAGGCAAAAGCAGTTTTAGATTTTTTGAAATCTCGTAAAATAAAAGTTCAGGTCTATAAAAATCCCACAAAGGAATATGTTTTAAACAGTTTAGAGCAAGGAGCACGAGAAGTGAAATTATATTTGGAAGGTAAAATTAAATTGCAAAACGCTTTTGATTTATATAATGAGTTATAACATTAACACGACATCTGAATTTGCCAAAGAACTAAAAAAGCTTACAAAAAAATATTTATCTCTTAAAGAAGAATATTTACGATTATTAAAGGAGCTTCTTTTAAATCCCATTCAAGGTACTGCTTTAGGAAATGATACATACAAAATTCGGCTAGCAATTAAAAGCAAATCTGCGGTAAAGAGAGGAGGAGCAAGAGTTATTACTTTTGTAAGAATAGTGAAAGAAGAAATATTAATTCTTGGTATTTATGATAAAGCTGCGCAAGAAACAATTACAATTAAAGAAATAAACGAAAGAATTAAAAAATTCTTATCACAAAATATATAATGCCCACCATAAAAAACTACCTCTCCCTCATAAAATTTTCGCATACCATTTTTGCAATGCCTTTTGCGTTGATTGGTTTTTTTTTAGGAATATTTAAACCAACATTCAGTCAATTAAATTTTAATGATACTATAGGTTGGGGTAAACTTCCCTCACCTAAACTTTTAATCAACCAGTACATTACGACATTTGTATTAATCATCCTCTGCATGATAACCGCCCGTTCCGCAGCCATGGCTTTCAACCGCTATCTCGATAGACAATTTGATGCAAAAAACCCACGCACTGCTATTAGAGAGATACCAGCAGGAATTATTTCAGAAAAAAATGCTTTTTTCTTTACCATATTAATGTGTGTGCTTTTTATTGTTTGTACATTTTTTATAAATCGCATTTGTTTTTATTTAAGCCCTGTGGCATTATTTGTCATTTTATTTTATAGTTATACAAAGCGCTTTACTTTTTTATGCCATTTGGTATTGGGTATTGGGCTTAGCCTTGCACCAATAGGAGCGTACCTTGCGGTTACGGGTGCTTTCGCATGGTTGCCTATTTTATTTTCTATTGCGGTAGTTTGTTGGGTAAGCGGTTTCGATATTATTTTTGCCCTGCAAGACGAAGCTTTCGATAAAGAAAACAATTTGTACTCTATGCCATCCGTTTTGGGTAAAGCAAAAGCATTGCATATTTCAGAAGTGCTACATGCCATTGCAGGATTGGCTATTTGTTATGCAGGTTATTATGGTAAGTTTGGTTGGTTATATTGGATTGGCGCTACAGTATTTTGTGGCATGCTTATTTATCAACACCTCATTGTAAAACCAAATGATTTAAGCAGGGTAAATATTGCTTTTATGACTGCCAATGGTATTGCATCGGTAGTATTTGCTCTATTTGTAATTGCTGATATGTTTCTATGCTCATAAAAATATTAACACAAAAACTTACCCAATCTTATCAAAGCTAGCAGCAATGCCTTTAATGATTGATGAGCTAAATCCTTGGTGTTCCATTTCGTTTAAACCAGTAATGGTACATCCTTTTGGTGTGGTTACTTTGTCTATTTCTTGCTCTGGATGGGTGGAGGTTGTAAGCAATAATTCCGCAGCACCTTTTACAGTTTGTGCCGCTATGAGGCTAGCCGTTTTTGCATCAAAACCAATTTCTATACCGCCTTGTATATTTGCACGTATGTATCGCATGGCATACGCAGTACCACATGCGCCTAGCACTGTAGCCGCATTCATTAACTTTTCATCTATATTAGTAGTTTTACCTAGTTTGCCAAACAAATCTTCTACATAAGTAGTTGAAGCTTTGTTGGCATTAGATGAGCTAAGGCAGGTAATACTTTCTTGTATGGCAATAGCAGTATTAGGCATGGCTCTAAAAATAGCTATTTCATTTCCTACTATGCTTTTTATTTCTTCTAAGTTAATACCCGTAACAACCGAAATTAATAAATGATTTGGGGTAATATTTTCCTTTATCTCTTCTAAAATTTCTTTTATCTGAAATGGCTTTATGGCTAAAATTATAACATCATTTTCTACTACCGCTTTCTTATTATCTGAGTAAATGTTTATCCCTTTATCTTGTAAAGTTGCTAGTGTGCCAATGTTTCTTTTGGTAACGGTTATGTTTTCTGCTGGGCAAAAGTTGCTTTTTAATAATCCTGTAGCTATTGCTGAGCCTAGGTTTCCACCGCCAATGATTGCTATTTTTTTCATAAAGAAAGTATTGAGTATTTAGTATTTAGTACTTAGTATTGAGTACTTAGTATTTAGACTAGTTCATGAAAGTTTACAGAGTACAATTAATTTCAGCGTGCATAATCAACCAATCAACTAATAACCAATCAAATTATAAGTAATAAACCAATAACAATTTAGCAATAAAACAATTTAACTATTATCGAATTCCATCATCTTCTCAAACAATACCTCATACGCTGCATTAGCAATAGCCAACTCTGCATTTATGTTTTTATACGCCGTTTCTGTTTGTACAAATTTTGCATTGTCGCTATAAATTTCTGGGGCACCAAGCTCTGCTTCTAAGGCTATTTTCTTTTTTGTGAGTTCAGCTATTTTGCCTTCAAGTGAGTTGAATTGTTTTTTTACTTTCTCTGCTTCTTTACAAGCAGCATTATCTATCGGCTTTTCAACTTTCACTACCTTTTCAACCCTTTCAACTTTTTCAAATTTTTCAACTTTCTTTTCAGCAAGTTTAGCTTTTTCTCTACGCTCTTTCCAATCTTCCCACTCTGCATAAGAGCCTTTAAACTCTAATATTTTATGGTCTTCTATCTCCCAAATTTTATTGGCTATTCTACTTATAAAATAACGATCGTGACTTACCAAAATAATCGTGCCTTCATATTTGTTTAGTGCCTCTACCAATAAATCTACTGAGTGTATATCCAAGTGATTCGTAGGCTCATCCAGCATTAAGAAATTGGCTTTACTGGCAATGGTTTTTGCTAGTGCTACACGAGCTTTTTCACCACCACTCAATACTTTTATTTTTTTCTCTACCGCATCGCCACTAAACAAAAACGAACCCAACAAACTACGCAATTCTAAATCATTTTTACCACTTCTTGCTTCCTGCATTTCTTCTATCAAATCATTTTCAGGATTCAATACCTCTAGCTGATGCTGGGCATAAAAAGATTCTTCCACATTATGTCCCCACTCACGGTCGCCTTCAAATTGTTCTGTACCTACCACTATTCTGAGTAAAGTAGATTTACCTTTTCCATTTGCACCAATCAATGCAATTTTATCACCTCTATCTATTTCTGCTCCTGTATTTTCTAATATTTTTAAATCGCCAAAACTTTTACTGATGCCTTTTAAAGCCGTTACAACTTTGCCGGGTGTTTTATTCAAAATAAAATTTATTTTCATATTCGGACGCTCAATGTTTACGTCTTCTATTCTTTCTATTTTATCTAAACGCTTTACGATACTCTGTGCTGCTGCAGCTTTACTAGCTTTTGCTTTAAAACGCTCCACAAATCTTTCTTGCTGGCGTATATAATCTTGCTGGTTATCAAAAGCTTTTTTCTGCATGTCTATACGAATGTCTTTCTCCTCCATATAGTAGGAATAGTTGCCTGTATAAAAATGCAACTCACGCTGATACAACTCTACAATTTTGTTTACCATCCTATCTAAGAAAAAACGATCATGGCTTACTATAACTACCGCACCTGGGTAGTTGGATAAATATTTCTCTAACCACTCAATGCTTGGTAAATCCAAATGGTTCGTAGGTTCATCTAGTAACAATACATCGGGGTTCATCAAAATCATTTTTGACAACAACACCCGCATACGCCAACCTCCACTAAACATTTTGTATTGCTTGCCAAGGTCTTCGTTTGCAAAACCTAGCCCTTGTAAAATCGATTCTGTTCTATGGTGAATGCTGTATCCATCCAACACATCCATTTCGTGTAAAAGGTCAGAATATTTTTCTGCTAATTTATCATCGCCTGTTTTTTCCAACTCTGCACCTACCAGTTCCATTTCTTTTTCAATGGCTTTCACCCTTTCAAAAGCGCCCATGGCTACTTCTAAAATAGATTCATCGGTTTCAAAACCCAGCAAATCTTGGTTCAAAAAACCAATAGTAGTTTCCCTACCTTTCTCTACCGTTCCTTTAGCAGGAGAGTATTGCCCAGTAAGCACTTTTAGCAAAGTAGATTTACCTGTACCGTTATATCCAATAAGCCCAATACGTTCACCTGGCTGTATATGCCATGTAGCATCTTCCACAATTGTTCTTGCCCCAAATTCAAACGTAAGATTCTGTAACCCTAATAACATTTTTTGAAATTTTGTGCAAAAGTAACCAATAGTAGTTAGAATGTAAGTAAGAAGTAATTATGTTAATTAATTTATCTAATATTGTTGAAAATATTTAATAGTTTTGATAGACAAATATACATTATTAATAATTTTAATCAACATATTATGAATGCCGTCATTGAAAATTACAAGAAAATAAAAAAAGCAATTCCACAATTGATTGAGAAAAGCGGTTATAGAAATGATTACATAGCCAAAAGATTAGGAATGAAGGCAGCAAACTTTTCTGTGAAAAAGCAGCGTGGCAATTGGAATGAAGATGAGCTTAGTTTATTGATAAAAACATTGACAACTACCACAGGCGAAGTAGAACTATTCCTGAGAGAAGCCACAGAAATTTCTTTAGCTGAGGAACATTTAAAAGGTGAAATGCTTACATCTACTGAATTTGAAAAATTAATGAAATTGAAGTAAGTATATCTAAATTTTTTGTTGAGCAATTAGATAAATGTCCTATTGAGTTTCAAAAAGATTTCAGAAAGGTATATCAGCAATTCAAAATTGTTGACAGTCCTATGTAAATAAAAGGGGTTGAAAAATATTTAACCAATAAAAAACATTTTAAACTTACCATAGATAAAAGTAAGATTATAATTAAGGTTGATAAAGAAATATTGCACATTGCTTGCTTTTTGTACAATCAGTATTTCGTTAAGCAAGAATAAATTACAGATAGTGTATTATAGTTTGTGAATAAATTACTTGTATTTTTTTAATAATTATATAAAAATAAAACCTCAATACTTATCTGTAAAAAAGCTTCGCAAATCGTTACGTGTAGGCGGTGTTGGAAATTTTTGTATACTGTTATGAATGAAGATGTAGAAAATTTCTTTCTTGGAAGGATTTTCGCCCGCACAATCCTCAAGTTATAAAAACACTTGCCGTGAGACCCCGACTTGCAATGAAAGCTTGATTTTAATAAACCAAATCTTACACCTGCTCTATGTCTTGATTCACAGCACATCACGAACAAAGGCGTAGGGGAGAAGGCAAAGTCATTTATTTTTCATATTCCCTACCAAGGCGGAGAAATCCAAGGCGAAAGACATAAAAAATGGTAAAGCAATTGGATACTTTATAATACCATATTCGCATACTTGCATACCTGCTTAGTTGTTTAATTTTCTAAACAACCCATACCACTTAATTTTTAAAAAATAAGAATAAACACAAAATATACGATATAGGCATTTTGTATATAAAATATTATTTAATATGTAGTTATATAAAATGAATTACCTATTTTACTTTATAATTATATGACGTGTAATTCCAAAACGATTGTTATTTGCGATGATCATCCACTTTTCTTAGGTGGTATAACAGCCTTGTTATTAAAATTTGGAAATAATTATTGCATTAATGCTTTTGATGAAACCACAACTTGTGCAAATTTTTTAAAAGCTAATTTGGTAGATATTTTTATCTGTGATTTGAATATAAATAATAAGGATGGTTTTTTATTATTAGATGAGTTAAAAATAGAATTGAAAAATACTAAAACCATCATTCTAACTGCTTATTACGAAGACTTTTTAATAAAAAAAGCCAAGAAATTAGGAATACATGCATTTCTTAAAAAAGAAACTACAGCAGAGGAGTTAATTAGGGTAATAGAATCACCTAACGATATACCATTTTACACAAATGAAAATAGTTATAAAAAGCAAAATGAATATAGCAATTTAGACCAAAATGTAGTAAGTAGATACAGACTATCGAAGCAAGAAAAAGAAATTATTAAAAATATAATTGATGGTAAAACCAGTAAGGAAATAGCAGATATTTTATTTATTAGTAAAACTACTGTAGATACACACAGAAAGAATATTTTTAGGAAACTAGAAATTTCCAACAGTACTTCGCTTATAAAATTTGCAAATGAGAATAATTTATTTTCTTAGTTTTTTATTATTTACAAATGCTGCATCTGCTCAAAAAAGTATTTCTGTGTTTACAGATGCTACATATTTTATAGATAGCAACGCCACCCTTAACCTAAAAAATGTATCCTTAGAAAAGTTTAGCCCTTTTGCTAAAAACAATAACCTAAACATAGGCTATAATAAAAACACTGCTATATGGTGTAATTTTAAAATAAAAAATAATGATAGCATAGGCAATAATGTTGCATGGCTTTGCTTTAATAACAATCACCTAGATAGTGTAGAAATATTTGATGCAGACACAAAAACTATAATGGGTGATAGAACGGAACAATCTAGTCCATTTATTTCAGCCATAGCCTATAAAATTACTTTACTTCCAAATGAAGAGAGGTTTATAACTGCACGTATTAAAAAGCAAATTTCGTTTTTGGAATTTGATTACAGCATAAACGATGAAGATTATTTAATAAAAAGTTCTAGAAAAAATTTAGCGTTAGTATCCTTTTTTATTGGGATTGTTTTTTTATTAATAATTCTTAATGCTATTTTATATTATTTTTCAAAGAAAAAACTATATCTATACTATCTATTATACTCACTGTTAAGTATTTTTTACTTAACAATTTCTACAAATTATGCAAAGCATTTTTTGTTTCCCAAATTTTTATATTTTAGTGAATGTAGAATTTATATCGCTAGCCTTTGGTTTATTAGTATAGCTATTTTTTTAAGCCATTTTCTAAACCTTCATAAACATGAACCCAAAAAATTTAAAATACTGTATTTTATAAATGTTTGTAATTGTCTCATTATTTTAATAACCCTTGTTTTACTTTTATTAAAAGCTTTTTCTACACTAAAGTTTTTTTCTAGCCTTGGCTATATAAATTTTCTAGTAGCTATATATTTAATTTTATTGTCTGCTGTATTGCATTTTAAAATTAATAAACGAGCTGCACTATATGTGCTTATTGCTTTTATACCACAAATAATTTGGGCTACAAGCATAATTCTAAAATCTTTTCATATAATTCCTTATAAAATACATGAAGATTGGCTGGTAATAATTAGCCTATACGAGGTATTTTTATTTGGGTATATTTTAGCTGTATCTTATATAGAAACATTTCAAAAAAATAGTATACTTATTAAAGATATTGTTATAGAAAAAGAAAAATCGCTACGCTCTATTACACAGGCGCAAATAAGAGAAAGGCGAAATATTGCCAATATTATACACGACAACTTAGGCAGTAAAATTGCCTATATTACCCACTTACTGCAAATGAAAAATTCGGCACAAGCTCTAAATACCCTAAGTGAATTAGCCAACGATATTAGAGAAGTTTCGCATAAAATTTTGCCAAAATCTTTGGATGAAGGTGCGCTAATATCTAGCTTACAAAGCCAAATACAAAGCCACAATGCAAGCTTAATAGATACAAAAATAGAGTTGTTTGTGTACGATTTTCCTGCAAAAATTAAACATGATTGGGTATTCGATATTTATCTTATAGCATTAGAAATTATTAGCAATGCCATAAAACATGGAAAGGCCAAGCATATTATTATTGAATTGTACAGTTACCCTAATCATTATAATTTTCAGTTTACAGACGATGGAGTAGGCTTTGATGTTAAAACCACTAACAGAGGTTTTGGCATAGATAATATAGAAAAAAGAGTTGTGTACTACAAAGGTGTTTTTGAAATAAATAGTACAATGAGCCAAGGTACTATTGTACAAATAGCAATGCCTAAAAAATAAGTTTAAAAAATACCTATTAATGGGTATTGCAATAAATTTTTACTAAACTTAATTTTGTATTACAATTTATTCATTATTGCCGTTTAGTTAAATATGTATTTACTGGTGTTGGGGGATACCAAAAAATATTTATGTATAAGGTACATAAGCCTTAACTGAACGGCAATGAATATTTCATCTTTTATTATAAAAAATACCCATTTATGGGTATTGATTTTTACCAAGAACAGAAATAGCTTTGTACCAAACTACGGCTAACCTTATGGACATAATAAAAAAAATGCTTATAATAGCAATAGCTAATATTGCGCTCCTGTTCATATCCAATGCCAGCTTTTCGCAAACTGTATTTTTTAAATCAAGTATTAATTATTCAAACGAGCAGCTAGCCAAATTTTATTCTTCCTTTAGTATAGATAGTAGCCAAATATATTTTAATGCCAATGACTATAAAATTTATGCCATCAATAAAAAGAGTGGTAAAACTGCGTGGTCTTATTATGTATCAAACAAAACAAATAATAGTCCTAAATTATATAAAACAAGTGTTTTTGTAGAAAATCATATTAGTGAATACGAAAATAAATGCACGCAATTGGATACACGCACAGGCGATACAGTGCAAACATTAAAAATAAAAGAATTATACGCAGAGCCCATTTTTAAAAATGATACCATGTATTGTGCTGCTATTTCGCCTGAGTTTGGCGGAGCCATAATAGCATACGATTTAAAGAAAAATGATATTGTGTGGTATCAATTTATTGCCCATGGAGTAGCCAAACAGCCTTATTTTTTAAAAAATAAAATTATTGCCAATGCTGAAGACGATAATTGGTTTGAGATAGATTATAATGGAAAATTATTAGACACTACTTGTAAAAACAAAGCATACCTTTTTGTAGAAAATATACCCTGTGTAAAACAGTTTAAATATTTGACCCACAACCAAAATAAAATACCTGAAAGCAACTTTGAAGAAGAAGAAAAAATTAAAATAAAATATACCGCCGCTAAAACATTTGTATTAGGCGACAGTAAAGTATTCATAATAAATAGTAAAAATAAAGTAGAAAAAGAAATAAATATTGAGGATATCATTACGCTTTCTGAAAACCAAACGGGAAACTATAAAGAAATTTTAAAAGCAGACGATAGTACCATTTGGTTATTTTATAAAAACACATTGGTTGCTTATGATTTTAAAAATGCTAAAACCTTAAAAACTTTTAATCTTACTCAATGGAATGCGCACCAGGCAATTTTAGAAGATAGCAAACTGTGGTTGATTTCTAAGGCAGATGGGCAGTTGGTTGGGCTAACAATAGAACCCGATAAACAATAAGCTGATATGATAAAAGCCAAGGCTGATAAGCAACAAAAAATAATAAACATAAACCTGATTTGAAAAAGTTTGAAGCGGCGGAAGCGGCACAAAAAATTAATAAACCTTAAATATTAAAATTATGAAAACAAAAAAACGTACTAAATATTTAGCCATCGTAATGTTTCTTATAACAATGGCTGGCTTTAATAATTTACAAGCCCAAGTTTTTGACGAAAAAGATATTAATGGTACGTGGGAACGAAGTGATGGAGTACGTATTAGTATTGGTGGTACTGGGCTTTTTGACATTGGCGGTAGTGCTTTAATATTTGCTGTAGGAAATAGTGGTTGGTCCACAAAGGTTGTTCAATACAATTATAAATTTCAAAATATTAAACACAAAGAAAACAATACTTGGGCAGCAAGCAACTACGCTTTTTCTAAAGAGAGAGACACATTTATACCTAGTGGTAACGCACTATTAATTATGAACAAAGAAAAAAGTGAATTCACCTGCTCTGGTTTCACATATTTTAGAAAATCTTTGATAAAGTAGTTGAAAATGAATAATAAAAAAAGCACTTCAAACACATAGATTCTTTTATTGTTGGTTGGTGCCTTCATAATCTTAAGCTTTCTATTATACAGAGATTTCGGATGGTAAGGGTTACAAACCGTAAAAGAGACAGCGAAAATATTATTGTTTTTTCTAAATTAAACATATATGAAATCAACTTTATTTTTAATACTAAGCTTAATTGTAAACAGTATTTTATTTGCACAGCCCACAAGTGGCTTGGTTGCTTATTGGCCACTAGATGGTAATTACACTAATACAATTTCTAGTGCACTAAATGGTACAAATTTTAGCAGTACAGCCACTACAAATAAAAATAGTGTAGCTAATAAAGCTATGGCATTTGCAAATACCAATACCAATGCACTAATTGTAGGTCAATATGCAACAATTCCTGTAAATGCAGCTATAAACTTTACTGGAACTCAAAATTTTACTATCTCTTTTTATGCATTATTCAACTCTCCTTTTATACATCCAGGTGGGCTTTATGATAATTGCTTAAATTATGGAGGAGCAGGTTGCTTTTTTTGGAATCAAAATGGATTTCCACAAATTATTTTTAACTATAAAAATGGAAGCGTACTCACTGCTAATGGCAATATTACGCTTGGTGTTTGGTTACAAATATGCCTTGTAAGAGATAATGGAACTTTAAAAATTTATGTAAATGGTGTATTAGTGGCATCTGCTGCGGAGGGTGCAACTGCACCAGTATATTCTTTCCCAGCTCGCTTAGGTTCTATGTTTTTTAATAGCTACTCACCACCACAATATAATGGGCATAATGGCAAAATAGATGAGTTTAGGATATACAATAGAGTATTAACCTTAGCGGAAATTGGAACACTGCTGCCAGTTAAACTAAACAGTTTTTCTGCAAAATTATACGAAAATGAAACGGCTATACATTGGCAAACTGCACAAGAAATAAACAGCAGTCATTTTGAAATAGAAAGAAGTATTGATGGTATAAACTTTATAAAAGTAGGCAGTACAAATGCCGTGGGCAATTCTACAAATAAAAAGGATTATGTATACAACGATAAATTACCCGCTACGATGGAATCATTATCTAAAATATATTTCAGACTTAAATCTGTTGACTTAGATGGCAAATTTGATTACAGCAACATAGTGGTTGTTTTATTAAAAAAGATAAATAGTCAATTAATAATTTTTCCAACGCCTACCAAGAATGTATTAAATATTCAAACTACAAATTTTATAAGCGGTAAGGCAACAATATTAATTACAGATGTTGTAGGAAAATTGGTAATGAAAAAAGAAATTACTTTATTTAATGGTAACAATAGTTTTCCTTTAGATGTATTGGGTTTAAAAAGTGGATTGTACCATATACGACTAAATACTAATGACAATTCTTACACAAAACAGTTTGTAAAAGTTGAATAGAAACTGATTTTTCACGAACCAAGGCGAGGCTCCTAATATGCAGGGGGTTCGGTTGGTGGGGACACTAACCAATAAAAAAATGTAAACTTAAAAAATATAAAATTATGAAAAAAACAAACAAGTTTCGAAAACTAATATTTACATTAATAATATTATTTATCAGCTCAACCAGTTTTGCACAAATTAATTTTGATTATGCAATTTTAAAAATATTGGAAGGAATCGCCTACAAAACAACCTACCAAAACATAATTCAAGCGTTTAAAAGCTCCAACTATATATTAAAGTTAAGTGAAAAAAAGGATGACGGCAGTGAATTATTAACTTTTAAAATTACTGAATCGAATGACTGTACAATTGCTTATTCTGAAAACAAAAAATTGATTTATATAAAAATAATCTTTCGAATAGACCAGCTCGCTGCAAATAATTGTGTAGCAGAATTAAAGAAAAACAGTTTTAAACAAAGTTTTGATTATAAAAAAGATACAGAAACTAAAATTGGATTGAAGTATACGAAAGATGGTTATCCCTACGAATTCTCACTGTGGTCTATTGGGGACTACAATGAAGGGGTGTATCTATTTAATCCAGAATTTGGCGCATTAAATAAATTTATTAATTATGAGAAAGAATTTATTTTACATGGAAATCCTTTTAAAAAAAATGTTCAAGATTTATATAAATTAAAAGGAAATAATAATAAAGTTGGATTTATAAACATAGAAGGTAAAGAAATCATTCCATCAATTTATGATGATGCATTAGAATTCTCAGAAGGGCTGGCAGTTGTTTCATTAAATAAAAAATATGGATTTATAAATCAAACTGGAAAAGTAGTTGTCCCCATAATATATGATGAAGCAAATAGCTTTTTAAATGGTTCGGCACTTATTAAAACTGGTGCTAAATATGCATTTATAAATAATCCCGAGACTATTATTATTCCTTCAAAATACGATTTTTCAAAAATCGCAACCAAACTTGAAAATCTTTTAGTTAAAAATAAGTGTTATTTTATAAACGATTTATCTGCATGTTATCAAATGAGTAAAGTAATAATTTCAGAAAAAGGTGAAATTGTAATTACGGGAAGTGACAAAGCATGCAATATAAAATTATTCATAAAAGATGCAACTATTACATTTACCAATCCCGATGTTCTAATAAAACAATCATCAACTAAAATGTATTTCAAATTCATTACAGAAAACGGTACTGATTTGTATGATACACTAAATGAATTAAAAAAAACATTGAATAAATAATTTAAAAAAACAAAAATATCATGAAAAAACTATTTGCAATTTGTCTTCTATTAGCAACTGTAAAGATGGCAACTGCTCAGGAAACTAAAAAAGTATTTATTATTTTTGAAACACAATCATCATCTGTAAAAAAGACAGTAAATGGCGAAGATGTATGGAAAACTGAAATTCCCTATAAAAATTATGTTAGAATAGTAATCTCACCTTTTGATTTTCCTATAAAATACAATCCAAACTCTGGTTTATCCAAAGGATTCGATAATCAGATTGCTGAATTTGCATATAAAAATCATTTAAAGGAATTTGAAAAGCTAAAATTTCACAATCGTGCCTTTAATTTTAGTGTTCGTGATTATAATCCTAAAGATTATGACATTGCCACCAAAGACTGCAAGGATTGTGCTTTTCAATATGAGAAAATAATTATTAATGGTTTCCGATTTAATTTAATAGAAGAAAAAGATTGGTCAGCAACCTTTAAAAAAATGTACACGCTTTTTTCAGGAAAAATATGGGGTGTTTATTGAAGCTAAAAAATAAAATAGTAAAATCCGTTAATTTTAAAACATAATTATGAAAAAAATACTTACAATTTGTCTTCTATTGGCAACAACATTTAAAATAAATGCTCAGAATGCAAAACAAATTATTGGAAGTTGGGAAATTAAAAAAATATCTTTCGAAAATTTAGAAATAGCTGATGATGATGACGGTGCGCTTAAAAAATATGTTGATTTATTTGAAAAGGCAATATTAAAAGTTGCAAAAGAAAAGCATAAATTGACTCAAAAAGAAGATTATAAAATGACTAAAGAAGATAAAAAAGAATTAAATTATATGGCAACTGGTTTTGCTGGTTCTAGTTTTGAAAGTGTAATTTATTTTAAAGAGAAAAATATATTTAAACGTTTGTATTATTTTGACAATATGCCAATTAATTCAGAAGGTAAATATACAATTGCTGTAAATAATTTGAAAATAACGACTAAAGACTACGAAGAAAATCTTGAAATAGTAAAAATAAATTCAACAGAATTAATTATTAAAGATGCAGAAATAAAAGTTTTTTATTATTACACCAAAGCAAAAGAATTATAATAAACTCAATATTTTTAGTCTTATAATAGGAATAACCAAAAATTAAAATTTTGAAAAAAACTATTAACCATCCGTTTTTCATTCAGGTTCAATATGAAATAGATAGAGCCGACCACAAAGCAGATAAATACAGAAATGTGTTTTATTTTATGCGCATATCATTAATTGTGCTTGCTGGCGCAATAACTATTTTATCTGGTCTAACAAACATTATTGAAACAAGTGCTGCAATTTAACTTTAATATTAGGAGCGGTAATTACCGCATGTACATCTATCGATACCTTGTTTCAGATAGAAACCAAAAAAAATACCTACAAACTTATTCTTGTCGAGTTAAGAGAAATTAGAAATGAAATAATTTTTTATTACGACAATTTAGAAGAAGAAAAACTGCAAGAAAGAATAGAAGGACATCTTTTTCCAAAATACCAATCAGTTATGGCTTACTCAAAAACATTGATAGAAAAAGGGAATGACTAATTAAAATTCAAATCAAAAAATTAAACAATAATTTAAACTATAAAATATGAAAAAAGTACTTTTATTATTAATTGCCATACCCAATGTTTTATTTGGGCAATTTAACTCCGATAATGAGCTTTATAACAATATGGCTAATTTAAAGCAAAATGTAACTTCTATAATAGAAGAAAGATATAAAGAAGATAAAAAAGGTAAAGCGGCAGCAAAACCATCCTTTCGTAAAATTTTTTCATTTAATAAAAATAACCAAATAGAATCAGTTCAGAATATAGATATCAATATAAATCCCAGACTAAATTCAACACTAATGTCTTCTTTTACTTTTGAAGAAGTTTCCCCTTGGTTTATTAAACAAGAAACTATTGAAGGCGATTTTAATCATCAAAAAAATAATTATAGTTATACAATAAGTAACAACACTACTGGCAGCACTATTTTTAAAAATTATGCAAAAAACGGTAAGCCATTTAGGGAATTTATTTTAGATAAAAATAAAAATATAACAGCTGTTTATGAACATAATGGGAGACAATCTAGAGATTATACTGGAATTCTTTTTGAGTATAATAGTAAAGGATATGTAGTAAAAGAAACAGATCTTGCCAATGAGGAGCCAAGGGAGATTACTACTTATACACTAAATGAAAATGGAGATATTATAGAAAAATTGGAATTTGATGTAAAAAGTAACAAGTATGATTTTAAATATGAATACAGCTATACGTATGATAAAAATAATAATTGATAACAAAAAAAGAAATAATGAAGGGCTTTAAAGAAAACGGTAAATTAGAAACTGATAAAAGCGAATTTGTTTACACTTTTTTTACAAGGGAAATAAAATATTAGAAATGATTTTTCTACGCTTTAGTTCGTGTCCCCACGAACCATTAGCTGCAATCTTCGCTTTAGAGGCTTTGAAATTAATGAGGTAATTAGAAATTATGAATAAGATTTTATTAAAGAAATGGCAAAGTAAAAGTTGATTATATTCATTTTAATAGTCTGAGTCCAAAATGGTTATTGGCAAATTTTACGAAATGGGAGTTAGCGATTTTTTTTGATATATACATTTATGTTATTTGAAAGTGATTGAAGCGAGCGTTTCGTGGGGACACGAAACAAGGCGAAGAGTTATAATATTAGCGAACGTTTTGTGCGGACACGAACCGAGGCTCGTGGAGGATATGCTTAAATAAAACCAATGTTCGGAGAAGGTTTGCATCAGCCCGAATGTTGGCGGCAAAATTAATAGACACCATGCAAGAAGAAATCGAAATAATAAATTGTAAATGTTGCCAACCAATTGACAGAAATGAAACTAAATATCAAACCGATATAATTGCAACAAGCTGTTTTTGGAGAGAAAGTTTAGAAATTGGTGAACCATTATGTCAAGCGCCTAATGTTGGAGAGACCTACTATGTCACTTTAAAGCCACCTGTAAAGTTCAGCTTAAATATGAAATTATGGTTGTTCTATGATTGTCCATTTGCCTATGATAATTGTTATGAAAAGGAGGAAGAAATTGACCAAGCAAAATTCTGCTATGGACAAATTTCAAAAATTGTATCATACAATAAATTAGGCGCAACAGTTGAATTTTTAACATTAAGAACACTAACGTTACAAGATATTTTAAAAACAAAGGAAACTAAGGGACTGCCCAATTTTTGGACGGACTTTTTCAGTTCTTTTATTGACGAAAATGAATACGTATTCAACACATACGGAAAATACTACCAATTAAGTATTTCGGCGAGTGAAGGTGACCAAGGACAAACTTGTATTTTTACTGAATATGAAAATGAGCTTATAATTTGTTTCCTTAGTGAATGGTGCGTGTTAGAAAATAGCACATATGGTGGGAAATATAAACTACCCGATAATATTAGAAAACAAATAATGATAGAAAAAAGAACTAATAATGCATAGGCAAAAAAGGAGAGGTACCAGTAAAAATAAGCTATGCTATGGTTAGTGAAACAAGAACCAAAGCGGAGCGATGAACACAGGTTTACAGTTTAGTGATATTGAAAAAATACCGTTCCCTAAAGAAAAATACAAACCAATTTATAAGGCGATATATAATTTATTTAAAAATATAAAACTACTTTAACATGAAAAAATCATTATTTATAATTCTACTTACTTCACTTTCGTTATCCTTATTAGCACAAGAGGGATTTAAAAGCTATAAAGAGGGCGGAAAATATGGGGTACTGGACAAATCTGGAAAAAAAATAAATCCCGCAAAATATAGCGATGTTTCGTTCATATATTATGATGGATTATGTCAAGTAGATGTAGGTAACAAATCTGGTTATATTAATAAAGGAGGTATTGAATTAATTCCAATAATTTATGATGTGGCTCATGCTTTTAAGAGTGGTAAAGCATTAGTATGTAAAGACTCAATGTATTATTATATCAATACTAAAGGGGAAGTAGTTTCTCCTAAATATAAAATATCGTCTGATGCAGGCTTCAGTGATGTTTTTACATTTTTAATTACAGATGAAAATGGTAAAAAGGGTTTCTATAGTATGTGGGAAAGAAAAATAATGCCTAATTTCTATGATATTATTTACGGCGCAGAAAATGGGATGCATGCTGTAAAAATTAATGACAAATATGGTTTTAATGATGCAAATGGCAATGCAATAATTTCAGTAATTTATGATGAAGTATTTAATTTTAATGAAAAAGTTGCAATAGTTCGTATCGGCGATAAATTTGGCGTTATTGATAAGCAAGGCAAAATGATAACTCCTTTAGTTTATTATTATATAAAGGATTTCAGTGAAGGTCTTGCAGTAGTAAAAAAAGGCACTTATTTGACAGGAAAAAAAGGCTATATAGATGAAAAGGGAAATGAGGTTATTCCTATTATTTATGAAGTTGCAGGAGATTTTAAAAAAGGTCGTGCTAAGGTACAAATTGGAAATGAGACCTTTTTTATAGATAAAAAAGGGGAACGCATTAAATAAAGAACCATTCGCTGCAATCTTCGCTTTAGGGGCTTTCCTTATCGGTTGGTGTCCTCACCAACCGTAGCTTTCTTTTATGCAAGGATTTCGGTTGGTGTGCCCACCAACCAATAAAAAGGTTGTAAAATTTATAATTGTAGATTGATTTTGTTTGGTGGAGACAGCAAACGATAAAAAATGTAGCCTCTTTCTAATAACCTTACTACTAAGCAATGATTAATGTAATTCAAATATTTAAATCAAATCGAAGGTTTGGCAAAGATGACTACGATATTGATAAGTTAGAATTTCTTAAAAATTCGGAAAGTATTGTTACTTCTATTACAGGGTATTTAGAAGAACAAACTTTGTACTTGCCAGATTTTGGTAAGCAACAACCCGACTTTATTAATGCTAAAACAATTATTATTCAAGATATTACTAATTTTAACCCCTCACTCTTTGTAATGGCAAAGCAAGTAGCTCAGCAGCCAAGATGGTTTGTAGACAATAATAAAAATCATATTTTACTAGTAAATGAGGAAGCAATATGCTACTGTAAGCATTCAACATCTTTAACTTTTGATATTTTTAAAATGCTAAGTGAGCAGCCAGGTATTTTTAACTTACAGCTTAATTATTCCGATAATCAATTAGCTATTGGGATACCTGAAAGGGACAATCATAAAATAGCTGAGCTTAAGATAAATAAACCTGTAAGGTATAAGTTAAATGGTAAATCGGACTTTACAATGACTGGCAGAAAACAGAGAACATTTGTAGAGTACGATTACTTAATAGAATATTTAGGCCAAGCTGATAAGGTGGTTTTTAAAGATTGGAAAAGTATGAAAACTAATAAAATTAAACCAAAGCAATATAAATTAGTAGATGAGAGAAAGATATTAAAATAAAGTCTAGCTTTTTATTTATCATTAATGTCCCCACGAACCATTCGCTGCGAACATTAGGGAAAAATAGACAATAACCCAATGGGGAAAATCATTTTTATATCCTTATCAATTTATGTTTGAAAAAATGAGTGGTAATATTTCGTGGGTGTGGTTATATCCTGCTAAAAACGAATATTTTAAATAAAAATTGCATGAAAAAATTTCTACCTTTTTGCTTTCTTTTGCTAACAATGTACTCTACAAAAGCGCAAGGAAATTTTATGAGCATAAATTTGATGCTGTTAGAAAAAGTGCCTGTTACAAGTCATAAACATATGAATACTCTACTAGATTCAGTAACTACAAAGATTACTGTAATCAAAAAATTAAATGCTTTTGGAGGCGACACTTTTTTTATGTATTACGAGAGTAAACTCAGTTTGACTATTAATTATTCTAAAGATACTTTAGTAGTTTCTGCATTAATACCATCTAAAAGAATTGCTGATATGATGATAGAGCTAGTAGAAAAGAAATTTAAAAGAAAAAAAATAAAATCCTATAAAAACACTGAAGGAGATATCTTGAAAAGATATAAATGGTCAAAAAAAGATTATCCATATCGATTCATAACCTCTGATAATTATCAAGGAATTGAATTGGTTACCAAAATCTCTGGTGAATATTAAATAATAAAATATTAATGATGCATACTTATATTGTAAAGTCTGGCGATGTGGTATTTACACAATTGCATGCAAATGGGGTTTTGCATACATACACTGTTTTACAAAATGAGCAGCCTGCTGATGGATGGAGTAAGAAAATATATTTTTTAAATACACAATTGCAAGAAGAAGAAAATTACAGTAACGGATTGCTTATTGAAAAAATAAATTATAATGAAACTGGAGAAATTATTGCACACAAAATATGGAATAATCGCTTAAAGCAGTTAATAGATAAACCAACAGCACCGCCTTTTGTAAGGCATAATATTGTAAGCGGTTGTACAAGTATTTATTATTACCTACAACAAATGCCTGCCATAAGTAATTTTATTGGGGGAGATTATGATAAAGATTTACTGATACAATCTTTTGATAAATTTATGGATACAGAGGCAGAAAACACAGAATGGAGATTGGAAGGAAAACAAATGAGCTTTACTATTTATTGGCAAAATGGTGAAGTATTTCATCAATGGCACTGCCATTGCAAAACAGAAGAGTTGTATGAGAAAGCAAGAATATTTTTAGCAGATATATTTTAGCGTTTGCAAAAATGAGTGCATTACCTAATAGCTTTTTTGTAACCCTTCAAATACTTTTCACCATTATAGTATTGTACATTACTACTTATTAATGGTTAAGGTTTCGTTACGCTACAACATCTGCGTTTATAGGGTTTTTCTTATCGGTTGTTGTCCTCACCAACCGTAGCTTTCTATTATGCAGGAGTTATGGTGGGGACACCAACCAATAAAAAAGCTTGACACTCCAACTGTATCGAACTTTTGTAATTGCAAAGAACTTAAAAAACTTTTATGAGTGCCTCAGGCTGACAACTATTATAATTTAACGGACTAGTTAAAATTTATAATTGGTATAAATTGCAAACTATTAATAAATCAATTGCTTTATGAAAAACAATGTAAAACACAATACTATTAAAGCAGATAAAGAAGAGCTTTATTTTTGGCAAAGGCATTTTAATATTAAAAATAATGACCTTGCCAGCATTCCAAAAGAAATAGACAGGTTAAACTTAAGGATACAAGACACAGAAGTAGATGATAAATGGTTATTGTATATTTCATTGAGAATAAAAATTATTGACAGGATAGATTTAGATGATTGTTTAATAACCGACGAAGGCGTTAAACATCTTTCAACATTAAGTAGTATAAAACAGCTTCGGTTAAAAGGCTGCCATAATGTAACCAACGCAGCGCTAGCGTATTTAAATAAACTTACAGATTTACAACTGTTACACCTAAGCGGTACAGCTATTGAACAATATTGATAAACTTTTTGCATTGCAACATTTAAAAGAACTTTTTCTCTCATCTGAAGATGCGGAAGAAATTATTAAAGAAAAAGCAGTAGCTATAAAAAGAATATTGCCCAATTGCCAAGTAATTATTAATGGGCTAGAACATAGCTAACTTTTTTCAGACAGCAAACATTGTTGCAGAACTTGATACAATTTTCGTAGAGCTGGGAAATTCCATCGATACAATTATAGTTGATTTTATATTCAACAAACTCCAAATTAAAAAGCACTCCCCCAAAATATACAGCTCGAAGTATTGTTGAACAAAGCTTTACTGACCAAGGGCGCAGGGATAGAAGCAAGTAGCCCGCAATGAACGACGAAGGAGAGAATGAGGACTACTGCGGATAGCCCGTTACCACTGCTGATACTTGTATTTGTCCACCGCCCCAAATAATCAAGCAGTTATTCATAATTTGTTCACAAACTTTTATTATCATATTTGCGTACTTCTTACTGTGCAAAAGGCTCAAAATCGTACATTTGCAAAAAAATAATTTAAAAATGAAAAAAGTATTTTTATTACTATTTGTAGCTATTCTTGCATTTGCAGCATATTGGTTTCTTTTTAAGAAAAAAGAACAAGGGCCAACTGCACCACCACTAGCCCATCTTACATTAAAAAAACATTCTGAGGTTTTTAATAATGCAGTAGACAGTGTGGTAAACGCATATATAGGTATTAAAAATGCTTTTGTAGAAGCTGATACTACTGGGGCAAAGGCTGCTACTACCTCTTTTATAGCATTACTTGAGCGCTTGCCAATAGCAGAATTAAAAAAAGATACGGCTACTATTTTTGAAACGGTAGTTGGGAATATAATGGATATAAAATCTAACGCTGCATCGCTTTTGCAACAAACAGATATTACCGAAATGCGCAAAGATTTTAGTATGGTAACAGAAATGATGTACCCATCTTTTTTTACTGCCATAAACTACGAAGGGGCAAAGTTATATTTAGCAAATTGTCCTATGGCATTTAACGATTCAGTATCGGCAAATTGGATTAGTAACAGTGCAGAAATTGTAAACCCATATTTAGGAAAAAATCATCCTACTTACCATGCTGGTATGTTGCATTGTGGCGATGTGAAGGATTCTATAATGGCGAAGTAATAGGGTTGAATGTTGTTGAACGTTGTTGAAGAGTTGAAGATTGTTGAACGTTGTTGAAGGGTTGAAGGTTGTTGAAGAGTTGAATGTTGTTGATGGTGGTTGAAAGGTTTGGTTGGTTGAGATTGTTTAGTAGTTGGTTTTTAATAATAAATAATAAATGATAAATGAACTATGAGGGTACAGAGTGT
The DNA here is from genome assembly GCA_031408295.1 of Ferruginibacter sp. Taxonomy (GTDB): domain Bacteria; phylum Bacteroidota; class Bacteroidia; order Chitinophagales; family Chitinophagaceae; genus Ferruginibacter. The sequence continues at coordinate 32,059 of JANNVW010000038.1, forward strand.
GTTATTAATTACAATGTTTTTTTGTTTTGCTGCTACTAGTTTTGCACAAAAAAAATATACCATTAGCGGTTATGTAAAAGATGCGGAAAGTGGGGAGACTATTATTGCTGCTACTATTGCATTAAAAGCCAAGTCTAGTGGCGTTTCCAGTAACCAATATGGCTTTTGGTCTGTTACAATACCCGAGGGTACGTACCAAATTGTTACTTCGCATGTGGGCTATAAGCCATCTATAATTTCTTTAACACTTACTGCTGATACTACACTCAATATTTCTCTTACTAATGGTGTATCACTTTCGGAAGAGGTAATAGTAACCAGCACAAAAAGAGAAAATAATTTGAAGGCTGCACAAATGGGTAAAATAACTTTACCTATTGAGCAAATAAAATCTGTGCCTGCTTTTTTAGGTGAGGTAGATTTGTTAAAAGTAGTACAGCTTTTGCCTGGTGTGCGTAATGCAGGGGAGGGCAGTGCAGGTATATATGTACGTGGCGGAGGGCCAGATCAGAATTTGATTCTGTTAGACGATGCAGTAGTGTACAACACAGGGCATTTGTTTGGTTTCTTTTCTATTTTTAATGCAGATGCTATTAAAAATGTTTCTCTAATAAAGGGTGGCATGCCAGCCCAATATGGTGGTAGACTATCGAGCGTATTGGATGTGAGCATGAAGGAGGGTAACAACCAAAAGTATCAAGTAGATGGTGGTTTGGGTGTAATTGCGTCACGACTTTCTATACAGGGGCCAATAAAAAAAGATAAATCATCTTTCATCATTTCTGGTAGAAGAACTTATATTGATGCTATATCAAAACCATTTGTAAAAAAGACTAGCCAATACTATGGCTCTGGTTATTATTTTTATGATTTAAATGCTAAGGTTAACTATAAATTTAATGAAAAAGATAGAATATACCTCAGTGGCTATTTTGGAAAAGATGTATTTGATTTTAGTAATGGTAAACAGAGTTTAAATATAGTAATACCTTGGGGCAATGCCACTGGTACACTTCGTTGGAATCATGTTTTTAATAGAAAACTATTTGCAAATACTACTGCAGTTTATAGCGATTATAATTTTGCTTTTAAAGGCATACAAAATAATTTTGAACTAAAACTTGTATCAGGCATTAGGGATTTAACTTTTAAGCAAGATTATGATTATTATCCTGCTTCTAATCATAAATTAAAATTTGGGTTCATGTATACCTATCACCGGTTTACACCATCGGTAGTAAGTGGTAAACAAGATTCTGTAGTATTTAAGCCACAGGCTGCACAAATAAAATTTGCAAATGAAACTGCAATTTATTTACAAGATGATTGGGATATTTCAAAAAAATTAAAACTAAATATAGGATTGCGGTACAGCAGTTTTCAACAGCTTGGTGCATATAAAATTTTTAAAACAGATCAGTTTAACAATAGAATAGATAGTACCGTTTTTAACAAAGGGCAAACTGTAAAATCTTACGGTGGGCTAGAACCAAGGCTCACCATGCGTTATGAACTTAATGATAAATCGTCTATAAAGGCTTCTGTTACTAGAAATTTGCAATACATACATTTGGTAAGCAGCTCTGGCACCACTTTACCAACAGATATTTGGGTGCCAAGTACCTACAAAGTAAAACCACAAGTAAGTTGGTTATACGCAGCAGGGTTATTTAAAAATTTTAAAGAAAATGCATATGAAACCTCTGTGGAAGTTTATTATAAAAGCATGCAAAACCAAATAGAATACAGAGAAGGTTTTATAACCAATACATTGAAAGATGTGGAAGATGATTTTGTATTTGGTAATGGATGGAGCTATGGCACAGAGCTTTTTGTAAATAAAGTAAAAGGACGTTTAACTGGTTGGATTGGATATACTTTAAGCTGGACATGGCGAAAATTTGAAGGACTAAATAGTGGGATAAAATACCCTGCTAAGTATGACAGAAGAAATGATATGAGCATAGTGGCGATGTATGAAATAAATAAAAAATGGAAATTATCTGCCGCTTTTGTATATGGTACTGGCAATGCTGCAAGCTTGCCTAAGCGTTTTTATATTGTGGAGTCTGTGCTTTCGCAAGAGTATAGTAATATAAACCAATATCGTTTACCTTCTTACCACAGGTTAGATTTATCTGCTGTATTAACCCCAAAAAAGAATATAAGGAGAAAAGTAAAAAGGGAGTGGGTATTTAGTGTTTACAATGCTTACAGCCGACAAAACCCTTATTTTATTTATTTTGACCAAACGGGAAGCCCCTTAGATGGTTCATTAAAAATACAAGCAAAGCAGGTTTCATTATTTCCAATTATACCAGCTATAACGTATAATTTTAAGTTTTAGGGTAGGAGTAAAATATTTAATTCCTCTTGTGTTTAAGTTTTTAAGGGTTATAAAATGTGCTACAATTATATATAACCCTAGTCTATCTATTAGTAGATTAAGCTGTTGCAAAAAGCAATTCTTCTTCTCTTACATTAAGTTGTCTTATTTTTCGTTGTATATTTTTAACTTGATTATATCTTATTCTATCTAAATTTTCTTTAGTTGGAATTGGGTTGTATGGCATTTTTTTTACAAGCATATTCCATACAATTGTTGCTAACTTTCTAGCTGTAGCTACAATGGCAACTACCCTCCCTTTTTTGTATTGTATTCGTTTAAAAAAACCTACAAGATAGTCGCCCTTTTTTTTATTACCAATTGCATTGGCAGAATGCATGAATGCTTGTGCCAGTTTATTTTTCCCTTTTTTTGTTTTACTACTTATTACCTTACTACCTGTTTTTTTTAAATCAGGAGCTAGCCTTAGCCATGCTGTAAATTGTTTACTGGTAGGGAAAGATGCCAACTCTAATCCTGTTTCTGCTACTATGCATAGAATAAAGCCCAACCCTATTCCATCTATAACACTCAAATCTATTCCACCAGTTAAATCTACAGCTAACTGTTGGATATTAATATTCGATTCATTTTTGCGAGTCTTCTTTTTTTTAATTTTTACTCCTACTACTTTTACTAGCCCTTCATCCCTTTGTTTACGTGATATTTCGGCAGTTAATAGTTTTTTTATTTCTTCGTCACATTCCGTAATCTTTACATGATAGTACTGGTATAACTCATAACAATGACGAAGTTCAAAAATATATTCTTCTCTCCAATCCCCTGTAAGTGCCGCTTCTATTTCTTTGGGTGATGCTTTAACTGTTGGTTGTGCTAAAGCTGCCAAGCGTTTTGCATTACGTTCACCCTTCAAGATGGCATCAATAATATCTTTGCCAGATTTGCCCATTACATCTTTTAATACAGCATCTAAACGAATATTGATTAACCGCAAAGATTTTTGCATTTTATTAATATAGCTTGCACCACTTTCTACTAAACTCTGCCTATGACGGTGATATTGCCGCACTGTTTCGGTAAATAAATCTGGAATAAAACTACCCTCCAACATACCCATTGAATGTAACTTTTGTATCCATTGGCTGTCTACTACATCCGTTTTACGACCCTTTACATTTTTAGTAAACTTTCCGTTCACTAGTATTGGATTGAGATTGTATTGCTGTAGCAAAACAAAGAGTGGTTGCCAATAAGTTCCTGTACTTTCCAAGGCTGTATCGGTAATATTACTATCTACTAAATATTGACATAGCGCATGTAGATTTTCAGTATAAACGCCAAATTCTTTTACATCATCTTTTCCCTGTCCGATGCATACATAATGAGAGCGACTCCCTACATCAATACCTGCTGCATGAGGATGGACAATATCCATTCTTGCAAAATTTTGTGTGACTTTGTTGTTAACTTCGTTCATAACTTTTATTTTATAAAACAGTCGCCAACAGGTTGCAATGAAAATTTGAAAATATTATATTCGGGATGTTGACCATTTGTAAGATGGCTACTCACCAGTCTTTTTTTCTTTTATGCTTGATTTTATCAATGCATAAATAGCAACCCCACCATAATTATAAACGAGCTAAAAGCATCAGTTTGTCGCCGGTTGGGATGGCGGCTGTTTTGATTTAAAAAATAAAAGTACTGACTTAAAATAGATAAATGGAAGAGTGGCAGTCTTACAGGTTATGCTGGCTTTTTTGCAGCCACGCTGCGTAGCTAATTATAAATGTACCTTATGATGGTAAATATGTGAATAATACAACTATTTTAAAATATTTTATAACAGCTATAAGTGTACAAATCTTAACCTTTACAAGATTGTATAATAGATTACAATTAAAATGTGCAAAGAATAATTAAAAATCATATCATGCAAAGATTTTGGCGTTTTTTTTTATTGGCTCTCATAATTGCTTCTTGCAAAAGCAAACAGGAAAAAATAAAACCTACAGAAGAAAAAATAACTGAATCCGTATATGCTTCAGGTATTATTAAAAGCAATAATCAATACAAGGTTTTTTCTACAGTAAATGGGGTAATTGCAGAAATACTAGTAAAGGAAGGAGATGTAGTAAAAAAGGGAGATGTAATAATAAAACTGGTAAACACCAATGCACAATTAAATACCGAAAATGCCGCCCTATCTGCCGACTATGCTGCTATAAATACCAATGCTGAAAAGCTTAATGAACTACAGATTGCAACAAACCTTGCAAAAGCAAAAATGGATGAAGATGCCCTTTTACAACAACGACAACAAAATTTATGGAATCAAAATATTGGCTCAAAATACGAGTTGGAACAGCGACAAGTTACCTATAAAAGTTCTGCAACCGCATACCAATCGGCTAATCTCCGTTATACACAATTACAAAAACAAATCATTTTTCAAGGCAAACAATCGCAAACCAATTTAAAAATAGCATCCTCCATAAAAAATGACTATAACATTAAAGCCGATGTGGATGGAAAAGTATATAACATCATAATGAAGCAAGGCGAAATGGTAAATACCTTAAGCCCAGTTGCATTAATTGGTGATGCCAATAATTTTAAGATGGAATTACAAGTAGATGAATTTGATATTAACAGAATAAAACTTGGGCAAAAAATTATACTTAGCATGGATAGTTATAAGGGGCAAATTTTTGAAGCTACTGTAACCAAAATAAATCCAATAATGAATGACAGGTCAAAATCATTTACTGTAGAAGCCGTATTTATAAAACAGCCAGCTACCTTATACCCCAACCTTACTTGTGAAGCAAATATTGTAATACAACAAAAAGAAAAAGCCATCACCATTCCAAGAAATTATTTACTAGCAGGAGATAGTGTTTGGATTGAATCAAAGAAAAAGAGGAAGGTGATTGTTGGGTTAAAAGATTATCAGAAAGTAGAAATAATAAGTGGCATTACAGTTAACGATTTTATTTATAAGCCATCATTATGAATATAAAACTCATCAGCAGCATAGCTAAATCATTATTATTAGCAAGGTTTAAGCAAACACTAGTAGCCGCTGTGGGTGTTACTTTTAGCATAACCATGTTTATTGCCTTGCTCAGTTTTATGGCAGGGCTTAATGATTTACTGGATGGTATAATGCTAAACCGAACAGCACATATAAAACTGTACAACGAAATAAAGCCCAATAAAAATCAACCCATAAATAAAATGGGAGACAGTACAAATCAGTACAATTTTATACGCTCCGTAAAATCGGGAAATGCAAGGCAACAAATTTATAACAGTGAGGCTATAACGCAAACGTTGCGAAAAGATAGCCGTGTATTGGGCATTGCCCCTAAATTAATAACGCCTATTTTTTTTAATAATACAGCTATTGATATTGCCGGCGTTATAAATGGAATTAATATACAAAACGAAGCCAAACTATTTTCTTTTAATGATTACATGATTGAAGGCGAATCGTCTGATATTGACAAAATAAGCAACAGTATTATTTTAGGAAAAGGCCTAGCAGCTAAACTTTCTGCCAATGTTGGCGACAGGGTGCAGGTATCTACTATTAGTGGAGAAATATTTCAGCTTAAAGTAACAGGATTGTATAAAACTGGTGTGCAGGATATTGATAATACACAGAGTTATGCTTCTATTGCAACGGTGCAAAAACTAATGAGTAAACCAAATACATTTATTACAGATATTCAAATAAAACTTAAAGATTTATCAATGGCTCTGGCTATAGCAAAAGAATATGCCATTCTTTTTAATATTGATGCATTAGATATTCAAACGGCCAATGCTCAGTTTCAAACAGGCAGTTCAGTGCGTACGCTTATTTCTTATGCTGTAGGAGTTGTATTATTAATAGTGGCAGGGTTTGGTATTTACAATATTTTAAACATGATGATTTATGAAAAAATGGATACCATCGCCATTTTAAAAGCAACAGGGTTTTCTGGTAAAGATGTAAAAAATATTTTTTTAGTAATTGCTACAAGTATTGGTATTTTTGGAGGTCTTTTGGGTTTGCTATTGGGGCTTGGGTTATCCGCAGCTATAGACCAAATTCCTTTTACCAGCGATGCACTACCAAAAATAAAAACCTATCCCATAGATTATAATCCTGTTTTTTATATAATAGGTGCAATATTTTCTTTAATCACTACTTTTTTTGCCGGCTGGTTTCCCGCCCATAAAGCAAGTAAGGTAGATCCTGTAATTATTATAAGGGGAAAATAAAATGAGCGAAACAATTTTAGAAGCCAGAAACATTAATAAAGAATTTAATGACCCTGTAAAAGTAAAAGTACTTACAGATATTAATTTTTCTATTGCCAAAGGCGAGTTTGTAGCACTTACTGGTAAATCAGGTTGTGGCAAATCTACTTTGCTCTATATTTTATCAACGATGGATACGGATTATGTAGGAGAATTATTGATTGATGATATTTCGATGGTAAATAAAAAAGAAGCAGAACTGGCAAAGGTTCGCAATGAAAAGATTGGTTTTGTATTTCAGTTTCATTATTTGCTGGATGAGTTTACAGTACTAAAAAATGTAATGCTGCCAGGATTAAAACTAGGTGAATTTTCAGAAAAAGAAGTGGAGGCAAGAGCAATTGAAAAATTAAAAATATTAGATATTGATAAACTGTCCTTAAAAAAAGCCAATCAATTATCAGGTGGAGAAAAACAGCGGGTGGCTATTGCAAGGGCTTTAATAAACGACCCAGATATTATTATGGGTGATGAACCCACTGGTAATTTAGATAAAAAAAATAGTGATATTGTTTTTGAATTATTTAAAAAATTAGCAGAAGAAATAAAGCAAACGCTCTTAATTGTAACCCACGACCAAAGTTTTGCCGACCGTACGCACAGAATAATTACAATGGAAGATGGGAAGATTATTGGTGTTCCTAAATAAAAAAACAATTAATTTAATGGTTGGTGTCCCCACCAACCATCGCTTTAATTTAATGGTTGGTGTCCCCACCAACCATTGATTTCGGTTAGTGGGGACAGCAACCGATAAGAAAATAAATAACTGCATCTCTATATTATGTGTGAATCATGCAACTTTTTTTAATAATTGTATAATGAAAAATATACAATAATAATCACCTTTACGAAGCAATACATTGCGAAATAATTTTAAAGATACGATATGACCACTAAAACAAAAAAAGCCACTAAAAAAAGTGGTACAGAAAAAAACTCACTGGTAAAAAATATCAATGCAAAAAAGAAAGCAGGTACTTCTGCACCTAAAAGCAAATCTACTGTTACAAAGAAGGCTTATAAAGACATGGAAAACGAGTGGAAATAAACAAGAAGTTAAAAAATAATAAGACATACTTATAATAAAAAACAATGGACAAAATATCAATCATCTCATCTAGCATCAGGCTTGAGCGTAATAGCCATAGAGTGGCACTCTATTTCAACAAATATTTAGGTGGAAACAATTTAGCCATTGCAGAAATTATAGACTTAAAGGAATATAACTTCCCTTTATTTGAAAATACCTTAAAGGTTCAAAAAAATCCTCCTGCAAACGCCATTGCTTTTGCAGAAAAGATAAAGACATCGGATGGAATTATTATCGTAATGCCTGAATACAATGCGGGTATCCCTGCAAGTTTAAAAAATGCCGTTGATTTATTATATGATGAATGGAGACATAAACCTGTAGGTATTGTATCCGTTTCTGCTGGACCATTTGCAGGCACGCAAGCTTTAGTAGCATTACAGTTTACACTTTGGAAAATGAAAGCATGGACAATTACAGAAATGTTTTCTGTAGCAAAAGTGCAAGAGGCATACGATGTAGATGGCAACCCAAATGACGAAGAAGCTACAGATAAATTGACAGAAGTTTTTGTGAAAGAATTGTTATGGTGTATTAAAGCAGATAAGGAAGGATAAATTTTAATGATTCGACAAAAATCTTTTAAAAAAATAATTTTATGCCGATACAAACAACAAATCCTACTACCAATGAAGTAGTAAAAACATTTGAAGAAATAGATGACAAAACCTTGGGTGAGGCAGTAGCGCAAGCAGATAATGCATATAAAAAATGGAGAAAGACTAGCTATGATGAACGAGCAAATTTATTGCATAAGGTAGCAACGTTATTAAGAGAAAAAAAGGATACGTTATCCAAATTGATAACTTTAGAAATGGGGAAACCCATTGCACAAGCTGTTGGAGAAATAGAATTGAGTGCAGATATATTTGATTACTATGCAGACAATGCTGCAGATTTTCTTACTGATAAAGAATTACACCCAAAACTTGGAAAGGCATTTATTCGCTACAGCCCCATCGGCGTATTGCTAGGTGTGCAACCATGGAATTTTCCATTTTACCAAGTAGCCCGTTTTGCAGCACCAAACATAATGGTGGGTAATACGATTTTAATAAAACATGCATCAATAGTGCCACAATGCGGCATTATTGTTGGAGATATATTTAAAGAAGCAGGCGCTGAACAAGGGGTTTACACAAATATTTTAATATCAGGAAAACGAGCAACAGCATTGGTTGCAGATAAAAGAATAAAAGGCGTTTCGCTTACAGGTAGTGAAGAGGCAGGTGCAAGTATAGCTGCAGAAGCAGGTAAATATTTAAAAAAATCTGTTCTAGAATTAGGCGGCAATGATGCTTTTATCATTCTAGAAGATGCAGATATGGATAAGACGGTGGAGTGGGCAATGGTGGGTAGAATGAATAACAATGGAGAGTGTTGTATAGCATCAAAAAGATTTATAGCAGTAGAGGCTATTGCGGATGAATTTTTAAAAAAATTTACAAAGAGAATGTCCACCATGGTGGTGGGTGACCCAATGGATGCCGCTACAGAGCTTGGTCCTATGAGTAGCGAGACAGCTGCTGAGCATATTGTAGATCAAATAAAACGCTCTGTAAATGCTGGTGCTACATTACTTATGGGTGGCAAAAGAGTAGAAGGCAAAGGTGCGTTTATACAACCAACGATTCTTACAGATATAAAACCCGATAACCCTGCCTATAGCGAAGAAATATTTGGGCCAGTAGTTTCATTTTTTAGGGTAAAGGATGAACAGGCCGCAATTGATTTAGCCAACGATTCTAGTTTTGGTTTGGGTGGTTCTGTATTTACAAAAGATGAAGAAAGAGGCAAACGTGTAGCCGACCAAATAGATGCAGGCATGGTTTATATAAATCATCCTACATGGACACAATCAGATTTGCCATTTGGCGGCACCAAGCGCTCAGGCTATGGTAGAGAACTTTCTGAACTTGGTATTGAAGAATTTGTAAATAAAAAATTGATTAGAACGAGTGATATTAATGACCCATTTTAAATAAAATAATTTAATGGTTGCTGTCCCCACCAGCCATTGTTTTCGGTTGGTGGGGACAGCAAACGATAGATACATGTTTCGCAAATCTTATTGAAAAAAATAAAAAAATAAATTAATAATATGGATAATTTTCGATTTAAAAATTTGTCAGCCTGAGCTTGTCGAAGGCGGTGCGTATTTAGGATAGACACTTTTTTAGAAGATAACCCGCCTTCGACAAGCTCAGGCTGACAGTTCAATAGTTAGTAAGTAAAAGTATTAAAGTATATGATAATACCAAGATTTTTTCTACAGATAAATGTTAATTAAAAAAAATCATCTACTCAAAATTAAAAATAATTTAAATAATAAAACATATGACACGTACAGCAAAAGCACATTGGATAGGAAACCTAAAAGAAGGCAAAGGAAACTTAACCACACAAAGTGGTGTTTTAGAAAACACAAATTACAGTTTTAAAACTCGATTTGAAGAAGGAGAAAAAGGTACAAACCCAGAAGAGCTTTTAGCGGCTGCACACGCAGGATGCTTTACCATGGCGGTTTGCGCAATGCTTACAGAAAAAGGGCTGATAGCTACTAGCCTAGATACCGAAGCCAAATTAAATATGGAAGGCTTGAATATTACAAGCATCCATTTAAATATTACGGGTGCAGTGCCAGGTATTAATGCAGCAGATTTTGAAGCCATTACAAAGAGCGCAGAGAAAAATTGTTTGATATCAAAAGTATTAAGCATACCCATTGGGTCTGAATCGCATTTTATAGCTTAATATTTTTAAACCCATTTAAAATAAATAAAATGAGTACAGATAACAAAGAGGATTTGATAAAACCTCTAGAAACAAATTTAGAAAACAAAGCTGTTGAAGATGGATTGAACAATGAAAACAATCTTGATGTAATACTTACAGGTGGAGATAATGAACAAGGCTTGCCATCTATACAAGAAAAAGTATTAATACAAAACAATAAGGTTGATGAACCCGATAATGAAGAAATAGAATCACCCAAAGCAGAGATTGAAAATCCACATATAAAAACCATTATTAAAAAAAATGTTGGAGAGGAAGAAGGTGGAGATAAAGTGGATATTGATTTCCCAAAGGGCATAACGGTTGATTCGCCTGGTGTGCAACCAACAGATGAATATTTAGAAAATTAGTACATTATGAATAACATATTTAGAGGATTGATAGCAGGTGTAACTGCCAAAAAATTAGGTGGTGGTTGTTTTAGTACAATTGTCATTTTTATAATTGTGTGGGTTGCTTTAAAAAATTGCTAAAAATATAAAAATGAAAACAAAACAAATTGTATTGCATGCTCGCCCAAAAGGTAAGCCCACACTTGCTGATTTTAAAACCACTGAAATGGAATTGCCATCTTTAAAAGAAGATGAAGTATTGCTAAAGGGATTGTATTACTCCGTGGACCCATACATGCGTGGCAGAATGAACGATGCAAAATCGTACGTGGCAGCTTTTAATATAGATGCGCCAATGGAAGGTGGTATAGTAGCAGAAGTGGTAGAAAGTAAAGCTGATAAATATAGTATAGGTGATACTGTAGTAGGTATGCTGCCTTGGCAAGAAAATATAGTAGCGAATGTAAAAAATGTTCAAAGCATAGATAAAAATGCAGCACATAAAAGTTATTATTTAAGCGTGCTAGGTATGCCAGGCCTTACCGCTTATTTTGGCTTGCTACATATTTGCAAACCAAAAGAGGGAGAAACAGTAGTAGTATCTGGCGCTGCTGGCGCAGTAGGTATAGTGGTGGGACAAATTGCAAAAATACATGGATGCAAAGTTATTGGTATTGCAGGTACAGATGAAAAAGCAGCTGCATTAAAAAACGAATTTGGTTTTGATGAAGTCATAAATTATAAAGCTTCAACAGATATTAAAAAAGACATTACTGATGCTTGCCCAAATGGGGTTGACATATATTTTGATAACGTGGGTGGAGAAATATCTGATGCTGTTATTGCAAACATAAATTTTAATGCACGCATAGCTTTGTGCGGTCAAATATCATTGTACAATACTACGGAAGTGCCAATGGGGCCTAGGTTACAACCAATGTTGCTAACAAGAAGTGTGCTCATGCAAGGGTTTATTATCGGCAATTTTAAAGATAGTTTTGCGGAAGGCAGTAAGCAACTCTCTCAATGGATAAACGAAGGAAAACTAAAATATACAGAAACAATAGAAAAAGGTTTTGACAATTTACCCAAAGCTTTGCTAGGTTTATTTGAAGGTGAAAATATGGGAAAGATGATTGTGGAAGCGTAATATTTTTTTAATGGTTGGTGCCCCACCAACCATCACGTTCAAAGTATAAAATATTTCGGTTGGTGGGGACAGCAACCGATAAAAAATAAAAAATATGAAAATATTAATGGTTCTCACTTCACATAGTGAGCTTGGTAATACAGGAAAAAAGACAGGTTTTTGGATAGAAGAATTTGCATCACCGTATTATACTTTTTTAGATGCAGGTGCTATTATTACTGTAGCTTCGCCAAAAGGTGGGCAGCCACCAATAGACCCAACGAGCGATACACCCGAAAACCAAACCCCTGCTACCATTCGGTATAAAGCAGATAAACATTTGCAAAAAATTGTAGCGGAAACAATGTTGTTATCAGATATGTCATCAGACGATTTTGATGCAATATTTTACCCTGGCGGGCATGGCCCATTGTGGGATTTAACCAACGACCCCGATTCAATAAAATTGATAGAGCATTTTTGGGGCAGTAAAAAACCAGTAGTAGCCGTATGTCATGCACCTGCAGTTTTGTTGCATGTAAAAGATGAAGCCGATGAGCCATTGCTAAAAGGAAAAAATGTAACAGGATTTACCAACACAGAAGAAGAAGCTGTAAAACTTACAGAAGTTGTTCCTTTTTTATTGGAAGATGAATTGCAAAGCAAGGGAGGCATTTATTCTAAGAAAGAAGATTGGGCTTCGCATGTTGTAAAAGATGGTATGCTTATAACAGGACAAAATCCTGCATCGTCGGAAGGAGCAGCAAAAGAATTATTGAAACTATTGAAGGATTAAAAACAACAACAATTAATGTTTAGGCAGGTTTACTTTAATGCTTGGTATCCCACCAACCATTAATGTTTCGGTTGGCGGGCTCGCCAACCTATAAGAAAATTTTTAGTAACCGTTAAAACAAATAAAATGAAAAAAATAATTAACAGTAAAATTTCGTTTAGAAGCTTTATCAAAGAATCTACAAAAAAATGTTTAGCAATACTTTTTTTAATTTCGTTTATAGGGTTCAATACCTTTTCTTCAGCCCAATCAAAGTTGAAGGTAAAATCAATAACCTCATCTGCAACAGGTTTCAGTGTGAACTCAGTTTTAATATCGGGAGAAAAGGATGCTGTGCTTATTGATGCTCAATTAACATTAAGTGATGCACATCACTTAGTAGCTACAATTCTTGAAGGCGGGAAAAATTTGGTTAGCATTTTTATTACTCATCCACACCCCGATCATTATTTAGGTATAAATGTTATAAAACAGGCTTTCCCAAAAATTAAGATTATTGCCTCGCAAGCAACTGTTGACGAGATTCAAAAAAGCTGGCAAGCTTCTATAAATCAATGGCAGCCAGTATATGGAAACAACCTTCCAACAAGCATTACAATACCCGAAGTAATTGAGGAGGAGGAAATAATGCTTGAAGGAAAAAAAATACAAGTAGTCACAAATATTCAAGGCGATGATGCTTATAATTCTTATTTATGGATACCATCCATAAAAGCACTAATTACAGGAGATATCGTTTATAATGGTGTTTACCCATGGACAGTAGAAACAACCCCAGAGCAACGAGAAAAATGGATTGCAGTATTAGATAAAATTGCTGCATTAAAACCTATAATTGTTGTTGCAGGTCACAAAAACCCGGCACTAAAAGATAATATATCTGGCTTGGCATTTACTAAAAAATACCTTGCTTATTATGATTCCGTTTTACCTTTTTCAAAGTCATCTGAAGAATTTCAATCTAAAATAAAAGCGAAATTTCCTGGGCTTATGCTAGATATTATTTTAAAAATTGCTGCTGATGCAGCTTTTGCCAAAAAATAAAATTTATAATTATAAAGCTGTATGTTGTTGAAAACCTACCAAGACAATTCTAAATAAGCAAACGGAAATATGATGCCAATCTCTCTTCAAATACTATGGTTGTTTTTATTGGCCATACCCATTGCATGCGCAGCATGGACAGTAACCCATGAAGAAATTTTTAAAGAGCCTAGAGATTATTGTAAAACCAAAAGCGAAAGCTGTAAAAATATATTTGTAAGAAAGTTTTTTTATTTATTTACCTGTGAGTATTGTTTTAGCCATTATGTAACGGCATTTTTTATTATACTTACAGGTTATAAATTGTTGATGGATGATTGGCGTGGATACATAATAGCTGGCTTTGCGCTTGTATGGATTGCAAACATGTATATGGGTGTTTTTTTATTAATTAGGCAAAACATAAAGAAAGAAAAAGCAGAAATTGAAGTTTTAGAAATAGAAAAAGATAAGGAAAAACTGCCTTAGCTTTGTAAACATCGATAATGAAAGCACTTTCAAAAACTATTATACAAGGTATTTTTAAAGTAAGAGCACCATCTTCTCACAAGGGGAATTTTGGCCACGCATTTATAATAGCTGGCAATAGTGGCAAAATGGGTGCTTCTATTATTGCTTCCAAAGCTTGTATGCGTGCAGGTGTAGGTATGCTTACGGTAAGCGTACCGCAAAATGAAGCCTTAGTTTTACCAATAGCATTGCCCGAAGCAATGACATGTATTAGAGAAAAAGATTGCGATAATTTTGATTTGTTTTCCGCAGCGGGTATTGGATGCGGCATAGGCATTTCAAAAGATTCTTTTCAACAACTTATTTATTTAATGGCTGAATTTAAAAAGCCAATTGTATTGGATGCAGATGCCTTAAACATTATTGCAGAAAATAAAGCATTACTAAAGAAAATACCAAAGGATACAATCATTACCCCACACCCAAAAGAATTTGATAGGCTTTTTGGTGTAAGTAAAACCACAGAAGAAAGGGTTTTGGTAGCCATAGAAAAAGCTAAACAACACAAAATAATTATTGTTTTAAAAGGTAATGAAACGCTTATAACCAATGATGGTATTGCTTTTGTAAATACTACTGGCAATGCAGGATTAGCAAAAGCAGGCTCAGGTGATGCACTCACAGGAATTATTACCGCTTTTTTAGCACAAGGTTACAAACCGCTTGATGCTGCAAAACTTGGGGTTTATATACATGGGCTTGCTGCTGATATTTGTTTAAAAAAACAAAGTATGGAGAGTATGCTTATAACGGATGTAATTGAAAATATGGGGAAGGCATTAAAAATAATAATGAAATAAATTTAATGGTTGGAGGGGACACTATAACTTTTAGGAAGAAAAAAACATGTCGCTCCTAAGGAGCTCTGATTATGTTTTATTATTCATTTCTACTGACATGTCGCCTCTAACGAGGCTAATTAAATTTGAATTATAGCTCCATAGGAGCGACATATTAGTAGAAAGATATTAATATTAGTGTCTTAAAGCTCCGTAGAGCCTGTCCCGAAAATCGGGAAGCGACATGTAAAATAAATTGCATAATCTTCCAAAAAATTTTGGAGAGGCAACCAAAAGATAAAAACAAACACTACTAAATGGAATTTATAGACTACTATAAAATTTTAGAAATAGAAAAATCTGCTACGGATGCTGATATTAAAAAAGCATACCGAAAACTGGCTAGAAAACTACACCCCGACCTTAACCCCAACGATAAAGAAGCACATAAAAAATTTCAAGCCATAAATGAAGCCAACGAAGTATTAAGCGACCCTGAGAAAAGAAAAAAGTATGACTTGTATGGAAAAGACTGGCAACATGCAGAACAATTTGAACAACAAAGAAATCAGCAACAACAATATTCTAACCAAGCAGGTTCGCCGTTTTCTGGTAATGAAGGGGAAGATTTTTCTAGTTTTTTTGAATCAATGTTTGGCGGTGGTGGGCGCAGCAGCCAAACCAAATACAGAGGGCAGGATTATAATGCAGAGCTTACCCTAAGCTTAATTGATGCCATGGAAACGCATCAACAAACCCTTACTGTAAATGGTAAAAATATTCGTATAACTATTCCTGCTGGTATAGAAAATGGGCAAGTTATAAAATTGAAAGGCTACGGCGCAGTAGGTGCAAATGGTGGTCCTAATGGTGATTTGTATATTACGTTTATCATTACGCCTAATATAAATTTTAAGCGGTTGGGTAATGATTTATATACAAAAGCAACCATTGATTTATATACTGCTTTGTTAGGTGGAGAAACGACTATTGAAACCATGAAGGGCAAAGTAAAATTGAAGATAGCCCCCGAAACCCAATATGGTAGTAAGATACGGCTAAAGGGAAAAGGGTTTCCTGTGTACAAAAAAGAAGGCGAAGCAGGTGATTTATATGTCACTTACGAAATAGAACTACCTACCAAACTTTCTGAAAAACAAAAAAAATTATTCACAGAACTATCCACTATAAAATAAGATTATGGAAAAAGAACAAATGATAGCAGCAAGTGAATTTTGTATGTACCACAATGTTGAATTGTCGTTTATTTATTCGCTAAATGAATTAGGGCTTATAGAGATTATACAAATTGAGGAAAAATTATTCTTACCATTTAATCAAATAAAGCATTTAGAAAAGCTGATGCGTTTTAAAGATGACATGGATATAAATATAGAAGGAATAGAAACCATTGCACACTTACTACAACGCATAAGCAATATGCAACTGCATATTTTACAACTTAAAAATAGGTTGGCGTTTTATGAGAGTGAATAGATAATTTTTACGCTCTTTCTGTCTATGAAGGGTTTTCGTGAAAAACTATAAATTAAATAGAAGCTTGCTGCGAAACCCAACTGTATATGACCCTTGAGTTTTAGTTTCTAATACTTCATGCTTCTTTTCTGCATCTAGCCTTCCTATCTCCCGACAGGGTTTTAGGGGTGGTTCTTTTATAACAAAAAGTGTATGCTAGTGAAAACACCACTGTGACAGTAGCCTCCCTATTTCTCCAATTCCTCAGTCTAAAAATCTGTGAATATTACAATTATTTAATACAATTGTGTAATACTTATTTTTCTTAATGTGTGCACCTTTATGCAGTAATAATTCCATTACAGTTAAATAAAAAAAATGGCAACATTAACAACAAAAGATAAAGCAAAGTTAGGATCTACTGAAGTAAGGAAAAATGTGGACATGCATAAAAAAGCAGCGGAAAACTATAGTGCCGCAGCTAAACACCACTTTGATGCTGCAAAGCACCACGAAGCAGGCGACCATGATAAAGCAATGGCAAGTGCAGGTAAAGCGGATAGTGCTCATTTACTGGCTAGTGCCGCACATACAGTAAATGCGAAAGCTGTTGCTATAAAATAAATGCTGGGCACTTGTAATGAATGTAAAAGACAGCATGATACAAAGTGCTGTTTTTATTTAACAACTCATATTGCTTAAAAAGGAAAAAATGAAAAGTGAAATTGATTTGAACAATGATATTATAAATATGACGATGAAAATAAACGATGAGTTCCCCGAATTGTCGAAGTACATAGCTGAAATGCCAGTAACAATTCCCAATGAAGAAAATCCAGAAATAAATTTTAAAAATTTAAAAGAATATTATAATTCTTTGGAAACATTATTAAAAAAATATACTAATAACCATCCTTCAAACAGTAAAAATATTTTCTGACCATAAAACAAATTCTATGAAAATTAATAAAAAGATTAGCATCTATCTAAACTATCAAACTGCACATATTATTGATTTTACAAGTAATCCATTAGAAATAAAAACGGTGGCTTGTGATTTTACGCATGAGGAAAAACTAGAAACATTAAACAAAGGTGAAAAAGCTATGCACCACAAAGAGCAACATGAGCAAGCAGCGTATTTTAAAAAGTTAGTAGCTCAATTAAAAGATTACAATGAAGTGTTGCTTTTTGGACCAACCAAAGCAAAAGATGAATTGCATAATATTTTAAAAGCAGACAATCATTTTAGTGAAGTAGATATTGTTGTTTTAAAAACAGATGATATGTCTGAAAAAGAACAAGAGCGTTTTGTGATGAATTATTTTTCAAAAAAATTAACCAAACAACCGATATAAATTAATCTTTTAATCATTTAAAATTTATGTTATGAACAATAACAACAATAATGCTAGTGAAGCATTAAAAAACCAAGCAGGTAAAGAAGATGGTATTTTTCACATGGGTTACGATACAAAGGATGATATATACAACAAAGCCAACAATGAAGTAAATATTGACCCTGAAAATACAAGCAGTAATAAAATAACGAATGAATACGAATTAGATGACAATGATTTGGGTAATGGAATAGATGTGCCAGGTGCAGAATTGGATGATGCGCAAGAAAAAATTGGTGCAGAAGATGAAGAAAATAATTATTACAGTTTGGGTTTAGATAATCATAATGAGTTGGGGGAGAATAGGGAGGGGTAGAGGCGCATAGTTGAAAGTTGTTGAAAATAGTTTAAGGGTTTAATTGTTGTATTGTTTAATAGTTAGTAAGAAAATAAAAAATTATGAAAAAAATATTAATTGCAATTGATTACCACCCAACGGCAGAAAAAGTAGCTTTGTATGGACACACTTTAGCCAAAGCATTAGGCGCTAATGTAGCACTATTACATGTATTAGTAGAGCCAGCTTTTTATTCTTCTTCTACTTACGACCCCATAATGGGCTTTGGCGGTTATGCAGACCTGAGTATGACGCCTATGACGATTGTAGCTGATTTAGAACACAGTTCTAATTTGTACCTTAATAAAATAAAAACGTTTTTAGGAGATGATGAAATTAAAAATTATGTGAGAAGCGGTAATACTGAAGATGTAATTATTGAAACTGCAATAGAATTAGAAGCAGACATGATAGTGATGGGTTCTCACAGCCAAAAATGGTTGGAGCATTTAATCATAGGAAGTGTAACGCAAAATGTATTGCAACATATTCAATTACCATTATACATTATTCCTACAAAAAAATAAAAATCAGGCTTTTAAAATAAGCGAATTATACAACTAATACATACAATTGTATAATAATTGTGCTTATTAAAAATGGGAGCTTTACAATTACTAATTTATTAAAAATGAAAAAAATTATTTTAAGCTTATCCGTTATTTTATTTATAACAATAAGCTGCAACACCCCTGAACAAAAAGTAGAAAAAGCAGAAAAAAATGTAAAGGAAGCTGATAGAAAACTTGATGTGGCAAATGCAAACTACATGAAAGATATAGAAGTGTATAGAGTAGAAACAGGAAAAAGGATAATAGAGAATACGCAAAGCATATCGGATTTTAATGCAAGAATAGCAACTAAAAAGCAGGATGCTAAGGATGAGTACAATAGAAAAATTGCAGAGCTATCTCAAAAGAATACTGACTTAAAAAAAAGATTAGAAGATTACAATGCTGATGGGGATGAAAAATGGCAGGTATTTAAAAATGAATTTAATGCAGAAATGTATGCACTGGGCAATTCGCTTAGAACGCTAACAACTAATAAATAAATATTATGACAAATAAAACAAAATGGGTAGTAGATGCAGCACACTCTGAAATTGGGTTTAAGGTGAGGCATCTAATGATAACCAATACAAAAGGTTTTTTTAAAACTTTTGATGCTAACATTTATACAACAGAAAGAGATTTTACCACTGCCGAAATAGATGTGTGGATTGATGTAGCCTCTGTATCTACAGGCGATGAGAAGCGTGATGAACATTTAAAAAGCCCAGAATTTTTTGATGTAAATAATCATAAACAAATAACATTTACCTGTACAAGTATAGAAAAAGCAGACGAGGGTAAAACGCATGATATGTGGGGTGAACTTACTATGAAAGGGATAATGAAAGTAATAAAACTGAATGTAGAATTTGGCGGCATAGCCAAAGACCACAACGGAAATGAAAAAGCTGGTTTTACTATAAAAGGAAAAATAAATAGAAAAGAGTGGGGGCTAGAGTGGAGTAAAGCCATAGAAGCAGGTGGTATAATGGTAGGTGAAGATGTTACAATTATGTGCGAATTAGAATTGGCTATAGCTACAGAAGAAGACAGTACAATGATTTTGGATGAACCAAAAAAAGAAAAATTTGTATTTTAAAAAAATATAATGAACAATATACAATACAAAGCAGGAATAGCAGATTGTAACGCTTGTACAAATGTGTGTAGGCAATGTACATATGCTTGCCTGCAAGAACCAGACATAAAAAAATTATTGGCTTGCATTAAACTCACAACTGATTGCGCACGTATTACTGAACTAGCTGTAAAATGTATGATAGCAGATAGTGCATATATAAAGCAGACATGCAAACTATGTGCGGAAATATGTAACGCCTGTGCCGAAGAATGCGAAAAGCATGCACACATGGAGCATTGCAAATTATGCGCAACTGATTGTAGAACCTGTGCTATTATTTGTTTGGAGATAAGCAAAAATTAGAAGCCAATTATTTTTTAAATTAATCTCATGTCAACATTTTCTTTCACCGGATACAAAATATATCCAATGAAATATTTGCTAATACTATTCATATCAATGCTTGCAGCATCTTGCAATAACAACACCGATAACGAACCAGTAAAGGATAGAATAGACAGCGTATTGGCAGCAGCCCCGCAACATGATAGTATGCATATGGATAAAATTAAAATGCAAAACCCAATGCTGGAAAGTATGATGGCAACAATGAGAATGATGGACACCTTAAAAATGAGTAACAATTTTGATATTGACTTTGCAAATAGTATGATTATACATCACCAAGCAGCAATAGATATGAGTGAATTGGAAATAGCCAATGGTGGAGATGTACAAATAATAGATATGGCAAAAAATATTATAACGGCTCAAAAAGCAGAAATAGCAAAAATGCAAAATTTTGTAGCGGGGTACACTATAGATAAAAAAATGGATAATTCAGATTCGCAAAGCATTTTGGCAGATGAAATGAAAAGGATGATGGATAACATGCACAACATGAAAATGACGGGTAACACGGATGATGATTTTGTAATGCTGATGATACCACACCATGCAAGTGCTGTAAAAATGGCTAAGTATGAACTTACTTATGGAAAAGAAGCGGTATTAAAAAAAATGGCTCAGAAAATGATTATCGATCAAAATAAAGAAATAGAAAAGTTTGTAGCTTGGAGCACAAAATTAAAATAGCGACATGGAAGAACCAATAAATGAAACAGCAGTAGAACGAAATGGAAAGCAAAGGATTATAGACGCAACAATGGTACATGTAAACCTTCCTCATTTTGTTAAACAAATAAAAGAAGAAGAAGCTTGGCAAAAAAATGATAGAAACGCAATCACACTTTTAAAAACTAATTTTTTGCGTATTGTACTTATTGCATTGCATAAAGGCGCTATGCTGAAAAAGCATACCGTGCCACAAATGCTGAGTGTACAAGTGCTAGAAGGTAAAATGCAATTTATAACCGATGTGCAAACCATAGAATTAGTAGCAGGAGATATGATAGCCTTATACGATGGTATAGCCCACACCGTAGTGGCTACAGAAGAAACTGTTTTTTTACTAACGCTTACGGGTACGCAGAAAGAATAAAAAATAAATATATGAAATCGTTATTTAATGGTTGGTGTTCCCACCAACCATTGATCTCGGTTGGTGAGGGAACGAACCGATAAAAAAAAAATACATGAAATCGTTACATAGTTTACTCATTACCACCTCTACCAGCAAAATTGGCGATAGTGAAAATAAAACAGGTGTATGGCTTGAAGACCTTGCAGCTCCATACTATATTTTAAAAGATGGGGGAGAATTAATTACAATAGCATCTCCATTAGGCGGCAATATTCCGATAGATCCTAATTGTGAAACTACTGCGGCTTGTACAGAAAGCACCAAAAGATTTCAAGCCGATGCACAAGCAATGTACCACTTTACACATACCATGCCGCTAAGTAGTATTAAAGCTACAGACTATGATTTGGTTTTTTTGGTGGGTGGCTATGGTGCCATGTGGGATTTTTATAATAACCCAATTTTAAACGCTTTGCTTAAAGATTTTTATTTGCAAAACAAACCCATTGGCTTAGTAGGGCATGCAGTAGTGGCTTTAGCTACTTTAACCATCAACAGCGAAGAACTTTTAATAAAGGATAGAAAATTAACCGCTTTTAGTAATAGTGAAGAGGCTAATGTTGAGCTAAACGAAAAACCAGCATTTCTACTAGAAACCAAGCTTATTGTGGGCGGGGCATTATACGAAAAAGCGACCGACTTTAGAAGCCATGTGCTGGTAGATGGTAGTATAGTAACAGGGCAAAACCCAGCATCGGCAAAAGACGCAGCTATACATACTTTAGCCATTGCTAGAAAACAAATAAATGCAAATAGTACATTTTAAAATATTAAAAAATCGAAACACCACAAGGTTTGTCAACCGAAGCAAACAATTTCTCTGATGATTAAAGCATACAATAAAGGTTGGCAACCCTTTTGGTGGTTTTGAAATAAAAATGAATTCATGAAAAAATACAGCACGTTTATCCTCATTTTAATTATTACATTTAATTACTCTTGCAGCAGCACCACACAAATAAAAAGTAGCTGGGGCGAAGCAGAGAAAGAAGTGGCCATTGGCAAACTTAACAAAGTACTAGTAGTAGCATTATTTAAAAACGAAACAAGCAATAGAACTGCAGAAGACCAAATGGTAAAATACCTTGGCGGAAAGGGTGTGGTATCTTACGATTACTTTAATGCAAATTTTAATAGAAAAGATGCTGCTGTTATACAAGATAAAATACGAGCAGATGGTTTTGATGGTGCTGTTACCATGCGATTGATAGATGTAGATAAAGAAGTAACTTATGTGCCTGGCAATATTTCTACCTATCCAAGATACTTTTATTCTTTCAGTGATTATTATTTTAGAAGTTTTAATTATTACCAAACAGCAGGTAACTATGTAAATACAAAAACATATACCGTAGAAACAAATGTGTATTCTATAAAAGAAAATAAAATAATATGGACCGGGCTTACAGAAACCACCAACCCTGATGGTGTAGAAAAAATGACAGCTGAAATAGCGAAAGTTATTTTCAACAAAATGATGAAACAAGGTTTTATAAGTAAATAAATTTATGCAAAAAACATTTTTTATTGGTTGGTCTCTCCACCAACCAAAATCATATTTCTGTTGGTGTAATGCATCGGTTGGTGGGGACACCAACCGATAAAAAGAAAAATAAAGACACATGAAAAATATAATCTTAATCCTCATTATTTTAGTTGCATCTACAACTACTTCTTTTGCACAGGTAGCAAAGCAAAATAGTTTACATAAAACATATCACCCAAATAATAGGGCAAAAAAATATACCTGCCCTATGCACCCTGAAGTAGTGAGAAACAAACCAGGTAAATGCCCAAAATGTGGCATGCAATTGGTAAAAATGAAGCATAAAAATATGGGAAAGAAAAAGTGAAAAATGGAGAATTAGAGTTTTGCTTAATAATTTCAACGTTGGGGAACGTTGAAAAAAATAAGCATTTATACAATAAGAAAGAATAAAAGATTAATAACCTTTTGTTCTTTTTTTTTAAAAAATCTGTGAATTATGTAACATATCAAAAATAGTTATCTACTTGGTTTTTTAATTGAGTAACTTTAACCAATTAGTAAAATAAGTTCTTAAAATAACCCAAAGCATGGAAGTTGTAGCGTTAGGAAAAGAGAAAGTACATAATGTTGTAAAAATAATAGAATACATACCAAATGCAGTGGTGGGTAAGACAATTATAAAAAAATCGACTGGTAACGTTACTGCTTCATCTTTTGATGCGGGGGAAGAGTTGGCTGAAAAAACTCCTCCATTTGATAATTATATACAAATTATTGATGGAGCGGCAGATATAACCACCAATAATAAAATGTATCATTTATCACTAGGGGAGGGGATTACTATACCTGCAAGTGCATAGCATGTGTTTTACGCATAAGAGCAGTTTAAAAATGATTTCTACCGTAATAAAAAGTGGTTACGAAGATTAATTGTATTTAACTTTACATTCTCTAGCATTTCTTTCCTGTTTTCTATAATAAAACTCTTGTAAACCAACAGCAGGCATTACTATTTTATAATTAAGCAAGTTTATGCAATGAAACTCTACATTAAAAACATGGTTAGCATTAGGTGCAAAATGTTGGTGAAAGAGGAGTTGCAAAAACTTGGCTTACACTTTACCAATGTAAACTTAGGTGAAGTAACGATAATGGAAAATTTAAGCGATGCAAAACGAGAAGCGCTAAACACAGCATTGCACATTACTGGGCTAGAATTGATGGATGATAAGCGTGCTATGCTTATTGAAAAAATAAAAAATGTAGTGATAGAAATGATACACTATGCAGATGAATTACCCAAAACAAATTTCTCTGATTACTTAGCAGAAAAATTGCATTACGATTATACTTACCTCTCCAATCTTTTTTCTGAAACCCAAGCCACTACTATAGAGCATTTTATTATTGTACATAAAATAGAAAAAGTAAAAGAACTGATTACTTACGACGAACTAAATCTTACCGAAATAGCGTATAAGCTGCATTACAGCAGTGTAGCACACCTCTCCCACCAGTTTAAAAAAATTACTGGATTAACGCCTTCTTTTTTTAAAGGTTTAAAACATAAAAAACGTATTACCATAGATAATCTGTAAATTTTTTAAATTATTTTTCTAATTTTAAATTTACCAATGCTGATAGGCACAAAAGATTGGTAAATAAAACAGCAACAATGTAATTCGTGCTGTAGGCACGATAGGTTACTTACAAATAAACCATGTTGCGTACCTACGGCACGCTGTTATACTCCATTACAATTAATTCTACCAAGCTATAATGCCTAAAGGCATTTAATTATGTAATGATAAATCAATTGTTAAGTTAACGCTATGATGTGGTGGGTGGGACACCAATCATTAAACGCAATACCATAGATAATCTGTGAATTATGTAACTATTTTCTTTTAAAGTATAACGATTGCAAATTTTTAAACTTGACCTTTATATTGTTTAAAAAAATCAATTACAAAATAAAATAACGCTTTATGAACAGCACAGCACTAGTAGGGAATTGGGAAGAGCAGAAAGGAAAACTCAAACAGAAATTTGCAATATTAACAGACAATGATATATTACTTGTAGAAGGTAAAAAAGAAGAAATGATGGGAAGGCTTCAAATAAAATTGGGCAAAACAAAGGAAGAATTGAGGAAAATATTGTTAGGATTATAATTCACACACAGGGGGGTTTTCTTGAACACCGTTTAGCAGATTTTTTCTGCTAAGCGGTTTCTTTATTTTAAAGAATTGTGGATTGATAAGGACTTTCCCACTAAGAAACACATAAAAATCGTCGACTTTCTGGGCAAAGAAGAGTATCGCACCAAGAGCACTAAGAAAAATTAATTTATTTATCAGCACTTCAAAATAAAAAAACCTTCAACTTTGAACCTTCAACTTTGAACCTTCAACTTCTTAAACAACATTCAACAACCTTCAACTTCCTCATTTGAAAATACATATAAAATACATGGTAAGCGCTCGTTGCAAAATGCTCGTAAAAGATGTATTAAAAGCAATGGGGCTGCACTTTGTAATAGTAGAACTTGGCGAAGTAGATATAATGGAAAATATAAACAATGCCCAGCGAAATCAAATAAGCATAGCATTACAAGAAGCTGGGCTAGAGCTTATGGAAGATAAACGAGCTATTTTATTAGAAAAAATAAAATTAGCCATTATTGATATTGTACACCACAGGGAAGAAGACATGAAAATAAATTTTTCGCATTATTTAAGCGAAAAATTAAATTATGATTACACACATTTAGCCAATATTTTTTCTGAAGCCAGCGGCACCACCATTGAGCAATATATGATAGCCCAAAAAATAGAACGCATAAAAGAGCTTATAACCTACGACGAGCTAAACATTACAGAAATAGCATGGAAGATGAATTATAGTAGCGTAGCACATTTAAGCAACCAATTTAAAAAAGTAACCGGCTTATCTCCTTCTCATTTTAGAAAAATAAAAGATAAAAAAAGACAAGCTTTGGAAGAGGTAGGCAATACAGATTTTGAAATTTCAGTTATAGAAGATTAAAAAATGGAGAATAATAACAGAATAACTTTCCTTATCTGTGGGTGCGCCATCCCACCGTTAGATTAAAAATATTTAAACCTTGAGTAAATTATTTCTTAAATAAAAAAGTAAAAAAGTGCCTTACAATAAAGATTTACAAGAAAAAAATATTTATGATGCCTTTATGCAATCGCCAGTGGCTATTGGTATTTTAAGGGGTGAAGATTATGTAATTGAATTTGCCAATGAGTTTTATTTAAACATATTAGCAAAAGACAAAACCATCATAGGAAAACCGCTCTTTACTTCCTTCCCCGAATTAATACCACAAGGCATTAAAGAATTTATGGATAATGTGGTTGAAAACAAAGTGGCGAAACACATAGCAGAACACGAATTTTCAATTCTAAAAAAAGGAATAAAAGAACAATGCTTTTTTAATTGTGATTATCAACCACTGAGAGAAATAGACGAAAAAATAACAGGTTTAATTGTAATATTTACAGAAGTTACACAGCAAGTCTTATTAAAAAGAAATAATCTCATCAATCAAAATGAATTAATAACTGCATTAAAAAATGCAAATAATGAACTTACAAAACAATCCAACGAGAAAGGAAAAAGAGCTGCTGAATTAATTATTGCTAATGTAGAATTAGAATATCAAAATACAGAAAAGAGAAATAGGGCAAATGAATTAATTATTGCAAATGAAGAATTAGAATATCAAAATGCAGAAAAGAAGAACAGGGCAGATGAACTAATTATAGCTAACGTAGAATTAGACTATCAAAATACAGAAAAGAAAAATAGGGCAGATGAATTAATTATAGCTAACGTAGAATTAGACTATCAAAATACAGAAAAGAAAAATAGGGCAGATGAATTAATTATAGCCAACGTAGAATTAGACTATCAAAATACAGAAAAGAAGAATAGGGCAGATGAATTAATTATTGCTAACGTAGAATTAGAGTATCAAAATACTGAAAAGAAAAACAGGGCAGACGAATTAATTATTGCAAATGTAGAACTAGATTATCAAAATACAGAAAAGAATAACAGAGCTGCTGAATTAGTTATTGCAAACGTAGAATTAGATTATCAGAATACAGAAAAGAAAAATAGGGCAGATGAATTAATTATTGCAAACAAAGAATTATTATTTCAAATAAATGAAAAAGGAAAAAGGGCTGCCGAATTGGTAATTGCAAACTATGCTAGAAGTCTTATTGAGGCATCACTTGATCCATTAATAACAATAAACACAGAGGGTAAAATTACCGATATGAATGTAGCTATGATTGACGCAGTAGATATATCAAGAGAAAAACTATTAGATAGTAATTTTACTAATTATTTTACAGATAAAAATGAAGCTAAAAAATTATATGAAAATGTATTTACAAATGGAAAAATTATAAATTTTCCATTAACATTAAAAGATGGAAAATTAATAGATGTTTTGTATAATGGCTCCATTTTTAAAGATGGTAATGGTTGTGTGCTAGGTGCAGTGCTGGTAGGTAGAGATATTACAGAGCAGAAAAGGGTAGAACAAGAACTAGTAGAGGCAAGAATATTTGCCGAGTTTGCTACAACCATTGCAGAAGAAGCCAAAGAAAAAGCAGAAATAGCTACTGCATTTGCAGAGGAAGCTGTAAAAGCCAAACAACAATTTTTGAGCAACATGAGCCACGAAATACGTACACCAATGAACGCTATTATTGGGTTTACTAAAGTGGCATTAAGAACAGAGCTAACGCCAAAGCAAAAAGAATACATTAGTGCTATAAAAATGAGTGGCGATTCACTTATTGTTTTAATAAACGATATTTTAGATATAGCAAAAGTAGATGCCGGTAAAATGACATTTGAAAAAGCACCTTTTAAATTAGCATTATCCATAGATGCGATGCTACATTTATTTGAAACAAAAATTTCCGAGAAGAATTTAACATTGGTAAAGGAATACGATGAAAAAATTCCTACTGTTATAATTGGTGATGCTATACGCTTGCACCAAATAATTTTAAACTTAGTAGGCAATGCTGTAAAATTTACCGAATATGGATCTATTACCATGGCCGTAAAATTAGTAGGAGAAGATGATAAAAAAGTAACAATAGAATTTTCCATTATAGATACAGGGATAGGAATAAAAGCAGAAAAAATACAAGCCATTTTTGATAATTTTACGCAAGCTACCAATACCACATCTAGGTTATACGGAGGCTCGGGCTTGGGGCTAGCCATTGTAAAACAATTGGTGGACTTACAGGGTGGAAATGTAGCTGTAAAAAGTACAATAAATGAAGGCTCTACTTTTAGTTTTATTTTAAACTTTGATAAGAGTGATAGCGATGAAATATTGGAAGCAGAAATAATGGAACTAGATGAAACAGTAAAAGACATTAAAATACTAGTGGTAGAAGATATGCCGCTTAACCAGCTTTTGATGAAAACGCTCTTGGATGATTTTGGGTTTGAAAGTGATATTAGCGCAAACGGGAAATTGGCACTAGAAAAATTAGCTACAAAAACCTATGATATTATTTTAATGGATTTGCAAATGCCCGAAATGAATGGGTTTGAAGCTACAGAATATATACGGAATACATTAAAGTCCAGCATTCCTATTATAGCTTTAACGGCAGATGTAACCACTGTAGATGTAGCTAAATGCAAAGCTGTAGGCATGAATGATTATGTATCAAAACCAGTAGATGAGCGATTGTTGTATAGCAAAATAGTAGGGCTAATAAAAAAGCCTGAAGTAATAGTAAGCAAAGAATTATTGATAGAAGCCATAGCGGAAGAAAAAATAATAAAGTGTATAGATTTACAATATTTAAATACCCGTACAAAATCTAACCCTGCATTGATGATGCAGATGATGTCTATTTATTTAGAACAAACACCACCGTTAATAAGTTTGATGAAAAAAAGTTTTGCTGACAAAGATTGGAATAACCTAGATGCTGCGGTACATAAAATGATACCATCGTTTGCCATAATGGGTATGCATAATGACTATGAAGCTATCGCTAAAAAGATACAACGGTATGCAGCTGCAAAAAAAGAAGAAGTAGGTATTAATGATTTGGTTACACAACTAGAAAATATACTCGGCCAATCTTGCAGAGAATTAGAAATAGAATTTAATAACTTGAAAAATAATAACAAATGAGTAGCAATCAAAAAATAAAAATCTTTTTAGTAGATGATGATGCTGTATTTCTAAAAAATTTAGAAATAGAATTTTTAGACAGTGCAGATATTGTAGTAGAGACCTACCCTACAGGTGAGTTGTGCATTAAAAATTTATCTAAAAAACCTGATGTTATTATTTTAGATTATCACTTAGATGGTATAGATGCCAATGCAATGAATGGCATTGAAACATTAGATAAAATAAAAGCCTTTAATGACGAAACAGCAGTCATCATGCTATCATCTCAAGATAGTATAGAAGTGGCGGTAGATTGTATGCACCACAAAGCGTATGATTATGTAATAAAAAGTGAAACAGCATTTTTGAGGTTGAAGAAAAATATTACTAATATTTTAAAATTTCAAAAGCTGGAAAAAACGTTGGATTGGTATATGGAAAGGATGTGAGGAAAGTTCAAGGTTGAAAGTTCAAGGTTGAAGGTTTTTTAAATGCGGTGTTTATTTGTAAATGGAAACATTACTTATTGGTTGAAACTTAATGTTGTCTCAGCCACTGCGGATGTGGAAGGCGGTGCTAATTAAGTGTAGAGGCTATTTTGCAAGGGAAAACCGGCCTTTTAGATACCACTTTCTTTTTATTTAGATTACATAAACTTTTTGCGTAGTCCCCAAAATATTAAGGTGAGCCAAGAAATTGCGGCCACTCTTGCGCATATTGTTGTTTCGTTTGTTGAAAATAAACAAAATGTAGATTTCTTATACTTGGTCGGCTTTTCAAAGACCAAGCCTCGGCGAGTTCTTGATAGGATGTGTCTCATTTATTTTTAGTATTGGTACCAACGGAGGCAAAAAAGCAAAGATTTGTTAAAGTTTTCATACCGTATTATATATAAAAAACTTGAAGTTCTTCGATGATTGGCTATTATCAATATAAACTCATCCCCCATATTTTCTGCTTACCTCTGCTAAAGCCTCGGTCTCTTTTTAAATAATTCCTTATTTTTTTAGAACAGTAGACGAATACATTTTTCCATCAATTTCAGCTTTTAGGTAATAAGAAGCCCTATGTAAAGTTGCCGGTAAACTAAATAATATTTGCTGTTCCCCTTTAGGTGTAATCTGTGTGGCAATTAAGCGACCGCTTTGATCATATAGTTTTAAGCTACTATTCGTAACCGGTTTTTTTGATAGTGTCAATGAAATATTTGAAGAAAAAGGATTACCATTTATTACGATTGTTTGCTGCCGAGGATTGCTTTTTATAATTACAGTATTGCTAACAGTAAACTGACCATCTAAATCAACACTTTTCAGACGATAAAAATTATTCTCTAATAGCAGCTGTTTGTCTATATATTGGTAATTTTTCGTGCTGCTGCTATTGCCTACAGCTGTAATCGTTGCAATTTTTCTAAATGTATTTCCATCATGAGATTTTTCTAATTCAAAATGCTTACTATTGAGTTCAGAACCTGTAGACCATTTTAATAAAACAGTATTATCCTGTTTTACACCCGTAAATTCATTTAATGTAATCGGTAGGGTTGATAAAGTTAATTGCGTCTTCCACATACCATAACCATGAGTTCCTACTAGTAAAGTATTATCCGATGTTCGCAGAGCTAAACTTGTAACTAAAGCATTCCCCATTTCTGCGCTACTTTCTTGTGCCCAAATTGGAGCTACCGGTAATCCTGTTACATTAAATAATCCTGCAGATGTGCCTACAAAATACTCAACTCCTGTGCTTGTTATAGCTATGGCACTTGAACGGTAAGATGGTAACGTAAGGTTTCCTTCTACTGCTGTCCAAGTCGGTGTTGCAGAATTTGCGTTTCCCGTCCAATATACATTTATAGTACCATAGTTGGCAAGTGTTACAAGCAAGGTGTCATCATTTCTAGGATTTACAGAAATACTACTTATATAGCCTGAGCCAAACGGATTCGTTGAGGTTAAATTGACAGGAGCACTGGCTGCAGCAGCATTTATTGGATTATCTAACCTAAACAACCTTCCGTTAGAAGTGCCTAAAAACAAACTTGAAGAAGCAGCTGAGTAGGCGCCACGGGTCGTTGCTATGGCAGAAATATCATTCAAAGAACCCACGCTTGTTCCTACTCCCGTCATAGTTGTCCATGTACTGCTTGTTACAGTAGCAGCCGAAGCAGTTCTGTAGATGAGATTATCATTTGCATAGTATAAGTTAGAGGTATTATCAGGATCTAGCTTAAAAAGTGTTACAAAAAGGCCTCCACTTTCGCCAGATGGTGTGATATTGGTACCGAAGCCATTTCCCAAGGTTGAATTCCTCCGAAAAATTGAACCTCCTTGAAATCCTACAAATTCTGTTTGAACTCCGGTAATAGGAACATTTAGACCTACAGAAACTCCGTCACCCCCAAATACCGGTTCAAATGCTGTACCGGTACCTCCTGCATTTCGGGTTGTACCATTGTCCTGTGCACCACCTATCACTTTTCCATTTCCAGCTTGTGGATCAATGTCTACATAATAATATTGATATGTACGATAGCCATTATTTAACTGTGTCCAATTTACTGTTGTTGCTAAATCGTCTGTTGTTCTTTGTATTCCGCCGTCATTATAGCACAACATAATAGAACTGTTGGTTGGCTGAAAAGCAAAACCGTGAATATCAGGATGAGAGTTTGGATATAATCCATAATTAGCAGGAGAATTATATCCACCTATGCGTAACCAAGTTGCGCCACCATCCAGACTTCTATACGCATTGCTACCGCCGATAAAAACAGCATTAGCATCATCTGGTTTAACTGATATCACTTGATCATATCCTCCTTGGGTAGTAAATGGATCGTTACCTGCTAGAGGACCACCTGGGTCATCTGGCAGAGTTAAAGTTGTCCATGTTGCTGACGAGGCATCATACTTATAAAATTCACCGTTAATACCTGAACCTTCAGGGTTAATGGCGTACAGAGCATAAACAATATTTTCGTTGCTAGGTGCAATTGCTAAAACTACTCTTCCATAAGCTCCCTGTGCATTCCAACCCAAAGGCGTATTAGTGGGACCTGCAATGCGTGTCCAAGATCCTGAAGCACCTGTATTTGATTGCCAAACCCCATCGACTGCACCTGTATGTGTGCCTGAAAGCCCTGCATAGAATATCCCTGTACTTGTTACAGCTATGTCTGTTAATTGATTAAGGTCAAGCGGACTTGCAATAAACACGCTTTCCCATGAGCTTCCACCATCGGTTGATCTTCTAATGGCTGCTAGACATGCAATATAGACATCACCATTTACAGGATTTACTACAACCTTGCTTATGAAGTCTGCATTTGTACTAAATGATTCTAATGCAGTTGTATTCGAATTTACTAATCGGCTCCAGGTCTCACCATTGTCAGTAGACTTATATACTCCATTTCCACCGTATAAAGAGGCAAACAAGCCTCCGCTAGCGGAACTTCCGGTAGCTTCCCCTACAGTGTAGTACCATGTGTCATTATTTCCCGGTCTTGAATCCTGGGCAATACTAGTACAACTATAATGCTCACCCGTTGGGCTCTTACGCACCCACGTTGCGCCATTATCTAAAGATTTATATATACCACCACTTACACCTCCTGCTATAATCATTTGGTTGGTTATGCCGTTATAACGTACATCATACTGTAGTGATCTGGTACGACCGCCAAGATTTTCGGGACCCTGAAATATATAAGCAGTTCCACCTGCTATTCTATTTTGTGGTTGTCGTTCTGCAATGAATCTAGCTTGTAGTTTCTCATTTTCAAAACTCCCTTCCGGTATAATTCCAGTTGTGGGATTTTTTAATATGTTAAACTCATATTCCAATGCACCTGTAAAATCAGTACTGGCCTTATCTTCAGAATTTTTATAGGGAGAATTTTGGCAGTTATTCATTAATAGAATAAGGCAAATGATTGCATATAGCGATAAAAAGATTATTTTTTTTTGTAAATTTTTCATATTCGAAATTACCAAACCAACTTTATATAATTAATACCTAATATTAGGGATATCCGTTTATAAAAAATATCTCTTTATATAAACTTATCCCCCTTATTCCTCTTCACATCTGCCACGAAATCTTTTATTTCCTGCTCTTTCTCTTTTTTTTCTTATCGGTTGGTGTCCCCACCAACCGAAATAATAACCGAAATCGAACGGTATCTTTACTTTTACAATCTATAATCTGTAAGTATACCAAATTCATCAATTCCGTTTTCGTAAAAGCTCGCACTACTCCATCTGTAATTTTTGTTTTATCGGTTGGTGTCCCCACCAACCGAAACCTTCTCCTACTTGTTTTGTTTTATCGGTTGGTGTCCACACCAATGCTGTTAAGTTAAGCAAGTATTCCTTTTTTAGCTACGCCTTGCTTCGTGATATGAACCGGGGCTTCAGGATTTCCACCTCATTGTATTGCCTCAGCGCTATAATAATATCAGGCCTTCGGGCTTAAATTGCTGAATAAATTATTCTACTTTTAATCTTCCGAACACTTGTGGTTGGACACCATAACTGTTAGGAAGATAATGCAATTTGTCTTACATGCCGCTTCCCGATTTTCGGGACAGGCTCTACGGAGCTTTTACACCCTACCATTAATATTTTTCTACTGGTATGTCGCTCCTCTGGAGCTATAATTCGTAGATATTTAGCCTCGTTAGAGGCGACATGTCAGTAGAAATCAACAATAAAACATAATAAGAGCTCCGTAGGAGCGACATGTTTTTTCTTCCGAACAGTTATGATGGGACACCAATGCTGTTAACTTAAGCAAGTATTCCTTTTTAGCCAGCAGATACTACTAAGGGAAGTCAAGCTTTAAAAGCTTGACTTCCCTTTAGCAAGCCCTTAACTTAACAGCATTGGTGTGGACACCAACCGATAAGAGGAGTTAGAAAACAAATAATTACCGAATCTGTGAATCATACAATTTTTTTCAGCAATTGTGTAATTGCATAAGCATGCATCATTTATAATTTTGTATTAATCAATTCAGGTTACCCCAAAAAAATAAGTTATGAAAAAGTTTTTACTATTAATAATTACGACATCATCGGTATTCTTTGCCAATGCACAATACCCCACCACAGTTGTAGCATCCAGTGACTGTGGCACATTTCGAAATTTTAATACTTCGGACGAAGGGTTTAGCTCGTCTAGTATTTATTCAGATGCAAATGATGTAGCCTTTAACTGGAACTCCATTTTAGGCGCAGAAATAGAAAGCAGTGGCTTAGCAACAAGAACTGCTAGTCTAATCTCACCTGTTTATTTAAATTTAACCTCTGGGCAAATAACCCTTGGCTTTAAATACGCTGCACCCGCAGGTACGGAGTATAGGATTAGAATAATATCTGGCATGATAAGCCCACCCTTAGAAGTGCTTGCAAATACAGCTAACGGCCCTGTTTTTACAGCACTACCAAGCACAGCAGGAAATATTTGTTTAACATTAGCAGATGCTGATTTGACCTCTGGTAGAGCAATTCGTTTAGAAGTTACATTTAGGGTTGTAAACCACCCAGGCGAAAATATTTTATTTGATGATTTAGCACTAACCGTGCAAGGAGGTCCTCTACCAGTAACGTTTTTAGGCTTTGTAGCACGCAAAAAAACTGACGAAACATTACAACTATTATGGAATGTAGGCGAAGAAATAAATGTACAAGGATATTTCGTAGAGGCAAGTAATGACGGAAATACTTTTACAAATGCAGGCTATGTAGCTGCTAGTGGTAAAAATGTTTATGCATTAAATTACCTCGATAAATTAAATCAAACAACATATTTTAGAATAAGAAATATTGATTTTGATGGTAAAAGTAAATACACTCCAATTATAAAAGTGTACGCAAAAGATAAAACGCTATCACAGATAGAAATTTATCCAACACCTGCTACAGATGCAGTAACAATTCAGCACAATAAATCTGCTGAAAGAGCAACCATTACTTTATACACCACAGATGGAAAAGTAATAATGCAAAAACTTGCTCAGCTAAATACTTTTCAAACCCAAGTAAATATTGGAACACTGCCAAGTGGTATGTATTTGGTAAAGTATGACGATGGTGTAGGAAATATACAAAGTAAAATACTGTATAAGAATTAAGAATGTTTTTAGGTTTTATAGGGAAAGGTCGTCTCATTTATTTGAGGCGGCCTTTTATTGTATAAGTCTGTAATGAAATTTTATCTGTGAATATTGAAACTAATAGGAACAATTGTGTAACAATTTGTAATATATAAAGTAGGAATTTTGTTTTATACATTTAAACATAAAAATTATAAAATGGACAACGAAAAAACAATTGACGTGTTAAATTCTATCATACAAATAAACAACGATAGAGTAGAAGGTTATGAAACAGCATCTAAAGAGACAGAAGAAACAGACTTGAAAACTTTGTTTGCTGGTTTTATAGATACAAGCAATCAGTGCAAAGATGATTTAGAAGATGAAGTAGAAATACTTGGTGGAGAACCTACAGAATCTACTAGAATTACTGGTAAGTTTTTTAGGGTATGGATGGATGTAAAAGCAGCACTTACTGGAAATGACCGTAAGGCTATTTTAAACTCTTGTGAATATGGCGAAGAGGCTGCACAAGATGCGTATGAAAAAGTGCTTACAGATAAGTTGGAAAATTTAACTGCTGAACAACAAACCATGCTTGCTGCACAAAAGAATTTACTAAAAGCGGATTATAATAAAATAATATCCCTAAGAGACGCATTGGTAGAGAACAAATAATTGTAATACCAATGTTTTTCCTGCGGAAAAGATTTCTACATCTTTTCCGCTATTTTAGTTGATACCAAAACTATTTTCCCATGTCAAAAAAAAGCATATCACCAATTTCTAAATTAATTATTGCCATACTTGTTTGTGAGGCAGTAGGTATTATAAGTGCGTTACTTTCTAATACCAGCAATAATGCATGGTTTAATACACTAACAAAACCCTCTTGGAATCCGCCTGCATACCTCTTTGGTCCTGTGTGGACAATACTCTATCTACTCATGGGTATTGCGCTATGGCTTATTTGGAAGAGCGATGCGCCTTATTTAAAAAAGACAAATGCCATTTGTATTTTCTTTTTTCAATTGTTTTTTAATTTTTGTTGGTCTATTTTATTTTTTAGGTTTCATTCGCCATTATTGGCATTAATAAATATTGTGATAATGGTAATAACAATAGTTGCTACCATGTCTACTTTTGCTACTATCAATAAAAAAGCAACATGGCTACTCCTGCCTTATATTATGTGGGTGGGTTTTGCTACGCTTTTAAATTTTGCCATTTGGGTTATGAATTAAAAAAATATCATCATGCAAATAATAATAAAAGATATAGGCAAATTATTAAAATTAACCTTTGCCGAATGGGTTAAAAAAGATCCATTTAGGGAAAGTGCCATTATTGCTTACTATGCCATATTTAGTATACCTGGTTTATTGTTACTCATTATTTCTATTACAGGATATTTTTTTGGAAGAGATGTGGTGAATGAAAATATAATACAGGAAGTATCCAAAACAATGGGAGCAGACACTGCACTACAGGTAAAGGATATGTTGACAAATGCAAGCCAAGCAAAATCTACTACATTCGGAACCATAATAGGTATCATCATTTTATTGATAGGTGCTACAGGTGTGTTTGTAGAGCTACAAAAAACGTTGAACAGTATTTGGCAAGTAAAAGTAGTGGCTAAAAAAGGTATTTTACCTATTTTAAAAGCTAGGTTATTTTCTTTTGGGTTAATTTTTGCAATTGCTTTTTTATTATTAATATCATTAGTTGTATCTGCTGCTTTAGCAGCCATGAGCAATTGGATTAAAGCTGATACATCACAAACTGGGTTACTTTTTTTTCATGTACTTAATTTTATTTTTTCGTTAGCCGTTATCTCTACTCTTTTTGCTCTAATGTTTAAAATTTTACCTGATGCAAAAATAAAATGGAAACAAGTTTGGCTTGGCTCGCTTCTAACCGGATTATTGTTTACCATTGGAAAAACTGGACTAGCATTTTATTTCGGGAAAGCTGAGCCAACCTCTATTTACGGTGCAGCTGGCTCTGTTGTGCTTATTTTATTGTGGGTTTCCTACTCCTCTATGATTATGTTTTTTGGTGCAGAGTTTACTGCGGCTTACGCAAAAATGTATTCTGGTAAAGTACCGCCAAGCGATATAGCAAAAGCCGTAGTCACCATTTCAAACTATTCTGAAAATCCTAAATAACGTAAAATGAAAAATGTATATGGTCATACGGAAAGAATTTTTGAGAAAGTAACCAGCACTGTTACTAGTATTTTGGGCAATTCAATTACGTTTACATTAGCACTTATTATGGTTTTATTTTGGTGGAGCAATAAAGAGTTTTATACGCAAAGCATTCACCAAAGTATTGGCGATATTATTTTTGGTACTACTTTTTTGAGTTTGTTTATTATCCAAAAATCATTTAATCGTTTTTCTGCCCTTATGCATTTAAAAATAAATGAACTCATTACATCGCATGAGCCTGCCAGTAATGCGGTTATACATGCAGAAGGAAAAACAGAAAAGGAAATTGTAGAGCTTGCTAAAGAGTATGTGGATTTAGTAGATGCAGAAATTGAGGAAAAGAATAAAGAAATTAAATAATGCATCTGTGAAAGATGCAACTTTTTAATAAAGTTATGTAATAATGGCGTGGTAAAATTTATGCAACTTTATGCTGTCATTTATATTGAATTTATACTCTTATAATTTAGTAAAATGCAAAGTACGGATAGAGTTAAACTTACTGGTCAATTAAAAAAGTTATTGAAAAATGAATGATGGAATACGAAAAGAAATGAATAGCTCTAGTGGATTTGATAGCAAAGTCTACATTTTTAGTAATATTATTGTAATTACCCTTTTATTGATATTTCTTATTCGTTAACTTTTTTCAGGTTGTGTTTTTAGTTGAAAATGGGTTCGTAACTACGAGCCCATTTTTATAGTTTTAGTAATTTATATAATGGTTTAATTATTTTTTTGGAAAATTTAAATGCAATAAAATCATCTTTTGAACAATGGCCATATACCGTTCGGCTTTGCTTTAGGCTATTATTAGTAGTACTTATAGGGTTTATTGTTATACAATGTCAAGCTATATTCATACCACTATATTTTTCAGTCTTAATTTCTATTTTATTATTACCAATTGCTAATTTTTTAGAGAAACTTCAAATGCCAAGGGCGCTTGCAGCCTTGCTAGCTATACTTTTAGCTTTTATTGTGTTTGCTGGTATTGTATATTTACTCTCATCACAAATCATTACTTTTTTAAACGACATACCTGCTATAAAGAAAAATTTGGGAGAGCATTATCACAGCTTGCAAAATTTACTTCTCCAAAAATTCAACATTAGTTTATCCCAACAAAAAACATTATTCAACAGTGCCTCAGCAGATGTACAGTCATCGGGCATGCTATATGTAAGAGAAACTGTTTACACCGTTACCCAAGCAGTAGCATTTTCATTGTTCATATTAATTTATTCTTTTCTTATACTTTTTTATAGGCATACCATAAAACGTTTTTTATTAGCTTTATTCATTAAGCAAAATAAAAAAAGTATTGAGGATGTAATTGGTGGAACCAAGCTAGTAATGAAAAACTACATGTCGGGTTTACTAATTGAAATGGCTATAATATCTACATGCAATTCAATAGTGCTTATGATTATTGGAATTAAATATGCCATCTTTCTTGGCGTATTTACGGGCGTTTTAAATATTATGCCATTTATTGGAATTTATTCTGGTATCATTTTTACAGCACTTGTTTCGCTTACTACATCTACTAGCATGAGCCAAATAGTATGGATGGTTATTGGATTGTTGGGTGTACATTTTATAGACTCCAATTTTTTAATGCCCAGAATTGTAGGCTCCAAAGTAAAAATAAATGCATTGAT
The DNA here is from genome assembly GCA_031408295.1 of Ferruginibacter sp. Taxonomy (GTDB): domain Bacteria; phylum Bacteroidota; class Bacteroidia; order Chitinophagales; family Chitinophagaceae; genus Ferruginibacter. Next base: position 71,260 of record JANNVW010000038.1, read on the forward strand.
AACCATGGTAGGCGCCATTGGAGGAGGAATGTTGCTAGGCATATCAGGCGTTTTTTTAGCATTGCCCACTATTGCTATTCTAAAAATACTTTTCGATAGGGTAGAGGGGATGGAAGCCTGGGCTATTTTATTGGGAGATGAAACCCCTTTTCCTGCAAAAAAAATTGTACAAAAAATAAATAATAAACTTGCTATAAAAAAAATTTCACTTAAAAAGAAAGTTATCAATTAAAATTATAGAAATATTTTTATAGAATTTTTTAGCTGTGAACGACTCAGTATTTATACAATATTATATAGTATCTGCCAATATTAATCGTTTAGTAATTTGTACGTTTTTGTTACTTTGCAATGTAGGGGTTTAGTTCCGATAATTATCGGAATAGAGGTTTAGGTTGTGTACTAAATTGCAAACTATTAAAAAGCTTTTTATAAAATATACAAAACGTATTAGATTGCTAGAACAATAAACCATAAAAATATTTTACTCATATTATTTCTTCTTTTTTATAGGGTTATAAAATTTTAAAGCCGCAGGCATGTTGGCTTTTATATTGGCTATACGTGTAGCATCCGATGGATGACTGCTTAAAAATTCAGGCGGCTTTCCACCACCAGCTGCCGCCATTCTTTCCCAAAACGGAACAGCTTCTTGTGGGTTGTAACCTGCCATGGCAGCGAAGTATAAACCAAATTTATCCGCCTCCGTTTCAGATTTTCTAGAAAATGGTAGAGTGCCTCCTACTGTGCTTCCAATTCCATAAGCGGTATTAAAAATATTTTGTGTTTGCGTAGGCTTATTGGCTAGTGCTACTTGCAATGCCGTACCACCAAGTTGCTGCAACAAACCTTGGCTCATTCTTTCGCTACCATGTTGTGCAACTGCATGTGTAATTTCGTGGCCAAGTACAATGGCAAGTGCCGCTTCATTTTGTGTTACTGGCAATATGCCTGTGTATACAACTACTTTTCCACCGGGCATACACCATGCATTTACTTCTTTATTATCTATTAAATTAAACTCCCACTCATATCCCTCAAGTACTGATGTTTGCCCTTGCCCATCATAATAACTTTTTATAGCATCTGCTATACGTGTACCTACACGGCGCACCATCTCGGCATCTCTATTGCTGCTTACACTTACTACTTTATTTTGTGTTAAAAAACTTTGGTACTCCTGCTTAGCCATTGATTGTAATTCTGTTTCTGATACCAAGCTCAACTGCTTGCGACCAGTAACTAAATTTTGTGTACAGTTCAATAAACATACACTTAGCAGAAGTATAGAAAATATTTTTTTCATGATGTGTTTTTTTGATAATTTATTTACGCTAAAGGTGATATTATTTGGTTATTTTTTTATTACACAATTTTGTATAAAAATTGCATTATTCACTTGTTTAATAAATAGTATGGTTGCACATAAACTATACCTGCCCTATAGAAAATCTACTTTCTTTTGATACTTTATAAAATAAACGCCTAGTAAATTTTGTACCTTAAGATTATGTGAGAATATGGATAATAAAAAAGCTACTTGCATTACCTAAATTTTCCTGAAACAGTATAACATACTTTATCATTTATTCTTTGGAAAATTTCTCCATTTATTTTCCTTAATGTTCGCAACCTTTTTTTGTCTAATAATTTGCCAGTACTATCAAAATATTGTGGCTGTTGAAAATAAGTAAGCATATAATATTTTTTGTAAGAAAATACTGCATTAATTGCTATGGGTTTTATCGACATAAATACCAAGCTCTTCTTTTTTTCAGCCACATAAAAATTATAGCTATTAATCCAAGTGCATCTTATTGCTTTCATTTTTGTAATTAAATCAATAATCTTTGCACTATCCAAATGGTAGGCAACTAAAGTATCTTTTAACCTTTGTTCATTTACTGTAAATTCATAAATATAACTTAGTGTATCTGTAATTATTTGAATAGTTACCGTATTGAAACTTCTATTTGTGAAAGCAATAGAAAAAGGACGCTCTAGATATAAATGCTTATAGGAATGCTCTATACTATCTAACGTATTTTTATTTTGATAATAATATTTTGAAGAAATATTATTTGAAGCGCATGATAACACAGCACACAGTAATCCAATAATAGCCAAAATATTTCTAAACTTATAATACATTTGTTTTAGTTTTTTTTACAATAAGAAATGCCAAAAGTTATTCGCTTTAAAAACGCTGGCGACATTTGTCTAAGTGTTTTGCCTCCATAATCCCAATACACAAGTGTAATGATGTTGTTCTCTTTGCTTATTTTTTCTACTACTATAAAGTGCGTAGGCACACCAAGTTTTATCTTTACATGATTCTTTTTATGTACAATCCTATTGTTTATAAAAAGTACCACTGTTCCCTTTTTTGCTTTATCATATATGTCATTATACAGGTTTCCTACCCTTGGTCTAATTAAATCTGAACCATTTGCAATTACTTTATATAATAGTAGATTTCTTATCATTCTATTGAATTTTGCATAATTAACAGACGCCCAAAATTTATCTTCATCATCAGGGTCGTACTTCTTATTAAAAAAATTCAGGTAGCCTTTAAAATGATCTGCCAAACTCAAAAACCACATCTGGTCTGCAGGGTGAATATCTAAAATACCTTTGTATTTTAATGCCCCTGCTGCATTTTTTACCTCAATAGACGGATTGAAATGAGTCATCCCAAATACTGCATGGCCATTCGTATAAAGTTGCAGCATAAGCTTAGCATAACCTAGCGGGTCACCTTGTAATAAAAGATAAGTTAATGCACCATAACCGCAAAAGTTTGTTCCATTGCCTGCGTATATACTTACTGGATTGTTTAGGTTGGCTTTTATGTTTTGTAAAAATAGGGGTGGTTTAATGTTTGGCCAATATTTACTAGGCGCCAAAGTTTTTATTTTATCAATAAAATCTATTGCAGCTTTACTGGTAGATGTAACATTGCTATCATTAATTGAATTATCCAATGTAAATGAATACCCCTTCATTATTGTATTAAAAAAAACAACAACAACCAATAAAACCAGTTTCATTGATTGTAGTTTAAATATGTTTATGTTATGAGACATTATTTATGCTTAAAAAGGTACCCCTCACTTGCAAACCACTATTGTAAGACTTTAATGAACTGTTTTCATAGATATTGCTTAGACCGATATTATAGGTTGTGTCTATGCCAAATCCTGATTTAGGATTTGCATATCTCATGCTTGCAACCAAGCCAAAATCTGCTGCCTTTAAATTGTCTTTTATATCAATTTTTGTATCGCCCACTTTTGCTTTAGCACTTACCAAAAAACCTAATTGTGACCTTGCTTGTAAACTAAAACCGTTTTCAAGCATGTACTCAATAAACAAAGCGACATAAATGTATCCTAAGTTTAATTTGGTTTCAGCACCAAACACTTTATATTTTGCAGCATAAACTACCTCGGGCTGAAAGCTAATTTTCTGGAAGATTAATGTGCCCTAGTAAGGCTACTTTAGCCGCATACGCAGAGTTGTCATCTTTGTTAATGTTTATAGATGTAGAGTCCACCTTTAATACCAATATTTACCTGCTGTGTACTTGCACTTGTTGTAAAAATAATTGCAGCCATTGCCACAGTTGCGAAAAATTTCATAATGCTTATTTTGTTTACGTTTTTATACAAACTAAGATAAGGGTTTAGGATAAAAAGAGAAGCACCTGTAGAAACAGGCGCCGATTACCAAAACTAACTAACTTATATAGGATGTATTCCATTTATTATCATAGACAAAGTTGCATCGCTTCTTGCAGTATATTATTACATAATTACTGATATATTTTGCATTATTCACACATTCTAAAATTGTGATATGCTAGTATAAAGCATAAGCAAAAAATTATTTAAAAAAAACCTGTGAATATTACAACATAAAGCCAAAATTTTGTAATACTACTTGTAGGTATGTGATTAAACTTTGCATTGGTGAAAATTTGTATACTTTTTTAAGTAAACAGTCATTTTTAACAAATACTAATAACGCACATATGCTAAACATAACTAAGGAAGGAATAGTATTGAAAAAATCAGGTTTAAATTTTGAGGTAGAGGGCGTACTTAATCCTGCTGCGATTATGCACAATGAAAGCATTCACATGTTTTATAGAGCAGTAGCCAAGGGAAATTATTCTAGTATAGGATATTGCAGATTTGACAAGCCGTTAGAGGTAGAAGAAAGAATGGATACACCAATATTGTTCCCACAATTAGACTATGAAATGCATGGCGTAGAAGATGCAAGGCTAACAAAAATTGACAATTTATTTTACCTTACCTATACTGCATACGATGGTGTAAATGCATTGGGTTGTTTGGCTACTTCTACAGATTTAGTGCATTGGGAAAAGCTAGGTATGATAGTGCCACAAATGGCTTATAAAGAATTTAACAGACTTGCAAGTACCAAAAGTGCATTAAATGAAAAATATTTAAGGTTTAATGGAGATGGTGGAATAGTAGAAAAAAAAGGAAAGAAAGTTTTTATTTGGGATAAAAATGTTATGTTTTTTCCAAGAAAAATAAATGGAAAATTTTGTTTTTTACATAGAATAAAACCCGATATACAATTTGTATGTATTAATAGTCTTGATGAACTAACCGCAGACTTTTGGCAACATTATTTCTTACATTTTCAAGCTAACGTATTGCTCAGCGCAAAGTTTGAACATGAAGCAAGTTATATTGGTGGCGGTTGTCCGCCTATAGTAACAGCGCATGGTTGGTTAATGATTTATCATGGTGTACATGATACAATAAATGGCTTTGTTTATTGCGCTTGTGCTGCATTATTAAATATTGATAACCCACTAATTGAAATTTCACGCTTGCCGTATCCATTGTTTAAACCAGAAGAAGAGTGGGAACTAAAAGGAGAAGTAAATAATGTATGCTTTCCCACAGGTGCTATTGTAGTTGAAGATACATTGTATATATATTATGGTGCCGCAGATGAGCAAATTGCTTGTGCAACTATGAGCTTATCTACATTACTGACAGAATTATTGCTCCATAAAGTATAAATATTCTGTTCTAACTACAACAAACTTAATAAGCTATTTATAAACTAAGTTTTTCAAAAAATAAAGATTAAACGATGAGAAATGATTTAACAGCAATCAACAATAATACGACTACAACTAACTACAGAGCAAGTATTAGAAATGGCAAACTAATGAACAATACAATTTCAATACCCGAAATATTATTTATAACATCATATCCGCCAAGAGAGTGTGGTCTAGCAACTTATTCGCAAGACTTAGTAAAAGCGCTTAACAATAAATTTGAACACACTTTCGATATTTCCATTTGTGCCTTAGAGTCTGAAGAGGTTTCACTAGTGTATGAAGACGAAGTGAAATACATTTTAAATATTAACTGCCACATGGCATACCTAGGGCTAGCAAGATTAATAAATAATGATGAGAATGTTAAAATTGTAATGATTCAACATGAGTTTGGGTTATTCAAAAATAAGGAGGCTGATTTTATCGCTTTTTTAAAAGCACTTACAAAACCAATTATCATTTGCTTTCATACTGTTTTGCCTAATCCGAATGAAACATTAAAGGCACATGTAAAAAACATAGCAAAATATGCGCAAAGCATTATTGTAATGACCAATACATCTGCATCGCTTCTAAAAAGAGATTATGCAATTCGTGCCAATAAAATTGAAGTAATAGCACACGGCACTCATTTAATATCTCATGGCGATGAAATTTTATTAAAGCAAAAGTATAATTTCAGCAACAGAAAAATATTATCAACTTTTGGATTATTGGGAGCAGGTAAAAGTATAGAAACAACCTTAGATGCATTGCCTGCGATTATTAAAAAACATAAAGATGTGTTGTTTTTAATTCTTGGAAAAACGCACCCATCTATTTATAAAAATGAAGGAGAAAAATATAGAACTTATTTACAAGAAAAAGTAATTGAATTAAAATTACAAAAGCATGTGCAATTTGTAAATAGTTACTTAGCACTACCTATTTTACTCGAATATTTGCAAATGACAGATGTGTATCTATTTACATCTAAAGACCCACACCAAGCAGTTAGTGGCACATTTTCGTATGCACTTAGTTGTGGTTGCACAATAGTATCTACACCTATACCGCATGCGCTAGAGGTTTTAAAAAACAATACAGGCGTTATTGTAGATTTTGAAAATTCCACACAAGTTTCTACTGCGGTAATCACTTTGCTAAATGATGATTTGTTAAGAAACCAAATTAGCTTAAATGGGTTGCATGTAATATCTGCTACAGCTTGGGAAAATGCTGCAATAGAACACGCCATTCTTTTTGAAAAATATAGCGGAAGTAATATTAAATTAAACTATAAAATACCGCCCATAAATTTAAAACATCTAAACAAACTTACTACAAATTTTGGCATAATACAATTTGCTAAAATAAACCAGCCCGATATTAAGAGTGGATATACTTTAGATGATAATGCAAGAGCAATGGTAGCAACTTGCCAATACTTAGAGTTGTATAAAAATGATGATTATATAGAAAAAGTAGCAACCTATTTAAACTTCATAAAATACTGCTTTCAAGAAGATGGAAATTTTTTAAATTACGTAAATGAAGACAAATTATTTACGATGCAAAATGAGGAAACAAATTTGGAAGACTCCAATGGTAGGGCAGTTTGGGCATTAGGATATTTAATTTCATTAGAAGATTATTTTCCAGATTATATTATAGAAGATGCTATTCGATTATTTGATAATGCCACATTAAAGTTAAGCAAATTACACTCTACTCGTGCCATGGCATTTGCTATAAAAGGCATATACTATGCAAACTTAACATACCCAAATACAAATAATATTTCCTTAATAAAATTACTTGCTGATAGATTGGTACAAATGTTTTGTCACGAATCTGAACCAGAATGGCAATGGTTTGAAAGTTATCTCACCTATGGTAATAGTATTCTGCCAGAAGCAATGCTTTGTGCATACACGGCAATGGGCGAATCAGTTTATAAACAAGTTGCAAAATCAAGTTTCGATTTTTTATTATCAAAAACATTTACAGAAAAAAGTATAAAAGTTATTTCTAATAAAGGCTGGTTGCAAAAAGATAATTTATCTACAGAGATTGTAATAGGTGGCGAACAACCTATAGATGTAGCTTATACTATTATGGCACTTTATAAATTTCAAATATGTTTTAATGATGAAGAATACAATATAAAAATGGACACAGCATTTAGTTGGTTTTTAGGAAACAACCATTTGGAACAAATTATATACAATCCCTGCACAGGAGGCTGCTACGACGGTTTAGAAGATGCATATGTAAATTTAAACCAAGGTGCAGAATCTACAGTAAGCTATTTGATGGCAAGGCTTGTAATGGAAAAAAATAACAGAAGAAAGCTGAAAATTACAAATGAAGTAAAAGCGTATCAGCAAAAAAATAATATGGTTTTGAACTAGTGTTTCTGAAAACGTCTTAAAAGAATTATTCTTAAATAATTTTTTTAGGACATTTTAAATATCATTGTTTGGTTAAATGATTACTCTTTGGTTACAAGTTAGCTTGCTTTTCTTCTGCCTCCGTTTCAGTAGTAGGGGTGGTAAATACATTTCCTAAACTGTGCATTAAACTAGATATCGGGCCTTCCATTTTATTAGTATCATCATCTAACGTGCCATCATTTAATAATTCTCCCATTTTTAAACTTGGCAAAAGATATAAAAGAATATCATTTTTCTGTGCTGCCAAAAATAGTTTTACATCTTTAATTGTTCCATTTTCTCCAATACTTACTTTGGTTATTTTTATGGCTTCATTTGCTATTGTATGCATTTTATCCAATGGGTTTTCACTGGATTGTTTTGCATAGGATGATATTATTTGTATAGCATCTTTTTTATGCTCATCAAATATTTTTGCAATCCATTTTGTATCATTATTGCCATTTAAAACTTCCGTAGCACCTTCATCTGTTTGCACATATTTATATAAAGCAGTAAGCACTGCAGGTATGGCTGCTTGGCTAAATTTATCTTCCTCGGGTTTAGTGATATCATCTACCATTTTATCAGTAGTTGTATCTATTTTTTGCAATATAGGATATCCGAGATTTTGTTGTACGGTTTGTAAAAGATGTAATGACATAAAAGTATTTTTTTAAAATACCAATGTAACATGATTAAGTTGAATATAAGGGAAATGTGGTAATTATATAAATTATTTTATAAATTATGTAAATAGTATTTTTGTAGTTGGGTGCTTCTTTGCATTTATTAACGTAAGGTTTAGTAAAATATACCAGTATGAAGATTTACATAAAATACAACATTACCGAAGCTTGCAAAAAAATTGTAGCGGAGCAATTGGAAAAGCTAGAAATTGATTTTTCTATGTTAAGTTTTACAGAGGTAGATGTAAAAAAGAAGCTGTCTGTGAGTAAGTTAAACCAATTAAATGCAGGTTTGAAAAAATATGGCATTGAAATTGTAGAATCCCAGAAAAGTATTTTAATACAAAAAATAAAAGATGTTATAACTGAAATGATTCACTTGGAAGAAAATTTACCAACTTCAAAAACGTCTCACCATTTATCTTCTAAATTAAACTTGAGCTATGGGTATCTTTCCAATCTTTTTTCAGAAATAACCTATACCACCATAGAAAACTACATTATTTTACAAAAAATAGAACGAGTAAAGCAATTGATAACCACGGAGAACTTTACTTTTAACGAAATAGCTTGGAAATTAAATTACAGCAGTTTAGCTCACCTTGGCACACAATTTAAAAACAAAACCGGTCTTACCCTTACTGCCTTTCAACGAATAATAAAGAAACGACGAGATCTACAATAAAAACAATGTTATAATTTTTTTCGAGTTTTTGTTTTACCCCTAACCTATAATAACATAAAATATGAGTAAAGAACTTACTAAGGTATTACTAGCTGATGATGATGAGGATGATAGAATAATTTTTAAAGATGCTTTTAAAGAAGTAAAAGTAAAAACAAAAGTAGATGTAGTAAAAGATGGAAATGAATTAATGAATTTTTTAAAAGGAGAGGAAAACGAGATACCCGATGTGCTTTTTTTAGATCTAAACATGCCTTGTAAAACAGGTATTGAATGCCTAGCTGAAATAAAAAGCGATGAACGACTAAAAGACATGGCCATTGTAATTTATTCTACATCTGCATCAGAAAAAGATATAGAAGATACTTTTGTAAAAGGTGCTAATGTGTATTTACAAAAACCTAGCGATTTTGGCATCCTAAAAAAATTATTATCGGAAGTTATTATCATGAATTGGCAATACCAAACTTCAGGACTAAATAGAGATAATTTTCTTTTAAGTTTATAATTTTAATGAACCGTATGAACTTCAAGGCATTATTTTTATCTGCTAGCTTTTTAAAAATCATTTTTACTATAGCATTGTTTGCATTGATTTTAATTGCTGGCATTTCTTACAGGCATACAAATGCAGTTACTGAATCTAGCAAATTAGTAATACACACACATGAAGTTCAAAAAGAATTAGAGCAGTTATTATCTCATCTTAAAGATACTGAAAATGGGCAGCGGGGCTACTTCATTACCAAGGATAGTATTTTTTTAGAACCATATAATAATGCAATGGCAGAATATGGTAAATCCTTTGGCTCAATAAAAAATTTAGTTGCAGATAATAAGCAACAACAAATTAATTTAGATACCCTATCCAAACTTATACAGTTAAGGCTTTCTATACTCGACAGCAATTTATCTACACAATATCAAACAAATATTACGCTTTTTAAAGACCGTATGCTGAAAGGTAAAATAGTAATGGATCAAATTCGCCTACAGATTAAAGCAATGAACGATTTAGAGAATAAATATCTAACAGATAGAAAAATAAATCTTGAAAAAGAAAGTTACTTAACGCCAATTTTTACATTGCTGCTTGTATTTTTTTCCATATTAGTTTTTCTTTTTTCATTTTTAAAAATAAACAATGATTTAGCGCTCTTAAAAAAAACCAATGAAGAATTAAAGATTAATGCAGAAACCATGTCGCAGGCAGAAGAAATTGGCGACTTTAGCAATTGGCAATGGAATCTAGAAACAGAAAAATATATATTCTCAGATAATTTATATCGTTTCCTCGGTTGCGAGCCACAATCATTTGAGGCTAATTTAGAAAACTTTATAAGTTTTATACATCCTGATGACAGGCATTTGCTTATTGAAGGAACAGACAAGGTGCTTAACGAAGGAAAAACATCTAAGCATATTTTTAGAATTATTAGAAAAGATGGAGAAGTAGTGTATGCAAAATCTGTTAGTAAACTTTTGACAGATGTAATTGGTAAAAAAATTGTAATTGGTATTACATACAATATTACAAAAGAATATTTAGATAGCCAAGCCTTAAGTGAAATGAATAAAGAATTGGCTGAAAGCAATGCTGAGCTCACTTCTTTTAATTATGTAGCCAGCCACGATTTGCAAGAGCCTCTACGCAAAATACAAACATTTGTATCTCGAATTACTGACAATGATTTGCAAAATATGTCTGAGAGTGGAAGAGAATATTTTACAAAAATACAAATAGCTACCAATCGTATGAGGCAACTCATAAACGATTTGCTGCTATTTTCGAAAGGCAATAAAATAGAAAATGCGTTTGAAGAAAAGAGTCTCAACATTTTACTAGAAAATGCTAAACAAGAACTAGCACAAAGTATTGAAGAAAAAAATGCCATTATTAATGCAGTTTCATTACCAACTTTACAAGTAATACCACATCAAATACAACAAATATTTACAAACCTAATAGGCAATGCATTAAAATATAGCAACCCAAATGTAAACCCAATAATAGACATTGATTGTGTGTTGATTGATGAAAAAGCCGCAAATGATGTAAAGTTGCTAGCAGATAAAAAGTATTACAAATTTACATGCAGTGACAATGGCCTTGGGTTTGAGCAAGAATATGCTGACCAAATTTTTGTTTTGTTTAAACGTTTACACGACTCATCTACCTATGCAGGTACTGGCATTGGCTTGGCTATTTGTAAAAAAATTATAGACAACCACAGTGGGCGCATTCTTGCCCAAAGTAGGCTCGGCGAAGGCGCTACGTTTACATTTTACCTTCCTGCATAATTTACCAAAGGTTTCTTTTAACATTCACATGTGAATTATATAATTTTTTTACACAATTGTGTAATGATAGTTGTATGATTAATTTGCAATTTTACATTAATAAATAAACACAATATAACATCATCTACAATCACCGTTAAAAAAATTATCATGGGCAACTTACTTTACATCGTAGCAGTAATACTTGTTATAGCTTGGGCTATAGGATTTTTAGGCTATGCGGCAGGAGGGCTTATACACCTACTTTTAGTAATAGCAATTATAGCAGTTATTTTAAGAGTAATACAAGGTAGAAAAGTTTTATAAATTTTCATTTAACAAAAAAACACTTATTATGAACGGAGGAAAAACAGCACTTGGAATGTTGGCAGGGATTGCCACTGGTGCATTATTAGGAATTTTGTTTGCACCTGATAAAGGTAGTAATACAAGAAAAAATATTGTGAGCAAAGGCGAAGGCTATGCTGATGATGTAAAAGAGAAATTTAATGGTTTGTTGGATACAATTAAGGAGAGGTACGAAAGTATAAGAAACGAAGCAGAAAATTTAGAAGAAAAAGGCAAGGGGAAATACGCTGAGGTAAAGGCGGATTTCAAAAATGCAATGAGCTAGGAAATGATAAAAGCTATCCTTAAAATAATCTAATGAACGACAATGTAACACCTATAGAAATGCTTTTTGATAAAGCGGAGGACTACGGTAAAACAACAATAGAATTGCTAAAGCTTCAAGCGGTACGCAAATCTGCTGATGTTATTTCATCTTTGATATCCAAAGCAGTCGTAACTATTAGTGTTGCATTGTCTATTTTAATTTTAAACATTGGTGTGGCGCTTTGGCTAGGCAAATTAACTGGGGAATACTACTACGGATTTTTTATAGTAGCGGGAGCATATGCTTTAATAGCATTAGTATTTCACCTTTTCAGACATCCTTGGATAAAGGTTCCATTAAAAAATGGCTTTATTTCTAAAATGATGAGCGATAATTAGCATGAAAAGTCAAGTAGAAATATTAGATGCTACTATTGCCTCATTGCATACAAAGCAAAAGCAAGATTTATCGCTACTAAAAGCACAAATAAATAGTACAATCGAAATTTTAAAACCAAGTAATCTTTTAAATACTGCTCGTACAGAAATTTCGAATTATGTAAAAGAAGAAGGAAATATCTTTAATAAAATGTTTTTATTAGCATCAAAAAAAGTTAGCCATAAAATATCAGCAAGCGTTAGTAGAAATCCAATAGTGAAATTTTTTAAAGGTATTTTTTAAATAAAAGTCATTTTTTTCAAAATAAATTCCAAAAAACGAAACCCGCTATAGCAGCGGGTTTCGTTTTTAAAAGCTGGTTAATCTAATTTGCAGTTCCTTTTTCTTACAATACATAAGTTTACGGATTAATTAATTCAAACAGCTGCTTCACTTTATAGTAGTAGAATCATTTTTTAAAACCCAGGTCCACCCATCCTCATTCCACCACTCGGCCCAGCGGGAGCACCTCCAAAACCTGGTCCACCACTAGCAGCACCCTTAAATTTATTAAACCTATACACAAAGCTTAGCATAAAATAACGTTGCAGCCTATTGGTTCTTGTATCTGTAATAGCTACGCCTGTTACAGATCTAGCTACATTAGTGTTTTCATTCAATAAGTCTAGTGCTTGTAGTTTTATGGAAGCATTTTTATTTTTAAATAACTGTTTTTCTAGTGTAGCATTTACCAATAATGGGTTAGCAGAAACATTGCTTGTAAAACCACTATTTATTGTTTTTTCTACATCATAACTAAATATAAAGTCGTACTTAAAAAACAATCTAGAGGAATGTGTTAACCCCCAAATTCTTATATTATTATTAGAATTGGTATTTAATGAATTTTTTACATCATTTAAAGTAAAAGAACCTCCTGCACTGGTTTCTAACCACTTTTTCAATTTGTAATCCATGGATATGCGTTGGGTTAAAATCCAATTGCGTCCTGCATTTTTTTGCGTATTGAAAAAAGAAATATTGTTGTTATAATTTATAACTCCATTATAGTTATACACATATTTTCTATTTTGTACTGGTTTAGATATTGCATAAAATGCATTTATGTTGTAGAAGCCATTGGTGTTTATAAATCTAGTCTCTTGCCTGCCTCCAGGTTTTATATTGATGTCGCTTACAATTTTATCGTTAGTAAATGAAACACTTATATTGCTAAAGAATACATTGCCACTAATAAAATTAAAATTATTAAAGCGCATGCTAAACGTGTTTGAAAATTCAGGTCTCAAATCTGGATTGCCATAAACAATATTTTGAATATTTGAAGAATCTACTACTGGTTGCAATTGCTGCGCTGTAGGTTGGTTTGTAACGCCATTATAATTTAAATTGAACGATTTGCTTTTAGAAAAATTATATGCAAACCTTACCGTTGGAAAATAATTTATAAGATTTTGCTTAAACTTTAATTTACTACCTGTAAATGAATTGTTTTCGATAGTAGCAGGTTGCACGCCAAGCCCTACAGAGTAGTTGTATTTTTTTTGCGTAATTCTATAATTTACTCCAAAACGATTTGTTGTATAAATATTTTCGAAATCTGTGGTTTGACTAGCCCTCAATATTCTTTGCCCACCTACAACATTATATGTTTCTCTATCATTTCCTACAAAGCGTTTATTATAAGCGTAATTAAATTCGAGCCCTCTCTTTTTAGTTAGCTGCTCATTAAACGAGGCACTAAAACCATAGTTGTAACTTGTATTTTCTTGATTTACGTTTTGGTTAATACTAAAAGGAAAAGGGGAATTTGCATTTGTCCCATTATTGTAAATATCATCATCAGATGTAGAAACACTATTACCAGCAGTCAAGTTTAAAGAAAGTGTACGCCCTTTTTTATGAAACCTATGGTTGTATAATAATGACCCATTATAATTTGGTGTAGATGATTTATTATAAGTAGAATCAAAACCATTGTTGAGTAAACCTCCTTTTGGATTAGTAGTACCAAAGCTTGAAGTATAATTGTCTCTAACTTTTTTTAAAGTAAAACCTGGATTAAATTTTATGTAATTAAAAGAATCTATTTTATACTCCACATTAAATGAAAAACGATGATTATCTGTTATAGAAAAATCATTGTTAGCACGTTTAATAAAAATGGTACTGTCAGGTTTTGTACTAGGAATTTCTTGGTAAATATCTTCTATAACGGTGTTTACTTTTTCTGAAAAACTGTAACTACCATTTACCGATATTTTTGGAGACCAATCATCTCTATAATTTATACCAAAGCTTTTGGTAACACCTATTCCATCATTGTTTCCAAAATTTGCAGCACCTGCACCTCCAAAGCTACGCATCATACTTCCAGCTATAGACCGCATTGCACCTGGTATACGAGAAAAATCGAATGGACTAGCATTTATATTGTTTATATTTCCGTTAAAAGAAATCTGTTGATTGTTATTAAATTTATTTAGGTTTAATGAACCTAGGTATCTTTCTTGTGTACCAGCTCCTACGGTACCATTTCCAAAAATACCTTTGTTTTTATCTTTTTTTAATTGAATGTTTAATGTTTTTGTTGGATCACCATCTTTTACTCCTGTAAACGCAGACTGGTCTCCATAATCATCAATTATTTGTATCTTATCTACCATATCAGCATTTAATTGTCTAGTGGCCGTTTTTACATCTCCGCCAAAAAATTCTTTTCCATTTACTTTTACTTTTGTTACATCTTTACCTTGGGCTTTTACATTACCATCTTTATCTACCTCTACACCTGGTAATTTTTTTAAAACCTCCTCTACATTATCATTTTTGCGAAACATGGTGCTATCTATCTTGTACGAAACAGTATCTTCTTTTATTTGGATTTTGGAAGATTCTATAGTTACTGTCTCCAATAAGTTATCACCCACAGTCATTATTACTTCATTATTTAATTCTTCAACTGTCGCATTACTGTAATCATATGCATCAGAAAATTTTTTGTAACCAATATAAGAGATTGTTATTATAGCTTTTCTAGTTAACACATTTTGGAATGTATAGACACCTTTTTCGTTTGTAGTGGTTCTTAAAGTGTCTTTTAGGCCAATATAATGAAGTTTCACTGATGCTTTTGGCAATGGTTTACCTTCTTCAGTTTTGGCAGAGCCATTTACAGTAATGGTTTTTTGCGCCGTGCTTTGTAATGCAAAAAAAACTGATAGAAGTGTAATAAATAGCTTTGTCATAATGATAAAATGTAGTAATTATTTTGGCAAAAATACGAATACGTAAGTTGTCGTAGAAGCCGCTTATCAAATAAAATGTAAGTTTAATGCTAATGTTGGTTTAGCATACGTTAAAATACATTAAATCCTTTTGAAGACTTGCCTTTATTTGAAATTTATTTGATACTGCTGAACTACGAATAATTCTACAATCAAGTTTTACTGGCTAGTTTTAAAGTCACTCACAAAATTTAAGATGATTGTATTGAAATCGCCTGCTTCGTTAAATAAAAAAGCCTGTTTTATAGGTAAAATAAAGATTGGTAGCTCTTTTAATTCTTTTTCAAATTTTTTCAAGCGTACGCCATCTTTCTCGGTAGTAATTATTATTTTATTAGAAGATTTTAGTTTTTCAAAATGTTTTTTTATGTCTTTCAAATCTGTGCTAGAAAAAATATGATGATCAGCATATTTTAGCATATCGTATGAATGCACATGTTTAGTAATAAAAGATTTTAATGGTTTTGGGTTTGCAATTCCAGTTATTAGCAAAACATCCGTGCTACTATTAAAGTTAGATTTTTCATGCGTAAACAAATGGTATGGTTCAGCATACAGTATTTCTGTAAAAAATAGCTTTTGATGCGGTGCTAGTTTCAATTCTTTTTCTATAGTTTCTTTTTCTTCAAAAGTTATATGTTCTTTGCATTTTGTAACTACTATAATTTCAGCTCTTTTTTTACTAATTTTCACATCTCTCAAATCTCCTGCTGGCAACATAAGGTCCCTGCTAAAAAGGTTTTTATAATCTGTTAACAAAATATTCAAACCAGCTTTTACAGTTCTATGTTGAAATCCATCATCTAAAATAATAACATCAGTATTTGGTCTGTCGTGCAAAATTTGTGGTATAGCTTCTATGCGTTCTTCTCCTACAGCTACAGTTATATTTTTATATTTTTCGTGAAATTGCATTGGCTCGTCACCAATTTCTAAAGCGGTTGTTTTTTCATTTGCTATGGCATAGCCTTTTGTCTTTCTCTTATAGCCTCGGCTTAGGGTTGCTGGTGTATGTTCTTTTTGTAAAAGTTCTATAAGGTACTCTGTCATTGGTGTTTTACCTGTACCACCAGTAGCTAGGTTTCCCACACATATTATTGGAAAATTGAAAGATACAGAGCGAAATATTTTTTTATCGAATAGAAAATTACGCAATAGGATAACGCCACCATATACTAGTGAGAAAGGAAATAAAAGATATCTAAAACTTTTTAACAAGATAATTTTTTAAAATTCATAAAAACGTTCAGTCGTTACACAAAAGTCCAGTTTTTCATCCATAAAATTTGCATCATTGATTTCCACAGCATCAAAAAAACTGAAGCCAATCTTTATCATATTTGGATTACACAATTTAATAAACTTATCGTAATAACCTTTTCCATAACCAACTCTGTTGCCATTTATATCAAAAGCTAACAATGGCACAAGCATAATATCTATATCTTCTGGAAAAATCCTTATGCCTCCCACAGGTTCGAATACACCATACATGTTTTGTTCAAACTCAGTGTCTTTGGGCACAATAAAGCTTTTCATACTTTCTGTTTCAAAATCTACTATTGGATACACCAACGCCAATCTCTCTTTTTTTAACATACAATACTCTTCTACTAAAAATGGGTTATACTCATTTTGTACTTCTATAGGCGCATAAGTCATCAAAGTAAGCTTAATATCAATTGGCAGTCGCTGAAATTGTATCAGCATCAAATCTTCTAGCTTATTTTTTTCTGCAACGCTTATTTTTCTTCTTAGCGATTTATATTTTATTCTTATCTCTTCTTTAATCATTTATAATAATCATTTTTTGTTTTGGGGCTGTCAAAAGACTGCATAAATAAACATTTATCTACTGCCCACCTACAATCTTTTATTTGTTCATAAAAGTATTTTCGGCTAAGCAGTGCACCGTGTCCCTCACATTTTTGTCGGGAGTCCTTCAACTTTAATATTTCAATTTAGCATTTAGCAAAGCAATTAAAAATATTAATCTTCCATTACAAAACTAGAAAAAATAGTTGTACCATAATTCCGCTCTTTTGCATAATGTTCATATTCCCTAAAATCGTTTCTTGGTGTATGTTCTAAAATAAATATGCCACCAGGTTTTAAGAGTTCTCTTTCAAAAATTTTAATAGGCAATTCATTAATAGTTGTAAGCCCATATGGTGGGCCAGCAAAAATAAAATCATATTTTTGTGTACAAGAATTTATAAAACCAAATACTTCACTTTTTATAACTTTAAAATTTTCAAATTTTAAATCGGTCGACGTTTTTTTTATAAAGTCAAACATTTTTGTATCCATTTCTACAATGGTAAGGTCTCTAACGCCTCTGCTTGCTAGTTCGTAACTTATGCAGCCAGTGCCGCCAAATAGGTCTAGTGTTGTAAGCTCCTCAAAGTGTAGTTGGTTTTGTAAAATATTAAACAATCCTTCTTTAGCAATATCTGTAGTAGGCCTCGTATGGGGCATATTTGTAGGGGGCTGTATGCGTCTGCCACCATGGGTTCCACTTATTATACGCATAAGGCAAGGGCTGAAAGGTTAGTATAAAAATGTGCTGGTAGGCTATTTAGATTTTCTGCCATACTAGTATTATTGGGTAAACTTGCAAATGAAACATGCAAAAAATATTTAAAAATATCATTTTTTAAATTAGAGCTTTCGTCTATCATACCGCTCAATACAAGACTGACACTGCTAGCAGATATTTCAAATTGTGCACAAACATTTAATAAATGATAACTTACGTCAGTGTGCATTTCATAATCAAAATACTGCACAATTTGTAATTTAGCCTCTTTGTATAAAATTATTTTTATGCTATTATGATACACAGTACACTCCAAAGTGTCTTTTGCTGGAGTATTTATTTGCATAGAGCTACTATGCGAAAACTTATTTTGAGGGAATAATTTATTTATGGTATCATATATTTTAGAAGGTATTCGATAAATATTCTTAATATCATTGCCTTTTACATTTTCCTGAAAGCTATAACTATTTTTATCTTTTCCAAACATTAAATCAAGTACATTTTCTTTTTCAGCATCTATAAAAAATGTATTTGGAATAAAAGTTGAAGAACGTAAATTATAAAAAATATTTTTTGATGCAAATGATTGTCTTAATACATCTTCATTGTCTGTAATTTTACTAAGCGCTAGCGCATACTCACTAGCCGTAATATTCTTTTCTAATTCATAAATATAGTAGCCTTCTAATAATATTGGGTTTTCTGAAAAAATCAGAAAAGCTACTTCATTATCACTCACTTCTACAAGTAAATGCGGGGCAGTATTGTTATCAAGAGTAGGAGGTATTTTAAAAGCAACTTTCAATTGTATAATTTTTAGATGGCAAAATAAGATATTTTTGCTTACATATGGAAAGTGGAGCTACATTAAATGATTTAAAAATAGACGTTACCAACAAACAAATCCTTTCAATTGCGCTGCCAATTACAATTGCTATACTTATACCACAATTAAATATGCTTATAAATAGCATTTTTTTGGGGAGAGTTGGTAGCGAAGAATTAGGTAATGCAGGTATTACAGGGGTTTTCTATCTCATATTTGCTGTGGCAGGTCATGGGCTTAATAACGCCATGCAATCTGTTTTTTCTAACAATGCAGGTAGTGGCAACCACGAAAAATTTAAAATAATTCTTACCCAAGGCATTCGCATTGGGCTTATATTTTCTTTTATTGGTATTTTATTCACTTGGCTTATTGCGCCATACATTATGCAGTCCGTTGCTACGGCATCAGCATATCCTGCCGAAATGAGTTTTTTAAAAATTAGAATTCTTGGGCTGCCATTCTTATTTATTTTTCAAATGGGGAATGCATTTTTAATAGCATCGCTCAATAGTAGGTATTTAATGATTGGTTTTATTTGCGAAGCGTTGGTAAATATTATATTTGATTACTTACTCATTTTTGGCAAATTTGGCTTTTCCGAAATGGGCTTTAATGGCGCCGCAGTAGCATCGGTATTTGCGGAGCTTGCTGGTATGATAACCGTATTTGCTGTTATAATTTTTACAGGTTTAAAAAAGAAATATAACTTATTACAGTCATTTAAATACGAAAGTGTAATTAGCAAAAAAATCTTAACCGTTTCGCTACCACTCGTTGGGCAATATGTAATAAGTGTGACCACATGGCTTATCTTTTTTTTACTGATAGAAGCAAGAGGAGAAACAAACGCCAAAGCTATAAGCAATGTAATGCGCAATGTGTTTGGTATTGCAGGTGTGTTTGTATGGGCTTTTGCGGGTACTACTAATACGATGGTGAGTAATTTAATGGGGCAAAAAAGAGAGGCTGAAATTTTACCAGCCATTAAAAAAATAATGTTGTGGAGTGTAGGTTTTTGTTGTGTGCCAGTGCTGATTTTAAATATTTTTCCTGAACTATTTTTTAATCTTTTTGGACAAGATGAAGCTTTTGTAAAAGAAGGTATAACAGTAATACGAATGGTATCGCTTGGTATGATACTCATGAGCATTGCCAACATTTGGCTAAATGGCGTAACAGGAACAGGTAAAACAAAAATGAATCTTGCAATTGAAATAATAGCCATTACATTGTATATGGCCTATACATTTTACTTTATGAAAGTTCACTACATATCGCTTGCTATGGCATGGAGCAATGAGTTTGTATATTGGAGTTGTATTTTTATTATTTCGTTTTTGTATTTGCGGAGTGGTAGGTGGAAAACAAAGGTTGGTTACTAGTAATGTTTTTATTAACTTAATTACTGTAAAAAAGCTGGCTTCCAAAAGAAAGCCAGCTTTTTTTCATATCTACAATAAATTTTTCTATCCCAAATCAAACCTATCCGCATTCATCACCTTATTCCATGCAGCTACAAAATCATGTACAAATTTTTCTTGCGCATCCTCACATGCATATAATTCTGCAATAGCTCTTAGCTCAGTGTTAGATCCAAAAATTAAATCTACACGTGTACCCACCCATTTTATTCCACCTGCTTTGCGGTCGCTACCTACAAAGGCATCGTCAGATTCTGAAACGGCTTTCCAACTGGTTTGTAAATCTAGTAAGTTTATAAAAAAATCATTGGTTAATACTTCAGGTCTTGTTGTAAAAACACCAGTTTGTGATTGGTCAAAATTAGTATTGAGTACACGCATACCAGCAACAAGTACGGACATTTCTGGTGCAGTAAGATTCATCAACTGTGCTTTATCTATTAGCAATCCTTCTGCAGATACAGTGTATGAAGCTTTTGAATAATTGCGGAAACCATCTGCAATAGGCTCTAGCACTGCAAACGATTCTACATCGGTTTGTTCTTGCGATGCATCTGTTCTACCAGGCGTAAAAGGTACTGTTATATTATGTCCAGCATTTTTGGCAGCTTTTTCAACAGCAGCACATCCAGCCAATACAATTAAATCTGCTATCGATACTTGCTTGCCACCAGCATGTGCATTGTTAAATGCATGTTGAATACCTTCTAATGTTTCCAACACTTTACTTAGTTGTGCTGGGTTATTTACCTTCCAATCTTTTTGCGGTGCAAGACGAATACGTGCACCATTAGCACCACCACGTTTATCTGACCCACGAAATGTAGATGCTGATGCCCATGCGGTAGATACCAATTGCGAAATGGAAAATGAGGAAGAAAGTATGGTTGCTTTTAAATCAGCAATATCTTGTGCATCTATTAATGCATGCGAAACAGCAGGAACAGGATCTTGCCAAATAAGTTCTTCTGCAGGAACTTCTGCGCCCAAGTAACGAGCCTTTGGTCCCATATCTCTGTGTGTGAGTTTAAACCATGCTCTTGCAAATGCATCATTAAATGCTGCTGGGTTTTCAAGAAAATGCCTAGAGATTTTTTCATAAATAGGATCTACCTTTAACGATAAATCTGTCGTCAACATAAATGGTGCATGAAGTTTTGATGGGTCGTGTGCATCTGGTATTAAGCCAGCACCTTCTCCATTTGCAGGCCTCCATTGGTGTACACCGCCTGGGCCTTTATACACTTCCCATTCATAATTAAAAAGATTTTCAAAATAATTATTGCTCCATTTAGTAGGAGTGGTTGTCCATGCTCCTTCTAGCCCGCTAGTAATGGTATCTCCTGCATTACCAGTACCAAACGTATTTTTCCAACCTTGGCTTTGGTGCTCTATGCTTGCACGTGCAGGCTCTACACTCACATGTTCGCCAGGGTCAGCAGCGCCATGGGTTTTACCCAATGTATGTCCGCCTGCAATTAGGGCTACTGTTTCTTCATCGTTCATAGCCATGCGAGCAAAAGTTTCTCTAATGTCTCGAGCTGATAACAATGGATCAGGGTTGCCGTTTGGCCCTTCAGGGTTCACATAAATTAAGCCCATTTGCACTGCTGCAAGCGGTTGTTCCAATTCACGATCACCAGTATAACGCTTGTCACCCAGCCACTCTCTTTCTGAACCCCAATAAATATCTTCTTGTGGTTCCCACACATCTGCACGCCCACCAGCAAAACCAAATGTTTGAAAGCCAGCAGACTCCAATGCGCAATTACCAGCTAGTATCATTAAATCTGCCCACGAAATTTTCTTACCATATTTCTTTTTTATGGGCCATAAAAGTAAACGAGCTTTGTCTAGGTTTGCATTATCTGGCCAACTGTTGAGCGGTGCAAAACGTTGCGTGCCTGCGCCTGCGCCACCACGCCCATCAGCTATGCGGTAAGTTCCTGCGCTATGCCATGCCATTCTAATGAATAAACCTCCGTAATTACCATAGTCTGCGGGCCACCAGTCTTGCGAAGTAGTCATCACTTCTATGATATCTTGTTTCAATGCATGTAAATCAAGCGACTTAAATGCTTCTGCATAATTAAATGACTCACCTGTAGGGTTAGACAAAGAAGAATGTTGACGAAGTATGTTTAATTTTAATTGATTGGGCCACCAGTCACGGTTTACAGGCCCTGCACCTGCACTTTGCTTGGAAGCTGTTGCTCCTGTAAATGGGCACTTGCTTTCTCCATTCACATTATAAGGCGCTGTGCCTTCAATTGTTTTACTTTCCATTATTGTTCGTTTATATTTTTATAGATTCACGAATTTACAATATTCTTACCATACAATTTATCTATATATTTTATGTAGTTATAGTTTAAAGCTATGTAAGGTGTAAGCTTTATTAATTGTATATAAACCATAAAAAAGAAATTAATTTTTTAAATGAATAAATTGTTTTTGTACCAACATTCATTAAATCAAAAGCAAGGAAATGCATGTACTATAATTTACACAAAAAAAATGTGCAGAGGTTTAATGATTTTTGATATATAGATATATTTTGAACAACTCATTTCATTCCTTAAAAATATTTTAGGGTTTGCTGTTTATGACACCTAAAGACAGGCAGCTTGTGCTTTCAGGACGCTTGTTGGTGTCTGACACATTTAAAAAACTGCTCTAATAAATACAGAAGTGGCGCTACAATAAATTTGTAAGACACCTGCAAGCAGTATTTATTTTTTTAGCTTATTTTTCAGGTGTCAGGCAAGGGTAGCTTTTTTATACTTTGAACAATAATTTTATTGACTGAAAAGTGTGTATTTGAGTAAGTCACGTTAAAGAGACATTTTAACAAGTTTGTTTTTTTTTAATCAATCTTTAAAAGTATTGCACATTTTTATGCTGTTAGAAGTATGAAATAAATGTAAAGTGAACAAATTGTGAAATTATAAAAATTCAATGTTAAAACATTAAATTATATCTATCTTTGCATTCTAAAAAAATAGATATGAATTTAATAAACGACCTTAATTGGAGATATGCTACTAAAGCAATGAATGGCGAAGTGGTATCAGAAGAAAAATTGAATGCGATTTTAGATGCAACAAATTTGACGGCATCATCTTACGGTTTACAACCCTATACAGTAATGGTAGTAAGCAATGATGAGGTAAAAAAACAACTACAAGCGGCTGCTTACGGTCAAGCTCAAGTAGGCGCAAGCTCTCATGTGTTGGTGTTTTGTGTGCCAGCCAAGCTTACAGCAGATGATGCAAAAACTTTTATAGAGAATGTAGCTGCTACAAGAGGCATTCCACTAGAAGCACTTGCAGGATACCAAGGCATGATTGCAGGTACTATAAACGGATTAAACGAAGCACAACAACAAACTTGGGCAGCTAAACAAGCATACATTGCACTTGGTACTGCATTAATAGCCGCAGCTGAGCAAAAAGTAGATGCCTGCCCAATGGAAGGTTTTGATACAGCTAAGTTTGATGAAATACTTGGCTTAGAATCGAAGGGATTAAAATCAGTCGTGATAATGCCAATTGGTTTTCGCTCACCAGAAGATGCTACCGCAAATTATAAAAAAGTGAGAAAAGCAAAAGCAGATATGTTTTATTTTGTAAAATAATTTTCACATTAATTTTTTAAAAAGCTATTCCAATTAAATGGAGTAGCTTTTTTGTTTTATAATATGCTGTGATAAATATTTTTTTGTGAAAATAAATATAATGCTAAACATATTAAAATTGCATAAAAATAATTCTTTATAAAATTTAATAAAGTAAAATTTGCAAAACTAAAAATGTTAGTATATTGCATCGTGTTACAAACTCGTAACCTGCCTTTGCCGGCAGGCAGGCCCGAAACTTTTAAACCCGCAACCAAATAATCTTGTACGCAATAGTAGATATAGAAACCACAGGTGGTAGCGCAGCAGGCAGCGGCATTACAGAAATTGCTATACATATACATGATGGTGAGAGGGTAGTACAGCATTTTACTACACTTATAAATCCTGAAAGGAGGGTGCCTGATTTTATAACAGCACTTACAGGGATAAGCAATGCCATGGTGGCAAGTGCACCTACGTTTAAAGAAATGGCACCAACCATTTTTGAATTGCTTAGCTCCAATATTTTTGTAGCACACAATGTAAATTTTGATTACTCATTTATTTTTCATCAATTAAAACAATGCGGCTATGAATTAAAAGTAAGTAAGCTTTGCACGGTACGCCTTGCACGAAAAGCTTTGCCAGGGTTTCCTTCATACAGTTTGGGAAAACTCTGCCGTAGTTTAAATATAAATATTGATGATAGACATAGAGCAGATGGAGATGCTGCGGCTACCGTAATTTTATTCAATAAAATATTGCAAGCAGGAGGCATGGAGCATATTGATAAAATGCTCAAACGTACATCGAGTGAGCAATGGTTACCACTACATTTAGATAAGAAGATAATATTGCAACTACCTACAACAGCAGGTGTATATTATTTTCATGATGCAAAAGGAAAAATAATTTATGTAGGCAAAGCCATTAATGTAAGAAAAAGAGTAAGCAGCCATTTTACGCACAATGACGCAGGCAGCAGGCGACAAAATTTTGTACGCTTGGTAGCAGATGTTTCTTACAAAGATTGTGCAAACGAATTGCATGCGCTTATACTGGAAAGTACAGAAATAAAAAGGCTTTGGCCAAAATACAATTATGCGCAAAAACAACCCATGCAAAAATATGCGCTGTATTCTTTTGAAGATAATAGGGGGTATATGAGATTGGCAATAGATAAACGACAAAAGAATTTACCAGCTGTGTATTGTTTTAATTTGTTGCACGAAGGGCAAGTATTGCTTAGAAAAATGATGGATGAATTTGAATTAAACGAAAAACTTTGTTTCATAGATAAAGAACCACTTACTATAAAAGATTTAGAATTTATTGAGGAGCCACAATATTATAATGGTCGAGTAAAAAATGCCATTAACACATTGCAACAACAATTACCCACATTTGCATTGTTAGACGAAGGGATAAATGAAAATGAAAAATTGTGTTTCTTAATTGAAAAAGGAAATTTTTGGGGCATGGGTTTTATAGCAGCTAATACAAATGTAAAATCTTTAGATATATTAAAAGAAACCTTACAACCATTTACTGACAATGATTTTATACGAAACAGTATTTACAATTATGTAGAGGAGAATCCAGAGAAGAAGGTTATTTTAGGTTAGGTTTCGAGTTGCGGGTTTATTGGTTACGGGTTATTTTAAATCAATGTTCTTTTCAAAATATCAATCTCTAAAAAGGTTATTCACATAACTATATTTAATCTATTTCTTTCCTACTCATTCCTTATTTTCGCAATCCAAAAAAATGTTCAATAATGATTTGAAGATGAACGGAGCAATTCGACAAGCTCATTGTAAACTTGCCTCTGAAGTTCAATCAAGGGTATTGGCTTGCAAACAAAAAAATAATTGTTATTTGTTAATAGGTATTAAAGCGAATAACGAACACCAAACAATAAACACCAAACAATAAACAACAAACAACAAATTCAATGTTCAACAACCTCATAGCACAAAAACTTTCTATAAAACCTTCACAAGTAGAAACCGTATTACAATTACTCAGCGAAGGTAGTACGATACCATTTATAGCACGATACAGAAAAGATAGCACTGGCGCATTAGACGAAGTGCAAATACAACAAATACAAGACGAAAATAAATCGATGAATGAATTTGCGGAACGCAAAACATTTATAGAAAAAACAATAACCGAGCAAGGTAAAATGACGGAGGAGTTGCAAGCAAAAATAAATGCAGCCATTACCATTACCCAATTAGAAGATATTTATTTGCCTTACAAACAAAAGCGTAAAACAAAAGCGGTAGTGGCAAGAGAAAATGGCTTGCAACCTTTGGCAGATATGCTTTTGGCTCAAACTGATATTGATATAGAAAAAGAAGCCGCTGCATTTATAAATGAAAAAGTATTAACCGCTGATGCCGCATTGCAAGGCGCAAGAGATATAATAGCTGAAACCGTAAATGAAGATATTACCGTAAGAGAAAAACTGCGTAGGTTTTTTGAAAAAGAAGGATTGGTAAAAAGTACGGTGATTGCCGATAAAGAAGCTGAAGCTATTAAGTATAAAGATTATTATGCTTTTTCAGAAAAAATTTCTACGATACCATCACATAGAACCTTGGCTATTTTGCGTGGATTTTTAGAAGGGTTTTTAAAAGTTGCCATAGAACCGCTAGAAGAAATTGCGTTAGAAATTATAGAAGACGTTTATATAAAAGGCATGAGTACTTGCAGCGAACAAATTCGTAAAGCCATTAAAGACAGCTATCGCCGCTTGTTACAACCAAGTTTGGAAACGGAATTTCGTACAGCTCTAAAAACTGCTGCAGATGAAGAAGCCATAAATGTTTTTGCAGAAAATCTTCGTCAGTTGTTATTGAGCTCACCGCTGGGTAGTAAAAAAATATTGGCCATAGACCCAGGTTATAGAACAGGATGCAAAGTAGTTTGTATAGATGAAAAAGGTGAGTTGCAAAAAACAGCACTCATTTTTGTGCACGAAAAAAATAGAATGGACGATGCAGAGCATACCATTCGCTCGCTTGTAAAACAATACGACACACAAGCATTTGCCATTGGCGATGGTACAGCAGGAAGAGAGACAGAACAATTCATTAAAAAATTAAATATTGGCCTACCAGTTTATTTGGTAAACGAAGATGGTGCAAGTATTTACTCTGCATCGGAAATAGCAAGGCAAGAATTTCCTGATCAGGATATAACGATTAGAGGCGCTGTGAGTATAGGACGTAGGCTAATGGACCCATTGGCAGAGTTGGTAAAAATAGACCCAAAAAGTATTGGGGTAGGGCAGTACCAACACGATGTAAACCAACCAAGGCTTAAAGAAAAATTGGATCAAACAGTAGTGAGTTGTGTAAATATTGTTGGCGTAAATTTAAATACGGCAAGTAAACATTTGCTGAGTTATGTCAGTGGAATTGGTAGCAGTATTGCAGAAAATATTGTAGCGTATAGAAAACAAGAAGGAAAATTTACAAGCCGTAAACAATTATTAAAAGTACCACGCCTTGGTGGCAAAGCATATGAACAATGCGCAGGTTTCTTACGCATACCAGGTGCAGATGATGTGCTAGATGCAAGTGCGGTACACCCAGAGGCATATACGCTTGTGCAACAAATGGCAAAAGATATTAATGCAGATGTAAATACATTAATTGGAAACGAAACATTGCTTACTACGATTGATAAAAAGAAATACATAAACGAAAGTTTTGGTGCACACACGATAAATGATATTATAAACGAATTGAAAAAACCAGGTCTAGACCCAAGAGCTGAAGCGCAGGTTTTTGAGTTTGCACAAATATTTGGAATAGAAGATGTGCATGTGGGTATGGAAGTGCCCGGCATAGTCACAAATCTTACACGCTTTGGTGCGTTTGTAGATATCGGTGTAAAACAAGATGGCCTTGTGCATGTATCAGAAATTGCTCATAAGTACATAACCGACCCTAGTGAAGTGCTAAAACTAAACCAGCATGTAAAAGTAAAAGTGATGGAGGTGGATGTGGCTCGTAAGCGAATTGCGCTATCTATAAAGCAAACAGAGGCAGGGCCAGCAATAGAAGCTAAAAAAAGTACTCATTATCCAAATAAACCTAAGCAAAAGTTTTTTCAGGAGCCAGTGAAGAAAGCAGTGCTAGAAACGATGGATGATGCACTTGCAGCACTAAAAAACAAGTTTAGGTAAAATATTTTCAAAAAAGTTTGTCTATAAAAAGGTAGACCCCTATCTTTGCAATCCGAAAATGAAAAAGGGAATCAAATACATTGATTTCGTTTATCTATAAGGGAGTTTAGCTCAGTTGGTTTAGAGCATCTGCCTTACAAGCAGAGGGTCACAGGTTCGACTCCTGTAACTCCCACAAAAGCCTCACAGAAATGTGAGGTTTTTTAGTTTTTATAAGAGTTTAGCTCAATTGGTTTATAGCATCCCGATTTTTAATTGGGAGGGTCAAAGGTTCGACTCCTGTACCTACTACAAAAAGGACTCAGAAATGTGAGGTTTTTTTATGTGCATTATTTCAAATAACACCACACATTTGATAAAGATTATCATAAAGTACAAGTAAATGCCAAAAAAAGTATTTGAAAGCTACTAAAAAATTATTTTATCTATTTTATCCCTAATTTTATCATTATCAAAATTACCCAATGACATTTGATGAGTTATCGCTCCAATTTAAAATATCGAAGCCTCTAATGTTTTTGAGAGCTAAGAATGCTCCATTTATCCTTTCTTTCTTTTATAAAATTTTTAAACAAGTACATACTCCCGCAATTTCTAATACAGAAATTAGAAGCAAACTTGTAAGTTACCTTGAAGAGTTGGAATATGAAGAAAATGATGATGAACTTGAATCATCAATTTTATTTGAAGATAATGACATAAAAGCATCCAAGTATATTGAAAAGTGGAGTAATGCCGGATACCTTAGTAAATACCCAAATGATGATGGAGAAGACTTACATGCACTTACTTCTGATACACAGAAAGTAATGAAATGGATGCAGGACTTACAAGTAAGAGCTTTTGTCGGTACGAATAGTAGATTCAAAGATATTTTTTCTAAGCTACAAGAAATGATAGAATTGAGTACTGAGAATAAAGAAGTACGAATTCAAGAATTAGAAAAGAAAAAATGGGATATTGAAAATGAAATTAATCTACTTAAAAATGGGAAAAATCCTCTCGTTTTTGATGATACAGAAATAAAAGAGCGGTTTTACGATTTAAACAAGGTTGCAAGAGAACTTTTGAGTGATTTTACAGAAGTAGAACAAAATTTTGAACAGATTAGAAAAGATATCCAGAGAAAGTATACAGAAAAAGATGTTGTAAAGGGCTCTTTATTATTATATGCTTTAGATGCATTAGATGAAATTGATAATAAAGACCAAGGAAAAAGCTTTAAAGCGTTTTGGGAATTTTTGATGGATGAGAAAAAACAAAAAGATTTTTCAGACCTAACAGATAAATTATATCAGCTTCTTAACGATAGAAATATTGAATACAGTAATGATAAATTTTTAAAAAAGATGAAACGCTATCTTCATGACTCTGGGAATAAAGTTATGGATGCCAATAGGAAATTAAATGAAAAGATTGGAAGGGTTCTTTCGGAAAAGAATATGTTGGAAAGAAAAAGGTCTCTAGAATTGATTAGCGAAATTAAGAAAGCTGCATTTGTTTTAGTAGAAAAAAAGTATAAAGATGATAACTTTTTAGAAATTGAAGATAAGCCATTTTTAAACCTAATAGATAGACATGAACTTGGTGATGAAAGAGAATCATTAACGCATACTATTTTCCCTGATGGTGAAGGAGGTAATGTTTTAAAAGAAGTGGATTTAAAATCGCTTTTTGACCAATTTACTTTTGACAAAAAAAAGTTATTGAAAAGAATAGATACTATGCTTGAAAATAAAACTCAAATATCTTTAAAAGAAGTGGTAGATAAATATGGATTAGAGAATGGGCTTAGCGAAGTGGTTGGATATTTTTCTATAGCTTCAGGAACTAACCATCATATTATTTTTGAAGAAACGATAGAGCCAATTTGGATAAAAGAGCGTAAAATAAATATGCCAATGATTATGTATACAAAACCACTTAGCAAATAATAAAATGGATACTACAACTACTAAATCTATTTATGCTCCTGTAATAATAAAGTTATTGCAAGGGCCTATATATGCAGATGAGAAAAATTTGTGGCGAGACTTGAGGGCATGGCAGTCACAAATTCAAGAATATTTTTCAAAAATTGGAATAGAGTTAGTGATAAATGAAATAGATGGCTTTGCAAGAGTTTTTCAACCTGATGCGGATGAGAGTGAAGAAAACCCTTTACCAAGGCTCATGCGCAAGCAGACTATGAACTACGAAACAACTTTACTTTGTGTGATACTTAGAGAAATGCTAGATGAATTTGATATTAAAAGCGAAGGGACAAAATTATTTGTGACGCAAAGAGAAATTAAAGAAAGGATAGAGCTTTTTTTTAAAGAACAAACTAATAAAAGTAAGCTGTGGAAAGAATTATCAAAGCCGATTAATAATTTACGAGAGATTGGAATATTGAAATTTATAAGAGAAGACTTAATAAATAAAGAAAACACTCAATATGAAATAAAAAGAATTATTAAGGCACTTGTAAATAATGATAAATTAGAAGAAATAAAGAATAAGCTACTAAACAATGGCAACACTTTTTAATAATAATAACGCAGATGCAGGATTCCGATTACAATACTTGGAAGTATTTAATTGGGGAACTTTTAATGGGAAAGTGTATAAGTTAAAAACCAATGGTAAAACATCATTACTAACAGGGGCAAACGGTAGTGGTAAAACAACCCTTATTGATGCACTACTTACATTGTTAGTTCCTAGTAATAAAAGATTTTACAACCAATCTTCTGGAGCAGAAATAAAAAAGGAGAGAGATGAAGCTTCTTATTTTTGGGGACATTTTGGAAAAACTTTTTCCGAAGTAGATGAAAAATCTAAAATAGAACAACTTAGAAATAAATCAGATAACCCATATTCAGTTTTACTAGCTAATTTTCATAATGCTGGAACACTACATAGCATTACGCTTGTGCAGATAAGATGGTATGCGGGAGGAGAAATAAAAAAAATATTTATTGTATCTCCTCATTCACTGAATATTAATGAACATTTTGGCAAAGGGAATTTTGATACAAAAGGTGATTGGAAAAAGAAGCTGGTAAAGCAATATCCCAAAACAGATTTGTTTAATAGTTTTAAAGAATATGCAGTAAGATTTAGTGATTTGTTTGGCTTAAAAGAAAAAGCGTTATCACTTTTTAATCAAACTGTTGGTATAAAAGTATTAGGAGATTTAACACAGTTTGTAAGACGGGAGATGCTTGAAGAGCCTAATGCAGAAGAGCAATTTAAAAACTTGCATGACAATTTTTCTGATTTATTGATAAGTCATAATGCAATAAAGAAAGATGAGAAACAGTTAGAGCTTTTGAATCCTATAATTGAAAATAAGACTAAACTGGCAACTATAAAAATAAAAGTAAATGATTTTGAGCAAATTCAAAATAATGCTTTGTTGTATTTTAATAAAATTGAATTTGAGTTACTAGAAATTTTAATTAGTAAATTAGAAGAGGAAATAAAAAAAACGGAGGAGAGTAAATTAATTATTGACAATAAAATTAAAAAACAAAATGTAGAAAAGGAACAACTTATAACTGCCAAAGCTTCATTAAATATTGATGCACAATTACAATCTTTAGAAAAGGACAAACAAAGTGAAGACAGGGATAAAAATGTAAAACAAAAACATTATAATGATTATGTAAACCTTGCTACTAAGCTAGGGCTAAATACTACAATAGCTGAAAATTCATTCAACGACAATACTAATAAAATTAAAATTATTTATAAAGATATTGAGCAAAAATTTGAAGAGCTTTCTCTTAATCAATTTAGATTAAGATCAAATAAAGACAATAATAAAGTTAAGCTTGAAGATTTACAATCAAGTATCAATTCATATTTAGCTCGAAAAAATAGAATTCCTGAGGATTTAATAAAAGTAAGAGAAAGACTTTTAAATTTACTTGAAATTACAGAAGTAGAATTACCATTTGTGGGAGAATTGATAAAAGTAAAAGAAAGCGCATTGAAATGGGAAGATTCTATTGAAAAAGTTTTGCATAGCTTTTCGTTACAATTGTTAGTGCCTGAAAAATATGGTAAACAAGTAAATGAATTTGTGCATAACAATAATTTATACACAAAATTAGTATATCAAAAAATTGATAAACGAGATGGTGAAAGCTTGATTAGAATGCCTAATGATAATGAATACTTAATAAATAAAGTAGAATTAAAGGATGAAAATATTTACAGCAAGTGGGTAAAGAATCAATTACTAGAAAGGTTTAATTATTATTATACAGATGATTTGAATGTATTTTATAACTCAGAGAAAGCATTTACATCTAACGGGCTTATTAGAAATAAAAATAGACATGAAAAAGATGACAGACCAAATAAATGGAATAAGATAAGATATACATTGGGCTGGGACAGTAAAGAAACCGTAAAGTTATTACAACAAGAAAAGTATGATGTAGAAAAGGAGCAAGCTTCTTTATTTGAAAAACTTCAGGATTTAACTAAGCAGTTAAAAGAAATAGAAGATACGAAACCTTTGGTTACTCTTATTGCACATATAAATTCTTATAATGAAATAAATTGGCAACAACATGTAATAAAGATTGAAACTATAAGCAAACAGATAATTGATTTGCAAAAATCGAATGATAAATATGCTACTATAAAAAAACAGTTAGAGCAGTTAGAATTATTAATAGAAGCGGATAATAAAAGTAACGAAGATTTTATTAGAAAATTGACTACACTTAGTAATGACTATAACAGTGCAAATAAAAGAAAATTAGAATTAAGTTTTGAAGATTTAAATGAAGATACAATTGATTTAATTTTAAAATTTATAGATACTGAAAAATTACAAAATTCGAAACCTGAAAGCCTAAATAAATTAAATGATTTAAAAAATGAATTGTCAAATATTTTAAAAATACAAACAAATAAAGTAAAGAAAGAAGAGGCGTCGCTTAGAGAAGATACTATTAGTTGTATTAATGCTTTTGTTCATCCATCAGAAATAATTTTAAAAGAATTTAGTGAATGGACAGGGGATGTGATGAACATTAGTGCAAGTATTACAAGCTTAGATGAGTTGGAAGATTTATACAAAAATATACAAGGACAGAGATTGGTAGAACATAAACGGCGATTTAAAGATTATATGGATAAGAGTATGTTGGATTCTTTAACAAATTACAGAACATGGTTAAATAATGAAGAAGAAAAAATAACAGAGATAATTGAAGAATTAAATATTCCATTAAAGAAAATTACATTTAATAAAAATCCTAACACATATTTACAGCTTGAATGTAAGCGAACTAAAGAAATAGATATTAGGAATTTTAAAGAGCAATTAAATGAAGCTATACCAAATGCATTACAGCTGAATACACAAAAAGATGATAATTACAGGGAGGAAGTTTTTAATAAAATAAAAAAATTGATTACTGAATTACAAAATGAAGAGACTTATCGTAGAAAAGTAACTGACATTAGAAATTGGCTCACATTTGGGGCTAGAGAGTACAACTTTTTAGATAATGAAAAGGGACAATACCATGATAACACTGCAAGTTATTCGGGTGGGCAAAAGGCTCAATTTACTTATGCAATACTGGGTGCTGCTATTGCGCATCAATTCGGTATTTTTCAACATGGCAAGCAGTATAAGAGTTTCCGCTTTATAACGGTGGATGAAGCTTTTAGTAAATTAGACCCCGATAAAAGTCAATTTTTGATGGAGTTTTGCGAGCAACTTAATCTTCAAATATTGGTAGTAACACCTTTGGATAAAATTAATATTGCAGAGCCTTACATAAACGCAGTTCACTTTGTTGAAATAAAAAATAAAAAAGACTCAATTGTTTATAATCTCACTATGGATGAGTATAATGAACGAAAAGAGGAGTTTAATAATTTAATTGAAAATGAAGGATGATAACCCCAAAAGAACTTTTTATAAAGGCAGATAAATTATTTTTCAAAGTTGTTGTACATTCTTTAAAAAATGAAAATATTTTCCCATTAATTATTCCTTCAAATAAAAAAATAGAAGGAAGTAACTTTAGTGACTGGAGAGATGATTTGATACCACTACATCAAAATTCTAAATTGGTAAAATCAAAAGGTTATTCAGTTGATTGGATTGATAGAACAATCAATGGTAGTAATCAAAGTGTACCCTCTAAAATATTTTTTGATACAATCGGCGATTATTTATTTTTTATAAAAAAGGAATCTGACTTTCAAAAAATAGTAGAGTCTTTCAATTTGTTGGTTAATCATTTCCCTTCTATTCAAAATTGGGCAAATGATAATGCTGAAATTATATTAAATAATTATGAAAAATGGATAGATATAATAAAGGTTTGTAAATATTTTTTAGAGAATGAACCTCCACACCTATTTTATATTCGGGAATTACCGATTGAGATTCATTCAAAATTTGTAGAAGATAATAATTCAATATTAAAAAGTCTTTTAGACTATCTTTTGCCTGATAAATTTATTGATAAAGGCGAAAATGATTTTGCATTAAGATATTTTTTAAAAAAAGTAAATGTGTATATGCACATAAGGGTATTAGATGATAAACTGAAAGCCACATTGGGTTATAACGATTGTTCTGTGACTATAGAAGATGCTGCTAATCTAAATTGGTTACCCAATAAAGTTTTTATCATTGAAAATAAAATTTGTTTTCATACTTTTCCTAAAGTGCAAAATGCGATAGCAATCTTTGGAGAAGGATTTAAAAGTAGATTGACTAAGCATATACCTTGGCTTGAAAAAATAAATTTATACTGTTGGTTTGATTTGGATAGTGCAGGCTTTGAGATGTTGAACATGATAAGGAATCATTATTCTGCTACTAAGAGTTTTTTAATGGATAAAAAAACGTACGAATCTTTTAGAGAATATGCTGTGTACAATGAATGCACTAAAAAGCAACTAAATTTATTAACTGAAGAAGAGGCTATTCTATATTGTTTTATAAATGAAAATAATAAACGTTTAGAGCAAGAAAAGATTGATAATGTATTTGTGAACACATGCATAGATTTGTTATAATTTCATGTTCTACAATCCCATAAAGTTAATAGAAATCCTTTTAAACTCCATAAAAATAGAATCGAAATTTCATCTCCCCTTTTTTCCTAATTTCCCTCTATTTTTAAACTATTTCACATTAAGCCGTAGGCAAAAATATTTCAGCAGGTAGGTTAAAATAATTTCTCAATCGTTGGGCTGCCTTTAGCATAATATCTCTACGCCTTGCAAGTATAGAAGATACATACCCATTGTTACCAATTACAGTTTCGAGGTCTTTGGGTTTTATGCCGTTTTCTTTCCTCTTTAGTTTTATGGCATCTATAGGGTTTACAGAAAGTGCAGATTTTTGTAAAATAATTCAGCTTAATTGTTTTAAGCTTCTTAATTTATTATCAAAAGGAGCAAGTGTTTAGAAAAATAAAAAACTTTCTATATAAAATTTGTTACGCATAATTGACTGTAATTGTAGTTGCTTTTTAAAGGAGGCAATTACCGTTAGTGAAAAATTATTTTGGTTCATTTTCAGATTTTAGATTTAGCTTTGTTAAAAATAAATTATATGAAAAAAGTTGTGTTATTATTAGTTTGTACTTTAAGTATTATGGTTATTGCATTTGCACAAGATGTTAAACCAACTAATGAAGAGATTAAAATTCAACGAGCTACAAGCATTAAACAAATGACTACTGCCGCAAAAGAAGTGGGTTCTACTGAACCAGAAATTGCAAAACTTAAAACAATTTTTGAAAGTTTTTTTGCAAAGCAAGATGAAATAAAAGCAGATTCAACTTTAACACCCGAAGTAAGAACAACCAAATTGAAAGAGGCTAATTCAAGTAAGGACTGGAAAGTAAAAAATGTATTGGGAGATAAATTTACTGCTTATGCTAGTGCACGTAAAAGAATATTAGCTGAGGCAACTCCAAAAAAATAATAGATCTACATGCAAATAAGCTGTCTAAAAATATGTTTAGACAGCTTATTTTTCAACAACTACTCCTTTCACCAATATTTTCCCCAAATAAAAAACCTGCTCATTATATTTATATGGGTTTTGTTCTATATCAGATAAATCCTGCCCTTCTAAAAATGCCTTTTTATCAGCCTTAATCCCCGACAAAGTTATTTTAACTTCGTGTACACCATCTGGAACTGCATACATTTCAAATTGTCCTCGGTAACGATTATTACAATAGCTACTAAATCGATTTTTTATACAATTAAATGTAGTTGTGTTAGGGAATTTGTTTGCAACATTGCCTGCTTTTCTAGTTAGTGTATCACATTTACCATCTACCTCAATTAATATCTGCCCAGATTCAGGACCACCAATATCAAAAAAACCAAAGGCATTACCCGTAAATTTAAAAGTTAAATAAGCATCAGGTGTGGCTGTTTTTAAAACCGTTTCAAACCAGGGTGCATAGTTTATTAAGTTAGGTTGCTCTATTGGTTTAATAGTTTCCCAGTTGGCACTAAAACTAGCAATTGCTGATGGAGAATACATTGTAGCATCTTCCCAGCTTTCGTCATATAAAGGATTGGGTAAAGTAATTGGCGTTGCATATGCATCCTTTTTAAATGCATTAAAAGCTCTTACAATAGCTTGTGCATATAAGTTACCACCTTGCCTTGTTGGATGTGTTCCATCTTTTGAAAAAATAATTTTGTTAGCAATATCAACAGTACTCTTCCAAATTAATTTTTCTTGTGATTCTAAAATAGATGGATACAAACCCATATGAATAGATGGAATTTGGTAATGCGTTGCAACTTTTTCAAACCCTTGAATTTTTGAGGGAATTTCTTGGCTAGAATATTGCTTGTATTGCTCACCAGCAATTGTATAAATGAAACAAATATCTGTTTGGGGATTGTGTTTTAAAATTTGCCTTACAATTCCCTCCATTGCTTGATTACTACCCCCATTTACAGCAAACTCTACAAAAACTAAATCGGGGTTATATTGTAAAATTTGTGAAGCAACTCTACAAGCTCCAAGTTCGGTGCCAGTGCCTGATACACCAGCATTAACACCTGTTATTTTTGCATTAGGATTTAAGGTTTGTATAAACGCCAATGTTTGGTTTCTGTATTGATCTTCAGCTTTTGTAATGCTACCACCTAAAAATCCAATAGTCAATTTTGCGTTTTGTTGTTTTATTTTATTAAAAAAATTAGGAAGTCCTTTTCTTTCATAAAATTCTTTGTCGGAATTAAACGTATCTATTTTTGACAATAAATATTTTGGCATTACATTAAACAACAATGGTAATGCACCAGATTGGCTTGCTTCTATTAACGCTTCAACTGTTGGCTCCTCTACTTTTTTTATAATAAAATTATGTGCAATTGGTTGTGCTAATTGATATACTACATTTCTTAAAGAATCAGCTTGTTGTAAAAGTGTATTTATTTGTGAATGGTAGGTATTATATTTTTCAAAAGCATTACTATAATAACTTTGTCCTTTGAAACGAAATTTGTACAGGGAATCCAAATAATTTTTTGTTGCAATTGCATTGTTTTTTTGTGCAAATGAATCTAAGTATATATATTTTACAAAAGCTACAGCTCTTAAAGTAGCTTCGTTATCCCAAAGTTTTTCTAAGCCCTGCTTTACTTTTTTTGCTTGAACATATTGTGGGGTTTTGTTGTAAGCAGCTAAATTAATTCCTTGCATTAATTTCTCGTCAGAAAAATTATCAATAAAAGTACTATCTATCCATAATTGATAATTTCCTTTTTCTACATTGTGCAGTTGCAAAGTTTCATTATTTAACTCTTGCATAAATGGCACTAAATCTATAGCTTGTTTATGTTTTTCTTCAATTGGAAATGGCAGTGCTTTTTCCAAGACTTTAAATGTTAGTATATTTTTTTGGTATGAAATATTACTTACCGTACAATTTATATTATTAGTTTTATCACTTAATTTTTTTAAGTCAATATCAAATTTTGCGACTATTGGCGATGCATTTGTGTTTTTTAAAAACTTGTAGCTCATTATAAAATGACCAGTTGCATTTGGATGAACTCTATCATTTACCGTTAAGGTTGCTTTAGGATTTTGTTGTTGTATTTGTTTAGTAATTCCAGTCATTATACTATTGTAATCAATAGTTTTCAATTTATATTTATCCGCAATTTTTTGCATTATAAAACCGCATTTTATCAAAGCATCATTTACACCAAAGTTATTAGGGGATGCTATAGTTGTTGTTTGATCATAAGCCGATGGTTTTTGTAAAATTACTTTTACCTTTTTGAGTAGAAAAAAATCAACAATGCGATTTAAATTTTTATTATACAATACTAATGCTTCATTTTGCTTTGCTAAAGTATCTGCGTTAGTAGTAACAGTATTTCCATATAATGATCTTTGCACATCATTCATACCTATCATAATTACTACGTGGGTAGGCTTATGTATCATTACATCAGTATCCAATCTTTTTAATAATCCACCTGTTACATCGCCTTTAATTCCTGCATTAAAAAATTTAATTTTTGTTTCAGGAAAACGAGTAACATAGTATTGTAAAATATTGTGATGAAACTCTCCATTCTGTGTAATGCTATTGCCAACAAAACATACCCTGTCGCCTTTTTTAAAGAAGGGGTTATAGTTTTGTGCATTTGCAAAAACACTAAGTATTAAAATAAAAGCAAGCAATAAAGTTTTTATGGTTTTCATTAATGAAGGGATAAAAAAAATTAATAAATGAAATCTTTAAGTGTAATCTCTATGATAGTTGCAGAAGGATTTTGTGAATAATTAACACCACTAATAGTAATAGTATTATCCTTATTTTTAACCCATTTAAGCTCTTTGCCATCCAATAAATTGATTGTTTTAACTACCCTTTTATTGTTTATTGATTGTGTAGTAAAAGTGCCAAGTTTTAGTTCTCGATAACCGTCATAAATATGACAGTATATTTTATTTTCTTTGTAAGTAAAACCGTATTCACCAAATAATGGTTGCCAAGGTCCGCCTCTTGTATTATAAATGGAATTACCAACTTTAGATAGCCAATCTCCCATTTTAACTAATACCTCTTGTTGATTTTGTGGAATTACGCCTTCTCTATCTGGCGATACATTTAAAAGAAGATTACTGTTTCTTACTACACAATTAGATAAATACTTGGCAACTTCTTCAAAACTATATACTTTAGAATTTGGCTTATAGCCCCAGCCACCTCTTTGCAAACTAACACATTTTTCCATGTAAGATGTATTGCTAATTTTACCCGAAGAGTAAGAACCACCTTCTTCAATTTGAATATCTCCTATCCATCCAAAACGATTATTTACCATCATTTCTGGTTGGTATTTACGAATCAATCCCATAATGCCCAATGCCTTGCCAGTTGAATCTTCGTTTGAAATATATTTTTCGTTTACGGACCATATGTTTTTTGGATTTTGATATCTACCCACATCCCAAAAGGAATCAGACAGTGGTTTGTTTTTAATTTGTCCTAAAGAAGTGCCATCCCAAAAAATGTAACTTATTTTGCCATAATCTTTCAATAATTTTGTTACTTGTTCATATACTTCCTCTTTCATTATTCTTGCATCTTCTTTATGCCATTCCGCAGTTTTATAACCAAAAACATTTGGCAAACAATTATTACCAAAAGGATCGTAAAATCCTTCATATCGCCAATTGATAGGTGAGTAGTACAAACCCACACCAAGACCAGCGGCTCTTGCTGCATCTGTATATTCTTTTATTAAATCTCTTCCTAAATCTTTCTTACTTGTCCAACTGTAAGGGTGCTTACTGTCAAATAAAGCATAACCATCGTGGTGTCGGGCTGTTAGTACCGTATATTTCATACCTGCTTTTTTTGCTAAAGCTGCCCATTCGGTTGGATTAAATTTTGCTGCAGTAAAACCTTTCTTAATATCTCTTGCTTTATCCATGTAGTAGTTATTTGCCCATGCTTCTTGGTGTCTTACCCATTCACTACCTTCGGGCATAGCCGAATATACTCCCCAATGTATAAACATGCCAAACTTGTCATTCATAAACCAATTCATTTTTTCATTATCCAATTGATTAAAGCCATTAGATTTTTTGGGCTCTCGGGCTTGAAATGGTATAAACTCCTGAAGCTTTGGTTTTGGGGCTTCACCTAAATACAATAATTCAACCTGATCTACATAAGCACTTCCTGAACCACCTGGATGAGAAAATGAAATAAGTATACTATCT
The DNA here is from genome assembly GCA_031408295.1 of Ferruginibacter sp. Classification (GTDB taxonomy): domain Bacteria; phylum Bacteroidota; class Bacteroidia; order Chitinophagales; family Chitinophagaceae; genus Ferruginibacter. The sequence continues at coordinate 111,611 of JANNVW010000038.1, forward strand.
ATTTTAAATGCAGTTTGAAATTCAATACTTATTTTAGAGTACAACGTAAGGCTGCTTGAAATCGACTTTGATGCACCACCATAATTACTAACAGTTAATTGTGCTTCTTCTGCACCAGACTCGGTTTTTACATAAGCTGAAAGTCTATAAAGTGCATTGGATTTCACTTTAGCTTCTTGATTACATGCAGCTTTTTCTGGTCCAATTTTTACTGCATATTTACCAAAATAGGAATCAATCACAATAGTAGCATTTTTTGTACGCCAATGCCTCCTCCAATCTACTAAATTACCAGTTTCAAAATCTGCGTTTTTAATTAAGTTGGTTTCGTTTACATGTATTTGATTGGTGGTTTGAGATTTTAATGGCTTTTGTATTATAAAGAGTATTGCTACTAAAGAAAAACATTTCAATATAAATGGATTGTTATTATTAAAAGATGGCAAGTTCAATTTATACATAGTAGACAAATATTTTTTTGAGTTAAATTATGCTAATAAAGTAGACAATAAAATGCTTAAAATTTTATTTCATATTCTTTTCTAATACAGGTTTGTAAATACTAATAAACAACTAATAAATGAGACAATTGTTTATTTTTTCGTTACATTAACTAAGCAATATTCTATAAATGACAAATTGTTTTTTACAATTGCACTTCAAATTTATTTTACATCAAAGGTTATACTCCTTTACTTATCAGAACTTTTAAATACACGTATATAGTCAATATAAGCCTTGTCGGTATTACCCTTTTGTATAAAGTTATTTTTACGTATATCGCCATCTACCCAATTGCTTTCACCAAAACAACTGCCAGAAAAGTAAATGTAATGTGCAACTCTTGGAATTAATTTTTTATCAGTCATAGTAGCAACTACTTTACCATCAAAATAAAATTTTAAATAAGTAGGAGTCCATTCAAATCCATAAATATGATACTCGGTTTTGTGTATATCCGGCATTTTTATTTGTCTGCCATTTGATTTGTGTGCTGGCTTTGCATATCCATCCCAGTGTAATCCAAGAGAATAAGAAGCGGTTTTATTTCCTTCTGCAATATCAATTTCGGCACCATCATTTGCAGTACTATCTATACCTTCTTTGCTCATTCCTTTTCCTTCGGGCATCATCCAAAATGCAGTTTGGTGTCCATCAGGTTTTACAATGTGCATTCTACATTCTAAAAATCCGTATACAGGTGCATATTTGCCTCTCGATGTAAATCTCCCAGCATTATAAGCAGTATCGCTTATGTTTGATTTTCTGTAGTAGATATACATATTGCCATCTTTTTCTTCTAATTGATCTTTGTCGGCATAAAGCGTAACATCTACTCGTTTTTTTATAGAGGTTTCAATATTCCATTTAGTAGTATCAATCTCATTATCGTTAAATTCATCGCTAAAATCTAATCTCCATTTTAGGGCTATATTTTCTTTTGTGATAGAATCATTCAAGATGTAAGGAATTGCATCATTGGGGCTTACATTATCCTTGAATTTGGTGGTAGCTTTTTGTGCAACACAACTTTGAAAACCAGCTACGGCTGCTAACAAAACTAGCATGCTGTGGAATACATTTTTCATATTATTTTTTATTTTTTGTGTTTTATATTAAATTAATCGTTTGAATTATGTGCGTTGTTTTATCTCCAATTTTTATTTCAATACTTAGTTTCACCAATCATCTGTTTTAAAAGAAGATGCTAGTAATACTTGTGTGTTAAATAAACTGTCTTGTACCCATTTTTTAAATGTTGGCTACTATTTTTTCTTAAAAAAATCTATGTTCCAATCATCAATCCAGCCAATGGAAATTCTTTTTTGCTTTAAAACAATTGGCAACCAAATGTATCTTCCATCAATTGGCATTTGTGGCTTCCAAATGTCGAACATGGCAATGTGGGCATCTTTTAATCCGTTCACCTTTATGATAAATGAAGATTGCGAGCCAAATGTTTTTTCAACGCCCATACTATCTACCGTATTATAGCCTGAGCAGGGATTGCTTTGAGAGGTCCATGGCCCATACAAATTTGTACTGGTATAATATCTTGCAACAGTAGGTTTCCAACCTGTGGAGCCAGAACCCAACAAGTGGTAAACTCCATTAATTTTTACAATTGCAGGAGCTTCTGTATGATGTTCTACACCCACACATTCTTTATATTCTTCTGCAGGCAACATAAAATCATCCCTCATTTTTGCTATAATGAAAGCCTTATCTGGTTTTCGTACAGCCAGATGAAATAAATCTCCATTATCATCTACAAACATTGAAAAATCCCCAGAACCTTTTGGTGAAGCCGCTAAAAATTTATGACTGTATATAAATGGTCCAGCAGGACCTTCAGAAATGGCTACACCAACATTGGCAACTTCGTATCCGTTGCCTTTAGGATAAAATTTAAAGTAGGCTAAAAATTTTCTGGTTTTGGGATTATACACCACTTTTGGCCTTTCAATTAGGCAACCATATTGTAAATCATAATTAGGGCTATTGTATTCCACACTTAATACCAAACCGGCATCTACCCAATTTACTAAATCCTTAGAGGTATAGCAATGAATGCCCCCATCAGCAAAATCTGCCTCCGATTTACCAGCAATTTTATGCTCTCCATACCAATAATAAATACCATTATGAAAAAGAACAGCTCCCCCATGTGCATTTATATGTTTTCCTTTATTATCCAACCATTCTTTTGCAGGCTCAATAGTTAGCTTTTCTGGCAATGGTTTTTGTGCAATGGTTTTAAATGAAATTAAAGCCAATGGCAAGCTAACAAAAACTTTAACTAACAATATATGGGCACTTTTAAGCGTAAACATCATTTTGTATTATTGTAGATTTTTAAGAGTAAATAAGTACGTTTATAGTTGTGATAATATGCTTTCTTATTTTTTTCTTGACGACTCTCTTTCAACAATAATGGGCTGCAGCACTACAGACTCAATATCAGCGTAAATATTATCTCTATCCATCATTTTTATAAAAAGTTTAGCAGCCTCTTCACCCATATTGATGGTTTGTTGGTCAATGGTAGTGAGGCTAGGCGAAATATATTTACCAAACGATTCGTTTGCAAAGCCCACTACACCCATTTCTTTCGGAATTTTAATTTGCAGCTCTTTTAAAACCTGCATAGCACCCAATGCAGTAAAATCTTCTACACAAAATACAGCATCAATTTTACTATTGCCATTTAGTAAGTACTTCATTCCTTCTCCACCGCTTTCTATTGAGTTTTTTCCATAATATACCATGGTTTCATTATACGTCATTTTATTTGCGTGCAATGCATCTTTATATCCTCTAAAGCGGTCTTTAAAAATTTGTACATGCTGCAAACCGGCTATATGAGCAATATGCTTATATCCTTTTTTTATGAGATGTTCTGTAGCCATATATCCACCCCAATAATCATCAATTGTTACAGAATGTACACCTAAAGATTCTTCCGCACGGTCAAATAAAATCAGCGGAATATTGCGTTTTTTCACTTCAGCATAATGCTCATAATGTGTCGTTTCTTTTGCAATGGAGGCTATGATACAATCTACATTTGCCTGTAAAAAAGTATCTATACCTTTTACTTCATATTCCGGTGATTCATTGGTTTGAAAAAGTAGCAGATTAAACCCCAATGGGTTAATTATTTTTTCTATACCATGCACTACCGATCCAAAAAACAATTTATCTGCGCTGGGAATCATTACCCCTATAATATGACTTTTACCTGTCTTTAGAGAAAGGGCAATCCTATTTTGCTGATAATTGAGTTTTGTAGCTGTTTTTTTTACCAAATCTTTTGTGATATCACTCATGGCTGAATGATTGTTCAAAGCTTTTGAAACTGCTGAAACAGTAATATTTAACTCCTTTGCAATATCCTTTAAAGTTGCTTTTTTAAACATGAGTATCTATAAATCTTGTTTTTCTTAACTTTTTTATTTTGATAATACAAAATTAACATTATATTTGTTCAATCGATTGAAAAATTTATTCAATCGATTGAATTTTTAAATTGCATGCTTGTTACTTAAAATTTGTTTACGATATCTTAGAACTTAACTATTATTGTTACATAAATGTTATTGGCTTTAAACAAAAAAAAACGATTGTATGAAACTGGAAAAATTTCACTTCCTGCACCTACTATTTAGTATCAGAATAGTCCTCCTTTTTATAACTGTTAAAACTTTTCTCATGAATTTTATTGCTAATGTAGTTTTGCTTATAAAAAGCATTTTCTTGTTACGGATGGGGAATGCCTTTTTGTTGCTCAAACCAGCTTACATATTGCCTTTCCTTGCTTTTGTTTTATTTAATGTTGAGGTACATGCACAAAATATCCCAGTAAGCGGAATTGTAAAAAATGCAAGTGGAGAGCCTGTTGCAGGGGTAACTGTAAACGTTAAAAAAACTCAAACACAGGCAATAACCGATGGTAAGGGTAGCTTTAGCATTAAAGCTACTATTGGTCAAACATTAACTTTTACTTCTGTTGGGTACAATGATTTTGCAATCTTAATAAAGGATAATAAACCTGTAAATGTTGTTTTAGACATTAAGATTATTGAAAGTGATGAAGTAGTTGTAGTTGGTTATCTACAGCAAAAAAAACCTGATATTTCTACAGCAATTTCTACTATATCTCCCAAAAATGCAGATAAAGGAGGTTATTCTAATTTTCAACAGATTTTAGGAGGTAGAGCTGCAGGGGTAAATGTGATGGAAAATAACTCTGAACCTGGTGGTGGAATAAATATTGAAATAAGAGGTGTTAGCTCTATCAGTGGTTCCACACAACCGCTCTACGTTATTGATGGGGTGCCTATTGAGCAGCCAGATTTGAATTTGAATGGCAGTGGCCAAATAAGTACCCTATTTGGCAACAACCTTACAGCCAATCCTCTATCTATGTTAAACCCCAACGATATTGACAATATAGAAGTACTGAAGGATGCTGCTGCTACATCGTTGTATGGCTCAAGGGGGGCAAATGGGGTAGTGGTAATTACAACTAAAAAAGGAAAAATTGGAAAGCCGAAAATTGTTTTAAATTATAATCAGTCTGTAAACAGACCGCAAAAAAGAGTTGAAATATTAGAAGCTCAGGACTTTGCAGCCTATGCAAATGAAGCCTGGGCATTAAGGAAATTAAGAGGCCTCACTATTGCTACTGCTGAGGCACCCTATTCAGCAAGTGAAATACCTACTTTACAAAACTACGATCACCAAAAAGCACTGTCTGGTTCATCAGTAACAAGAGATGCGGCTCTCAGCATTAGTGGAGGAGCTATTGGAGGTGCCAAATATTTTGTATCAGGTCAATATTTCGATCAGCAAGGTGTTATTACTGGTACCTATTTAAAGCGTTACAGCGGCAGGATAAATTATGAAGTGCCCATTAATCCTAAACTAACACTTAATGTAAATTTAGGCGTTACTACAACTGACCGGTTTGGTACACCTACACAAACGTTAACGTCAAGAGCTTTAAACTGGTCGCCAACATCACCTTTAATAAACCCAGATGGTGAATTTAACTATATCTGGGACTATAGATATGGTAATGGCGATGCAAGTTTTGTAGACCCGAAATATGGAACTGTTTTTCATAATTCGAGGTTTTCTGCATCTGAAATCAATGCTGCCCTAGGAGATGTAGAGGCCAGCCAAGGAAGGCTTAATCCATTGCTAATAACATCACAAAGAGGTGTTCGCAATGCTAATACTTCTTCACAAACATCAGCAACTGCTGGGTTAAATTATAAGTTTAACGACGAATTTAGTGTACAGGGCAAATTCAGCTACATTCAATTTAAATCATTACTTCAAACTTATATTCCTATAAATATACCGTTGCCATTTACTAATTACAGGGGAGAGGCAAATTCTGGTAATTCACAAAATAGTAGTGTATTGTACCAGGTTAACTTTAATTATAGAAAAAAATTCAATTCAAATCACACTATTAATACTGCATTAGTTTTTTCTGCTGAAAAATTTGTTCAAACGTCTCAACGGTCGGTAGTGGGCAATTTCAATAACAATATTACAGGGTTTAATAATCTGGGGGCGGCAATACCTCAGTCAATCACATCAAGTTATACAGGCAATCAGTTGGTAGGCAGTATACTGCAATTCAATTATTTGTATAAAAAGAGTATTGTAGTTAACCTGTCTTCTCGTTACGATGGTGTGTCTAAGTTTGCAGAGGGCAAGCAGTTTGGTTTATTCCCTGCTGCCAGCGTAGCCTGGAAAATGGAACAAGAAAAATGGTTCAAATCAGTAAGAAAAGTAGTAAACGAAGCTAAATTGAGAGCAAGTTGGGGATTAGTAGGCAACCAGGCTATTTCTGCTTATGAAACACAGTCAACATTAATACCTAATTTTTCTGTATGGGGCAACAATTTTCAAAGTATTGGATTTTCTCCCGCAAGGTTAGGCAATCCTAACTTAACATGGGAAACAACCACTAATACCAATGTAGCAGTAGATCTTGGGTTCTTCAAAAATAGGGTTACTACTACGGTAGAGCTATACAGAAGGAGAACAAAAAATCTTTTATTTCAGGTACAAACCGCTCCGTCAACTGGCTTTACAACTTTGTTTGATAATATAGGAACATTACTGAATGAAGGATTAGAACTGACACTCGGTGTAAAAATTATCAACAACAAAAAATTTAAATGGAGCGTTGAAGGTAATATTAACTTTAATAGAAATTTAGTAGAGAAACTTCGCACAGACAACCCGAATGAATTTTATACTGCTGGAAACCTTACCAATAATGTACCTACGCTGAGAGTAGCTGCTGGTAGAGCTGTTGGTGCTTTTTATGGACTAAAATCTATAGGGTTATGGGATAGTGCTGGTATTGCCAATGCGCCTGTAGGTCTCAGGGGTAATGCTAGGGAAGGTGAAAGAAGATATGCCGATTTGAATGGAGACGGTCTATTGAATGACGTGGACAGAACCTGGTTGGGCTCAGCTTTACCAAAAGCTTTTGGCGGGGTAAATACAACTATCAGCTATAAAAACTTTGAATTAACAGCCTTTTTCAGTTATGCTGTCGGTCACCAAATATTTAACCAGTTTGAGATAAACTGGGGAACCATGACAGGTTTAAATAATGTGAGAAAAGACACCTATGACAAGCGATACAGATATGTGTTTCCTGGAACTGACCCAAAGATAGCCGAAGAAATCCGTGAAAGTAACAGGTATGCCACCACAGTTGTTGCAGGTACTACTGCCGACCAAAGGGAATCTACTGATTACTTTATAGAAAAGGCAGATTTTTTTAGGTGTAGGGATCTTAGCTTATCTTATAAATTACCAAATAAAATCAGCAAAAAGCTACGCTTGCAGGACGTGCAATTTTATGGTAATGTTCAAAACTTATTTATCATTACCAAATACTCAGGATTTAATCCAGAAATTGGCGCATCTTCTGGTCGTGGATTTGCAAGAGGTATGGATAATGGTGCTGCACCATTGGCAAAAGCATATCGTTTTGGTTTTACTATAACACTTTAATCGTATAAAATTATAATGTATGAAAAAAAATATTTTTTTAATACTAGCACTTACAATCAGCATCACTTCGTGTAAGAAGTTTTTAAAAGAAATTCCAAAAGACCAGGTTACTGATGCTACCTTTTATGCTACAGAAGCTGATATTGAAGCAAGTGTAGATGGTATTTATAATGCAGCTAGGTTTGAAGCGACTAGTGGCTTACCCATTATGTTTCCACTGGAGCAAATTTCGGATGATGGTGCTTACTCAACTAGTACCAACTTTGTTGCCGAGCGATCACAGTTGGACATCATGACTTTTACATCGGCTAATTCAGTAATTGGTGGTATGTGGAGCAGGTCTTACACAGTTATCAACAGGGCCAATAACGTTATTAAATTTGCTGTTGACAGCACTAAATCTAGCCCCAAAACAATAAGATTGGCGCAAGCACAGGCAAGGTTCTTCAGGGCATTTTATCACTTCAGATTGGTACAAATTTTTGGTGATATACCATTAATGATGCAGCCAGCAGATGTAACGCTAGGGAATATTTATCCCACCCGAACAGCCACCAGGATAGTGTATGAATCTGTAATTAATGATTTAGTGTATGCTAAAGCAAATTTAGACAGCAGTTATGGATATAATACCAGCAACGGCGGAAGAGTTACAGTTGCTGCTGCAAAAGCCTTGCTGGGTAAAGTATATTTAACCATGGCGGGCTATCCATTAAACGACCCTTCAGGCCATCAACGGGCAATAGATGAATTAAAAGACCTTATTGACAATAAAGCCAGGTATAATATTGACCTCAACCCAATTTTTGCCAACATATTCACGCCAACACTAGGTACAAAGCAAGTGGATAAAGAACGCATCTATTTTATAAGAGGTACCACTGCTTTAGCTAATAGTTTGCAGGCTTTTACACGTATGGGTTGGACATTCAGAACCTTCAGATACACTACTCCATCAAAAGATTATGCAACAGATGCAAATTTGGCACGTAGGGTTTACGAAACCGGGGATTCAAGAAGAAATGTTTCAGTAAGTAATTTCGCTTTGGCTAATTTCAGCAGTTCATTAGTAAGTAAGTACAATTCTACTAATAATGATGATGCAAGTGATGATCTTATTTTATTACGTTATTCAGACGTATTGATGATGACTGCAGAAGCACAAATAGAAATTGGTGGCATCACTAACCTTAATGCAGCATTGGTAACTATTAATAATGTAAGAAGAACACATGGTAGCACTATATTGCCTGCACTTACTTATACTGATCAAGCTGATTTACGTACAAAATTAAGGCAGGAGCGGCGCAGAGAATTTGTATTTGAATGTATGCGTTGGTTTGATTTAAAGCGTTGGAATGTGCTCATACCTACCATTAAAGCTTCGCTTGCAGATTACTATAACAAGCCACTTTCTGATTATGATTTCTTAGATAACCCTGATCCTAATCGCTATAAGGTATTGCCCATTCCAATTCAGGAAATTGCGAATAATCCTAATGTAACACAAAACCCAGGCTTCTAATAAAATAATAATAGGCTTATAAATATGATTACAGAATCACCAGCAGTAAAAAGAGCATTAAAAACTGAAAACATTGAAGCCGACCTTACAATTATTGGAGGCGGTCTTGCGGGCACTTGTTGTGCTATAACTTCTGCAAGAGCAGGTATGAAAGTGGTATTGGTACAAGATAGGCCAGTACTAGGTGGTAATGCTTCAAGCGAAGTTCGTTTGTGGATATTGGGTGCTACCTCACACATGGGAAATAATAACCGCTGGGCAAGAGAAGGCGGCGTAATTAATGAAATTTTATTAGAAAATGCATACAGAAACCCAGAAGGAAATGCATTAATTTTTGATACCATTCTACTTGAAAAAGTAGTACTTGAAAAAAATATTACCCTGTTGTTAAATACTGCAGTGTACGACATCGAAAAGAAAGATGCTGATACGATACAGTCTGTAACAGCATTTTGCTCTCAAAATTCCACTTCTTACATTTTACATGCTCCGCTATTTTGTGATGCATCTGGCGATGGAATTGTTGGGTTTCTTGCAGGCGCAGCTTTTAGAATGGGGGCTGAATCAAAGGATGAGTTTGGCGAAAAGTTTGCACCATCTAGCGAATATGGCGAATTGCTGGGTCATTCTATTTACTTCTATTCAAAAGATACTGGCAAAAAAGTAAAATATGTTGCGCCTTCCTTTGCGTTGGATGTTTCAAAAGAAGTTCCTCGTTATAAAAGTTTTAATACAAAAGATTTTGGTTGCCGATTATGGTGGATTGAATATGGTGGAAGATTAGATACTGTGCATGAAACAGAAGAAATTAAATGGCAATTGTGGAAAGTGGTATATGGCGTTTGGGATTATATTAAAAACTCTGGCAATTTTCCGGAGGCGGAAAACCTTACGCTAGAGTGGGTTGGTCATGTGCCAGGCAAAAGAGAGAGTAGAAGATTTGAAGGAGATTATATTATCAAACAACAAGATGTTATTGAACAAACTCCATTTAAAGATGCAGTGGCATTTGGTGGATGGAGTGTAGACCTTCACCCTGCTGATGGAGTATTTAGCGATTTGAAAGGTTGTAATCAATGGCACTCAAAAGGTGTTTATGGCATACCTTATCGTTGTTATTATAGTCGCAATATTAGTAATCTTTTTTTAGCAGGACGTATTATAAGTGCTACCCATGTTGCTTTTGGTTCTACAAGGGTAATGGCTACTTGTGCACATGGTGGACAAGCTGTTGCAATTGCAGCTAGTTTGTGTAAAAAATATAATGCACTACCCAAAACTGTTGGTGAGCAATACATCAATGAATTGCAAACAGAGTTGATGAAAACAGGTCATCACATTCCTGGATTAAATTTAAACGATACAAATGATTTAGTGCAAAAAGCGCTTCGCATTGAAGCAACTTCAACTTTATCTTTATCTAAAATTCCAGCATCTGGAGAATGGCAAAAACTACAATATTCCACTGCTCAAATGTTGCCGGTAGGTAACCATAAAATGCCAGCCATAAAGTTTTGGGCAAAAGCACAAAATGATACAACACTCAACATACAACTTAGGGTAAGTAGTAAATCATTTAACCATACACCAGACATAATGATTGCTGAAAAAGAAATAGCAATAACTGCAGGCGAAAATGAATATAGCGTTGAGTTTGACCATTCCTTTGAACAAGTAAAATATGCATTTGTATGTTTTATGAGTAATGAAGCAGTGGAACTTGCAATAAGTGAAAAAAGAATTACTGGATTACTTTCCGTTTCCAATTCGGTTAATGTGGCTGTTTCAAACTTTGGAAAGCAAGAACCTACAGGAGATATAGGAGTGGAAGCATTTGAATTTTGGTGCCCACAAAGAAGACCAAACGGTAAAAATATTGCCATGAAAATTGAGCCAGCATTGCAAGCATTTAGTACAGAAAATTTGAGAAATGGAATTCAAAGACCTGTAAAAAGTACCAATGCATGGGTTGCTGATTATGATACGGATACAGCTAAATTAAAAATTGTTTGGAGTGAAATACAAACAATTAATAAAGTTGTTTTATACTTTGATGCCGATGATGACCATCCGTTAGAATCTGTTTTGTTATTTAACCCGGAAGAAAAAATGCCTTTTTGTGCGGATGAAATAAGTGTATTTAATTGCAACGATGAATTAATTGGGCAAATTTCAGGAAACTATTTAGCTCAACGCACAATACATTTTGATAAACCAGCTACTGTAACAGAATTAAAAATAAAAATCTCCAACTCAGACAAAACAGCACCTGTTTCGTTGTTTGAAGTAAGGTGCTATTAATTATAAACATGAAATTAAATAAGTACCTATTATTAATCATAATGCTTGTAGCTGCTTTTACAACAAATGCACAAGAAATTTCTATGAATGGGGAATGGAGTTTTGCGTTAGACCCATTATCCAAAGGGGAAGCGATGGGCTGGGACCAACCATGGAAATATAATGAAAAGGACAGTACATTTTCGCCAGATAAATTTGATAAGGTAACAGTACCTCATTGTTGGAGTACAGATATACGCTACAATTTTGTTGGAAAGGGTTGGTACAGAAAAGCATTTAAACTTGCAGAAGATGCAAAAGATAAATTAATAAGAATGCGTTTTGAGGCTGTGTTTTATAAGTGTCGCATTTTCATAAATGGAGAACTAGCGGCCTTTCATGTTGGAGGATATACACCGTTTACTGTAAATCTTACCAAACATATTAAACAAAATCAAGTAAATTTTATAGCTGTAGAAGTAGATAATTCTTGGACGGAATTAACAGTGCCTGGTGCAAGAATGGGAGATAATCCGTCATCACAATTTTTTCCTTGGTACGAATATGGAGGAATAACTAGAGATGTGAGCTTATTAATTACAGATAAAGTTTACGTTAAAAATCAAAAAATAGAATCTATTCCAGATTTAAAAACTGGCACAGCTCAAGTAAAAGTTATTACCTGGGTTGAAAATAGGTCGTTGAACGATGCAGTAATTTCGGTAAGCCCATCCATAATAAATAGAACTACTGGATTGAAAGTAAAGAGTGAAAGTACACTTTCAAAATCAACAATTTTAAAAGCATTTACCATTGAAAAAATTATTCAACAATATGAATTTCCTGCAAGCGAAGTTTTGTTGTGGGACTTTGATAATCCTAATCTTTATGATGTTACAACCACCATTGAAGTTGCTAATAGTGTAGTAAATAAATATGAAACTTATTTTGGAATAAGAGAGTTTAAAGCTGTGGGTACGCAATTGCTTTTAAACGGAAATTCAATTAGATTGGCAGGCAGTAATCGTCATTCTGACCATCCAATTTATGGCTCAACAGAACCAGCGGTACTTGCCAAAACAGATATGGAATTGCAACGAAATGGTAATATGATTTTTGCAAGAATGAATCATACACCTGTAAGCAAACACTTTTACAAATGGGCAGATGAGCATGGATATTTACTAATGTCCGAAACACCTAACTGGCAAATAAGTCCTGTATTAATGACAAGCCAACAAGTGAAAGATGATTTTGAATCTCAGTTAAAAGAAATGGTGGAAGCTTTCTGGAACAGTCCTTCCATTGTGGCATACAGTACAGGTAATGAGTATCCAAGTTGGACACCAGAAGGAGACGAATTTACAAGAGACCAATTTGAACAATACAGATTGCTTGATACAACAAGACTGTTAACTTTTGTAGCAATTGGTACTGCTGTAAATCCAGCAAATCTCAAACAGCCGCATGATGCTTTTAGATACTGTGATTTTTTGAATTTCAATAATTATTCCGCTGTAGAAGGTTTGGAAAAAAATATAAATGCATTGCATGCAAAATATCCAAACAAGCCAATATTTATTAGTGAAACTGGTATGCGGTCAGATGAGGTAAAGAATGAACAAGTAAGGATTGACCATTTAAAAGGAGTGATTGATGTTATTAACAAGCATCCTTATGTAGTTGGATTTTCATATTGGAGTTTTAATGATTATCTCAGTCGTTACCCTGGTAGCAATAAAGATGGTTACAGGCCATGGGGTATTGTAGATGCTAATCGTAAACCAAGGGCATTGTATGGCGCTTTCAAAAAAGAATTGTCGCCAGTTACAGTAGTTATTCAAAAAAATAAAATTACTATAAAAGCAAAATCTGGCTTTCCATCTTATACCATCAGCAATCATATTTTAAAAATTATGGTGGGAGATAAAGTGAACAGTAGTTATCCAATACCTGAAATAAAACCAGGAGGTAGTGTAGAAGTAAGCATTAAAAAAGTAGTTTCTAATGGTCGTATAGTAATAGAAAATAAAGGAGGAATGATGATTTACGATAGTTTGTTATAGATGAAGTGGAATAAAAATAATATGGAAGCTTTTAAGATTCTATAAAAATAAAGTTAAGAAATATAAAATATGGTGTAGGGGGTTCGCCATTTCTTTATATCGCTGTGGGGTTAATACCCACAGCGGGCTTAACGGTATAATGCACAATCATTGAATATTTTAATTAGTATGATAAAAAAAATTAAAGGAATGCGTTGGTGGGTTGTGGGGTTGTTGTTTACAGCAGCCGTACTTAATTATATTGACAGGCAAACCCTTTCAGCATTAGCTCCTACCATCCAAAAGGACTTGGGCATGAATGATGGGGAATATGCAAATATTGTAAATATTTTCCTAATTGCTTATACTATTGGTTATATTATTTCTGGAAGAATTATAGATAAGTTAGGAACAAGAAATGGTACTTTAATTTTTGTAATATGGTGGTCTGTTGCCAACATGCTTACTTCTGCAGCAAGAGGAATGTCATCTCTTGGTAGTTACCGTTTTTTACTTGGCTTGGGAGAAGCAGGTATTTGGCCAGCAGCTTCAAAAGCAGTATCAGAGTGGTTTCCAGCAAAACAAAGAGCATTTGCAATTGGTTTGTATACAATGGGTGCAACTATTGGTGCTACAGTTGCTCCTTATGTAGTAATACCATTGGCTACTTATGCTTATATAGACAAATTACCTGCCGTTGCAAGTTGGTTGGGGCAAGGTACTGGTTGGCGGCTTGCATTCATACTTACTGGTTTTGTAGGTTTACTTTGGGTAGTACCTTGGCTTTTGATGTATAGAAAACCTCAAGATAGCAAGCATATTACAAAAGAAGAGCTAGATTATATTGAAGATAATGGAGAAGTAACAACAAGTATCCCTGAAGAAAAAGTTCAAAATTGGTCATGGAAAAAAGTATTGACATTTAAAGGAACTTGGTTGTTATTGTTTGCCCGATTAATTACAGACCCGGTGTGGTATTTCTTTCAATTTTGGTTTCCAAAATATTTATCTTCTGAAAGAAATTTATCGCAAGATGATTTAAAAATTACTTGGGTTATTTATGCAGCAGCAGGTGTAGGTAGTTTGTTTGGTGGCTGGATTTCTGGAAGGTTAATAAAGAAAGGCCGTTTGCCAGTTAATAGCAGAATGATAATTATGCTAATATGTGCTTGTCTTATGCCAATGGCTCCATTAATTAGTATGGTTACAGGTTTGAATTTGTCTTTAGTTATTTCATCAGTAATTGTACTTGCATCTTTAGCATGGCTTATTAATCTTAGCTCTATAGTTGTAGATATTGTACCTAGTCATTCCTTAGGAACTGTGTTTAGTATTGTAGCAGCAGGAAGTACGATTGGCGGTATTATTATGAATATGATTGTAAAAGCAATGGTATCTGGGCCAACAACTAGTGCATCTGGTTTTCTAGATAGAGGGTTTCATGCAATACTATCACCAATTTTAGATGCAGTTCAAGGAACAGGGTATTCAAGTTGGTTTTTAATTGTTGCTTTTTTACATCCTATTGGTTGGTTGCTACTAAAATTTGGAGGTATTACAAAACTCCAGCATTCATTAAATAAAGAAGTTAATTAAAATGACAATGAGAAAAAAATATATATTAACACTTACTATTTTCTTTGCTTTAATTTTTATAAATGCAAATTCGTTTGCAGTAATAAAACTTCCAGCAATTTTTGGTAACAATATGATTTTACAGCAACAAACCGATGCTGCAATTTGGGGAACAGCTAAGGAAAATTCAATTGTTAAATTGCTTACTTCTTGGAACAATAAAAACTATACTATAAAAGCTGGTGCCGATGGACGTTGGAGGATGAAAGTAGCAACACCAAAGGCTGGCGGACCATACAGCATCACAATAAGCGATGGTAAAATTTTGAAACTCGAAAATGTTTTGATTGGCGAAGTATGGTTTTGTGCAGGGCAATCCAATATGGAAATGCCAATGAAAGGGTATATGAACCAACCTGTAATTGGCTCTTTAGAAGCTACCGTAAACGCACCTGCTTCCAACATGCGTTTTTTTACATCAACAAAAAACACTAGCACTACAGAACTTGATAGTATCAAAGGTAGTTGGCAAATTTGCAATAGCGAATCTGCAAACGAATTTAGTGCAACAGCTTTTTTCTTTGGAAGATTGTTACAGAAAACGCTTAATGTACCCGTTGGTTTAATCCAATCTAGTTGGGGTGGTACTGCCATACAGCCATGGATGAGTGAAGAGGCATGCAAAGCATTTGATTTTATTAAAGACACTTCAAAAGCAAAAAGTCCTCCTACTGCACCTTCCGTATTGTTCAATGCAATGGTAAATCCTATTGTAGGATATAATATAAAAGGTGCTATTTGGTACCAAGGAGAATCTAACAGAGTAGAGCCTGAAAATTATGAAAAAATGATGCCAGGGTTAATAACAGATTGGCGTACAAAATGGCAAATTGGAGACTTCCCTTTTTACTATATGCAAATAGCACCAGTTGGAAAAATTGACCCAAAAACAAATTCTGCTTTCCTAAGAGAAGCACAACTTAAAGCATCTTCTGTCTTACCTAATGTAGGCATGGCCTGCATTTTAGATATTGGAGAGCAAAACTTAGTACATCCTGCTAATAAAGAAATTGGTTCAAACAGGCTGGCTTATTTAGCATTGTCGCAAACGTATCAAATAAAAGGAATTCCTTGTTTTAGTCCAAAGTATAAAGGAATAACATTTAAAAATGAAACTGCTAAAATTACATTTAGCGATGCAACAAATGGTTTAACATCTTTTGGAAAAACCTTATCCAATTTTGAGGTAGCTGGTGGAGATAAAATTTTTCATCCTGCAAATGCAGTAATAACAAGAGAAGGAGTTAATGTAAAATCTGATTTAGTTTTAGAACCAGTTGCTGTTCGGTATGCTTTTAAGTCTTTTGCAACTGGCGATTTATTTGGTGTAAATGGTTTGCCAGTTTCATCTTTTAGAACAGATAATTGGGACAGAGAGAAATGATTTTAAATTAAAATAATTAATAGTAATGTATGCGTAATTTAATATTTCTTGTAGTTTTTTTTCAAACTTGGTTTTGTGCACAAGCACAAGAAAGAAATATTCATTTGCTTGATACTGGCTGGCGTTTTATAAATAATGACATTGACCAATCTACCTTATCACTATTAAATGATGCAGCTTGGCAAAAAGTAACTGTACCACACGACTGGGCTGTAGTGCAAAACTTTGACATGAACATTGATAAGCAAAAAGTACAGGTGGTTGAAGATGGCGAAAAAACAACACAATTAAGAACAGGTAGAACAGGTGCTTTGCCTTGCTTTGGAATAGGTTGGTATCGCAAGGTTTTACCAATTACAAAAGCAGATATTGGCAAAAGAATTTTTATAGAATTTGATGGTGCCATGAGTCGTTCAAAAGTATATTTAAATGGCACATACATTGGCGAATGGCCCTATGGTTATTCTTCTTTTTCTTTTGAACTTTCTAAGTTTATACAGTTCGATAAGGAAAATGTTATTTCCGTAAGATTAGAAAATAAACCAGAATCTTCAAGGTGGTATCCTGGTGCTGGAATTTATAGAAATGTACGATTGGTTAAAACTTTTCCTACACGTATTGCACAATGGGGTACTTTTATTACTACTCCAAAAATTACAGAAAAAATAGGAGAGGTTAATATCAATACAACAATAAATGCTGATGCATTTAATCAAACCAATCTTACATTAGTTACAGAACTTTATGATGCACTTAGTAATAAAGTAGGTAGCATTTCTACAAACAATAAAAAAGATAGCAACCTATTATTTAACCAAACCATAAAAGTAAAGCAGCCCAAATTATGGGGTGTAAATAATCCAATACTCTACACAGCTAAATCCACATTGTTTATTGGTAAAGACCAAGTAGATGAATACAAAACTGTTTTTGGTTTTAGAACAATCCGTTTCGATAAAAACAAAGGGTTCTTTTTAAACGGACAATCCTTAAAATTTAAAGGCGTTTGTTTACACCACGATTTAGGTCCTATTGGCTCTGCTGTTAATTTTAGAGCTACAGAAAGGCAGCTGGTAATGATGAAAGAAATGGGTTGCAATGCTATTCGTACTTCTCATAATCCACCTTCGCCAGAGTTGTTAGCCATTTGCGATAGCTTAGGTTTACTGGTACAAGTAGAGGCATTTGACGAATGGAAAAATGGAAAAAATACAAACGGCTATGGTGAATTTTTTGATGCTTGGGCAGAGAAAGATTTAAATGCAATGATTCGTAGAGATAGAAATCATCCCTCTGTAATAATGTGGAGCATTGGTAATGAAATAAGGGAGCAAGGAATGGTAGAAGGCAAAGAAATGGCAAGATTCTTAACGCAGATTTGTCACAAATTAGATTCTACAAGACCAGTTTCTGCAGGGTTCAATAACCACAATGGGGCTTTAAAAAATGGCTTAGCAGGCGAAGTAGATTTAGTTGGCTTTAATTATAAGCCAGAGGATTATGAAAAAAAGCATAAGCTTTATCCAAATTTATTTATTTATGGAAGCGAAACATCTTCTACCGTGAGCTCAAGAGGAGAATATAAATTTCCTGTAAAAGAAACTAAAAAACCATGGCATAGCGATTATCAAGTTTCTAGTTACGATTTAGAATGTCCACCATGGGCTACTACGCCAGATACAGAGTTTGAAAAACAAGATGATTTGGAATTTATCTCTGGAGAATTTGTTTGGACAGGTTTCGATTATTTAGGAGAGCCAACTCCATATAACGAAGGAACACCTGCAAGAAGTTCTTATTTTGGAATGGTCGATTTAGCAGGTATTCCTAAAGATAGATTTTATCTGTACCAAAGTAAATGGTCTGATAAAAAAATGTTGCACATATTACCTCACTGGAATTGGCCGGATAGGCTTGGACAAAATGTACCAGTTTATTGTTACACTAATTATCCAAAAGCGGAACTATTTGTAAATGGTAAAAGCATGGGTGTAAAACAAAAAGATAAAAATACTAAAAACAATCGCTACCGAATCATTTGGAACGACGTTGTGTATGAACCAGGAGAAATAAAAGTAGTAGCCTACGATGCAAATGACAAACCTGTTGCAGAAGAAATTATAAAAACTGCAGGTGAACCATATTCAATAAAATTAACTGCCGACAGAAATACCGTAAAAGCAAATGGTAAGGATTTGATTTATGTAACGGTTGATATATTGGATAAGCAAGGAAACTTTTGCCCAAGGGCAAATAATTTTTTGTTTTTTAAAGTAGAAGGTGCAGGTAATTTAAGGGCACTTTGTAATGGAGATGCTATTGACCAAACAGCTTTTGTATCTAGCTATATGAGAGTATTTAATGGGAAATTGGTAGCCGTTGTGGAACCTGGTTTAGATGCAGGAGAAATAACAGTGCAAGTTTCGGGAGGATTATTGCAAGCACAAAAAATAAAATTGAATTCGATATCTATCAAATAGAACATTAAAAAACTATAATTAATTTAAAACAAAAATGTAAATTCTTAAATGATTAAACTGGTTATTCATATAATTGTTTTTATGGTATTAGTGCAACCCACTTTTGCTCAAAATGAAACTAAACAACCCAATATTATTTTGATATTGGCTGATGATTTGGGCTGGGCAGATTTGCAATGCTATGGCAGTACATTTTATGAAACACCTAATTTAGATAAGCTTGCAGCAAAAGGAATTCGCTTTAAAAACGCTTATGCTTCCTGCCCTGTTTGTAGCCCAACTAGGGCTAGTATACTTACAGGGAAATACCCAATTAAAACTGGCGTTACAGATTGGATAAAAGGAAGGCAAGAAAATGGAAAGGCAAGAGATTATGAAAAAATGATTGCACAACCGTTTAATTATTTTTTGAAACAAGAAGAAGAAACTATTGCAGAAATTGCATTAACGAATAATTACAAAACTTTTTTTGCAGGCAAATGGCATTTGGGTGAAGGGCAAGAAAATTGGCCCGAGGCAAATGGATTTCAAATAAATAAAGGAGGTTTTAGCAAAGGCTCACCAGCAGGATTTAAAAACGATTCTACTGGTGGTTTTTTTACACCTTACAATAATCCAAGGCTATCCGATGGCCCAAAAGGTGAATACTTAACCGATAGATTAACCAGTGAAGGCATATCTTTTTTAGAAGAAAATAAAAACGCTCCCTTTTTCTTAATGTATTCTTTATATGCAGTGCATAATCCTTTGCAAGCACCAAAAAATTTGGTAAAAAAATATCAAGCAAAAAGAAAAGCTTTAAATATTGCAGACAGTTTGCGTTTTAAAAAAGATGAACCTTGGATGAGGTTTGAAAAAGGTTGGAAAAATAGAATGGTTCAAGATAATGCAGTGTACGCAGCTATGATTGAAAATATGGATGAAAATATTGGAAGGCTTTTAAATAAATTAGATTCATTAGGATTAAGCGATAATACACTAATAATATTTACTTCGGACAATGGATGCTTAAGCACCGCTGAAGGTAGCCCTACTAGTAATGGCGTTTTAAAAGCTGGCAAAGGTTGGTTGTACGAAGGCGGAATACGTGTACCACTAATACTCAAATGGCCAGGCAAAATAAAAGCAGGGCAAGTTTCAGAAATGCCAGTAAGTTCTGTTGACATTTTTCCTACATTATATAAAGCGATGTATAAAAAAACAGTAATGAATAAAGCTGTTGATGGAAAAGATATAATTAGTTTGTTAGCAAATGAAAAAAACAGTTTGGGCAGAAGCATTTTTTGGCATTACCCACATTATAGTAATCAAGGTGGTAAGCCAGGAGCTGCTATGTTAAATAATAACTTCAAGCTAATAATGAATTATGAGGATAACAGCATTGAATTGTACAATCTTAAAAACGACAAAGAAGAACGATATAATTTAGCAGCAACAAACAAAAATCTTGCAACAAAATACAAGAAGGTTTTAGAAAATTGGTTAAAGGATAATAGGGCTAAATTTCCCATCCCAAATCCATTGTATAATCCTGATTTTAAAATGGAAGGAAATGCTAAAAGTGTAAATGAATAGATATAAAAAAGTAAAAGTAAATTAACAAGTGAAATAATTATGGCAACAACAATGTATGAGTCTCTTAAAAAGATTTTTATTGAAACATATTCAACGGAACCGTTGATTGTAAAATCTCCGGGGAGAGTAAATATTATTGGTGAGCATACAGACTATAACGAAGGGTTTGTTTTACCTGCCGCTATTGATAAAGCAGCATATATAGCAGTATCCTTAAGAGAGGATAATGAAATTCATTTAACAGCATTGGATTTAAACGAAAAGTTTAAAATATCAATTAATGAATTAAAACCTGTTGGCGATATTAGCTGGCCTAATTATATGCTCGGTGCTGCAGTACAGTTTTTAAAAAAAGGAGTTGCTTTAAAAGGGTTCAATGCAATTCTTACAAGTGATATTCCCATTGGGGCTGGTTTATCATCATCTGCGGCAGTGGAATGTGCTACAATTTTTGCTCTAAATGAATTGTTACATGCAAATATGGATAGAATAGAAATGGTAAAAATGGCACAAAAAGCAGAACATGAATATGCATCTGTTATGTGTGGTATTATGGACCAATTTGCTTCCATGATGGGTAAGGCTAATCATGTAATTAAATTAGATTGTCGTTCTTTAGATTTTGAATATGTGCCATTTAAATTGGATGGTATAAAAATATTATTACTCAATACAAATGTTAAGCACTCCCTTGCTTCTTCTGAATACAATACGAGGAGAAATGAGTGTACAAAAGCTGTTGAATGGATTAAAGAACATGTATCCGAAGTACATTCTTTACGCAATGTAACAGAAGAAATGTTAGATAAATATGTATTGCCAAAAGATGCATTAATTGATAAAAGAGCAAGGTTCGTTGTACAAGAAATTAACCGTTTGGAAAAAGGTTGTGAGGATTTACAGCAAGGGAATATTGCAGCTTTGGGACAAAAAATGTTTGCAACACATGATGGATTGAGCAAAAAGTATGATGTAAGTTGTAAGGAATTAGATTGGTTAGTAGATGCAGTGAGGAACAATGAAAATGTACTTGGTAGTAGAATGATGGGTGGCGGTTTTGGAGGTTGTACAATCAATTTAGTAAAGGAAGAATACATAGAGGAGCTTATTGCAAAAATAGGGCCTGCATATAAGGCTGCAATGGGTTTGCCTTTATCTTATTATATAGCATCCATTGAAAATGGAACAGAAATATTTAATTAATATGTTTGATTTAAAAGAACATTCTCATACGAGGAAAAATATTTTAACTGGTGATTGGATTTTGGTTTCTCCGCACCGCATGAAGCGTCCTTGGCAAGGCAAAGTGGAAGAGTTGCCTAATGACGACAGGCCTTCTTATGAGCCTACTTGTAATTTATGTCCGGGCAATGAACGTTCAGATGGAACAATAAATCCTGCATATGAAAATTCATTTATTTTTACCAATGATTTTTCTGCATTGCTTACAGAAACAGAAAACGGAGAAGTAAATGTTTATGAATTGTTATTAGCTAAAAGTGAAAGCGGCATTTGTAGAGTAATCTGTTTTTCGCCAGACCATAGCCTCACTTTGCCATTAATGAGTGAAGCCGAAATAATTAATGTAATAGAACTTTGGCAAAAAGAATTTAGTGACCTTGCTAGCAATTCAACCATAAAGTATATTCAAATTTTTGAAAACAAAGGCGAAATAATGGGTTGCAGCAACCCTCATCCGCATGGGCAAATATGGGCATCTTCTTCTATCCCTTTAGAACTTGCAAAAGAAACCAATGAGCAAAAAAAGTATTTCGATAAAAATAAAACAAGTTTATTAAGTAATTATTTAAACCTTGAATTGAAGTTGCAAGAACGTATCATTTTAGAAAATGAACACTTTGTTGCCTTAGTTCCTTTTTGGGCAGTATGGCCTTTTGAAACGATGATAATTAGTAAAAGGCATATTCAAAATATCTTACAGTTTACTTCAGAAGAAAAAAAATATTTTGCTTTAATATTAAAAGAATTAACAACAAAATATGACAACCTATTTAATATTTCTTTTCCATATTCGGCAGGTATGCACCAAGCCCCAGTAAATAATGGAGCACATGAAGAATGGCATTGGCATATGCACTTTTATCCGCCTTTACTTCGTAATGCAAGTGTAAAGAAATTTATGGTTGGGTATGAAATGCTAGCAAATCCACAAAGAGATATTACTGCGGAAGTGGCAGCAATAATGTTGAGGGAGCTCTCTACCAATCACTTTAAAACCAAATATGAATATGTGTAAAGCAATAATTGCTTGGCAATGGCAATCATTTATAAATAGCTAAAGTATGCAGAAAAAAAATATTTCTTTTCCAATTAAAAAAATAGCCGATATATGAACAGTTTACATACCTATGATTATCTGGTATTCCTTTTTTATTTTGTTATTGTAACAGGCTATGGTTATTGGATATACAGCCGAAAAAAGAAGGTAGCCGTTTCCGCTTCGCATGATTATTTTCTGGCAGAGGGCTCGCTAACTTGGTGGGCTATTGGCGCTTCACTTATAGCTTCTAATATTTCTGCAGAGCAGTTTATTGGCATGAGTGGCAGTGGCTTTAAAATGGGGCTTGCTATTGCTTCTTATGAGTGGATGGCTGCTGCTACACTTATTGTGGTAGCCATATTTTTTATACCAGTTTATTTAAAGAATAAGATTTATACCATGCCGCAGTTTTTAAACCAGCGGTACAATGGAACGGTAGCCATGATTATGGCTGTGTTTTGGTTATTGTTGTATGTAGTGGTAAACCTTACTTCCATTTTATACCTCGGCGCATTGGCAATCAACAGTATTTCGGGTATCAATACTACACTCTGTATGTATGTGCTGGCTATTTTTGCCATATTTATCACATTGGGTGGTATGAAAGTTATTGGCTACACAGATGTAATACAAGTTTTCTTTTTGATTTTAGGAGGTTTGGTTACAACATACCTCGCATTGAATTTAGTATCTGAAAAATTTGGTACAACAGGAGTTATAAATGGATTTAAAATAATGTCTGAGCAAGCCAGCGACCATTTTCACATGATTTTTAAACAAGAGAATAAAAACTATATGGACTTACCTGGTCTCACGGTTTTAATTGGCGGTATGTGGATAGTGAACTTAAACTACTGGGGTTGCAACCAATATATTACTCAGCGAGCCCTAGGAGCCGATTTGCCTACAGCAAGAGGTGGATTATTGTTTGCTGCATTTTTAAAATTACTGATGCCATTGATAGTGGTAGTGCCCGGTATTGCTGCTTATGTATTGCACCAGCAAGGAAATTTCCAAACTGAAATGTTGCAAAACGGCGAACTGAACCCAGATAAAGCCTATCCTGTTTTATTAAACCTATTGCCTGCCGGATTAAAAGGCCTAGCATTTGCTGCTTTAACCGCAGCTATTGTTGCATCGCTTGCTGGTAAAGCCAATAGTATATCCACCATTTTTACTTTAGATATTTATAAGAAAAAGTTGCGGCCCGATGCAGATGAAAAACGAATGGTGCAGGTAGGAAAAATAGCGGTAGTAGTTGCCATGATACTCGGTGTATTAATTGCTCCCTTGCTGGGCATTGATAAAAAAGGCGGCTTTCAATACATCCAAGAATATACAGGCTTTGTGAGCCCAGGTATTTTTGCCATGTTTATTTTAGGATTCTTTTGGAAAAAAACCACTTCTAATGCAGCACTCTTTGCTACCATTGGGGGTTTTGTATTCTCACTATTTTTTAAATTTTTACCCGGCTTTATGAACCTTTCTTTTTTAGAACAATTCGGCTTTGCAAAAGCAAATGACCAAGGTGTTTTTGAAATTCCTTTTATTGACAGGATGGGCTTTGTTTTTGCGATTTGCGTAATAGGCATGGTGCTTATTAGTTGGTATGAAAACTGGAGAGGTGTTAAAACAAACGGACTTGAAATTGACAGGAAAATCTTTAAGTTGAGCCCTTCATTTCTCGTGGGCACAATAATAGTGTTAGGCATTTTAGCAGCTTTGTACACTGTTTTTTATTAAAAATAAATGATTGTATTAATGGGTTTATAAAATAGTGCAGTAAAAAATTATTAAAATTATTAGGATGAAAAAAATATTAAAATACCTTATTCTGCTAGCATTTAGCAATCCACTAAATGCCCAATTAGTTATACATCAAAATCTTGACCAAACAGGTACTAATGCTACATGTATATCCAGTACAATATATAAAGGGGCTACCATTCCTGGTGCTTTAAATGATGGTATAAAATCTATAACACTTAGCCAGGGTTTTCAAGCAGTATTAGCGGCTAATGAAGATGGCTCTGGAGAGAGTTTTTGTTATGTAGCAAAAACAAGCAATGTAACTGTAAATCTTGCCTTTGTTTTACAAGATAAAATTTCTTTTATACGTGTATTACCCATTACAAGTGTAAATAAAAAAGGGGCTTGCACCCAAGTTGATTTAAACCCAGCTTTATTAAATGTTCCTTGGTTTTACGACTGGGGTGTAAACGATAATTCAGCGCCAGGTAGAGAATACACACTCATGGCATGGGACGAAAATTGGCTAGATACCGAAGCTAAAATAGATGGATATATAGCTAAACCTGGTATAACTTCTATGCTTACTTTTAATGAACCAGATGGTATTGGGCAGGGTAATGTAACTTGGTATAATGGTGCTTCTTTGTATAAAAAGTTATTACGTACAGGTTATAGAATGGGATCACCATCAACAACAGAAGGTGAATACAACGATTGGCTACTTATGTTTATGAATAGAGCAAAACGAGATACCCTACGTGTAGATTATGTTGGTATACATTGGTATGATTGGGGTAATTGGCTTTCTACAAACAATGCAAATCCAGATGTAAATGGAGTTTTTACTAGGTTTAAAAATTATGTAACAAATGCTTACAATCTTTATAAAAAACCAATTTGGATTACTGAATTTAATTGTAATGTTAATAGACCCACAGCAGTACACCAGGCTTTCATGGCATTGGCTTTGCCTTGGCTAGAAACTAATCCTCAGGTGGAAAGGTATTCTTATTTTTTTGAAGACCATTCGCCTGAAAGTGTAGGTGGAGTATTGACAACACTCGGACAATCGTACAAAGACCATGTATCAACTCCAGCCATTGCAACAAACATTGTAGACAGTCGAAGTCCTTTCTCCGAAATTGTTTCTTGGAACACTTCAGCTATTACAGGTGGAGGACAAACTGTTTCTAACTTTATGCCTACTACAATTGCACCAAACCTTACTACAGTTACTGGTTTAACTAGAGGTGCAGGTACTACTTTATTACCAGCTTCAAATTCAAACGGTTTTTGGGGAGCAAATAGCTTTTCTACTTCTACTGCTGCAGCTGGTATTACAGCTGATAAAGTATTTACATTTCAACTACAATCAACTAATGGAAAAAGTGTTAGCTATAACTCAATTGATAGTTTTAAAATAAGAATAGCTGCAGATGGACCAATTAAATTTCAAATAGATTATCAAATTAATGCTGGTGCTTTTATGCTTGCAGGTGTTTTAACTGGCCCCCCAGCAACTACAGGCAACTATACGCTTAGCACTATTAATTTATCTGCAATTGCTGCATTACAAAATGTGCCTCCTACAACTGTTGTTACATTTAGAATAACACCTTACGATGCTAATGCAGCTGGTGTTTTCTACATTGGTGCTGGCCCGTCAGATGTAAAATCAGATTTTAGTATTACAGGTAAACTATCAGATTAGTAAAATAATTAAACAACAATAAGACTAAAAATATATTGAACAAACAACAACCATATAACAATTACAAATACTTTTTTCAAGGAAAAATAAAATTCTTTTTTCTATGGAATGCATTTGTATGCATGTTATTGTTGAGCTCAAATGTTAGCAGCCAAACAATAAAAGTTGCAAAACCAAATATTGTTTTAATTTATACAGATGATGTAGGTTTTGGCGATATAAGTTGTAATGGAACATCTTCTGTAAAAACGCCAAATATTGATAAGCTTGCTGCAAATGGGGTACGTTTTACTAATGTACACACAACATCTGCAACCTGCACTCCATCTAGGTTTTCATTGCTTACAGGTTCTTACGCTTGGCGCAAACAAGGTACTGGCATAGCTCCTGGAGACGCTGCTTTAATTATTCCAACCGATAAAGAAACATTGCCAGCAATGCTGCAAAATGCAGGTTATGCAACTGGTGTTGTAGGAAAATGGCATTTAGGCTTAGGGCCAAAAGGTGGGCCAGATTGGAACAATGAAATAAAACCAGGTCCTAAAGAAATTGGCTTTACTTATTCTTTTTTAATGCCTGCAACAGGCGATAGAGTGCCATGTGTTTTTGTCGAAAATCAAAGAATTGTAAACCTAGATAAAACTGACCCCATCACCGTAAGCTATACCGCACCCATCAATGCTAATGATGTAAGTGGTAAGAAAAATCCCGAGTTATTAAAAATGCAACCATCGCATGGGCATGATATGAGTATTGTAAATGGGGTTAGCCGAATTGGATATATGACTGGAGGAAAATCAGCCTTATGGGTAGATGAAGAAATTGCAGATGTGTTGGTAGAGAAATCAATAAATTTTATAGACAATAATATTAAAAAACCTTTTTTCCTTTATTTAGCTACGCATGATATTCATGTACCTCGTATGCCACACTCACGTTTTGTAGGCAAAAGTGGTATGGGCCCAAGGGGCGATGCTATTTTACAACTTGATTTCACTGTGGGTGCAATAGTTGATGCACTTAAAAAGAGAAAATTACTCGAAAATACCATCATCATATTTACCAGCGATAATGGTGCTGTAATAGATGATGGCTATAAAGATAGTGCGGTTGAAAAACTAGGCAATCATAAACCCAATGGTATTTATAGAGGCGGCAAGTATAGTGCATTTGAAGGTGGAACTCGGGTGCCTTTTATTTTATCTTGGAAAGGAAAAGTTGCAAATGGTAAAACCACTAATGTATTATTAAGTCAAGTGGATTTGTATGTTTCTTTAGCGGCATTAACGGGGCAAAAAATAGAAGCAGGCAATGGACCAGATAGCAAAAATTATTTGGCTAGTTTTTTAAATAAATCAAATAAAGCTAGAGAATATGTTATTGAACAATCCATCAACAATACACTTTCAATTATTGTTGGTGAATGGAAATATATTGAGCCATCAAACGGCGGAGCCATTAATAAAAATACAAATACAGAAATGGGTAATTTAAAAACACAACAACTGTACAACCTTAAAACGGACCCCACTGAAAAAAATAATATTGCAGAAAAAGAAATTGAACGAACTCGAGAATTAAAAGAATTGCTAGAAAAAGTAAAGGGAAGTTTTGATAGCGATTAATCAAAATTTATAAGCCTATCAACAAAAAATATTTCTAAAATAAAAAAATAAAATATTAACCAACAATATAAAAACAAAACACATGAAAAAAATAAATTTACTTTTAATTGCTATTCTGCTTACCGCAGTTAGTTGGGGGCAAACTATTTTAGACGATTTTAACCATGCAACGGGTGCACTTCTGAGTGATAATGGTTGGATAGTTATTAATGGTTCTTCAACTACTGTAAATGCATTTACTGTAAATAGTGCAGGATTAGCTTATCCTAATTCCCCATCAAACGGAATAGGTTTTGGTGTAAACATGACCGCTGGGGGTGTTTCTCCACAAAGGGTTGGAAGATTTGTAACTGGTATTACAACTGGTACTGCTTATATGTCTTTCCTTGTAAATGTGAGTGCTAGTACTACTACTACTGCTGGTAGCAATTTTGCAGGCATAATGCAAGGTCCTTCACCAGCCCCTGGTGCCTCAGCAAGAGCATTTATTAGAAGCAGTGGTACAGGATTTAATTTTGGTGTTGGGAAAAGTAACGTTACTGCAGGTTCTTTTAGTTATGAAAGTACTGTAAGAACATTCAATACTACTTATTTGGTAGTATTGAAGTACATATATAATAGTGGAACTGCAACTGACGATCTTGTGTCTATGTGGATAAATCCAACTTTAGGGGCAGTAGAACCAGCTGCAACACTTACTACATCAGCTATTACAGTTGGTACAGCTGATGGAACTTCACTTACAGGCCCTGCATTTTTTCAAAGGGATGCAGCAACACCAACTTGTCAAATTGATGCGGTTAGATACGGGACAACTTGGGCTTTTGTTACACCAATAGCTGTACCTACACTTACAGTAAACCCAACAACTCCGCTTGTAATTGGTGCAGTGCCAGTAAATACAACCTCTCCTTCGGTATCTTTTAACCTTTCAGGAGTTTTTCTTTCGCCTGCACCAGGTACTATTACAGTTACTTCGCCTAATCCTGATTTTCAAGTTTCTAGTGATAATATTAGTTTCAGTAGTTCTATTGATATTGCTAATGCAACCGGTACGCTAGCTGCAACGGCAGTGTACGTTCGTTTTTCGTCGGCTATTGCCGCAGCAGCAACCGTTAATTTAACTATAAGTGGTGGTGGCGTAACAGTACCCCCTACAGTAACAGTTAATGCATCTGCTGCTACACCATTTTATAGTAAAGCTATTGGTAGCCTTCACGTTGTAGGTACTTGGGGTACAGCATTAAATGGTACAGGTACTGAACCTGTAGATTTTATAACCGATAATCAAATTTTTATAATTACTAATAGAGCTACACATACACTAGATGATAACTTTCAGGTATTTGGTATTGGCTCAAAAATTGTTGTTGGAAATGGCATAAATCCTATAAATCTTAAGCTGCCTGCAGGCTTTACTATACTTAATGATGTTGACCATAAAGTTGATATTAAAAACAATGCCACACTAGAAATTGCAAATAAAATTTATCGCAGTTCTGGTCCTGGCGATTTTAGTAAAACTCCTTTTCCTCATTTTGGAGTAATGGATAATAACAGCATAGTGGAATATACTTGGAACGGCACAGACATAGCAGATACAGTGCGTATTCCTGCAGAAACATTTGGCAATTTAAAATTAGTAAATGGACTTAAATATTTTTCATCTGGTTTTGGGTTTGCTAATGGCACTTTAGATATTACCAATGTAGTAGGTCTTAATGGAACAGGTAATGGATCTGCAAGCATTCTCGTAAGAGGTAACATTACCATGAGTAATTCATTTTTTGATACTGATGCATTTGCAGATGCAAATAGAATAAATTTGAATTTAGGAGGAGCAGCTACACAAACATTAAGTGGTGGCGATTTTTATGTAGGTCAGTTGAGAACACAAGCTGTATCTCCAACAGTTCCTGCATTTGCCTTAGACATTATTTTAGGTGCTAACTCCAATTTAATAACGGGTACTACAACAGGTGGTGGTATTAATTTGCAACAACCATTACATAACCTTTCTTTGAATGGCAAAACCCTTACTATGGGTAATGCATCTTCATTTTTGGCAACAAACCAAGGTACAATTAGTGGAACAAGTACCTCTAATTTAATTATAAATAAAACTGTTGGAACTAGTGCAATTGGTACTGTTCGTTTTGCAACAGGAGGTCAAGTGCTTAATGATTTTAATTTTAATTCGGCTGGTGCAGGTACTAATAACCTTACACTCAATTCGCCTTTAATAGTAAATGGTACTTTAAGTTTAAATGCTGGTAATATATTATTAGGTAGCAATACACTTACTGCGGCAGGTACTATCAGTGGAGGAAGTTTACCAAGTCATATAGTAACTAATGGAACAGGTGCTTTCAAGATTAATGCTGTAGGTGCTAGCAACGTAACTTTCCCAGTGGGGCCAACCACTGCCCTTTATCATCCCGCCACTTTAAACAATAGTGGTACATCAGATAACTTTTCGGTAAATGTAGCTTCGGTAGCTCCACCTTGCGGCGATGCAACAGCCAGCGTAACTGCAAGATGGAACATTACAGAAGAAACAACTGGTGGTTCCAATTGCACAATCTCATTGGATTATACTGGAGCAGCTACTGGCGGTACCTATTTGGCAGCCGCAGCTAAAGTAGTGGACTGTGGTGGTACTTCACCATTCTATAACAATGGGTCTGTAACGGGCAATATCGCCACAGGTTCTGGATTTACTTCATTTTCTCCGTTTGGTATTACAAGTAATTTAGTGATATTGCCAGTAACATTTATCAATTTTTCAGGTAGCCGCATAGGCAAGAGTAATAAACTTACTTGGACAACTGCCAGTGAACAAAATAACCTTGGGTTTGATGTACAGCGCTCACAAGATGGACAAAATTATGCAAGCATTGCCTTTGTAAATTCACTAGCATTTGGTGGTAGTGCTAGCAATCTTACCTATAATTTTACCGATGATAAAATTAATACAGGTACGGTTCAATATTATAGGTTGCGCCAGGTTGATATCAACAATCAAAGCAGATATAGTGGTATTGTGAAAATAAAAGGCGAGCAAACTCCAGTATTAACCATTGATGGCATTGCGCCAAATCCTGTACAAAATAGCCTTACTGCGAGCATCAGCAGCCCTACCAAAAACCTTGTAAATTTACAAGTGTTGGATATGATGGGAAGAATGATACAGCAGCAACAGGTTATCATACAGGAAGGTACTAATGTGATTCCGGTAAATGTTTCATCGCTCGGCAGTGGAATATATATGCTGAAAGCTATTTTCGCTGACAACAATCAAATTCCTACTATAAAATTTGTAAAGCAGTAAGGATAATATGTAGTGACAAAAAACCCTGAAAGAACATAGTGTTTCAGGTTGAATTAAGGAAAGCTAACAAAATATAAAATGATAAAGCGGTGTGAATAAGTCATTTTATATTTTGTTAGCTTTCCTTTTTTTGTGAGATAAATTATCTGATTTATATTACCCGTTCTCTTTTGGCTGACTCTTGCAGTTTTTTTAGGAATTAAATAATTCTTGTGTTGGTAGTAATCTGAATAGTAATATTAGGCGCAACACACTTTTGGATTTTTTATTTTACTGGTACATTTGAAAAGAAAGCTGCTTACATTATCTGGTTCGATATTTGGAAATCTGAATCAAAATATATTTGTTAATAACTATTAATAAAACCTCACAACCATTAATATAAATTTGGGCACTTAAAATTATTATATGGCATTAAAAGTAAAAAATACAAAAGCAAAAACAATCAAAAAGAAATCTACAAAAAGAAAAGTAAAATCAGTTATAAATTTATCTAATACAAAAAAGCCATCTAATCTTTCTGTAGAAGAATGGCAAACAATTTTGCGCAAACAAATTGTAGAAAAATCATTATTCGATATTAAAAATGTAGGAGAGGGGCTCGTTTACAGCGATTATAAAGTTTTTAATCATACTAGTAAGAATACATATAAGGTAGCACTCAGGAGCGCAGATAGTAGTTTAAATTTTTGCGCTTGCTACGATTTTAAAACAAACCAGCTAGGTACTTGTAAGCATATAGAAGCCGTATTGGCGCAACTTAATAAAAAGCCCGCTTTTAAAAAATTGCTAAAAGAGACCTATACTACCGAGTACAGTTCTATGTACATACAATATAGAGGGGAGCGTAAAGTAATGTTTAAAATTGGCACAGAAAATAGTACTGAATATATAAAGCTATTAAAACCTTTTGTAGATAATGATAATTGTTTAAATGAAAATGGGTATGAAAAGATAGACCAATTAATAAAAAAAGCGTACCAAATAAATGCTTCGTTTCGTTGTTATGAAGATGCACTTGCGCATATTATTGAATTGAGGGAACAAAAACAACGTATAAATTTTTTAGCTCCGTACTTAAAAAAGCAACAACTGCCAGTTATAAAAAGCTTAAAAGTAAAGCCTTTTCCTTATCAAATAGAAGGAATACTTTTTTGTGCAGCGGCGGGTAGAAGTATTTTGGCAGACGATATGGGGTTGGGAAAAACCATTCAAGCCATTGCTGTGGCGCAGCTTTTAAAAGAACAGCAACACATACAAAAGGTTTTAATTATTTGCCCTACTTCGTTAAAGTATCAATGGCAAAGTGAAATAGAAAAATTTACAAAAGAAAAGGCTACCGTTATTGAAGGTAATTTTTTAAAACGAAGAGCGCAGTATGAGCAGAATGATACGTTGTATAAGATTGCAAGTTATCACATGGCGGTAAA
Source organism: Ferruginibacter sp. (assembly GCA_031408295.1). Taxonomy (GTDB): domain Bacteria; phylum Bacteroidota; class Bacteroidia; order Chitinophagales; family Chitinophagaceae; genus Ferruginibacter. The sequence continues at coordinate 144,216 of JANNVW010000038.1, forward strand.
TGATATGGCGGAGATAAATAGTTTTCAGCCTGACTTTATTATTTTAGATGAAGCGCAGCGTATAAAAAATTGGCAAACGAAAGTATCGCAAAGCATAAAAAAATTAAAAAGTAAATATGCATTGGTGCTTACTGGTACTCCATTAGAAAATAAATTGCAAGAGTTGTACTCGTTGGTACAATTTGTAAACCCTTTACTGCTTGGTTCTCTGTATAACTTTATTACACAATTTGAGCAAGTAGATGAAACGGGAAAGGTTATAGGTTACAAGGATTTAAATTTGATAAAAGAAAAACTAAAACATGTTTTAATTAGAAGAACGAAGAAGGAAGTGCTAAAACAATTACCAACACGAATAGATAAAAATTTGTTTGTTGATATAACAATAGAGCAAAAGAAAATTCACAATGACTATGCCGAAATTGTAACAAGATTAGTAACACGATGGAGGAAAATGGGCTTTTTGCGTGAAGAAGATAGGCAGCGATTGATGATTAGCCTAAACATGATGCGCATGGTGTGTAACAGTACCTATATTATTGACCAAGAAACCAATTTTCAAACAAAGCTAGATGAACTATTTAATATTGTAGAAGAAGTAGTAGCAAATACAGATGAAAAAATAGTAATTTTTAGCCAGTGGGAAAGGTTTACCAGATTAATTGCATTAGAGTTAGACAGGTTGAATATTGGCTATGCAAACTTAAATGGAAACATACCTAGTAACAAGCGAAAAGATTTATTTGATAAATTTAATAACGACCCCAATTGTAGAATATTTTTAAGTACTGATGCAGGAGGGGTAGGGTTAAACTTACAAGCCGGTTCTTATCTTATAAATATGGATTTGCCTTGGAACCCTGCCGTGCTTGAGCAGCGCATTGGTAGAATATATAGGCAAGGGCAAAAGCGAAATGTAAATATTATAAATTTTGTAGCACAGCATACTATTGAACATGGTATGCTAAGTAAACTTAAATTTAAAGCTGCACTAGCCGAAGGTGTATTAGATAATGGAGATGCAAACATCTTTATTGGTGATAGTAAGTTTAATGTGTTTATGCAAAGTGTAGAAGAACTTTTTGTAGCCGCAGAGACATCGGTTGGTGAAATAACAGTTGATGAAAATGAGGAAAAAACCATGGAAAAGGTTTTGGCGAGTGCTACACAACAAGATGAGATGATATATGAAGGAGTGACTACTAAGGTTACAAAAGGATCAACTAATAAAATTGAATCTACAGCTGATATACAAACCAACCAGTTTTTAGAGAGCGCCTCATCTTTTATGAGCAATCTTACAAAAATATTTAGTGATAGCAACGCTACGGAAAATCTTGTAAAATCGCTTACAAGAAAAGATGAATCAACAGGGCAATCTTATTTGCAAATACCAGTAGAGAGTGAAGCGGTTTTAAAAAATGCCATTACGTTAATTGCAGGTTTGTTTAAAGGAATGGTAAAATAAAATAGTATGCAGCAAAAAGATAATAACCAAATAAAAGTAGCCGTAGATGCCATTGTTTTTGGATATTCAAAAAACGACGGTGTATCTGTTTTGCTAATAAGAAGAAAGTACGAGCCATTTAAAAATGCTTGGGCAATACCTGGTGGTTTTGTGTTAGAAAATGAAAGTTTAGAAGATGCTGTGAAAAGAGAACTTCAAGAGGAGACAGGTATTATCGTAAATTATTTAGAACAATTATATTCTTTTGGTGAGCCCGATAGAGACCCACGTCAACGAATTATTTCTATTGCCTATTTTGCTTTGGTGAAAAGTGCTTTGTTTCAAGAGCTAAAAGCTAGTACAGATGCGGAAGAAGCGCAATGGTTTCCTATAAACAAGCTTCCAACACTTGCGTTTGACCATAAAAAAATATTGCAAATTGCCATCGAAAGAATAAGGGCAAAAATTCGTTACCAACCAATAGGGTTTGAATTGTTAGATAAAAAATTCTCCTTTGCTGATTTAGAAAAATTATATATTACCCTTTTAGATAAAACCATTGACAGACGAAATTTTACAAAGAAAATATTATCTCTTGGTTTATTGGAAGAAACAGGTGAACTAGCTACTAATAGCGGTGCAGGAAGGCCTAGTAAAATCTTTAAGTTTAATAAAAAACGATACCAGCAATTGTTGGCTGATGGTATGCATTTTGAAATTTAAAAATAATTTGCGTAAAATGTACGCAAACTAAAAAATACTCCTATCTTTGTCTCATCAAAATATAAAGAGACATGAAATGAGCCATAAAAAAAGTTGATATCAACTGAATGTTTATAGGCGAATAACATAGCTTGTGCCGCAAGGGGCCGGATTGCTAAAATCAATTAAAATTAACACATGAAAATAATCAATTTAAATACGGAAGAAGGCATTAAAATTACCCTCTTCCCCGATAGCCAACCACACGTAAACATTGCAAATGTGGTAGAAGGAGAGGAGGTAAAAGTAGTTTGCTCTATAACGAGTAGCGATAAACTTTTTCAGTTATTGCAAACGGCCAATGCGCTAGATAATTTATTTGCCAAAAAGAAAGTATTGGTAATTCCTTATTTGTTAGCTGCTCGGTATGATAGGCTCATGCTGCCAGGGGATAGTATAGACTTGAAAGTAATTGCTGATATGATAAACAGCTGTGGGTTTGAAAAAGTGTATTTGTATGATGTACACAGCGATGTTGCTTCGTTGCTTATAAAAAATGCCATAGCCATTACCAATAAAAATTTAGTGGAGCAATACAATAAACAAGATGCAGTATTGATTTGCCCCGATGCTGGTGCTGCCAAAAAAGTTGGAAAGTATTTTGATTGGAACAGCAACATTAAAAGCATTGTGTATTGCAGTAAAAACAGAGATTTAGCTACAGGTAAACTAACCTTGGAAATTTTAGAACCAGAAGAATGTGCCAATAAAAACTGTGTAATTATTGATGATATATGCGATGGAGGCAGAACGTTTCTTGCCATTGCAGAAAAAATAAAACCTGCACATTTAAGATTGATTGTAACGCACGGTATTTTTTCAAAAGGGTTTGGGGAGTTGGAAAAATATTTTCAAGAGATAATAGTATCGGATAGTTTGTATAGAACATATGATTCTAAAATTGTAAAAACATTTAATCATTACCAATAAAAAATATTAAACATGAACATTAACCCATTTTTACTAACCGATTATTACAAAGTAGGTCACGTATTTCAATACCCTAAAAATACAGAGCTTGTATATAGCAACCTTACGCCAAGAAGCAGCCGTCTTGCAGGTGTAGACGAAATGGTTTTCTTTGGCTTACAATATTTTTGTAAAGAATATCTAGTAAAATATTTTGCAGAAAACTTTTTCAATTTGCCATTAGAAAAAGTAATGGCAGATTACAAACGCAGAATAAAAACTTCTATTGGTGATTTGCCTACGTACGAGCATATAGAAAAATTGCACAAACTCGGTTACTTGCCTATAGAAATAAAAGCATTACCCGAAGGAAGTAAAGTACCCATGAAAGTACCTTGCATTACAGTTGTAAATACGATAGCAGAATTTTATTGGCTTACCAATTTTATGGAAACATTGCTCAGTGCCATTGTGTGGCAGCCATGCACTTCTGCAAGTATAGCGCATGAGTATAGAAAATTGTTAAACAAATATGCTGCACAAACAGGCGTGCCTGCAGACTTTGTACAACGGCAAGGTCACGATTTTTCTTTTAGAGGTATGAGTAGTTTAGAAACCGCCATACTCAGTGGTATGGGGCATTTGCTCAGTTTTACAGGCACTGATACCATACCTGCTATAGATGCACTTGAGCAATATTACAATGCCGATGCAGACAAAGAACTCGTAGGTGCAAGTGTAGCCGCCACCGAGCATAGCGTAATGTGTAGTGGTAGCAAAGACGGAGAGTTAGAAACTTTTAAAAGACTCATTGCAGAAGTCTATCCAAGTGGTATTGTAAGTATAGTGAGCGATACTTGGGACTTGTGGAAAGTGTGTACCGATTATTTGCAAGCATTGAAAACAGATATACTTGCCCGTGATGGAAAAGTGGTGATACGACCTGATAGTGGTGACCCAGTAAAAATAATTTGTGGCGATGCCCATGGTAAAACCGAAGCAGAAAAAAAAGGTGTGGTAGAATTGTTGTGGGATGTATTTGGTGGCAGCATTACTGCCGAAGGGTACAAAATGCTTGACCCACATATTGGTGCTATTTATGGAGATAGTATAAATATTGAAAGAGCAACCAACATCTGCGAAGGCTTAATAGCAAAGGGTTTTGCAACACAAGTCGTATTTGGTATTGGCAGTTTTACGTATCAATATAATACTAGAGATACTTTTGGCACAGCCATGAAAGCAACTTATGTAGTAGTAGATGGCGAGGGTAGAGAAATTTTTAAAAACCCCATTACAGATGATGGTACAAAAAAATCTGCCACAGGTTTGCTACAAGTAAAAATTGAAAATGGTAAATATATTTTGTATGATAAAGTTACTTGGGCACAAGAGAAGGATAGTGAATTGCAGACGGTTTTTAAAGATGGGGAGATTACAAAAGAGTTTAGTTTGGCGGAGATAAGGGAAAGGCTAAACGGTTGAAGGTTCAAAGTTGAAAGTTGAAGGTTCGCAACCCCGTCAGCGGCTGCAAGCCTTCCGAAAAAGCGGAACAGGCTGACGGCGGTTAAGCAATGAGTTTAATCCTTTTTCTTTGAAAAATGCTTTGCATTTTTTGGGTTGTGGGCAGAAGAGCATTGATTGGGCTTCGGTGCCTGCCCTTATACTTGTGTAGGGGGCGACGCTCCGTTCATCGGATTGCTACTATTGAGCTTTTATATTAGAGTAAAATAAAACGTATGGAAATATTACTTTCAAACTGGATGGAAAGATTCAATGAAGAATTAAAAAATGTGAAAACATTAAAAATTATTTCTCCATTTGTTGGAGATAATATGTGTAATATGTTAGTTCAAGATTTCAATATTGAAACTGTTGAATTGGTAACAAGATTTAATATCAGAGATTGGGCAATGAAAGTTTCGAGTATTGATGGAATTGAAAAACTATTTAACAAAGGAGTAAAAATATATGGTGTAAAAGATTTGCATAGCAAAGTTTATATTTTCGATGATTCAAAAGCCATCGTTACATCTGCAAATTTTACTAACGGTGGTTTGGTAAAAAACTATGAATGCGGTATTATGATTGATGATAAAGATAAAATTGAAGAGCTGAGTGATTACTTCGAATCTTTAAAAATAGGCTTACCTCTTAATGTAAATACTTTAGAAACATATTTTGAAGAAGTACATATTGCAGAAATGCAATTGCATATTATTCCCAATTTTAATGATTTTGGGAGTAATTTATTAAAAGAAATAATTGTAGATGTATCAGAAGTTTTTTTTATTAACATGGGAACTCAGTTTGGAGTAAGAACAATAGAATCAAATTTTAAATATGGTTTTATCTCTGCAGGACAGCATCCAAAATACAGTGACCAAATAAGACGTTTAGACTTAGTTGTTGGTTCGCCAATATTGGCTTACACTAAAAGGTATGGCAGTAAAAATATAGGTGGTTATATTGGGTTTGGTATTGTTACCGAAATTGCTAAACCTATAAATATATTTTTGTTAACAGACGGTAAAGATTTGAGAGGAAGGGCTTTTGTAAATGATGAGTTATTTGACAACTGTGAAAATGAAAATTCAGAATATTGTTTAAGGATAGAGTGGAAGCAAAAATTTACAATAAATACTTGCATTTGGAGGACAGGCATATTTGTTCATGTAGATACAGTTTGTTCTATGTTAAATCAACTTAATGATGTTCAATATATTTTAGATGAAATGGGAGTTAATTATATAAAATGAAAATCCAAATAATAAATACCGACATAACAACATTACAAGTAGATGCTATTGTAAATGCTGCCAATAATTCACTAATGGGTGGCGGTGGTGTAGATGGTGCTATACACAAAGCTGCAGGTGCGGAGTTGCGTGCATATTGTGCTACACTGCGTGGTTGCGAAACAGGTTTTGCTAAAATTACACCAGCATTTAACTTGCCTGCAAAATTTGTAATACATGCTGTAGGCCCTGTATGGAATAATGGTACAGAAAATGAAGAAAACCTATTGGCTAGTTGTTATGAAAATAGTTTACAATTGCCTGTAGATAATAATGTAAAAACAATTGCTTTCCCATGCATAAGTACAGGAGCGTATCGTTTTCCTTTTGATAAAGCTTGTATGATTGCGTTGCAAACTATAGATATATTTTTAGCAACAAATGAGTTTATTGAAAAAGTATATTTGGTTGTTTATGGTGAAAAAGATTTAAGGAGTTATGAAAGGAATTTTGAGAAGTATTTAATATCAAAAAAATAATTTTCTATTTTTATTAGACTTCGATTTTTCAAACGCTAAACCTTAGTAGAAAAGTTGTAATACTTCAAGCCCAAACCTTATTACCTTATTTTAAAACCTTGCTAAGTTTGTAAAGTAATAATAAGGTAATAAGGTTTAGTCTTTGTGGAGTTGAATTTTCTACTAAGGTTAAGAACACAATAAGGTATTTATGTATTAAATAGAATGGCACTTTACTATATGAATAAAAATGAAACTAACAACCCTATACCGCCCTGTCGGACAAACAGAATTAGATTTGATAAAAGAAACAGGCAATAAAAAATTTCCACCAAGGCTTGATTGGCAGCCTATATTTTATCCTGTAATGAACCAAGCTTATGCTGAGCAAATAGCTTTGGAGTGGAACACCAACGATGAATTTTCAAGCTTTGTAGGGCATGTAACCGCTTTTGATTTACCAGAGGATTATCTTACAAAATTTGAAGTGCAAAATGTAGGTGGAGAAATACACAATGAACTTTGGGTAATGGCAGAAGATTTGGAAGAATTTAATAGCAAGATTGTAGGAGAAATAAGATTGATAAAAACTTTTTATGGAGAAAAGTATAAAAAATAGTTTAAACTAAAAGTTCACATTTTGTGAACTTTTACTAAATTTGTATAATAATTAATGAAAGTAAGATTAATAAAGAAAAAGTCTATAGAGAATTTTGCTTTGCAGAATGCAAGAAGCAGAAGTTCTTTTAGGCTATGGCTTGCAGTATTAAAATATGCAGATTGGTATGAGCCTGAAGATATAATGAAAACTTTTGGCTCGGCAGATTTATTGGGCAATGGAGTAAATAGAGTTGTGTTTGATATTGCAGGAAATAATTATAGAATGATTTGTAAATATCAATTTGGAGAAACTGAAGTACACTTATACATAAAATGGATAGGCACGCATGCTGATTATACTAAGTTGTGTAAGAATAAGGAACAATACACTGTAAATGAATTTTAAATTTAAACCATGCAAACACTACAATATACCATCATAAAAAACGATAAGCAGTATAACAAATATTGCAATGCATTAGAGTTGTTAAACGATGAAAAGAAGAAAACAAAATCTATAAAAGATGAAATAGAATTACTTACCCTACTTATAGAAAAATACGATGAAGCACATAATAGTTTTGAGCTAGGCGACCCAATAGAATTGTTACGTTCATTAATGAAAGAGCATAGATTGAAATCTGTGGAGTTAGCCAATTTTTTACATGTGAGTGAAGGATTGGTTTCAGATATGATTAATTATAAGAAGGGATTATCCAAAGAAGTAATTCGCAAACTTGCTGAAAAATTTAAAGTAACACAAGAAGCATTTAATAGACCATACAAACTTGAATCTACGCATAACGCTATTCCTACAAAGGCAAATACCTTAAAAACCAAGAGAGAATTGAGTATGGCATAATTACCCAAAAAACAGCTAATGCGGTGAATAATTACCTTAATATCCGCAAAATATGCGGTGAATTATACAAAATACAGCAAATAATCCCTATATTTACCGCATATTATGCGGATAAAAGAAATATACATACATCAAAAAGCAGATTGGCCAAACTTTTATTGGAAGCAAGAAGCCATATTGGAGCAGCTGAGCGAAGTACGCAATATGCAAGGGCGTATAATGGGGCGTATGGAAGGTTTTGGTTTTACAGGGCAGGAAGCTGCGGTACTTAAAAACCTGACAATAGATGTAGTAAAAACCAGTGATATAGAAGGCGAACACTTACCAGAAAATGAAGTGCGAAGCAGTATAGCTCGTAGACTTGGCATAACTATAGAGGATAAAGTAAAAGTGAGTAGAAGCGTAGAGGGGATTGTAGAAATAACATTGGATGCTTGTACAAATTTTGAAGCGGCACTTACAAAGGAAAGATTATGCGATTGGCATGCAGCATTGTTTCCCACAGGTAGGAGTGGTATGCATAAAATAACGGTAGGCAATTGGCGCAAGGATGACAAAGGGCCTATGCATGTTGTATCAGGTGCAATGGGAAAAGAGAAAATACATTTTGAAGCACCAGACTCTTTGCTGTTAGAAAATGAAATGAATAAATTTTTGTTTTGGTTTAATAATGAACAAACAATAGACCCAGTAATAAAAGCTGCATTAGCACATTTTTGGTTTATAACCATACATCCATTTGATGATGGAAATGGCCGTATAGCAAGGGTTATAGCAGATATGCAACTTGCACGTAGCGATAAAAGTGCACAGCGTTTTTACAGCATGAGTGCACAAATACGAGAGCAAAGAAATGAGTACTATGCTATATTAGAAAAGCGCCAACAAGGCACAATGGATATTACAGCTTGGATGAAATGGTTTTTGCAATGCCTACAATTGGCATTAGATGATACAACAAATTTATTATCTGAGGTACTTCAAAAATCTACATTTTGGGAGCAGCACAATGATAAAAATTTGAATGCAAGGCAAAGGAGCATGCTCAATAAATTGCTAGATGGTTTTGAAGGAAAGTTGAATACCAGCAAATGGGCTAAAATAAATAAATGTTCTGCCGATACAGCTTTGAGAGATATACAAGCATTGGTAGAAATGGATATTTTGATGAAGGAAGAAGGAATTGGAAAAAATACTGCATACCAAATGAACGTAGAAAGTTGATGGCTATAAATTAATTTTAAATGAAACGAACCTTAGTAATAGGAGACATACACGGCGGCTTAAAAGCCCTGCAACAATTATTATCGAAAGCTGTAATAACAAAAGATGATACACTTATTTTTTTAGGAGATTATGTAGATGGGTGGAGTGAAAGCGCACAAGTGATTTCTTTTTTGATAGATTTAGCGAACGAGTATAAATGTATTTTTATAAAAGGAAACCATGATGTGTGGTGCGAAGAATGGTTACGCACAGGTAAGCCAGAAACTAAATGGCTCATACATGGTGGACAAGCAACAAGAGATAGTTATGCTAATGTGAGTGATTATTATAAAAAAATGCATCTGCATTTTTTGGAACGCATGAAATTATTTTATGTAGATACTGAAAACAGGTTGTACATACATGCAGGCTTTACAAGTATGCATGGGCCTGAGCAAGAGTTTTACGATACCAATTTTACATGGGATAGAACCCTTTGGGAAATGGCTTTAGCTGTAGAAAAAAGTTTTGAAAAAGATTCGCCTTTTTATCCTAAAAGATTAAACCTGTATAGTGAAATTTATATTGGGCATACACCAACTACTAATTACAATGTGGGCATCCCCATGCAAGGTTGCAATGTCTGGAATGTAGATACTGGTGCAGCTTTTAAAGGAAAGTTAAGTATGTTAGATGTAGAAACGAAAGCGTATTGGCAAAGTGAACCAGTATGTGAGTTATATCCAAAAGAGCTGGGAAGAAACAGATAATATATTTTCACAATTTTAAGATGATTGATAAATTTATTTTAAACTTATCTGTTCCTTATCTACCCAAACACTAACCGAACCTGGCATAACTTTACACTCAATCCAACCCTCAGGAGATACTATTATTTCTTCTGATTGTTTTTTTAATAAATCTATAAAAGTTTTGCCTGCATATTTTTTTCCAATTTCCATGCTTTTACTATTTGCATCAGCATTGGAAATTATTATTGCACAGCCTGCATTTTCATCATCACCCTCTCTTATCCATCCAATGCAATTGGGGTCATCAAAATAATCTCTTTGTAATCCGTAGGCAAAATGCTTTCTTGCTTTCAAAAGGGTTTCAAGTTCTTCAATTTTGTCTAAAAATATTTCATATTCATTTCCGTCTTCTTTTGAGTCTTTATACGTAGCACCAAAAAGATCTGGATAAAATATACAAGGATATCCATTTTGCCGCAATAGTATAAAAGCGTACGCTAATGGTTTAAACCACTTTTCTACTGGGGCTTCCAGCGATTGTAATGGTTGCGTATCATGATTATCTACCAATGTGACAGATTTTTCATGAAGCGCTTGGGTAAGGGTTTCATTAAAAATATTTCGTAAGTCATACTCACTTCCTTCATTGGATGCAATGTGAAAATTATTTTGTAACGCTGAATCAAATAAACTCATTTTACCTTCTGTAGCTTCTATATAACGCAACAAAAGCGGGAGAAGACCTGGTGCCCAATATTCCCCCACGGCAAATATTTCCTTACCTGATTTTTCACGTAAATGATGCAACCATTCGTTGTAAAATTTTGGAGATATATGTTTTACCGCATCTAACCTTACCGCATCAAAAGGTATTTCTTCCATATGCCACATTATCCAACGATTCAATTCATCTCTTACAGCGGGATTGCGAAATTCAATGTCATTAAACATTAAATAATCATAATTGCCTTTTTCAATATCTATCATTTCTTCCCAATCGTTTCCCCATTCATTTTGAATACTGAAAATAGCTGTTTCTTCTTTTAAATGATTATAATCTACACCTGTAAAACATTGTTGTGTCCATATAAATTCAGAGTGCTTGGTTGCTCTTGCAGGAAAAGTAAATTTTGTAAATGCTTCAATTTCTTCTGGCTCGGAAATGATTTTATTTCTATCTTCACTATCAACCCTCACCGCCATAAATTTTTCTGTTTCATCACCACCACCTTTATGGTTTAAAACAATATCAATGATAGCCTCAATATTATTTTTTTGTAATGACTTTACAGCATTTTTGTATTCCTCCTTGCTGCCATATTTTGTTTTTACAGATCCTTTCTGGTCAAATTCACCAAGGTCGTATAAGTCATACCCATTATAACCTACACTATCACTACCTGCCGCTGCCTTGTATGCAGGAGGTAGCCATGCCGCTGTAATGCCTATCGATGCTAGCCATTCAGCTTTTTCATTTAACTCATTCCATAATGTACCTTCACCTTTTGTGTACCAGTGAAAGTATTGAATCATTGTTTTGTTCATAAAAATATTGTATGATTGTACATTAATTTTTTGTATTTATTTCAGGATTTAAGAATTCAGAAAATCCAATATTTTTATAACCTTCTAATAGCTTCATCAATATTTTTTCTGTTACAGTCAATCCTGCTTTATCATCATCTTTTTCAATTTTATTTAATTGCTTTAGATAATTTTTTAGTTTGTCCTGCTCATACAACTCAATAATAGCAGGGTGTACATAATATTTTTTACAAACAGTTCTTGTGTTACCCAATTTTATGCTTACTTCCTCAAGGGCTTTTAATACATTGTTCTTTCTTTCTTTGTCATCTATGGCTTCTTCCATAGCTGCAAAGCAGCGTAAAATGTTTAAGGAGCCTGCCCAAGTACGAAAATCTTTTGCTGAAAAATTACCACCTGTAGCTTCTTTTATATAATGATTTACCATGCCGCTATCAATCTTTTTTCGCTCGCCATTTTCATCATAATATTGAAAAAGTTCTTTTCCAGGTATATCCCTACAGTCTTTTACGGCCTTTGCTAATTTTTTATTTTTTAATGCTATATTACGATGTATACTTTTTTTGCCATTAAAAGAAAAATTAATGGTATCTCCTTTTATTTGTACATGCCTATCTTTTAAAGTGCTTAGGCCAAAAGAACCATTTTCTTTTTCATACGTTTCATTTCCAATTCGTATGTATGTTCTTTCCATTAAACTGATAACTGTTGCCAACACTTTCATTTCTGTAATGCCAGCTAAAGACATATCTTTTTCGAGTTGCAATCTTAACTGCGGCAATACTTTTCCAAACTCTAATAGATGATGAAATTTTGTTTCACTTCTTAAATAATTCCATAGCACATGATAGCGATATTGTTTTCTTTGGCGAGCATCAAAACCTGTTGCTTGCAAATGGCCATTCTCGATGTAAGAAATCCATACATTTTCCCAAGCAGGTGGTATGGCAAGCTTTTTTATCCTACTAATAATTTCTTTATCTTTTATAATTGTCTTTTTAAACTTATATGAAAAACCTTTACCTTTCTTGAGTCTTTTTATACCATCAGATGCGTCATTTATATAAACCAGATTTGCAGCTTCTGCCGTTAGAGCAGGCTGTTCATATATCTTTACATATTTCTGATGAGATATTTTTTTTGGTTGCATGCCTGTAATTGTTAGCGATTAAATTTAAAAATCGGTAAATGATTATTTTTCTTACCAGTAAAAATATCACGTATAATTTCCCCAGCTATAGAACTAAACGTAATACCATTGCCACCAAAGCCCAATGCAAAATAAATACCTGGCTTGCTTTTGTGTTCTCCTATGTATGGCAATCCGTCTTTGGTTCCTGCAAAAGTGCCTGCCCAACTAAAATCTGTTTTAAATGGGATAGAGGGAAATAGCATAGCAAAAGATTCTTCCAATGCTTTTACTTTTTGCGATAATTTTTTATCCCTTGCGGTAGCACTTGTGTAAGGAGTGTCTTTACCTCCAATTAAAATTCGTTTATCTTTTGTGGTTCTGATGTATAAATAAGGATCTGCAGTTTCCCATATCAATGAATTTTTATGCCAAAGTTTTTTATTTAGTATCGGCTCGCTCACGATGGCATAAGTAGCGTGTAACTTTGTGACTTTTTCTTGTAAGTAAGTTTCAGATTCGTACCCACATGCTATTACCACATTTTTGCAATTAATTTTAATGCCATTTTCAGTAAATAATTCAAATCCTGCTTTTGTTTTTTTAATATTTTCAATACTCGTTTTGTCAAATACTTTTGTATCGAAATGTTTAATACAATATTCTAGAACATTGTGGGTAAACTTATAGGCATCTATTTCTGCAGCATCTTTGCATAAAAGCCCTGCTGGTTTGCAAAAACCATATTTATTTATAACCTGTTGTTCATTTAGCCACTGTACTTCAAAACCATATTTTTTTCTTGCATCATATTCATTTGAAAGTTTTTCTACATGGTTTAGTTGCGAAGCAAACTGTAAACTTGGTTTGCGTATAAATTCCGCATCTGGCGCTGCAACGCCGCAAATTTTTTCAATTTTGGCAATGGCATCCAAACAAAGCTGGTAACTTTCCACAGCATTGTATTCACCTACTTTTTCTATTAGTTCATGTAAGGGTACATCTATTTCATATTGCAGTAGTGCAGTACTTGCAGATGTACTACCTGTACCTGCATGCCTTTTGTCAATTATTATCGTTTTAATACCAGCTTTGCCAAGATACCAAGCTACCAATGCCCCTGATATACCTGCGCCAATTATTGTTACATCAGCTTTTTCATTTTCTGGTAGAGAAGGATAGTTATTTATTATTCCATTTTTAAGCAACCAATACGGAAAGTTTGAATGTAAATCCATTTGCAATTTTTTTAAGCTAAATAATACCAGAAAAGTTTTACTTTATAGAAATGATTAAGGATAGAATAATTATAAAAGGTAAAGTTGTACTAATAAAATACAATTATTGTTGTACAATAAGAGTAAAAACTTACAGAATTTACGGAAGGCCTATTTTGAATAAAACGTATAAACCACAAAATTATACAACGAATTATTAAAATTCTGTAACATTTATTACGGATCATTTATCAAACTTTGTGCTAGATTTCTATTGACAATTGCATTAATTGGTTCTTTTAAAAATTGTTTAATGAATTGTAGTCTGGTAACTGTTATTGGTATTATTGCAAGCGTTTGTAATGCTACGTCAATGTTGCCACAACTTAGATAATTATAAAGGGAAAAAAACAGAAAATATTTCACTTTATATGGTGTTTGTTTTATTTGTAGGTGTTGGCTGCTGGGTAGCGAACGGCATATTTAAAAATGATTGGATAATTATTATTTCCAATTCATTTTCTTTTATTGTAAACATTATTTTAACAGGTTTGACCATAAAATAAAAAAATAAAAATTAAGTAGTTACTATTATTATTGAATGCACATAAGTTCTATTTAATGTAGAGTTGTGCTTTTAAAATTAGCTACTTCAATTAACGTTTGCAGCTCTTTGAAAGTAATTTCTAAATCAAAAGTATATTATGAGAGGTTTCAGCTCTTACCACAACAATATATGCAGCCATATTCACTATCAAAATTTTATTGCTAAAAAAGCATTACATTTGATTACGATTGTTTTTTATGAATAAGGCCAATAATATTGATTCTCAGGAGATTTCTGAACTCCAGCAACGAATTGCAGAGTATGAGGATGCTGTTGCATATAAAAAACTATTCTTATTATTTTTCTTGCCACTAAAAAGTTTTTCTTATTCAATTTTAAAATCTAACGAATCTGCGGAAGAAGTAGTGTCAGATGTTTTTGTAGAAATATGGGCTAGGAGAAAACAATTACTGGAAATAGAGAATTTGAAAATGTACTTATATATTAGTGTGCGTAATGCATCTTTAAGACTTTTGCAAAAAATACAAAAAACAAAAACCCTCTCATTAGATGATTTAGATGTAACATTTGCAACAGCAGATCTCAGCGCAGTAGATTCCATTATAAGTAGGGAGTTGGTGAATAAAATTGAATTGACCATTGAACAACTACCACCACAATGTAAAGTCATATATAAGCTTGCCAAAGAAGATAGACTTAAATATAAAGATATAGCAGAGTTGCTTTCTATAAGCGTAAAAACCATAGACAACCAGCTTGCTACTGCACTTAAAAAAATAGCTTCCGTACTAAATCTTCCTGTAAAAAAATCTTTTACAAAATAAGTTTTATTTTTTTTCTATTGATCATAGGGGATTTTTATTTCTTTTGTCTCTTTAAATATGTAACGATATGCAAAGAGACAGAATTTGGACTTTAATGTCCCGTAAATTATCAGGAGAAGCTACTCAGGCTGAACTCCAAGAGTTGGATGGGCTAATAAAAAGCTATCCAGAATTTGATATGCCTACTCAATTTGTAACAGAGTATTGGTCTATTCCTACAGAAAATGACGACGATTTTTTAGAAGCTACATTTCATTTACACGAAGAAAGATTAAAAGGTAAAGGTTATCATCTTAATGCAGTTCAAGCAGAAACTGGCTCATTTGAATATGAGCATGTACAAACACAGAAAAAATCTAAAAAATGGCTTGCGGTAGTTTTAATGGCTGTCTTATTTTTTGTAATAGTTCTCGGTATATTTTCCTACAATAAATATAATACTCCATCATTAGAACAACCAATTGCTAAAAGCGAAATAAGTACAAAGAATGGATCTCGTACAAAAATACAGTTGCCTGATGGAACATCTGTATGGCTAAACAGTAGCAGTAAATTAACCTATGATAATGAAAATTTTGGAACCAAAATAAGAGAAGTATCTCTGGTAGGAGAGGCGTATTTTGATGTGGTAAAAAATCCATCAAAACCATTTATTATTCATACCAGTAAAATGGATATTAAAGTATTGGGTACTGTTTTTAATGTAAAATCTTACCCAACAGATAAAACAACGGAAACAAGTTTAATACATGGTAGTGTAGAAGTTACCCTTAACGATAGGCAAGAAAAAATAATGTTGAAGCCAAATGAGAAACTTATTATAAACAATGATGATTCAAAAGCGTTGGATGCAAACACTGGCACAAAATCTAAAAAAGTATTTACTACAGTAACGAAGCCGATTATTGAATTGAGTCATTTAACCTTATACCCGTCTGATAATTCAATTGTAGAAACTGGATGGGTAAACAATAAATTGATTTTTACAAATGAAACATTGGAAGACATAGCTGCAAAAATGCAAAGGTGGTATAGTAAAACAATTATTATTAAAAATGAAAAATTAAAAAAGGAATTGCTCACAGGGTCGTTTCAAAATGAAACCATGCAACAAGCCTTAAAAGCATTACAGTTTACAACAAGATTTAATTACAGAATAGAAAAAGATACAATCACCATTACTAAATAAAAAAATATGAAAAAAATAAATTTTACAAACACATCGTAAATAAAATACGGGAAATGTTTTACCATTCCCCGTTGTAGTAAAGCTAAACAGGCGTTGATAGTAGGCCGACTAAAACTTATATCAACACCAAACATCACTACTAAAATATAAATATATGAAAAAAAGTATTACGATTGCTAGGGCGCTTCGTGCCCTAAAAAAGCCATTAATAATTATGAAACTATCAATGATTCTAATTGTTTTTAGCACCTTTCACTCCTTTGCAGGTGCAAACGCACAAACTATTACACTTAACGTAGATAACAAAGAAATTGTAAAAGTACTTTCTGCTATTGAGAAGCAGGGTGATTTTCGTTTTGTGTATAATAGTGAATTAAAGGATTTAAAACAAAAAGTGTCTGTATCGTTTAATAAAGCTCTTATAAAAGATGTGCTACAAAAACTTTTTGAAGGTACTAATCTCACATATCTACAAATGGAAAACAATTTAGTTGCAATTCGTACCAACGATGCAAAAGTTGTTGAACTAGCAGATATAAAAATAACAGGAAAAATTACAAACACTAGCGGGGAGGCATTGCCTAGTGTAACGGTAAGGGTTAAAGGCTCTTCAAATGGCACCTCTAGTGCAAATGATGGTACTTATACTATCAATGCCCCTGAAAATGCTACACTTATATTTTCTTCTGTAGGCTATGAAGATGAAGAGGTAGCAGTAGGTGGTCGCACAACAATAGATGTATTGCTTAAGAGTTCAGTAAAACTAATTGAGCAGGTAGTTGTGGTAGGTTATGGAACATCTCGTCGCAAAGATTTAACGGGAGCAGTGGCTTCTATAAGTGGAGCAGAGCTTGCAAAGCAACCTGTATTAACTGCTACACAAGCAGTACAAGGAAAAGTAGCTGGTGTGCAAGTTATTGCTAGTGGCGATCCAAATGCCTTACCTATCATTCGTATAAGAGGTACGGGTACCATGCTTGGTGGTGCTAATCCTTTGTATGTTGTAGATGGTGTTATAAATGATGACATACGAAACATAAATTCTGCAGATATTTTAACTTTCGATGTTTTAAAAGATGCTTCTGCAACTGCTATATATGGTATGCGTGCTGCCAATGGAGTTATTTTGATAACTACCAAAAAAGGTAGGCCGGGTAAAATGCTTATAAACTATGATGTAACCATGGGTATAAAAGAAGCTACCCGCTTGGTAAACATGGCTGGTGCCAACCAATATGCAGGTTATGTAAATGAAGCCAGTATTTATTATGGAAGCGGCGATAGTATTGTAAAGCAAGCAACGTTACAAAATGGCGGGAACACAGATTGGTACAATCAAATATTAAAAAAAGGTTTTTTTCAAAATCATAATCTTTCTTTATCTGGCGGAAGTGATAAAGTAAATTATTTTTTTAGTGCTGGTTATTTGGCCGATGAAGGAATTATTAGAACAAATAAATTTGAAAGATTTACGCTTAGAAACAACAATGATTATAAAATATCCAACAAGTTTAAAATCTCTACATTGATTTCTTACAGTTATTCAAAACTGAGAAGTGTAGACTTCAATGCTTTTAATATAGCATACAGGGCTGCCCCTTATGTAGTAGCAGAACAAAATGGAAAATATGGTAACACTTCATTATCCAACAATGTAGGTAATCCAATTTTAGACCAAGATAAGAATGATAATTCTGGAAAAGGTGATCGTTTTCAGGGGAATATTGTAGGTGAGTTGAAGCCATTGAAATGGCTTACGCTACGCACTAGCTTTGGTATAGATAAAAATAATTTTAGAAGTGTAAATTATGCTTATAAATATGCAAATGATGGACCAAACAATGTTTTTCTTACCAGTGGTAGTAACCAAGTGAGAAACATAAGTAATTTGTCTATCAGCGAGAGCCAAGGTAATCGCTGGGTATGGGATAATACTGCTACGATTGCAAAAAAGTTTGGAGACCATAATTTTAATTTATTGATAGGGACTACTGCAGAGCAAATAAAATTAAACGGACTTGGTGGTACAAGGCTTGATGTGCCAGAAGATAAAAACCAATGGTATCTAAATGCTGGTGCAACAGTAGGTGCTACCAATTTTAATGATGGCGATAAATCTACCCGCAACTCATACTTATCTAGATTAAACTACAATTACAAAGACAAATATTTTATAACCGCTACAGGTCGGTATGATGGTACTTCTCGTTTGCCAACGGACAATAGATGGGGCTTCTTCCCTTCCATTGGTGTGGGTTGGGCAATAAGTAGTGAGGAATTTATGAGCAGCCAAAAAATAGTTAATAACCTTAAGCTAAGGGCTAGTTATGGAAAAGTAGGTAATGATGGTATTCCGAGCAACGCATTTATTGCATTGGCAACACCAAACCTTCCTTATCTTTTTAATGGAGTAGAAGTATTAAATTTTAGATTGGAGCAATTATCGGACCCTAATATAAAATGGGAAGTAACAAGTGAAGTAAATATTGGTTTAGAATTTAGCTTGCTGAAAAATAGACTATCTGGCACATTTGATGTGTACAATAGAAAAACAGAAGATGCATTGGTTCGTGTAAAAACGCCTACCATTTTGGGCGATGATGAATACATCACAAATGCAGCTTCGTTTAGCAATAAAGGTGTGGAGATAGGATTAGATTGGAAAGATAATATCAATAAAGATTGGAAATATAGTGTAGGGGTAAATGCAGCATTCAATAAAAATAGAATCGAAAACTTAAACGGTGGACAAGCAATTCCTGATGGAGCAGTAGGTGGGCAGGGTTCTACAACATTGTCAGATAATGGACAGCCAATAGGTAGTTTTTATTTGTGGGAAGTAGAAGGTATCTTTCAAAACGCAACAGAAATTGCACGGTCATCGCAGACAGGTGCTAAACCAGGTGATTTAAAGTATAGAGATGTAAACGGTGATAAAAAAATTGATGCTCTCGATCGGGTTTTTCAAGGTTCTTATCAACCAAAAGTTACTTTTGGATTAAATGCAAACGTTGGGTTTAAAAATTTAGATTTATCTGTAGGTGGTTATGGAACTGCAGGAGGGAAAATTTACAATGGTAAAAAAGCTGCTCGTTCAGATTTTAGAGATAATGTAGAAACCAAGGTTGCACAAAACAGGTGGACACCCAATAATACAAACACGAATATTCCAAGGGCAGATTTGAATGAATTGCCTGCATCCACTTATTTTTTAGAAAAGGGAGATTTTTTCAGGATTAACAACCTTACTGTAGGGTATACATTGCCTATTAGTATGTTGAGGTCTTTAAGGATGCAAAGCCTAAGGGTTTATGCTACAGTACAAAACTTAGCAACATTTACCAATTACTCAGGCTTTACGCCAGAAATTGGAACTGTTCCTACCGCTACTGGAGAAAGAAGTAGCACACTTGCAGGTGGTATTGAATCATCTATTTACCCAACTACCCGCACATTTGCCTTTGGTGTAAATGTTGGGTTTTAATTTATTAACCTTCAATTATTAAAAATGAAAAATAAATATAAAATACTTACACTAGCCGTTGCAGCCACAACTGTTTTGGGTAGTTGTAAAAAAAATTTTTTAGAAGTTGTTCCACAAGGACAAACTACAGAAGTATTGGCACTTACTGATCCAGATGCTGCAGCCAAATTAGTAGGCGGTGTTTATAATACCTTATACCTTGGTGGCTTTGGTAAAACCACCGTAGGTTTTTTATGGGTACTTTCAAATGATATAGCAAGCGATGACGCAGATAAAGGCAGTACAGCTGGCGATTTTTCTCAAGCAGGGGAGATAGATAATTTTACACACACACCCAATAATTTTATCTTCGATAATATTTGGAGTGGGCATTACAGTGGTATAGTAGCGGCTAACAAAGCAATAGGTGTATTAAATAAAAGTACCATTGATGCAGCTACCAAAAATAGATTATTAGGCGAAGCAAGGTTTTTGCGTGGGTTATATTATTTTAATATGGTTCGTTTTTTTGGGGGTGTACCAAAAATTATTACTGTACCATTACCAAGCGAAGGCAATAGCGATGCATTGAATACGAGGGTAACGGCAGCAGAAATATACAATGTAGTGTTTGACGACTTTCAATTTGCTGTAGATAATCTGCCGCTAAAAGAAGCTGCCGCTACACAAATAGGAAGAGCTAATAAAGGGGCTGCCCAAGCATACCTTGCCAAAGCATATATGTACAAACAAAACTGGCAAAAAGTGTTTGATCTTACCAATGCCATCATTACTTCTGGTAAATATTCTTTGGTAAGCGATTACAATTTTATTTTTAGAGAAAGAGCAGTAGCTGGCCAAGGAGGTACGAATAATAGCGAGTCTATTTTTGAAGTACAAACTGGCGCCAATGTAAATACAAATGCGGTAAGTCCATTGTTCAGTAATGGACAAGGGCCAAGAGGCAGAGGAGGGTGGAATGATCTTGGTTTTGGATTTAACAATCCCACTGCAAATTTGGTTAGCGCTTACGAAGCTGGCGATACACGCAGAAGTGCGACTACCATATTTATAAATCCTACTGTGCCAGGTAACAGTACGGGTACGGTTTTATGGGATGGGTATCGCATACCCTCTAAAGATTCTGTAGAGAATGATCGATATAGTTACAAAGCTTATCACAGCGCTATTGCCGAGTCTCCGCAACTAACTGCAGACAAAGACACCAAGCCAAAAAATATTCGCTTAATGCGCTATTCAGAAGTATTGCTCATGTATGCAGAAGCAGCAGCTATACTTGGTAATGCTGATGGCGCAAACAAACTAAATCAGGTAAGAAGCAGAGCCAATTTGCCCGCTACAACACTTACGCAAGCCAATGTATGGAAAGAAAGGCGTGTAGAACTGGCCATGGAGCAAGATCGTTTTTTTGACCTTGTACGCCAAGGAAGAGCCGGAGTTGTATTGCGTGCACATGGCAAAGCTTTTGTGGATGGTAAGCATGAAGTTTTTCCCATACCGCAAGCACAAAGAGATTTAAGTGGGAATAGACTATTACAAAATAATGGATATTAATAATTAAAAAAAAATACTTGTATGAAAAATATATTAAAAATTAAAATGGCCTTGTTATTGGCTACTGTTTTTATAGTAGCAAGTTGTACTAAGGTAAAAACGGATGATGATTTTACAAAAGGGAATCCACCACCTGTTGCAGGTGGTTTTACCAATTCATCTGAAATAGCACCAGCTAGCTTAGTAGCTCACTTTCCTTTTGATGGAAATAACAATGATGCCAAGAATGCAGTTACGGGTGGTACAACTACTGGCTCTTCCAGTTTTGTTGAAGGAAGAAAAGGCAAGGCATACAAAGGAGCATCAAATGCTTATGTAGTATTTGGTAATCCAGGTCCGATAGCAACCCTCACGAGTTTTACTGTGAGTATGTGGGTAAACACGTCAAGGCATGATGGTGGTGCCATGGGCATTTTTGCATTGGGTAAACAAGATGGTTCTTTTTGGGGAAATTTCTTTCTATTTATTGAAGGACAAAATCCTGCTACCCAAGAAGAAATGTTTATGAAATTGCATTTCGAAAAGAACAATGCACCATTTGTAGAGCATTGGATAGAACCTAATGGTACATTCCGACCAGCAGATATGTACGGTGCTTGGAGGCATCTTGCTTGGACTTATGACCAAACTACTTCTAAAGTAGGATGGTATATTAATGGACAAAAAAAGGATTTACCTCCAGGAGCAGAAAGTAGGCTTGCTGATGGGGCGGGTACTCCACTAGGCGCTTTAAATTTTAAAAATCCCACTAAGTTTGTAATAGGCGGTTTCCAAAATAATGCAGGAGTTCCATTTAATACACCTGAACCATGGATGCTAAATTATACAGGCTTGTTAGACGAATTTAGGATTTATAATAAAGCACTTACTGAGTTGGAAATAAATGCTATTAAAGTATTAGAAAGTCAAGGAAGATAGTTTTAATTCAATACAAATCATAAAAGAGGGTGCTGGTTTTATTTTGTAAATACTAGTATCCTCTTTTATTTAACTTTTATTATAAGTCTCATGAAAAATAAATGCGCTTGGTTATACCTTTTGCTTGCAATGAGTTTTGTTGGTTGTAAAAAAAATACAACCACTTCTCCTGTAATACCACCTGTAACAGAAAGTTTTTCTGTTAGCAATATTACCATCAACAGTAATAATACAAATTCCATTTTGTACAATGTAGCTTTCAATCCTTCCATAAAAATAATTTTTTCTGTTCCTATAAAGGCAAGCTCAATAGCTGCTGGTATTAGCTTGAGAAATGGCGTTGCTAATATTGGGTTTAGCCAGGTGTTGCAAAATGGCGATAAAGAATTAATACTACAGCCTGGTGCTGCACTTAGTCCATTAACTAAATATACGCTTGCTGTAAATACCAACTTGCTCTCCGCACAGAATACGGGTTTATCTAGTGGTAGTAGTGTAAATTTTATTACAGCAATAGATTCTACCGATAAATTTTCTTTGCTAACAGAGAATGCTTTGCTTGATAAAGTACAGCAACAAACATTCAAATATTTTTGGGATTTTGGTCATCCCGTTTCTGGTATGGCAAGAGAAAGAAATACGAGTGATGAAATTGTAACAACAGGTGGTACAGGTTTTGGTGTAATGGCTATTGTAACCGCAGCAAGCAGGGGTTTTATTACAAGAGCCGATGCTGCGGCAAGGGTATTAAAGATTAGTAATTTCTTGTTAAACAATTGTACCAAATACCATGGTGCTTATGCACATTGGATAAATGGTACAACAGGTGCCACTATACCTTTTAGTGTAAATGATAATGGAGGAGATTTGGTAGAAACATCGTTATTATTGCAAGGGCTAATTACCGCACGTCAATATTTTTCTACAGCAGATGCTACAGAAATAGATTTGCGTAATAAAATAAATACTATTTATAATGGAGTAGAGTGGAACTGGTATAGGCAAAATAACCAGAACGTTTTATACTGGCATTGGAGTACAGATAAAGGGTGGATTATAAACCAACAAATAAGCGGCTGGAACGAAGCGCTTATTGTATATACGCTTGCTGCTTCTGCACCTACTGCGACCAATAGAATTCCACCAATAGTTTATGCAAACGGCTGGGCTCGCAATGGTGCAATGGTAAACAACAATACCTATTTTGGTTTTCAATTACCGCTTGGTCCGGCATTAGGCGGTCCATTATTTTTATCTCAATATTCTTTTGTAGGCATAAATCCTAATGGATTAAATGATGCTTATGCAGATTACAAAAAACAAACAACCAACCATTCAAAAATAAATTACGAATACTGCAAAGCCAACCCAAAAGGGTGGAGCGGTTACAGCAATCTTTGTTGGGGACTTACAGCCAGCGATATACCTTCAGGCTATGCAGCCAACGAACCTGGTAACAATGATATAGGTGTAATTTCACCAACAGCGGCTATTTCTTCCATGCCTTTTACTCCAACAGAATCTTTGAATGCACTAAAGTTTTTTTATTATAAACTAGGTGATAAACTTTGGGGGCAATATGGTTTTTATGATGCATTTAAATTGAGTGACCCATGGTTTGCCAATTCAAATATAGCCATCGACCAAGGCCCAATAATTATTATGATAGAAAACTACCGCACAGGTTTATTATGGAATTTATTTACAAGTGCACCGGAGGTAAAAGCTGGAATGTTATCGCTGGGTTTTAGCGCACCTTATTTATAAAAGTATGATACTAAAAAAAATAAATATTGTGATGGTAGTTGCTTTTGCATTTGTTGCAATGGTATCATGTGCACAAAATAATATTAGTAAAGTACAAAATGCAGAACCACTTGCTGTAGAAGATACCGCATTGTTTAGAACAGTGCAACAACAAACCTTTCAATATTTTTGGGATGGCGCAGAACCAACTAGTGGCTTGGGTAGGGAGCGGTTTCATGTAGATAATGATTATCCTGATAACGATAAAAATGTAGTAACGAGTGGTGGTGCAGGTTTTGGTGTAATGGCTATATTGGTTGGTATAGAGAGAAATTTTATTACAAAAGATGAGGGAAGAAAACAGTTAGAAAAAATAGTTCGTTTTTTAGAAACAGCAGATCGGTTTCATGGTGCGTGGCCACATTGGTGGAATGGCGAAACGGGCAAAGTAAAACCATTTAGTAAATACGATGATGGGGGAGACCTGGTAGAAACATCTTTTATGCTACAAGGTTTGTTATGTGTGAGACAGTATTTTGCCAATGGCAACAATGAAGAAAAACAATTGGCTGCAAGGGTAGATAAACTTTGGAAAGAAACGGAATTTGATTTTTACAGAAATGGTAAAAATGTTTTGTATTGGCATTGGAGCCCAAACAATGGTTGGAAAATGAATTTTGCCGTGCGTGGTTATAACGAATGTTTAATCATGTATGTACTGGCAGCATCTTCTCCTACACATGGCGTGCCTGCAGAAGTGTATCATGAAGGCTGGGCAGAAAATGGAAAAATAAAAGGGACATCTTCTTATGCAGGTTACACATTAAATTTACAATACCAAGGCAATCCGCCACAAGGTGGTCCACTTTTTTGGGCACATTATTCATACCTTGGTTTAGATCCTCGTGGGCTTAAAGACCAGTATGCAAATTATTGGGAAGAAAATAAAAATCTTTCTTTAATCAACTATAAATGGTGTGTAAATAATCCTAAAAAGTATAAAGGATACAGTGAAAATAATTGGGGTCTTACCGCAAGCTATTCCAAAGATTCTTATGCAGCGCATGCACCCAATATGGAAAATGATTTAGGCGTTATTACGCCTTCAGCCGCATTGTCTTCTTTTCCATATACACCAACACAGTCAATGGCGGCAATGAAATATTGGTTTACCAATAAGGCATTAAAAGAAAAAATATGGGGGCCATTTGGTTTTTATGATGCATTTAGCGAAGAATATAAATGGTACGCACCAAAATATTTGGCCATAGACCAAGGGCCAATAGTTGTGATGATGGAAAATTACAGAACAGGGTTACTGTGGAAATTATTTATGAGTTGCCCTGAAATAAAAACTGGGTTAAAAAAATTGGGTTTTGAAAGTCCTTATTTTAAAAATTAAACATGCGAATATTTTTCTTACTTTTTATAATTATTTGCAGTAGTTGCATTTCTTTAGCACAACAAAAAACATATTGCAATCCCATAAATATAGATTATGGCTATACACCCATACCAAATTTTGCGGAGTGGGGCAAACACAGAGCCACGGCTGATCCTGTAATTGTAAACTATAAAGGAGATTTCTATTTGTTTAGCACAAATCAATGGGGATATTGGTGGAGTAGTGATATGCTAAACTGGAAATTTGTTTCAAAAAAATTCTTACGTAGCTGGAACAATAGTTACGATGAGTTGTGTGCGCCTGCAGTAGGTATTGTGGGCGATACCATGCTTGTATTTGGCTCTACCTATACTAGTAAATTTACTTTGTGGATGAGCACCAACCCAAAAGAAAATAATTGGAAACCATTGATAGACTCTTTTGAAATTGGTGGATGGGATCCTGCTTTTTTTACAGACGATGATGGTAAATTTTATATGTACAATGGCAGCAGCAATGTGTATCCTTTGTATGGCATAGAATTAAATAGAAAAACTTTTCAACCAATTGGTACAAGAAAAGAAATATTTAATTTAAAAGATTGGCGATATGGATGGCAACGTTTTGGCGAACATATGGACAATACTTTTTTAGATCCCTTTATGGAAGGTGCATGGGTTACAAAATACAAGCAAAAATATTATTTGCAATATGGTGCACCCGGCACAGAGTTTAGTGGCTATGCCGATGGTGTGGCAGTAGGTAATTCTCCATTGGGTTATTTTGAAGAACAGTCAGATCCATTAAGCATGAAAGTAGGTGGCTTTGCAAGAGGGGCAGGGCATGGAGCCACTTTTACAGATAATTTTAATAACTATTGGCATACCAGTACCATCATGTTATCTGTAAAAAATAATTTTGAAAGAAGAATTGGAATATGGCCCGCAGGTTTTGATGCCGATGATGTAATGTGGTGTAGCACTGCCTTTGGTGATTATCCACATTACTTACCTAGCAATAAAAAAAATGAATATGGCAATGGTTTTGCCAATTGGTTTTTACTCAATTATAAAAAGCCAATACAAGTATCTTCTACGCTTGGTGGTTTTGCTGCCAACAATGCCAACGATGAAAATCAAAACACATACTGGAGTGCAACTTCTGCAAATAAAGGAGAGTGGATACAATCAGACTTAGGAAATGTATCTACCATAAATGCTATTCAAATTAACTATGCTGACCAAGATGCCACATTTTTAGGTAAGCAAACAGATATTTATCATCAGTATAAAATATGGTATTCTTTGGATGCCCGCCCAGATGACCCTGTCGGACGGGAGAAAAAATGGACACTTTTGATTGATAAAAGCAATAACAAAACCGATGTGCCACATGAGTACATTGAACTAAGTAAACCCATCAATGCTCGATATTTAAAATTAGAAAACATTCACATGCCTACTGGTAAATTTGCCATAAGTGGTTTTAGGATTTTTGGAAATGGCAATGGAGCAAAGCCCGATGCTGTAAAAACGTTTATGGTATTGCGCACCCAAAAAGACAAAAGAAGCGCTTGGCTAAAATGGAATCCATCTGTAGATGCCTATGCCTACAACATTTACTATGGTACAGATTCTAATAAATTATACAATTGCATTATGGTGCATGATGTAAATGAATACTGGTTAAAAGCATTGGACAGTCAGAAAACATATTACTTTACAATAGAAGCGATTAATGAAAATGCGCTTTCTGAAAAGTATAAAACAATAGAAGTAAAATAAAATGTAACATCAGTTTTAATATTTAGATATGAAAAAAATCACTTTATTATTTGCGCTATTAATATCGCTTACAGTAGCAGCACAAACAAATTCAACAGCAAAAATGAATTTGTTTGTAAATGCGTTAATGAAAAAAATGACCACTGCCGAAAAAATTGGTCAGCTAAATTTATTAACGCCTGGTGGTGGAATACTTACAGGTGCCGTGGTGAGTAGCGATGTAGAAAAGAAAATAATAGATGGCAATGTTGGTGGGTTGTTTGGTGTAACTGGCGTAGAAAAAGTAAAAGTTGCACAAGATTTTGCTGTGAATAAAAGTCGATTAAAAATACCTTTAATTTTTGGTTCGGATATCATTCATGGGTATAAAACAATTTTTCCCATACCGCTTGGCTTATCTTGCAGTTGGGATATGCAAGCCATTGAACAAAGTGCAAGAATTGCAGCACAAGAAGCAACAGCTGATGGGCTTTGTTGGAATTTTTCGCCCATGGTGGACATAGCCCGAGATGCAAGGTGGGGGCGCATTGCAGAAGGTGCAGGTGAA
This sequence comes from Ferruginibacter sp., assembly GCA_031408295.1. Taxonomy (GTDB): domain Bacteria; phylum Bacteroidota; class Bacteroidia; order Chitinophagales; family Chitinophagaceae; genus Ferruginibacter. The sequence goes on from JANNVW010000038.1 coordinate 171,899, forward strand.
GACCCATATCTTGGTTCAGCAGTTGCAAAGGCGATGGTAATTGGTTATCAAGGCAAAGACTTAGCTACCAATAATACCATGATGGCTTGTGTAAAACATTTTGCATTGTATGGCGCAGCAGAAGCTGGAAGAGATTATAATACAACAGATATGAGCAGGCTGAAAATGTACAATGAATATTTGCCTCCGTATAAAGCTGCTATAGATGCAGGAGTAGGAAGTGTAATGAGTTCTTTTAATGAGATAGATGGTATTCCTGCTACTGGGAATAAATGGTTGCTTACAGATTTGCTGAGAAAGCAATGGGGATTTAAAGGCTTTGTAGTTTCTGATTACACTTCGGTAAATGAAATGACGGCACATGGTATGGGAGATTTACAAACAGTATCCGCACTTGCCTTAAACGCAGGGCTTGATATGGATATGGTAGGTGAAGGGTTTTTAACGACCATACAAAAATCTTTGAAAGAAAATAAAACAACCTTACAACAAATAGATGCTGCTTGCCGCCGTGTTTTAGAAGCAAAATATAAACTTGGATTGTTTGATAACCCTTATCGATATATAGATGTAAGCAAACCAGCTAAAGAAATATTAACTGCACAAACTAGAAAAGATGCAAGAGAAATAGCAACAAAATCATTTGTGCTACTTAAAAATAACAACCAAACACTTCCATTAAAAAAAGTAGGAACCATTGCATTGATTGGTCCGCTGGCAAATGATAAAAGTAATATGCTTGGCACATGGGCAGTAACGGGGGATGCTTCATTTTCTATACCTGTGCTAGATGGTATAAAAAATGTAGCAGGTAGTAATGTAAATATTTTGTATTCAAAAGGTGCTAATATTTCTGATGATACTTTACTAGCAAAAAAAGTAAACGTGTTTGGTACAAGAATAGATATTGATAAACGTACAGCTGATGAAATGATAGCAGAAGCATTGGATGCAGCAAGTAAAGCCGATGTGATAGTTGCTGTGGTTGGCGAAGCATCTGAAATGAGTGGAGAAGCTGCAAGCCGCACCGATATTACGGTTTCGGAGAGTCAGAAAAAATTGATACGTGCATTAGCAAAAACTGGAAAGCCATTGGTACTTGTAATGATGAGTGGAAGGCCACTTGCTTTGGCAGAAGAAAATAATTTGGCTACCGCTATTTTACAAGTATGGCATGCAGGCACAGAAGCAGGTAATGCCATTGCAGATGTATTGTTTGGCAATTACAATCCTTCAGGTAAACTCTCTGTTTCTTTTCCTGTAAATGTGGGGCAGGTGCCAATTTATTATGCACAAAAAAATACAGGTCGTCCTTCATCTGATGATTCTCCAAAGTTTCAATCTAATTATTTGGATGCACCAAATGCGCCACTATTTCCTTTTGGATTTGGTCTAAGCTATACAACATTTTCTTACAGCGATATTTCTTTAAATAAAAGTGTAGTAAAAAAGAATGAAAGTATTACAGTTACTATTACTGTAAAAAATACCGGTAAATATGATGGTGAGGAAGTAATACAGCTTTATATAAGAGATGTAGTTGGGAGCATTACCAGACCAATAAAAGAGTTAAAAGGATTTAAAAAAATAATGTTGAAGGCTGGGGAATCAAAAAAAGTTGATTTTACTTTAACGGATAAAGAATTGGGTTTTTATACTAGCGATGGAAAATTTATTGTGGAGGCAGGTGAATTTTTGGTGATGGTTGGTACAAATTCTAAAAGTGTAACGACGTTAAAGTTTACAAAAGAATAAATATTTTATGTTTTTATAAAATAAATTATGGCAAATAATTTTCAACCTCCGCTATTGTTTAATTTCAGTACTGCAAAGCAATAGCAGAAAAAACATTTACACAACTTACCGATGAGCAAATTCTTTGGCAGTACAATGAAGAAAGCAATAGTATTTTAACCATTGTAAAACACATGGTAGGCAATATGCTTAGCCGCAGGACAGATTTTTTAACAACCGATGGTAGACGGAATGGAGTTTATTGGATAATGTCTGAAATTTAGCTATATTACTTCAGTCCGATTAAATAATCGAATAAACTTATACTCGTTTCTAACTGCAATTTTTTCCTCAAACGATACCTTCCTATTTCTACTCCTCTTGCTGAAATATTCATCAACTGTGCAATTTCTTTAGTTGATAAGTTCATTCTCAGGTATGCGCACAATTTCATTTCATTGCCAGTAACTGTAGGATGTATTTCTTTTAATAATACTAAAAATTGACTGTGTACAGTATCAAAATGTTTTGAAAATGACTCCCATTCTTTATCCATCTTATCATCTTCATTTAAATTTTTTATCATTTTTTTAAGCTCTCCAACAGCTTGTGGATTATCCATTCCCTTCATTACATGCGTTAAATCTGTTTTGCTTTTAGAAAGCAGTTCGCCTTTTTTTACTAGGTGCATGGCGGAGGATGCGAGCTCTGCATTTTTAAAATTAATTTCTGCTTCTAGTTTTTCATTTCTTAGTGCGGTTAGTTCTCCTTCTGTTTTTTTCAACTCTAGCTCATGTATGTACAAGAGCCTTTTCTTTTCTTCCTCTAGCTTTAATTGTTCATCTTCAAATTTTCTTTTTTGGGAATTAAATTTTCTTTCTTGCCATTTATATAACACAGAAAGTATGATTAAGACCAATACGAGATAAAATATTCTAGCTAAAATGGTTTGATACCACATTGGTAAAATCTTAAAAGCATAACTGGCAGCCTCAGATTCTTTACCTAAATTATTTCTTACTTTTACTTCAAAATAAAATGTGCCAGCGGGTAAATTTGTGTATTCTTTTTCTGTTTTTTCTGACCATTTAGACCAAATTTCATCAAAACCTTTTAATCGGTAGCTGTATTGTAAGTTAGAAAAACTACCAAACACTGATGCGGAAAATTGAAATTGAATTGACTTCCAATCTTTATTTACATGCGTTAATTTATCTTCATTTTGAATTTGTTTTTCATTTATATCTTTAAAATAGCCACCAAACAAAATTTCTTCTATTTTTCCAGTAATTTTTACTTTTCTTATTTGTGCTTGCAAGCTTGTAGCAGCTTGTTTGTATTTTTCAAAATTGATGTGGTAGAAACCTTTTTCGCCACCTAAGAAAATATTATTTCCATTTAATGGGTAAATAAATTCAAAACCGCTAAGCATTTTATTATTTAGTTCGGGTAAGTTTATTACCGTTGGTATTTTAGCCGAAAAGTCAATAACGCCAACCGATTTTTCGTGTATAAACCAAATGTTTCCCGATTCATCTTCTTTTAAATACCGAACACTTTGGTCACCCAATATTTTTCTATAAAAATCTGAGGGTTCAAAAATATTCTTATCTTTTTTGAAAGTATAAATACCTTTTTCAGTAGCTACTACTATTTCGTTTTTTATTTTATATACATGATTGTTTAATATTGATGGCAGACCTTGTTTGTTGGTATAGATAGTAGTGGTATAATTTTCGTTATTTGTTTTACTAATCTTATACAAGCCATGGTATGGGTGAGATATCCAAATATTATCATTTTCATCTATTGCAATAAACCTTGAAGATTCTTCAAAGCCATCAATTTTTTTTGACAATGAAAAATGGTTATTTACGTAATCAAATATTTCTACATTTTTGTAATTACCTGCTATCATTTTTGCCGAAGGAAATGTGTTGGAGAGTGGCACAAAATTCCAGTAACCTGTACTAACGGATATAGGGGTAGCTGTGTTGCCCTTTACTTCAAATGCACCTTCATGCTTTCCTAAAAACAACTGATTATTAATAACTGCCATGCCCCATGTTTGGCCTTTGGTATTTTCCACGCTTATAAAAGGTGCTATGCTAAAACTGAGGTCATTTATTTTGGGTAATGCAACACTAAACAAGCCATTGGTTGTGCCTAAATATAATTGACTATTGTGCACAATAGCAGTATATCCAGAGCCATCTTGTGCAGATGGATTTATTTGTTTTATAGCACTATTATAAGCTATGAGGTCGATGCCATTATCTAATCCTAACCAAAGATTCTGTTGTCTATCTAGTAATATGCTAAGTACATTGTTGTTTTGAAGCCCTTCTTTTTTTGTAAAACTTTGTATAATATTACCGCTATGGTCTATTATAAATACGCCATTATTGCTTGTGGCTATTGCAAGCCATTCTTTATTTATGCTTAGTGCACTAAATATTCTTTCGTTTTCAAATAAGGCAGTATTAACAGACATTATTTTTGAAATGTTTGTACCAATCATTGAGTAAAGCCCATTTCTTAGTGTAGTGACTATAGCACTATCTTTTCCTATAGATAGTAAAGAAGTGATAGGGTCATTTAGGGGAAGTACATTTTTTGTAGGTAAAGTAACCCATAGGTCATTTTCAAAATGCAACAATCCTATTTTATAATCATGGGCATACAATTTGCCATTACAAACATCCAAGTAAGCCCATTCCGATGTGGCCTTAAAAGTCGCTATTTTTTCGTTCGAAAGCTTAAAGATTTTATTGGTGCTACGAATAAATATGCTCCTGTTGTAAGAAATAATATCCCACACATCTCCAAACGCTCTATCTTTTAAAGGAATTAATTCTATAAGTGAATGGAATTGGAGTTGCCCATTAACTGAAGGAGAAAAGTAACCAAGCTCATCTTGCCCACCTACATAAATCCTATTATCGAAACCAATTTCTATAGAGCGAACAATTGTTTTATTTGGTAAAGGGTACAAATTCCAATTTTTTCCATCAAATGAAAGTAAACCTTCATTATTTGCTACATATATTATTCCATTGTTATCTTGTTTTATATCCCAATTTTGCAAACCTCCATTATAAGACTGCTTGTAAAAATTTGTTACATCGGGCAATCCAATAGTATTTTGGCAGAATGCACTTATAGGAAAAAGTAAAAATAATAGAAACAGTTTCATCTTATAATTTGTTTTATGAAGATACGTATATTTTTATTGATGTAGTGATGATGTAGTATTGAAGTAGTGTTTTATGCTAGTTTACACATGAATTATAATTTTTGATGTAGTAATGATGTGCCAAATTATTAGTTGTGGGGTAATTTTCTGTTTACTTTTACCTTTCGAAAAAATTGCTCAAATTTTTTTATAACGAAAATTTTGCTATATGAAATTAAAATTCACATTACTATGTGTTTGCATTATTATTGCGGGTACTATCCAACAAAGCTTCGGTCAAAATATTACGGTAACAGGCAAGGTGTACTCCAAAGCAAACAGAGATCCATTGGTTGGGGCTTCAATTTTAGTGAAGGGTACAAATACCAATTCTTTAACTAATGCAGACGGAATTTTTACAATAGCAGCTGAAAAAGGTGCTACAATAGTTATTTCTTATGTAGGTTTTATTACATCTTCATTAAAAATAACAGGTCTAAAAACTCTTGATGTTCAAATGCAAGAAGTAGGAAGAGACCTGAATGAAGTAGTGGTTATTGGGTATGGCACAAAAAAACAGAGAGATCTAACTACCTCAATATCCTCTGTAACATCAAAAGATATATTAAAATTACCTGTAGCTGACGCAGCACAAGCTTTACAAGGCAAAGTATCTGGTGTAACTATAATACAAGGCAGTGGTGCACCAGGAGGTACAGGGGGTACTAGTATAAGGATAAGAGGAATTTCATCAATTAATCTGAACAATGACCCCTTGATAGTAGTAGATGGGTATCCTTTACCCGATAAAACAGCTAATAATATTTTAAATTCATTTGGTACTGGAGATATTGAAAGAATTGATGTATTAAAAGATGCTGGTGCTGTAGCAATTTATGGTACTAGAGGTTCCAATGGAGTGATAATGATTACAACTAAAAGAGGGAAAGCTGGTAAAACTAGTTTTTCATTAGATGTATATAGAGGTATTCAGCAAGCTTGGCAACTACCAACTATGCTTAATGCAAAAGAGTATGCCATTATTAACAGTGAAGCAGCTATTGCTAGTGGGAAAACAATTTTACCAAAACTGGCAGATTTTAATGCCATACAACAACAATATGGCGAAGGTACCAATTGGCTGAATGAGATTTTTAGAAAAGCAGCCATGCAAAGTGTAAATCTAACAGCTTCTGGAGGTTCAGATAAAGCCCAATTCTCTCTTTCTGTTGGTTATTTTAAGCAAGATGGTATTATTTACAATACAGATTTTGAAAGATTTAATGTAAGACTTAATAGTGATATAAAAGTTAGCAATAGAATAAAAATAGGAAACTCCCTTGCAATTAATAAAACTATTGAGCATGGGACTGATACCTACAATCCTTTCAATAGTGTTGTTTTGTTAGCACTAACTGCTCCGCCTACAGTAAAGCCAAGAAATGAAGATGGTTCTTATGCGGGTGGAAATGGAAATGTTGACGGTTTTAATGAACCAAATCCAGTATATCAACTAGAAGTGCCTAAAAATACAAATACAAGATATAGAGCTACAGGGAGTGTTTTTGCCGAAATAAACTTTCTAGAAGGTCTAAAATTTAAAGCCATGTTTGGTGGTGATTATGTTTACGTAGAAAATAATAATTTTAGACCTAAAACTGCGTCTACTGGTGGCAGGCCTTTTGAAATCACATCTTATTCTGTTTCTAAAGAACTGTTTCCTGATTTGTTAGCTGAATACACATTGACTTATGACAAAACTTTATTTAAAAAGCATAAGATAAATGCGGTAATAGGATATACTTTCCAAGAGAATAGATATTCCATTTTATCTGCAAGTAGAGGTGGTACTTTCCTGCAACAAATACCAGTTTTAAATAATCAAATACTACCAGTTACTGATCCAAGTCAAATAGGTAATTATGCTGAAGATGGAATTAGAGGTAGATTAGCATCTTATTTTGGCAGACTAAGTTATGATTTTGATAATAGAGGATATTTGGGTTTTTCAATAAGGCGTGATGGTGCATCTGTGTTTGCTCCAAAAAATAAGTTTGCAACTTTTCCGTCTTTTTCAGCAGCTTGGAGGTTGAGCCAAGAGCCTTTTTTAAGTAGTGTAAAGTGGATTGACGAGTTAAAGTTAAGAGCTAGCTTTGGCTATTCAGGAAATAAAGATATACCAGATTTCCAATACATACAAGCTATTAACCAAGGATTTCAATATACGTTTGGGAACTCTGCAGGTTCCGGTGGGGTTGTAAGTGGGGCTGGGTTAAGCAGAACATTTAACCCAGATATTAGATGGGAGAAAAACGAACAGCTAAATGTTGGAGTAGATGCAATTTTATTTAAAAATAAATTGAACATAGCACTTGATGTTTACCAGCGTAAATCTATAGATTTAATTTTAAACGTTACTCCGCCATTTGTTTCAGGTACTTATGAATCTGTTCCATTTAATACTGGAACTTTAATAAATAAAGGGATTGATTTAACATTAAGCGGACAAATTGTAAATACAAAATACTTCAACTGGAATGCAACCGCAGTGGTAAGTACTTATAAAAACAAAGTCACTTCTTTGGGAATAGCAGCTGATCCTCTTGATGGAGGAGATTTTACAAGAATTCAAGGAGGTAGTTTAAGGGTTACCAATAACTCTCCAATAAATTTCTTTTACGGGTTTGTAACGGAAGGTATTTTTCAAAATTATAAAGAAATAGCTGACCATGCAGTGCAAACAGCAGGTACAGATCCTACGACTAGTACAGCACCTGGTGATTTTAAGTTTAAAGATTTAAATGCTGATGGAATAATAAATAACGAAGACCGCACCAATATTGGCAATTCTATTCCAACTTTTACTTACGGATTAACCAATACAATAACATATAAAAATATTGAACTTACTCTTTTTATACAAGGTTCTCAGGGTAATAAAGTTTTAAATTTTACACGCTGGTACACAGAGGGTGGTGTAAGCAATGGCAATTACTCTAACAAGGTGTTAGGAAGATGGGTTGGCCCTGGTACAAGTAATACGCAGCCAAGAGTTACACTTGAAGATCCAAATCGAAACAATCGTTTTTCTGACAGGTTTGTAGAAAATGCTTCTTATCTAAGAATAAAAAACATGCGTATTGCATACAGTATTCCTGCAAGATGGTCAAATCTAATGAATTTAAAAAGAGCACAGTTCTATGTGAGCTCTCAAAATCTAATGACAATTACTAATTACTCAGGGTTAGACCCTGAGGTAGGCGGAGGAAATGATATTGGATTTTATCCACAAGCAAGAACATTTATAGCTGGTGTAACAATTGATTTCTAAACAAAAAAATTATTATTTATGAAAAGAATATTTTTAAAAGTACTTGGCTTACTCATTTTTATCAGTCTGTTTTTTGTGCAGTGTAAGAAAAGTTTGTTAACAATAGAACCAACTATTCCACTAACTACAGTAGATAACTATTACAAAAACGAAACAGAAGTTGTAACAGCTACCAATGCAATTTATACACCATTATCTGCAATCTATAGCGGATGCGCTTGGCACTTAGGAGATATCATGAGTGATGATGCGGACCTTGGTGGCGGCGGCGGCGGCGATGGTGCTGAAACGGCTGAGTTGGATAATTTTAGCGTTACATCTTTTAATCCGCTTCTTACAATTATGTGGGCGCAATGTTATTATGGAATATTGAGGGCAAACTTAGTAGTAGAAAGGGCGCCACTTGTTGCAAATATTACACCCGCTATTAAAAACAGAAGCATTGGAGAAGCAAAATTTTTAAGGGCATTATATTATTTTCATTTAACACGACTTTTTGGTGATGTTCCTTTATACACAGCAGCAATTACAGCAGATGAGGCATATAAAATTACTCGTTCTCCTAAGGCTCAAGTGTATGCTCAAATTATTGCCGATTTAAAAAGTGCAGAAACATTGCTACCCAATAATAATCCTTACACAGCCAACAACACTACTTATCCTAATGAAGGACGTGCAACAGCCGGAGCTGCAAAAGGATTATTGGCTAGTGTTTATTTAACATTGGGCGATAAAGTAAATGCTGCTTCAAAATCAAAGGAAGTAATTGATAATGCTGCTTTGTATGGTTATGGTTTATGGACAGACTATGCAGATAATTTTAAACTAACAACTGAGAATGGAAAGGAATCGGTTTTTGAAGTGCAGTATCGTAGTGGTGGGGGTACTTTTTCTATTTATGGAGCGGGCACAGGTATCAATACCTTTTATGGCCCACGTGCACAAAATATAGTGCCAGAGGGCGGTTATGGTTTTACAGTACCTACTAGAAATTTTGTAGACCAATACGAAAAAACCGGTGCAGGATATAACACTATAAATGATAAAAGAAGAAACAGATCTATCTGGATTCCTGGAGATACTTATGGTGCATATACACAACCATCATCTTTGGTTGGTTCGCCAAATGGATTTAATACAAAAAAATATTTCGTTTCTATAGATGATCCATTAGGCGATGCAGGGCAATGGAGAAGTGCTTTGAATGTACCTATAATGCGCTATGCCGAAGTGTTGTTGATTTATGCAGAAGCTGCAGGCCCTTCATTAGGAAAAACCGCTGTTGATTTAGTAAGAGCAAGAGCTGGGCTATTACCACTTGCTAATGGTTTATCTGATGCAGCATGGTTGGCAGCTATTTACAAAGAAAGAAGATTAGAATTTGGTTTTGAAATGCATCGTTGGTATGACTTGCTTCGCCATCCAGATGCAAATTATTTTATAACTACTATGACAGCTGTTGGTAAAACAAATATTAGCGCAAAACATAGATACATGCCAATACCGCAAGGTGAAAGAGACAAGAATCCTAACCTAACCCAAAATCAAGGCTATTAATAAAAATCTTTAAAGACTATTTATGAAAAAAATTATAACAGTATCATCTCTTTTGCTAATTACATTGAGCCTCTTGCTGGTGCAATGCAAAAAAGAACCAGCGATATTAAGCCTAAATGGATCCACTTCAAAAGCTGATTTTACATTTCAAATAATACCAATGCAGGATACATTGCCTTGGGCTTATAATGTAACTTTTACCAATGTGAGTGAAGAGGCTACGCAGTACCAGTGGGATTTTGGAGACAATTCGCTTTTGTCTTCTGAAAAAAATCCAATACACAAATATGCAGTAGGGGGTGATTATAATGTAAGATTGACAACTACTGGAACAAATGGTAATAACACTATTACGAAAAGAATTTTTGTAATTAATGCGTGCCAAAATGATTTTTATAATACCATTACAGGGTGTGGAAATAATTTCGTTTGGACATGGACTTCCGATGTAGACGCAATAAAAGTATTGTCACCAAATGCTTCGCAAGTTTTTTTTAGTGGCCCTGCGGCATCTTGCCAGGTAGATGATCTTTTTAAATTTAAAGCAGATGGCACATTTGAGTATGATGCCATTAACCAAACTTTTGATGCACAAGCAGGTTTTAGCTGCCAAGCTCCCAAGGCAAATGCTGTAAAATTTAAAGTTTTTGCAAGGCCTGGTCAATTGCCACAAATAATATTAAATCCTTTGGTAAGTGCTATTGGTAAACCATTTATTGGAACAACAGATATTGTAGATAATAATTCATATACAGTACAAAGTTACACCTTAAATAGGATGACTTTGAGAGCTACTCTAACAGGATCAGGTGGAAATTTAATTGAAATAAAATTGAAAAAAGTAGAAGTACTAACGCTTGCAGAAATAAAATTATTATTGACAGGGGCGGTTAGTAAATCGTGGAAATTAGATCCAACTCCTGGAGCAAATGCCATTGTTGTAGGTACAGAATCTAATCCTTCTCAATATTTTGGTGGTGGTCCACTTGAACCAAATTGCCAGGTAGATGATTTATATACATTTACTGCTGCAGATAAAATTACTTATAACGCAAATGGCTCAACATTTAATGGAGGAAATATAGCACCAAATTTCAATTGTGGTTCAGATAGATCTTACAGTAATATTACTTACACTTTTACAGCCACAACAGGAGGTGTTGCAGGTTTGGGAACTATACAATTGCCATCAACTCCTCCAGCAGTTTTTATAGGAACTACAGATGTTCCTACGGAAAACGTTTATCGCATCATAGATATTACAGCAACAAAAATGACACTTAGGGCTGGTAACGGTTCTAATACTGTATTTCAATTTAAATTAATTGCACAATAAAATTTATAAACATGAAAAATTTAATTAAATACCTCACAATTTTCTTTTGCACTTTTATAGTGTTTCTTTCTTGTACAGAAAAAAAAGATATTATTCCTGCTGCTCCTTCAGAACCTATTGTAGACAAAAACTGGCGATTTGAAGCAACACCAGTTTGGCAAGATGATTTTACTGGTACCAATGTAGATGCTACAAAATGGACTTTCGAAACTGGTGGGAATGGTTGGGGGAACAACGAATTACAATACTATACAGGAGGTGCAAATTCAACTATAACTGGGGGCAACTTGGTAATAACAGCTAAAAAAGAGAGTTTACAAAACAGAGATTATACATCTTCTCGTATGATAACTAGGGGTAAAGGAGATTGGTTATATGGCCGTTTTGAAGTAAGGGCAAAACTACCAAAAGGGAGAGGAACTTGGCCAGCTATATGGCTATTGTCGAGCAATAACGCTTATGGAGATTGGCCAGCATCTGGCGAAATAGATATCATGGAACATGTAGGATATTCTCCTAATAATGTGCATGCAACTATCCACACTTCTGCTTATAATGGTCAGAGAGGAACACAAAAATCTGCAGTTAAATTTATAGCAGATGCTACAGATCAGTTTCATATTTACAGAATAGATTGGACTCCATTTGCTGTAAGGGCTTTTATTGATGGTACACAATATTTTGAATATACAAATAACAATACAAGCTATACTGCTTGGCCTTTTAATAAACCTTTCTTCTTAATACTTAATACAGCAGTTGGTGGAAATTGGGGCGGTGTGCAAGGTGTAGATAATACAATTTTTCCTGCAACACTGGAAATTGATTATGTAAAGGTTTTTAAAATGATTCCATAATAATTTTTTAGTTGTAAATAATAAAAACTAACGTAAATAATATTCCTTGCTATAAAAATTTAAACATGAAAAAAATATACTTTTTCTTTTCGATTTTGCTTTGTTCGTTGGTAACAATAGCACAAACTCAAATGGATGTGCCGGTTACATTTGATGATGTAACCGTAAACTACGGCCTTGTTGGTTTTGGTGGTGCAGAGCAAGCAACGATTGTAACAGACCCAACCCTTGCTACTAACAAAGTAGGTAAAGTTATCAAAACAAATACAGCAGAGTTGTGGGCAGGTGTTTCTATAACAGCATTAGCAGGTACAGTACAAACATCGTTTGCAAATGCAATACCATTTACCGCTACAGAAAGAAGAATGAATGTACGAGTGTGGAGCCCACATGCAGGCATACAAGTGCGCTTAAAAGTAGAAGATAAAAATGATGGTACACGTAGTTGTGAAACAGAAGCGGCAGTAACCGTAGCTAGTGGATGGCAAACATTGGAATTTAATTTTAATAACCAAGCAGCAGGTACAGCAGCATTTAATCCTGCCTTTACATATAACAAAGCATCGCTGTTTTTTAATTTTGGAGTAACGGGTGCAACGGCAGGCGAAAGAATTTATTATTTTGATGATGTGAAATTTGGTCCGGCAACAGTAACGCCACCAACATTAACACAAATGAACTTACCGGTTACATTTGATGATGTAACAGTAAACTACGGCCTTGTTGGTTTTGGTGGTGCTGAGCAAGCAACGATTGTAACTGACCCAACCCTTGCTACTAACAAAGTAGGTAAAGTTATCAAAACAAATACCGCTGAGTTATGGGCAGGTGTTTCTATTACAGCATTAGCAGGTACAGTACAAACATCGTTTGCAAATGCGATTCCTTTTACTGCTACAGAAAGAAGAATGAATGTAAGGGTATGGAGCCCACATGCAGGCATACAAGTACGTTTAAAAGTAGAAGATAAAAATGATGGTACACGTAGTTGTGAAACAGAAGCAACTGTAACGGTTGCTAGTGGATGGCAAACATTGGAATTTAATTTTAATAACCAAGCAGCAGGTACGGCAGCTTTTAACCCTGCCTTTACTTATAACAAAGCATCGCTGTTTTTCAATTTTGGTGTAACGGGTGCTACGGCAGGAGAAAGAATTTATTATTTTGATGATGTGAAATTTGGGGCTATACCAGTTCCTGTAACACCTACAGCACCAGTAGTGGTATCACCAGCAAATTTTTGCCAAAATTCTACTGCTGCATTAACTGCAACAGCTACAGCAGGAAATACATTGGTTTGGTACACCGTAGCAACTGGTGGAACAGGTTCTACAACTGCACCAACTATTACAACTACCACAACAGGTGCGCCGCTTGCTACTTATTATGTGAGTCAAAGAACTGCTGCATTAGTAGAAGGACCAAGAGCAACAATAGTTGTGAATGTAAATGCAACGCCAATTGCACCAACAGCAGCTACTCCATTTGCGTATTGCCAAAATGCAACAGCCGCTATTTTAACAGCAACGGGAGCAACAGGAAATACTTTAAAGTGGCACACTAGTCTAACTGGTCCTGGAAGTACAACAGCAATAACACCAAGTACATTAACTGCTGGCACCACAAATTATTACGTGAGCCAAACAAATACTTTTGGATGTGAAAGCCCGAAAGCAACTATTGCTGTAACGGTAAATGCAGTAGCAGCAGCACCTACAACAAGTGGAATTAATTATTGTCAAAATGTAATTGCCACGCCATTAACTGCAACAGCAGCGGCAGGCAATACATTGAGATGGTACACAGTTGCAACAGGTGGTGTAGCACTTGCAACAGCACCTACACCAGTTACAACAACAGTAGGCACTACTACTTATTATGTGAGCCAAGTAAATGCTGCAGGTTGCGAAAGCCAAAGAGCATCATTAAATGTAATAGTAAGGGTAGCACCAATTGCACCAAGTGTAGTTACTCCAGTGGTACTTTGTGTAAACGCACAATCAACCTTATTATCTGCAACAGCAGATGCTGGCAATAATTTAGTGTGGTACAATGTGGCAACAGGTGGAACAGGTTCAGTAAATGTACCAAATACAGTAACAAGTGCAAGTGGTACTACAACTTATTATGTAGCTCAATCAAATGCGGGAGGTTGCGAAAGCCCAAGAGTAGCAATAAATGTAAATATTATTGCTGCACCTACAGTAGGTGCAATAGCAGCAGCTCCTTATACAAGATTATTTCCTAGTCTTACCACAAGCATTGCAATAGCTAATGCTCCAGCTGCTGGCAATGTGTATGCTTGGTATAGAAATGGAATTTTATTAACTGGCCAAATAGGAAATAGTGTGAGTGCAAATATTAATACATTAGGAAATTATACATTGAAAGTTACCAACGCAAATGGCTGTGTAGGCACATCAAATGTTGTTGCAATTACTGACTCAATACAAGAAAAAATATTTGTATATCCTAATCCTTCAACTGGTAAGTTTCAAGTGAGGTACTTTAGTAACACCACAGATTTAAAACCAAGAAAGATGATGATTTTTGATGCAAGTGGAAAAAATGTTTTTAGCGCAAGTTTTGTAATGTTTGCAGCATACACCGCTATGAATGTAGATTTATCAGCAGTAAATAATGGTGTTTACTTTATACATTTAATGGATAATGACGGTAAGCATTTAATAACAGAAAAAGTTTTAATTCAAAAATAGTTTTATAATAAATATCAAAATAGGGGCTTTCTACAATAGCTAGTTCCTGTTTTGATTTTTGAGTATTAAAATAATTCTTTCTTTTTTAAATTAAATAGGAATGAGCAGATACAGCTTCTTTAATATAGTTTTCTTATTGTTTACCCTCAGTTTTTTAACTAGTTGTTCAAATAGAAATTTTGTATCAATAGTTGATATTGATAATTCAAGCGATTCACAAAAAAAAGCGAACTTTAGCACAGCTAATGAATTATTAAAATCTAATAATAAGTATAAATTAGTATGGGCAGATGAGTTTAATACAAAAGCTGCACCTGACTCTACAAAATGGAGTTATGATATAGGTACTGGAGATTGGGGCTGGGGTAATAATGAAAAAGAATATTATACTAATCGTTCACAAAATGTAAGCATTGAAAAAGGACTATTGAAAATAACAGCTTTAAAAGAAAGTTATAATGGAAGTGCATACACATCTACCCGTATGCTTACAAGAGATAAATTTAGTTTTACTTACGGTAAGGTAGAAGTGAGGGCAAAATTACCCAGAGGTGTAGGTACATGGCCTGCTATATGGATGCTTGGTAGTAATATTAAAACAGCAGGTTGGCCAAATTGTGGAGAAATAGATATTATGGAACACAAAGGATGTGAGCCAAATAAAATTTACACAACACTACATTACCCAAAACATTTTGGAGATAAAGCTGATGGAGATTCAATAATGATAAAAGATGCATACAGCACATTTCATAAATATTCAACGGAATGGACAGCATCTTCCATTAAATTTTATGTAGATGATGTACAAGTAAAATCTTATGTAAATGATACAGCTTCCCCTTTTCATAAAAATTTTCATATTATTTTAAATGTAGCCATGGGTGGAAACTTTGCTGGACCAATAGACGATACAATTAAAATTGCAACTATGGAAGTAGATTATGTAAGGGTTTATCAAAAATAATTTTCATACCTATGAAATAATTTAAAATATTCTTGCTTAAAAATACTCTTTTGAATTCCTTTAATTTCTGTAACAATACTAAAAATGATTTCAAATAATTCAAGCAGATTAATTCTATTTATAGCTATAATGTTATGCAAAATTTCTTTTGCGCAAATAAGGCTTACAAAAAAAATTGATATTGATAGGAGAGTTGATTCGGTTTTAAAACTAATGACCTTACAAGAAAAAGTGGGGCAAATGAATCAGTATAATGGCTTTTGGGAAATTACAGGACCAGCTCCAAAAGAAGGAAATGCGAAACAAAAATACGACCATTTAAAAACGGGAATGGTAGGGGCGGTGCTGAATGTAAAGGGTGTAGAAAATGTAAGAAAATTACAAGAAATAGCTGTTAAAGAAACGAGATTAGGCATACCATTATTATTTGGTTTTGATGTAATACATGGACACAAAACGTTATCGCCAATACCACTGGCCGAGGCAGCAAGCTGGGATTTAATAGCTATAGAAAAATCTGCAAGAGTAGCTGCTATAGAAGCTTCTGCGGTTGGTATAAATTGGACATTTGCGCCAATGGTAGATATTACAAGAGACGCACGCTGGGGCAGGGTAATGGAAGGCGCTGGCGAAGACCCATACCTTGGAGCCAAGATTGGTGTAGCAAGAATTCATGGTTTTCAAGGCGATGATTTATCTGCTAATAATACTATTGCAGCTACGGCAAAACATTTTGCCGCCTACGGTTTTGCAGAATCGGGTAGGGAATATAATACAGTAGATGTGGGCACATCTACTTTGTATAATATTATTTTTCCTCCATTTAAAGCTGCGGTGGACAATGATGTAAAAACGGTGATGAATTCTTTTAATGTAGTAAACGGAATTCCTGCTACTGCTAATAAATATTTACAAAGAGAGATATTAAAAGACAAATGGAATTTTAATGGGTTTGTAATTTCTGATTGGGGCTCAAGTGGTGAAATGATAGACCATGGCTATGCAAGCAACTTAAAACAAGTAGCAGAACTAGCAGCCAATGCAGGTTCTGATATGGATATGGAGTCGTACGCTTACATAACACATTTAAAAGAATTGGTGGAAACAGGAAAAGTAAAAATGGAGGTAATAGATGATGCGGTAAAAAGAATCTTGAAAGTGAAATTTGAGTTGGGATTGTTTGATGACCCTTACCTTTATTGCGATGCTAAAAGAGAGAATGAATTAATATATAATCCGGCGCATATTGCCGCTGCATTGGATATGGCAAAGAAATCAATTGTACTACTGAAGAATGAAAAATCGTTGTTACCATTAAGTAAAACACAGAAAAATATTGCCATTATTGGTGCTTTGGCAAACGATAAAAATAGTCCGCTTGGTAGCTGGCGCATAGGTTCCGATGACAGTAGCGCAGTATCATTTATAGAGGGCTTTAAAAAATATACCAGCAACTATAAATATGCAAAAGGTGCAGATGTAGCAATTGGGAAAGTAGATTTTATAAACGAAGTAAAAATAAACGAAACCAATAAAACAGGTTTTACGGCAGCCATTGAATTAGCAAAAAAATCATCTATTGTTATAATGGTGTTGGGTGAACATGGTTTTCAAACGGGCGAAGGTAGGAGCAGAACGAAGTTAGACTTGCCTGGTGTACAACAGCAATTACTAGAAGAAGTGTACAAAGTAAACAAAAATATTGTATTGGTTTTAATGAATGGTCGCCCGCTGGCTATACCTTGGGCTGAAGACCATATACCAGCCATTGTGGAAGCATGGCAACTTGGTACACAAACGGGTAACGCTATTGCGCAAGTGCTGTTTGGCGACTATAATCCGAGTGGTAAACTACCTATGACTTTTCCAAGAAACGTGGGGCAAGTGCCTATTTATTATAACCAATACAATACAGGAAGGCCAGGGCCAAAGCCAGAAGTATTTTGGTCGCATTATAGCGATGAATCTAATAAACCATTGTACCCTTTTGGATATGGGCTAAGCTATACAAATTTTGATTATTCTAACTTGAAAATAGACATTGCAAATTCAGCCGCCATAAAAGTAAAAGTGCTTGTAAAGAACACTGGCAAAGTAGCAGGTGAAGAAGTGGTACAACTTTATTTGCATGATAAAGTTGCAAGCGTCGTAAGACCTGTAAAAGAGTTAAAGGGATTTGAAAAAATAGAACTAGCAGCTGGGGAATCTAAAGAAGTAGAATTTATACTTACAGATAAAGAACTAGGCTTTTATACAAACGAAGGTGCATTTATAGTAGAGCCTGGTGAATTTGAAGTAATGGTAGGCACAAATTCAGAAAAGGGTATTGTAGGGAAGTTTACAAAAGAATAAATTGAAAATATTATCTAATTTTATACAATAAATTTTGATAATGATAAATAATTTTCTTTCATCTACCACCGCCCAGTTCCATTACTATAAACTCCTGGGCGAAAAAACTTTTGCCCAACTAACCGATGAACAACTTTATTGGCAATACAATGAAGAAAGCAATAGTATTGTTGTTATTGTAAAGCATATGGCAGGTAATATGCTTAGTCGTTGGACAGATTTTTTAACTACTGATGGAGAAAAAGAATGGCGAAACAGAGAATCTGAATTTGAAAATAATATTGTAAACAAAGAAGAATTATTGACTTTGTGGAACAAAGGTTGGCAATGTTTATTTGATGCCCTAGCATCAATAACAGAGAATGATTTAGAAACAGAGATTTTTATTCGCAACCAAGGTCATACCATTGTTGAAGCTATTAATAGACAGTTGGCACATTATCCTTATCATGTGGGGCAAATAGTTTTCATCGGTAAAATGATTTGTAATAAAGATTGGGCTTCGTTGTCAATTCCAAAAGGAAATTCGGTAATGTACAATGAAGAAAGGTTTGCTAAAGAAAAGCATAAAGAACATTTTACAGCGGAGTATATTTCAAAAAAAGAACACCCTACAATTTTATGATTTTGTAGTATGCATAGTTAAATAAAAAGGCACAAAACTTTAAGTTAAAATTTTGTACCTTTTTAACCAAGTTGGTTTTTCATAAATTATTTTCCAGACAATACTCCATCAATAGAGTGTATGATTCCATTAGAGGCTACTAAACTTGTAGTATCTACATACGAGCTATTGCCATTACTGTCTGTTAGTTTTAGTTTTTCTCCATCTAAACTTGCAGTAAGCTTATCACCACTTAAAGTTGAAAAAGTAGCAACACCTTTTCCTTCTTTTATTGCAGCAATGATGTCTTCACTCTTAAGATTACCTGACACCACATGGTTGCTCAATATTTTTGTAAGTGTACTTTTATTTTCTGGTTTGAGTAAATCATCTAAAGCAGCTGGAGCTATTTTAGAAAACCCATCGTTGGTTGGTGCAAATACAGTAAATGGACCTGCTGTTTTTAGGGCTTCAATTGTACCAGCTGATTTTAATGCTGTCGATAGTGTGCTATGTTCTTTTGAAGCATTTATTAAATCAGCAACTGTTCCATCTTGTAGTTTGGTAGTTTTAGCAATTTGTGGCGCATTTACGCTGGCTACTTCACTACTTGTACTAGGTTTCATTGCTTGAGCAGAGCAAATGTTTGTTGTAATAATTAAAATTGCTACCATAGAGGTAGATACACAAAACTTTTTCATAATAAATAATTTAAAAAATAAAAAAAATGCTGAAAGGTTTTGCTAGGTACAAAATGGGTTTGCATATTGTATGCCAAAATTATTTTTTGTGCATAAGTATGCTGTTAATTTTATGTAGGAATGATAAATTTTAATATTCAGCTAAAATACTTTTTATAACTATTTTAAATAATTAACTGTGTTTCTAAAATTATAGTAAGTAGAGCTTTCCACAAATTGTATTGGTTTTATTTTATTTTTCTTGAAATAATTATTTGCCATTTCTTTTAATAAAACTTTATCTAACCGGCTGTTATTACTTAGGTATTTAGAAATAATAATGAGAAATTTTTTATGCTTTAGTAAACATTCCTCTACTTCTTTTCTGCAACTTTCAATTATAGCTTGCGCTTGCTTCTCATGCACATCAGTAAATGTAAATTGAAAACTATTTCCACCATATTGGTGCAAGTTCATTTTAAATGGGTCTCCACTCATGCCATACTCTCTTACTATTTGATGTGCAATTTGAGATATCTTTTGCAAATCGCCACTTACACCAGTTGTATTATTTTCAGTGCCAAATATTAAGGCTTCTGCAAGATAACCACCGAGTCCAATTCTTATTTGATCTTTAAGTAATCTATACGTTATAATCTCTTCGGGTAAGAGAATGTAAGCAAATCCATTGCTCTCACTATCTACTGTTTTTGTAATTACATATTCTGGAATAACTTTTGCAAACATCATAGCCGCAACAGTATGCCCAGCTTCATGTACAGCTACAATAGCCTGTAGGTCATTTAATGTGCTTTTGCGAAGCGAGTTTATTTTCTGTAACACTATAAAACATTTTTTACTTATAGCCTTGCTATTTCTTAAAAAATGTATAGTAAATTTTTCATCAATAAAATCCCACAAAATAGCATCTACATTGGTTAGATTTTCTTCTGAAATATGCAATATAACTTTAGTTATATTGCTTTCTATTAAATTGCGTATGGTACTAATAATTGGTCTTACACCTTGTGTAGGAAATACGCCTTCACTGTATAACATGTCCTTTACAGCTTGGGTAAATTGTATTTTTAGTTTAAATCTTTTTTTTGCAGAATCTGTTATTAATTTTAAGTGAAGGTTTATTAAATCTTGAAAATTTTTATGAGAAAAAGCATGATAGATTAAATGATTATTGCCAAGCCGTGCTATTTGTTCATTTCTTAAGCGGCTTTGCAACGCTGTTTTTATGTCAGAAATATTTATCTTAAGTGTAAAACGCCTAAATTCATCTGCATCAATATCTGGGTTGATATTGTTGCTCATAGAAAAAGCTTCGTCTAAATTTCCTACTACGAAAATAAGGCTTTGACTTAAATCCATTTTCTTAAATGCATATTCTTCTTCTAAAATCTGAGCAATAAAATCGATGATTGCTTGTAAGTCGGGTAGTAATTTGATTCTTGAAGCAACATCTCTAAAGTCTGTAAATAAATTACTATTCATTTCATAAATGCCAGTACAAAAAGTATCAGATACTAATATTTCGGCATCGGAGTATGGTATTTTTCCATCTGACCTATCCACAGAGCTATCTACATACCCAAAATTGAAAGCACTAATTACATCATACAATTCTTTTACGCCTTTCGTTACAATACCTTTCTTTACTTCAATGCCATTCTTTTTTGCGGCGGATAAAATTTGAACTGCCTTTTTAGCTTTGTTTAGATAATACGAATTTCCATCTGGCTCATACATTAATTCGCCACTATCCAACAAATCCCATATAATTCGTAAACTTGTATTATTTACTTCTTTGCCTTGCTCATCTTTAGTTTTTGCAAATTGAAATTCATCTAATACAATTATGGGGTTTTCTCCACTAAATTGTACGAGTTGCCTTGTGAGTGCATATTTTAAAAAGGAACTACTTGCACCAAATTCTCCCATGTCGAAACGTAGTAAAAAATTTTGATAATTTAGCAATATACTCAAGCGCTTTATGAGTGCAGTTTTACCACTTCCCGTCATGCCCCACAAATTTATTATTAATGGGCGCATCTGATTTTCTGGAAACAACCACCATGGCAAAATAACATCTGCCAATTCATCTATAATGCCATTAATACCTATAAATTCTTTTTTTAATTGCTTAATGGCATTGTTTAATAATGTTCTTTTTTGTTGTAAAACTGAGGAGCTATTGCTTTGCATATAAATATTTTGTGCTTAAATATACAAAATAACTTGGTTTGCAGATTGGTATAAAAAAATATTGATTTTTCGTTCTATTACTCTTTTTTTGTTGAAATTGCGAAGGAGGATTTTTTATGAATGTTAAATAATGGGCGTTATAATAATAAGTAAAGGGAGGTTGTCACCTATTTCTTTAAAAATGCAAAAAATTATCTTATAATTAAAAGCGAGCCTTTTATTAAATTTGTCCCATTTTTTAAATCTATAACATATGTATAAGCACCAGCTGGCGCAGCATCTCCTTTTAACTTTCCATCCCATCCATTAGAACTTTTTTTTCTTTGAAAAACAACTTGCCCATAACGATTATATATTACAAGTTCATGCAGTGGGTATGCTTCAAGTGCTGGAATATTCCAAATGTCGTTTTTGTTATCGCCGTTTGGTGTAAAACTATTTGGGATAAAAATACCTTCATATATTTTTACAAAAACACTATCACTCACCTCGCCACATCCTTTGCTGGCCGTAACTGTAAGGGTGTATTGCTTATTTGATGGTGGGTTTACGATTGGCAGTAGTGCATTTATATTACTTATAAATTCATTGGGAGACCAAGCAAAGCGTTCGATATTTCCTGATACATTCCCATCCAATACTACAGACTTATTTGCTACTATAATTTTGTCTGGACCAGCATTTACAACTGGTTTTTGTACTACTGTTACATTGCTATATGCGCTGTCTTTACAGCCAAATGAGTTGGTAACAACTACGGTATACTTTGTATCAATTGTTGGTTTTGCTATTGGGGCTGAAGTTGAAGAATTTATAAGCGTTGCTGATGGTGTCCATTCAAAACTGCCTGTACCAATAGCAAGTAATTGTACAGTTTTGCCAGCACAAATAGTAGAATCTAAAAAAGAAGTTTGAACCGTGGGTTTTTGATTTATTATTACACTAGTAAAGTCTGTTTTTTCACAACCATTTACATCTTTTACAAGTATATTGTAAATACCTGCATTAGCCAGTGTTATATTATTTATTGTTACTGTATTGCCAGAACCTACATAATTGTTTGGACCAGTCCATTGGTATATATCTCCTCCAGTTGCTGTCAATGTTATCGTATTCCCTTCGCAAATTGGGCCATCATTAATGCATGTGGTAATAGGTTTTTTATTTACTGTAATTTTTATTGTAGTGGATGATATTCTACATTGTAGAGAATTTAAGTTTCCAGCTTCTGCTGCACTCAATCTGTATTCATAAACACCCACGGCTGCATTGGGTATAAAATTAATTTGTAAGCTGGTGCTGTTTTGTCCAATAATATCAGTGAAGGGCGCCCCGTTAAAACTTTGCTGCCATTGATAAGTTGGTAAATTGAAACCTGACGACACGGTACACGAAAAATCAAAAGTTTTAGATGACCCTTCACATAGCGTTGTAGTTGTAGTGGGTAGTCCAACAATAGAAGGTGTAAGCAAAGGTCCGCAAGGTTTAAAAGTAATATCATCTAGTGCAATATCATTTCCACAACCACCAGTTGCATTATTCGTCATTCTTAAAACAATATCCGAAATACCTATGGGTGTATTAAAGAAAAAACCATATTGTTTCCAAATAGCTGAAGTGGATGGAGGAATATTATTAGTGTTGTAAGATTGCAAAACGGTACCATCTATTTTTTCTATGGCAAAACTAATATTTGGTTGAATGGGGTTTCCATTACATCCATTGGGTTGTAGAATACTCATATTAATAATCCATGCTGCAAATTCATAAGTAGAATTTCCACACAAACCCCTTACCGTATCTACATAAAATGCACTTGGTTGTATAGATGCATTTACGAGCATAAAATAACCATTGGTATTACCTGTATGGTCAGCTGCTAATGAAAACCATGAATTGCCAAAACAGCTATTGGTATTGTTTCTTACTGTATAAAATCCATCATTTGGACAGTCGTTTGTAACGTATTGATAACTCGTAGTGGCTGCAGATAATTGTGCACCAGGATTTGTACCTGCCCCAAAATTAATATTTACCAATGGGTCTCCCAATGTACCTGTGCAAAGCTGGGCTTGTGAATATAAGCCAGCAAGTAATAAGATATTAAGAAAAATAAATTTGATAAAAGTAAAAATAAGTTTAATGAATAATTTTAAAAGTACCGAATAGATTTCATTTAAATCGATTAGCTCAATATGCCAAATAAATATCTAATATGCAATTTACGATTTAGTTGCTTTAATACTCTTGTATTTTGTTTATTAATAGACAAGCCAGTTTATCAAAATTAAAAATATATTTATATTTTGTAGTTATAAAGCATATTGGTAAAGTGTTTTATTCCTTTTGAAGCCTTCAATTTTTAGGCAGTAAAAAAGCTTGATAAATAATAATTAGGTATAAATTTAAATAAATAGTATAAGTAAACGGATAATAAGTAACTGTATTAGTATTATTAATTTGGCAGCTTTATAAAAAATGCTATATTTGCAGTCCGAAAAATGGCTGCGTAGCTCAACTGAATAGAGCATTTGACTACGAATCAAAAGGTTTTAGGTTTGAATCCTAACGCGGTCACTAAAAAGAAAAAGTTTCATATAAATATGAAACTTTTTTGTTTTATATGATTTGATTTTTACAGCCCATATAAGAAACTATCGTGTATGTAATCAACTACTTTTACAAGGCTTTGTGTTTGTTCATATACTTTTAATTGCCTATCAGCTCCAGTGCCTTGCTCCAGCATTTTGTGTACATAGCTTATAGCATTTTTACTGCCAAGGTGTGGTACTACGTCATCTATAAAATCTAATAGCTCATATATAAGTACACGGGTATTTACTTCACTCTCTTTTCCAAAATCTATCATGTTTCCATCAATACCATAGCGGCTTGCACGCCATTTATTCTCGGTAATTAAACGACGGTTATACATCATAAAATTTAGATTTTGGCTGCGTAGTTTGTATAGTTTTGCGCATAATCCTTGAAAGATACCTGCAATAGCAATTGTTTCTTGCGTAGTCATTGGTATATCACAAATTCTAAATTCTACAGTATTAAAGAAAGGGTGAACTCGCAAATCCCACCATATCTTTTTAGCATTATCTATGCAATTGGTTTTTACCAAGAGCTTTATATAATTATCATATTCTTCTATGCTGCTAAAATGATCAGGTATACCTGTACGTGGAAATTTTTCAAAAACTTTTGTACGGAAACTTTTATAACCAGTTTGTCTGCCTTCCCAAAAAGGGGAGTTGGTACTTAATGCAAACACATGTGGTAAAAAGTAGCGAGCGCTATTGGCAATATGAATTGCCATTTCACGTGTCTCCATACCTACGTGTACATGTAGGCCAAAAATTAAATTGCTACGTGCTGCTTCTTGCAGTTCATTTACAATTTCGCTGTAGCGGGCATGCTCTGTAATTAACTGACTTTCCCAATGGCTAAAAGGGTGGGTACCGCTTGCGCCAATCCAAAGCCCCATGCTCTCTGCAATGCCACTAATGGTTTTGCGAAGTGTACCTACATCCATAAATGCCTCATCCACATCAGCACAAATATCTGTACCTACTTCTACTACGGCTTGGTGCATTTCAGCCTTCACCTTATCCATTATTATTTTCTGCCCTTCTAGTACAATTTTTTGTTCATGGCTTTTTAACTCATGGGTGTTAGGGTCTATTACCATATATTCTTCTTCTACACCAAGTGTAAATTGTTTGTACGATATGTTTGCCATAGTATTTAGTTAGTTTTAGTTATTTAAAAATTTCATCTACTGGTACGTTAATATCTCTTAAAACGATGCAAGGAATATCGTCTCCCATTTCATAAATAGTGGGCTTGCTATACTTATTATTTTTTAATAAATAAACTTCCACATATTTATAAGGTGGGTGTACAACCCAATACTCTAGCACGCCATTTTCTTCATACAAGTTTAGTTTATGTTTTGTTTCTGTTTTTGTATTGCCTGGGCTTAATACTTCTACTACCATTTCTGGTGCACCATTTATACTTCTTGGGTCTGCTAATTTTTCTGGGTCGCAAACAACTATTATGTCAGGTTGAACGACAGTAAATATTTCATCATCCTTTACTTTTTTTCTAAAAGGTTTGCCAATTAATTTTACATCTACTGGCGAAAAGAGAACACTGCAAGGATACTTTTCTAATTTGAAAGATAGACTTATATAAATATTTCCAACTATAGTTTGGTGCGTTACCAAAGGTGCAGGACTCATCTTAAAAATCTTACCCTTTATTAATTCTATTCTTTCTTTAAATTTCCAAGTAAGATAATCTGCATAAGTAAACCCATACTCACTTTGCGGTTCTTCCACAAGCGATTCTGATAAATCATCATCATTAACTATAGTTAGGTATTCTATCATCAAATTTTATTTATACAATGTCTCTTTGTTAGCACTGCGTTTTATGTACTCGCCCCAAGTAAGGTTATCAGCACCTTCTACTTGTGCCTGTGCTTTTTCAATAGCAAATGTTGCAGCAGCTTCTACTACCCAGTCAAAATTTTCTTGCCCTACACTTGTAAGTTCTGCATCTGGCGCAGGGTTGCAAAAGTCTATAGCATATGGTACACCATCTCTCAATGCAAGCTCTACTGTATTAAAATCGTAACCTAAATATTTACAAATACGAAGTACAATGTCTTCCATTAATTTATAACGAGCAGCATCTGGTTTAAAATCTGCTACGTAGCGCAAATGATGAGGGTTGCGTGGCTCGTATGGCATAATTTTCACATACTTTCCGCCAATGCAGTAGCAACGATAATATTCATCAAACACAATTTCTTCTTGCAACATCATTATCAATTGGTCTGTCTCGGCATGTTTTGTAAAGAAATCTTCTTTGTCGGTAACTTTATATACGCTTTTCCAACCACCGCCAGCATGAGGCTTCATGTAAGCAGGAAAGCCAATGTATTTAAAAATATTATCCCAATCCATTGGGTAAGCAAGGTTTGAAAACGATTCTGCACTAGTGTCGGTAGGTAATTCTGTAGATGGTACTATTACTGTTTTTGGCACAGGCACATCCATTTTTGTGCTTAAGCAATTGTTGAAAAATTTCTCATCAGCACTCCACCAAAAAGGATTGTTTATTACAGCTGTGCCGCACAATGCAGCATTTTTAAGGTATGCACGGTAAAATGGTACATCTTGAGATATACGGTCAATTATTACGGCATAGCCGCTACTTTCACCCTGTACTACTTTATCTATACGTACTGGCTCAGCAATTATTCCTTCTATGTTTTTGCTGTTTACCCTTTCTATAAACGCTTCTGGAAAACTCCTTTCCTTACCATGTAATATTCCAATTTTTTTCATGCTTTAATTTTTTAAAATTTGGTTAAAATATAAACACCATTGCTTTTCAAATATATTTTTTTAAAAGCAATAAAACAAATTATGTTTTTATTACCCACTACTTGGCTAAAATCACCTTGTATTTCTTATTTTTGACGCCAATGCTTACAAAAGAAACAACAAAAATAATATCCGAACCTTTTACGCTTACATCAAATTTCTTGAAAAGAGATGTCATCATTGACTGCTATTATTCACAAGATTATTTTACCCATAAAGTAATTAGCCTCTTGTTAATAAATGATGGGCAAGATTTGCGTACTATGAAATTTGCCAACATTTTGGACAATATTTATACAGCCGGAAAAATAGAACCCGTTTTTTGCGTAGGTATCCATTGCTCTGCTGATAGAAAAAATGAATACGGCACAGCTAATATACTTGATTACAAGGGTAGGGGAGCAAAAGCGGCACTTTATACCAAATTTATTATGGAAGAATTAATTCCATTTATTAGAGAAAAATATGCCATTATATCTTTCAAAGAAAAATCATTTGCAGGATTTTCTTTAGGAGGATTGTGTGCATTGGATATTGTTTGGAACAATGCTAATGAATTTTTTAAAGTAGGTGTTTTTAGTGGCTCTTTGTGGTGGAGAGATAAAGACCAAGAAGATGCAGATTTTGATGAAGATAAAGACCGTATCATGCAGCGCCAAGTGCGTGAAGGTAATTACTATCCTTGGCTAAAGTTCTTTTTTGAAGTAGGCACACAAGATGAAATGGCCGATAGAAATAATAACGGTGTAATAGACTCTATTGATGATGCAGTAAGCCTTTTGGAAGAGTTAAGGAAAAAAGGATATAAAGAAAATGATATAGAATACCTTGAAATAAAAGATGGTAAACATGATGTACCTACTTGGGCAAAAGCATTACCATTTTTTTTAGAATGGGGTTGGAAAATTCATCCCTAACTTTTTTATTATTCAATAATTATTCATACAGTGAGTATTCTAAACATAGAGTTTAAAGCAAAAACTAACGACATAGAGGCGTTAGTACAAAAAGTACAAACACTCAACCCCACTTTTATTGGTATAGATAATCAAAAAGATACCTATTATGATGTAAAAATTGGGAGACTAAAACTACGTGAAGGAAATATTGAAAACGCTTTAATTTGGTACGAAAGAGAAGATTTTGCAGGAGCGAAACAATCAAATATTTTATTGTACAAACATGCTCCTGATAATGCATTAAAAGAAATATTGCAAAAATTACATGGCACAAAAGTAATTGTAGATAAACAAAGGCGCATATACTTTGTAGATAATGTGAAAATACATTTTGATGCTGTACAAAACCTCGGCACTTTCATTGAAGTAGAAGCAATTGATATAGATGGTTCTATTGGTATTCATAAATTAAAAGAACAGTGCAATTTTTTTGCAACATTCTTTAATATAAATCAAGGTGATTTTATGAAAACCTCTTATAGCGATATGCTAATTGATTCACCATAAAAATTTATGGTGGAATAGTTTCAATTAAATTATCTAGTAAGCTTTATAACTAAAGTAACCACCAGGGCTGCACTGTACTTACTCTGCCCAACTCATTACATAGCCATCATTTTCAATTTCAATAGCATCTAAGGTTAGTTTTAATGGTCTAAAAGTATCAACCATTACAGCTAACTCTTTCGTTTCTTTTGCACCTATACTTTTTTCTGCAAGCCCAGGGTGTGGTCCATGTGGAATACCGGCAGGGTGCAGTGTTATCATGCCACGGGTAACATGCTTACGGCTCATAAAATCTCCATCTACATAATATAGCAATTCATCACTATCTATATTGCTGTGGTTATATGGAGCTGGAATGGCAAGCGGATGATAATCAAATAAACGAGGAACAAAAGAGCAAATTACAAATGCATTTGTTTCAAAAGTTTGATGCACGGGCGGTGGTTGGTGAACCCTACCAGTAATAGGCTCAAAATCGTGAATGCTGAATATATATGGATAGCAGCAACCATCCCAACCTATTACATCAAATGGATGTGTGCCATAGTGTATGCCATACAGCATTCCCTTCTTTTTTGTTTTGATGATGAAATCGCCCTGCTGGTCGTAGGTTTGTAAGTTTTCTGGTGTACGAATATCTCTTTCGCAAAAAGGAGAATGCTCCATTAATTGGCCATACTTACTCAAATATTTTTTTGGAAAACGGATTGGTGAGTGAGATTCTACAATGAACAAGCGATTGGCTTCTGTATTAAAATGTATCTGATAAATACAGCCCCTTGGTACAACAATATAATCGCCATAAGAGAATGATAATTCTCCATAGCAGGTTTTTAAAATTCCACTCCCTTCATGAATAAAAATAACCTCGTCACTATCTGCATTTTTATAAAAATAAGTTGTCATGCTCTGTTGCGGTGCAGCCAGCACTATATGACAATCTTCATTTACCAGCACAGCTTTTCTACTTTCTAAAAAATCTGCCACTGGTTTTATTTTAAACCCCTCTAAACTACGGTGTTTTAGCATGTGCTCCTCTGCAATTTTTGGAGCTACATTTATAGGCTCTTCGCAGCTTATAATAAGTGTAGGTGCATAAGTATGATACAATAAAGAATAGTCATTAGAAAAACCTTCAGTAGAAAATAATTGCTCCGAATACATAGCCCCATTTGGCTTACGAAATTGTGTGTGCCTTTTGTGTGGTATGGTACCTAACTTGATATAATGTGCCATTTCTAAATGCTTAAGTTATTCTATTGTTAAAATGGTAGTTTAAAAATTATTTATTTATCTCTTTACTTTTACAAACGAGTGATAAATAATTTATTTAACAAATTTAGATTTTAAATTTGAAATAAAACAATGTAGCAACAAATATGAATTTCGTATTTTTGCTGTGCTGTTAGGGTTTTAGTCTAATGTCTATACTCTAAAATCTAACATCTAAAACGGGGCCGTTTTGGTTTTGACAGCATAGATCTTTGCAGGTGTAAGCATGTAGTGCGTTGCGTTATTAGCACTTTAATCTGAAAACGAAAAACTCAAATGGCAATACTTCGTATGCCATGGCTGCTTAGTCGATAGACTAGTAACCATTAGGGCCGCCGAGCAGGTTTTATTACTGCC
>JANNVW010000039.1:0-22216 GCA_031408295.1 Ferruginibacter sp.
GAAAATGAAAAATGGTACTACTTGCATGACAAACGGCGAATGCAAAATGAAAGACGGAAAAAAAATGATGATGAAAGACGGAGATTGTATGGACATGAGTGGAAAAATGTGTACCGACAAAATGAAAAAAATGGATATGTCTGCTAAATACGCCTGCCCTATGCATCCAGAAGTTACAAGCGCAAAGCCCGGTAAATGTCCAAAATGCGGTATGGCATTGACAAAGAATGGTAAGTAAAAAACAATTATTTTAATCAAACAAAGCTATAATTCAATTTATGGTTTTGTTTTTTTAACCTTTCATAAATGACATATTTAAAATGGATATTCAAAAAACTATTTGCAAAAAACTGTTGCCGTTAATTTTATTTTTATTGGCAGTACAAATTAGTTATGCTCAAAAAATTGTTCACTACGATTTATACATAAAGGACACTGTAGTAAATTTTAGCGGCAAAGCAAAAAGAGCCATTGCCGTAAACGGGCAAATACCAATGCCCACACTCACATTTACCGAAGGAGATACAGCAGAAATTGTTGTGCACAATGAGCTGAACGAAAGTACCTCATTGCATTGGCATGGGCTTATGCTACCCAACCGTTATGATGGTGTGCCAAATCTTACACAAATGCCTATAAAGCCTCATAGCACTTACTTGTACAGGTTTGCCATTATACAACACGGCACACATTGGTACCATAGCCATAGTGGTTTGCAAGAGCAAATAGGTATGTATGGTTCTATGATTTTGAATAAGAAGCCCGAGGATATTGCAAAGCATATGGATGTAGATGGGCTAACAACCATTCCAATAATATTGAGTGAGTGGATAGATATGAATCCGAATAATGTACACCGTATGTTGCACAATGCTACAGATTGGTTTGCTATAAAAAAAGGTACCACACAAAGCTATAGCGAAGCAATAAGGCAAGGTCATTTTAAAACAAAAATAAAAAATGAATGGAAGCGAATGAACGCAATGGATGTGAGTGATATTTATTATGATAAATTTTTGATTAATGGAAAAGATGAACAACAACTTTCACAATTTAAAGGAGGCGATAAGCTAAGATTGAGAATTTCCAACGGTGGGGCATCCACATATTTTTGGCTTACGTATGCAGGTGGAAAAATAACAGTGGTAGCCAATGATGGTAATGATGTAGAACCCGTGGAAGTAGATAGATTAATAATTGCAGTGTCGGAAACGTACGATGTAATAGTTAGCATTCCTAATGATAGTACTTCGTATGAATTTTTAGCCACATCAGAAGATAGAACAAAATCTGCATCCATTTATTTGGGCAATGGTATTAAACAATTAGTAGAGCCACTTCCAAAGCTAAAATATTTTGAAGGTATGAAGATGATGAATGGCATGATGAAAATGAATGGCGACTTGGATGATACGAATATGCAAATGAGCTTGAACCAAATGGATATGAATGTGGTGATGTATCCGGAGATAACGGGGGAGCAGTTGGTCCCGCAAATTGGCGGGAGCAAAGGGCAGTTAGCAGAGGGCAAAGAGTCCCGCAATTCTGCGGGAGCAATGGACAATATGAAGATGGAAGATGAATATAATAGTAATAAGCTTTCGGATATTGTTACTTTAAATTATGCCATGCTAAAATCTCCAACCATTTCTTCTTTACCAAAAGATGCACCTGTAAAGGAATTGCGTTTTGAATTGAGTGGAAATATGAATCGTTATGTTTGGAGTTTGAATAACAAAGTAGTTTCTGAAAGTGATAAAATATTAATAAAAAAGGGAGAAAACATTCGCATTGTTTTGTACAACGGCTCCATGATGCGCCACCCCATGCACTTACACGGGCAAGACTTTCGTTTGCTAAATGGACAAGGGGATTATGCACCACTAAAAAACATTGTGGACATTATGCCAATGGAAACCGATACGTTAGAATTTAATGCTAACGCAGAAGGAGATTGGTTTTTTCATTGCCATATATTATATCACATGATGGCGGGTATGGGTAGGGTATTTACTTATAAAGATCAAGCGCCAAATCCTGAAATACCAAATGCAAAACTAGCTAAGCGAAAATTATTTGCAGAAGACAGGCGTTTTCACTTTATGGGTGAAAATGATTTTGCAACAAATGGAAATGACGGTATGGCTATGTTTAGCAATACACGATGGAGCATAGGCACAGAATGGCGCTTGGGTTATCATGATATGCATGGCTACGAAACAGAAACGCATATTGGTAGATACATTGGTAAGATGCAATGGATAATGCCTTTTATTGGTTTTGATTGGCGGTACAGAAAACTAGGAATAGATGAGCAAGAAAAAAATCTTTTTGGCCAAACCAATTCCAAAGATAATCGTACTCAGTTGAGTATTGGTTTAGAATATACTTTACCAATGTTGGTAAAATTTCAATCAGAAATTTTTAGTGATGGAGATGTGCGTTTACAATTAATGCGGGAAGATGTACCGTTAAGTAAAAGAATGCGATTTAGTTTTATGGTAAACACGGATAAAGAATATATGACTGGGTTAAGATACATTGCAGGTAAAAATATTTCTGTAGGCACTCATTATGATAGCGATATGGGTGTGGGTTTTGGGGTGAGGTTGAATTATTGAAAATAAAATGCAATTCCTTCAACAATACTTTATATCGTTTAGTAAAGATTTGATAATTGATATAGAAGCAAATGCAAGTATATAATTTTTTTAATAAAGAGAAATACAAATTGTTGGCTACAATTTTTATTGTTATATTTGTAACAAGTTGAAAAAGCTTATTGCCATATCATTACTTTTCATCTTTTTGTGTGCCAACACGGAAATAGGGCAGCTTTTGAAATTGCCCACCCTCATACATCATTATTTAGAGCATCACAATGATAAAAACGATGAAGACCACAACATTAGTTTTATCAATTTTTTGAAAAAGCATTACAACGAAAACCACAATCATTCAGACAATAACAAACACGAGCACCAAAATTTACCTTTCAAAACTATTGATGGCAATTCTCTATCCACAATAATATTTTTAGAGCAACAAACTTTTTTTACATTTAATGATAGTTATATCATTTCTACAAAAAAAGTTACTTCTTACACAGAGCAACACTACTCTTCCAAATCTTTTGGCAGTATTTGGCAACCGCCCAAGTTAGGTTAAATCAATAAAAAAACAATTGGCAATTTGCAAAAAGCAAAAGGCAAAAGGCAAAAGGCAAAAAATGCAATATGCAAGTTTGTAAATAAAACTTTACAACTTTGTTTTTTGCTAACTGTACAATGGTCTTTACCAACTGTATTCTCGTTTAATTAATCTAAAAAAGTATGCTCAATAAAATTATAGCGTTTTCCATAAAAAACAAACTCATTATTGGGTTGTTTATCATTGCCCTTATTGGCTATGGCAGTTATCAATTTACCAAATTACCCATTGATGCCGTACCTGATATTACCGACAACCAAGTACAGGTAATTACTTCTGCCCCATCGTTGGGTGCTACCGATATTGAACGGCTTATCACATTTCCGATAGAGCAAACTAACAGCAATATCCCTGGCTTAAAAGAAATAAGAAGTTTTTCAAGATTTGGTTTAAGCGTAGTTACGATTGTATTTGACGATGCAACCGATGTGTATTGGGCAAGGCAGCAAGTAACAGAAAGATTGAGTGCCGTAAAAGACCAAATACCAAAAGGAATTGGCAGCCCATTTTTAGCACCCGTAACAACAGGTTTGGGCGAAATTTATCAATATGCAGTAAGGGCAAAAATCGGCTATGAAAAAAAGTATGATGCTACTGAACTAAGAACCATACAAGATTGGATTGTACGCCGACAATTATTAAGTGTGGAAGGTGTGGCCGAAGTAAGCAGCTTTGGAGGAAAACTAAAGCAATACGAAATTGCTATTGACCCCAACAAATTACAATCTTACAATATTACCATTGCCGACGTTTTTACGGCGTTGGAAAAAAATAATCAGAATACAGGCGGTGCATATATTGAAAAAGGCCCCACCGTTTTATACATCCGCAGCGAAGGTTTAATCAACACTATTGAAAACATAAAAGATATTTCTATAAAAAATACTGCAAGCGGAAGCCCTTTGTTTATGAGGGATGTAGCCGATGTTCGTATGGGCAATGCCATTCGTTATGGCGCTATGACGTACAACGGCAAAGGGGAAGTTTCGGGTGCAGTTGTAATGATGCTGAAGGGTGCAAACAGTAATATCGTTATCAAAAATATTAAAGACCGCATAGAGCAAATTAAAAAAACATTACCTGAAGGTGTAATACTTGAACCGTTTTTAGACCGAACAAAAATGGTAAACAATTCTATAAAAACGGTAGGCACTAATTTAATTGAAGGGGCATTAATTGTATTGTTTGTTTTAATCTTTTTCTTAGGCAATATAAGGGCAGGTTTAATTGTGGCAAGTGTTATTCCAATGGCAATGTTGATAGCCGTAATATTAATGAACTTGTTTGGTGTAAGTGGAAATTTAATGAGTTTAGGAGCATTGGATTTTGGTTTGATTGTGGATGGGGCAGTAATTATTGTGGAAGCCTGTTTGTTTAGTTTGCATAGCCGAAGCATCAGTAAAATTTCTCAAAACGAAATGGACGATACCGTTTTAGAAACATCTGTAAGAATGAGGAACGTAGCCGTTTTTGGCGAACTGATTATCCTCATTGTGTACATTCCCATTTTTACATTAAGAGGTATTGAAGGAAAAATGTTTTTACCAATGGCTCAAACAATTGCCTTTGCATTGTTTGGTGCATTTGTATTGTCGCTTACTTATGTGCCAATGATGACGGCATTGTTTTTAAACAAAAACATAACGCATAAAAAATCATTTTCAGATAAAATGATGGGTAGGTTAGAAAATATTTACCAAAATATTTTAAACAAAGCATTGGCTATCCCAAAAATAATTGTTGGTTTTACATTGTTGCTATTTACTGCCGCAATTATCACACTTACGTTTATGGGTGGCGAGTTTATGCCATCCTTAGAAGAGGGCGATTTCGCAGTAGAAACAAGGGTATTAACAGGAAGCAATTTGCAAACATCAATGGATGCTATTGCAAAAGGTTCTAAAATATTGTTAGAGAAATTTCCAGAGGTAGAAAAGGTGGTAGGCAAAACAGGAAGTAGCGAAGTACCAACCGACCCAATGCCTATTGATGCAAGTGATATGATGGTAATTTTAAAAGATAAAAGTAAGTGGACATCTGCCAAAACATTTGATGAATTATCCGAAAAAATGGCAAAGGAATTAGAAGATGTACCAGGTGTAACTTTTGGTTTTCAATACCCAGTACAAATGCGTTTTAATGAATTGATGACGGGTGCAAGGCAAGATGTGGTGTGTAAAATATTTGGAGAAAATTTAGATACACTTTCATTATATGCAGATAAGTTGGGCAAAATTGTAAACACCGTAAAAGGCACAAGCGACTTGTATGTAGAAACCGTAACAGGTATGCCACAGGTTGTAATCAATTATAACCGTCTTGTAATTGCAGAATATAATTTAAACATTGAAGACATTAACCGAATTGTAAACACCGCTTTTGCAGGGCAAAGCACAGGCATTATTTACGAAGGCGAAAAACGATTTGATTTGGTGGTACGATTAGCAGGAGAAAAAAGAAAAGATGTAGCCGATGTACAAAACCTTTTAATACCAATACCAAGCGGTTCACAAATTCCACTTTCACAATTGGCAGATGTTGCCGTTACAGAAGGTCCTAACCAGATACAAAGAGAAGATGCAAAACGCAGAATTGTTGTTGGCTTTAACGTGAGAGGCAGAGATGTGCAAAGCATTGTAAAAGAGTTGCAACAAAAAGTAGATACTCAAATAAAATTTCCAGCAGGGTATTATCCAACTTACGGCGGTGCATTTGAAAATTTGAATGCAGCAAAAAGCAGGTTGATGATTGCTGTTCCAGTTTCATCATTACTCATATTTATTTTATTGTTCTTTGCTTTCAACTCTGTAAAGCAGGGCTTACTTATTTATTCAGCCATACCATTATCTGCCATTGGCGGTATATTCTTTTTAGCCCTTCGTGGTATGCCTTTCAGCATTAGCGCAGGTGTTGGTTTTATTGCTTTGTTTGGCGTAGCAGTATTAAATGGATTGGTATTGATTGCAGAATTTAACCGAATAAAGCAGCGTGGCGAAACCAATTTAAAAACAATTGTTTTACAGGGTACAAGAATACGGTTGCGACCAGTTTTAATGACCGCCTTTGTTGCGTCACTAGGTTTTTTGCCAATGGCATTAAGTAATGGCTCAGGTGCAGAAGTGCAAAAGCCTTTAGCAACGGTTGTAATTGGCGGCTTATTGATTGCAACTTTTTTAACCTTATTTGTTTTACCAATCTTATACATCATGTTTGAAAAAGGAATTAAAACAAAAACAACAATGCAACCCAAAATCACCAGTATCATACTTTTATGTTTTGCATTTTTTGCTTCGCAAAATATAAATGCACAAGAAAAAATAACTATTGATAAAGCCATTGAAACAGCGGTAGCAAATAGCCTAAAAATAAAAAATGAAAAGCTAAACAGCGAATACCTGCAACGAATGACAAAGACGGCTTACGATGTTCCCAATACTGCCGTTGGTACAGAGTTTGGGCAGTTTAATAGCAATGTGTTTGATGTAAAATTAAGCGTATCGCAAAGTATTAAATTTCCTGTTGTGTATAAAAAGCAAAAGCAATTATTAATTGAAGAAGCCAAGCAAGGGAAATTGAATGAGGTCATACAAAAAAGAGAATTAACCAAACAAGTAACACAGGTTTTTTATGAAATGATTTATTTGAAAGAAAAAGAAAAATTGTTGCAAAAAACCGATACCATCTATTCAGAATTTTTACGGAAATCTACTTTGCGTTTTAATAAAGGCGAAAGCAATATATTAGAAAAAGTAACTGCCGAAAACCAATTAGGACAAATTAAAATTCAGTTAGCAGAATTACAGAAAGATTATAAAACTTTGCAAACACAGTTTAAATATTTGTTGAATGCTGATGCAGATTATTTGCCTTCCGTTTATACATACAAAATAGATTTTGCCGAAACAATAGATACCAATTTTGTTGCGGCATTACCAAATATAAAATTGATAGAGCTGGAAAAGAATATCAACATAGCCAAAATAGCAGTAGAAAAAACAAAACAAAAACCTGAATTACTTGGCGGTGCATATTACCAAACATTTAGAGCAAACAATACGTTTCAAAACGGTTACAACGGTTTGTATGGTTCTTTGGGTATTGCCATTCCATTGTTCAATACTTCTATTAAAAATAAAATGAAAGCTTTAGAAGTCAATAATGAGATAGCTGACAACCGTTTAATAATTGAAAAAGGGAAACTGCAAAATCAATACAATCAAAGTTTACAAGATTATCAAAAGTATAAAGCAACCGTAGCTTATTACGAAAATGAAGTATTAAAGAATGTAGATTTAATTTTAGCAACTGCCAATAAAAAATTTATTGGTGGTGATATTAATTATTTAGAATGGGTAATGCTGATAAATCAAAATACAGAAATACAAAGCAATTATATAGAAGCGATACGACAATTAAATAATAGTATTATCAACTTAAACACGCTAACATCATTATAAAATGAAAAAATTATTAATAGCATTTGCTACAACCGTATTTTTATTCTCTTGCAAAAGCGAAACAAAAATAGAAGAAAAACCAGTAGCGCCAACGGCTGAAAACATTGTAACCCTTACCGATGCACAAATAAAAAATGCAGGTATCGTAATAGGAAAAATAGAGGAGCAAAACATTTCATCTACTATAAAAGTAAATGGTAAAATAGATGTACCACCGCAAAATTTGGTAACCGTAAGTGTACCAAGTGGTGGGTATTTAAAAGCCACGCATTTATTGGAAGGGATGTATGTAAGTAAAGGCAATATTTTGTGTACTATTGAGGATAAACAATTTTTACAAATGCAGGAAGATTATCTTTTAGCAAAATCTAAAATTGGCTATGCAAGGGCAGAATATAACCGCCAAAAAGAATTAAATCAAAGCAAAGCTAGCAGCGATAAAGTTTACCAGCAGGCACAATCAGAATATAATACCCTAAACGTTATGCTAGATTCTTATGCGGAGAAATTAAAATTTGCAGGCATTAATCCAAATAGTGTTTCTTCTAAAAACATTATCAAAAGCATCAATGTTTATTCTCCCATAAGTGGCTACGTATCTAAAGTAAATGTAAATAGTGGCAAGTATGTTACCCCAAGCGATGTTCTGTTTGAAATTGTAAACACATCTGATATACATTTGGCATTGACCATTTTTGAAAAAGACATTAACAAACTTTCTATTGGGCAAATGGTAACGGCATATACAAATAGTAACCCCAATCAAAAATATCGGTGTAAAATTATTTTACTCGGTAAAGATTTTACTGAAAACCGTAGTACAGAAATTCATTGCCACTTTATAAACTACGATAAAAGTTTATTGCCAGGTATGTATATGAATGCAGAAATAGATGTAGAAAGCAAGCAATTAAATGCCCTACCTGAAGATGCTGTGGTAAGTTTTGAGGGTAAAAATTATATATTTATTGATAAAGGAAATAAGCAATACGAAATGGCAGAAATAAACATAGGGAATACTGAAAATGGTTTTACACAAATTGGTGCAGCTGTAGATTTTGTTGATAAAAATATTGTTATTAAAGGTGCATATTCTTTGTTAATGAAAATGAAGAATACGGAAGATTGATAAATTGAAGAAAAAGGATACTAAAATTTGATTGAAAGCGTTACAGTAATATAAATACCTTTAAAACATAAACTGCTAGTTTTACTCCGTGAAAAAGTTTTTGGTATTTTTTATTCTTCTTACGCAAATAAATATGCTCTTAATACAGCAAGTGGCCGAGTATGATTGTTATATTATGTAAGTTCATTGCAAAATGTAATGTATTAGTACAGCTTCCACTTTAATAATAAAATAATAGCAACTTATAGACGATTGCATATTCTCCCGAACATATAGTTGGGATAAATGTGCTAGGCGTACTTAGTAAACAATACAATTTGTATATCTTTAAAAGCTTATTAAAATTTAATGGGATAGTACTAAAAGATAGCATTTATTTTAACAAAATAAATTTAAAAAATTTTTTTACACATTATTTATGTAATTGGAAAAGGGTCTTTAAACCGCAACCCTAGTTTCATATCCCGTATTTCTTTTTCGGTACACAAGCAGTGTTCCATTTCTTGTATAATTATTTCTTTATCTAAATCTTGCCCAATTATTACCAATTCATTTTGGCGGTCACCAAAATGTTTGTCCCATTTACTTTCTATATCTTTTTGATTATCTACAAAGCCTTCGTAAGTTATTCTATCACTGTAAGGCATACTGCACCACCAAACTCCGGCTCTATCTGCCTTTAAGCTGCCGCCTGCTTGGCTCCAGTTAAGTGCATCATCCTTACGGCTAGCTATCCAAAACAAACCTTTGCTTCGTATAATATTGTTGTGCCAATTATTATTTAAATAATCCCAAAGCCGTTGTGGATGAAAAGGTCTTTTATCTCTAAACACAAAACTACCTATACCATACTCTTCTGTTTCAGGTGTATGTTCACCTGCTTCTAATTCTTTTTGCCAACCAGCACTATTTTGTGCTTCTTCAAAATCAAAAAGTTTAGTGTTTAAAATTTCTTTTGGGTCAACTTTACTAAAGTTTGATTTAATAATTTTTGCACCCGGATTTAGTTTTTGAATAGATGCTTTTAAAAGTCCTACTGTTTTTTCATCTACCATATCAGTCTTATTCAAAATAATAACATTAGCAAATTCTATTTGGTCTGTAAGTAGGTTTACAATCGTTCTATCATCGCCATCCATATCAGTCAATTTTCGGTCAACCAATAATTCATTTGTACCAAAGTCATTAAAAAAATTGAAACAATCTACCACAGTTACCATCGTATCTACATAACTAAATTTAGATAAATCTATTTTCCCATCTTCACTCACAAAACTAAAAGTTTGTGCTACAGGTACAGGCTCACTTATGCCAGTACTTTCAATTAATAAATAATCAAACCTGCCTTCATTGGCAAGCTTTTCTACTTCTATCATTAAATCTTCTCGTAATGTGCAACATATACAACCGTTGCTCATTTCTACTAATTTCTCTTCCGTTCTACTCAATACGTTTTGCTCGTTTACTAGCCTTGCATCTACGTTTACTTCACTCATATCATTCACTATTACGGCTACTTTTAAGCCTTCTTTGTTGTGCAAAATATGGTTTAACAAAGTTGTTTTTCCTGCTCCTAGAAAACCACTTAAAACCGTAACGGGTAATTTTTTGTTTGTTGTCATTTTTTATTTTTTATAAATATTACTTTCAATTTTATTTCAGTATGCTGTTTTATTTTTTTATTCACAACATCCGTTTTTACATGGTGCTTATGGTTGCAACTACAGTTTAAAAAAATACTGCAATACATAAATAGTAACCAATAATTCAATTTTTTCATTCCATATATTTTAAAGTTGGTATAGACTGTGTAAACCATTCCAATATTTTATTTTTATATCCTATTCCATACAATTTTATAAATTCATTAGTGTGTTTATTCTCTTCATCATTCAATTCTTCAATTCTTGTATGTACAAATGTTTGTGTAAGTGGTATACCGCATTTTACTTCTATGCAGTGCCTCCATTCTTCGTAGGTTTCTAGTAACATAATATTTAATTTAATTTTTGAAATATTTTAAATGTCTTTGTACTTCCGTTTTTTGTATATTTTT
Organism: Ferruginibacter sp.; assembly: GCA_031408295.1. Taxonomy (GTDB): domain Bacteria; phylum Bacteroidota; class Bacteroidia; order Chitinophagales; family Chitinophagaceae; genus Ferruginibacter. The sequence goes on from JANNVW010000039.1 coordinate 10,853, forward strand.
CTCTTAATCTTTTATATTTATTCAATGTAATTATTGCTTTCTTGTAGAGTAAAGAGTCTATGGCATTTGTTTGATAGCCTTTGGGCACTGCATAAGTAAAATGCCCAGTGCTGTCAGTATACACGGGGATTGAAAAAAAATCTCTTTTTACAAATACTTTTGTACTGTCTTCGTTCTTACCAGCATTAACAAAAAAATCAACCGCATAGTCGGGATATCCAAATAGATAACCATAATTACGCCAACGGTCGTATTCATCTTCATACTCAGTAATAGCTAAAATAGTAGCAGGGTTAGTATTAGGTGTAAACCCCCATTGTATAAAATATTGTTGATGTTGTTTTATTAAGCTATTTAATTTGCTTTTTCTAAATACATAAATTTCTATACCTCTATAAATACTATCTACTCTTGCAAATGGGTTTAATATAAATTGCCAATCACCCATACTCATTTTATTTATTACATTTTGTATTTTTATTAACTCACTCGTAGTGCTATCCACTTCTTTTGCATCTTCGCTTAATAGCGGCATTTCAAAATACTGTACACTACTCATAGGTTTAAGTGTATCTAGTAAAGTGTAAATTGCCTCGTTGTCTAATGCGTTTAATAAAATACTATCTGCCATTTCTTTCTGTGTACCACTCATACTTCTGTATGCTTTGCCAATAATATATTTTGTAGTATTGCAAGCTGCTACCCCTATACGAACTATCACCCAAAAAATAAAATATGTACTCCTTTTCATTTTTTAAAACTGTTTTAAATAACTAATTTTTCCAATGGTTTCGTCTTCTCTAAAACCTGCTGTTTTATTTTCATTCCATACCAGATAAATGTATGAGAGTGGCTTGTATTCCCAACTAAAACGTGCATTCCAACGGCTACGTTCATTAGCTGTATTGTATTGATAAAATACATTCATTTGTAAACGTGGATTAAGGGCTAGCCTAATGTTTGGAGTAATAAGTTGTGTAGTTATATTTTCTTTCGCTATGCCTAAATTTTTAAAATCATTCGCTAAATAATCAATATTAAAAGCCAATTGTGGGGATGGTGCATACCGTATTCCTATCTCAGCAGATTTTATTTTTCCATTAAAATAACCACCGCTTGTAAAAGTAGTTGTCCACGAAAATTTGCTGCTTTGGTCGCTATCGTAATTAACTAAAATATTATTGAATTGGTATTTGCCAGCAGCAATTGCAATACCCAAAGGCCTAAAAGCAAATGGCAAATTTTGCCAACTCATTTCATATTTTATAATAAATTTACTACCGTTATTAAAAGTGAAAAATATTGGGTAAGCTCCTATATAAGCTTCTTGAAGTTTTAAATCGTTTGGGTTTTGATATACATCTACCCCAACACCAGGCTCCCAACTACGTATAAATTTTGGAAACCACTTTTGTTTTCGTTTGGTAAAATAAACATCTACATAATTTTTTACAAAATTATTTCTACTTACAAAACCCATTTGCGGATTGTAATTTTTAGAAATATAGCCTGCATTCCAGAGAAGGTTAAAATTATTTGATTCATAATTTAAACTTGTAAAAGCTGCTGCACCATCATCTTTAAAATTACCAGTTGTTTTAGTACCACTTACATTATATTTAAAATTAAGCTTATCATTAATACGGTTAAAGCCAGTAATGGTGGCACTTGTATTAAAGTTATTTTTTAGTGTATCATTTGCTACGTCTATTTTATTGGTAATAAGTACACCAATATTATTTTGTGTACCATAGTTTTTTAAAAATCGAAGTACGCTCATATTAGCAGCTTGTGTATTCTCCGTTTTTCGTTGGTGTACATACAAAGCACCAAGGCTGTACTTATTATTTTTATCGGTAAACCTTGCGCCTGCATCTAATGGAATTGGGTTACCATCACTATCAAGCCCAATCGTTCTACTAAAAAATGGTTTAAATACAAACTGATTTCCTGCATCAAACAAGCCAGCATTTTCTAAAAAAAACTGTCGCCTTTCAGAAAAAAATACAGAAAAACGAGTTAGGTTATTTACTTGTCTATCTGCATCGGCTTGGGCAAAATCGGTATTAAAAGTTAGGTCAACCGTGCTGTGTACGGTAGGGCTCCATTTTACCTCTCCGCCTAATTTTGGCTTATAATCTGTAGTGGCATTTTTACCAACTTCTTTTTCTCTTTTATATTCATTTACCCAATATGGATTTATTTGTATGTTGGTACTAGGTGGTGGTGGTTGCAAACCTTTTAATAAAGCTACATAGCCCATTCTATAACTATCAAAGCTGCGAGGATAGCCAGGGTAAGCCGTTATTTCATTTTCTCTACGGGCAATTCTATTAAAATTTATGCCCCATACCACACTATCTTTTTTTGCATTGGGGTAGCGTAAGGTTTTCCAAGGTATGGCCATTTCACAACTCCAGCCACTGTCTGTTATATTGCTTCTTGCACTCCATAAAGCATCCCATTCTCGGTCAAAAATATTATCATCAAACACTTGCAAATCTCTTAATGCTCCATAAGGATTTGTTTGAAAAGCAGTGGCATTTCGTTTCCCATTAAAAGGGTCTAGTGCTACACCAAAAAGGTCATTATCGAAGTACCCAAAGTCTCTTCTAAAATCTTGCACCCTTACGCCTTTTTTACCAGCAGTATCTTTACAAAAAGCACCAACATATAAATTTTTACTATCGAATAAAATTTTTACCGTTGTTGGAAAAATTGCTTTTTGTCCTTGAAATGGTTCTACCTCTACAAAATTTGTAATAGCATTTGCATTTTGCCAAGCTGCTTCATTTAGTTTTCCATCTAATTTAATTATGCCATTTGCTTTGCTTGCATAAATAGAAACAGGGTTTGTAGGTGGTGGAAAGTTGCCTTGCTGCAAAGTATCTTGTGCAAAACTATTTGCAGCGATTATTAAAAATAATATGATTAAAAAATTTCTCATTAATTATTTTCTTATAAGTATTAAACCGAAAATTATTTTTACCGTTTTTTATTTTTTATGTACAAACAATTATAGCGTAATAACCATATCGGGTGGGTTACCGCTCAATGCTGCATACAATTGAGGGAAACAACCAACATGTGCTACTTCAATTAATCCCTTCGGTTTTACCGAACCCGTACCACAACCTTCAAAGCTGCCTTCTGCCAAATTTCTTCGAAGTGCACATTGGTCACATGCCATAATTAAAATATTTTGTTCTTTAGCAATTTTATTCAATCGTTCACCAACGGCATCATTTTCCTTTAGTATAAAGGCATTGTCGTCAAAGAAAAACATCCCTACAACTTCTACTCCGTGGCTGTTTTTTTCTAATTGTGGCAATATCATTCCCGCAAGTTGATACGTACTTGCCATACTTGTTTTAAATATGTAGGCTACTTTCATTTTTTTTAATTTTATTAATTAATTATAATTTTTATTTCAGTCTTAATAAAATATTTTAAACCTGCTATCCTCAAACCAAGTATTACAAAAAGCGGCATTAAATAAATTAGTATTTTCTATCGGTTTAAATAATAGGAATGAATTTTTAAAATTCATTCCTATTAAAATTTATTTTTAGGGCATTACAAAATTTGCCACATTACTTACCCCTGCTATATTTACGCCACTATAAATACCTACATTGGTATTTACATCGGTATAAAAATTTTCTAAAGGCGATAAACCATAGCCAATAATATGGCAGGTTTCTCCTGCATTAAATACTTGGAAATTGCTTCTGCGAAGTTTAATTGTAAAAGAACCATCGCCACCCGGCGGTACTAATAATTGGTTAAAAGTGCTTGCATAGTTTAGGTAAGTAACCGCATTTGTTCTGCCAAAAAAGAAACGTACCCTGCGTTGTATTGAAGTGGCACTTCCTGTAGGTTGCACAGGTGTAGCCTTTGCACTAATGATTACGGTATCGCCTACACCTGCCACTGCTGTTAGGTTTGTAACAATAGTTTGTGCTGTTTGCCACAAGTTATTATTGCCAAGCGATGTGGGAGCAGTACCACCAATATGCACCACACTCATTCTTTTAAATAAACCAAAACCTACTTTTGTAAATTCTAAATTGTATGTACCTGTTTCTACATCAGTTAATAAATATTTGCCATCAGCATCGGTAGTGGTACTTTTTTCAGGGTTGCTACCAGCTACTGTTATTTTAAAACCTGCATAGTCTGCAAGCCTTACACCAAACTCATCAGAGAGCGTTACAAAACCAACTACATTCCCTTTTAGTTTTGGGCCATTTAATCCAGTTGCACCGGCAGCACCAGTTTCTCCTATTGGACCTGTTTTTTTGCAAGCTGTCAAAAACATCATTACAGCTAGTGCTGTTAAATTCAAGATTTTTTTTATCATTTTTTTATTTTTAATTTATCTTTTAATGCAACAACGTTGCAAATAATTTTTTGTTAGAAAAAATCAGCTTCTCCGCAATTTTACTTCGAAGCTGATTTTTAAATTTGTAGATGAGATTAGTAACAAAAACACCTACCTAAATCAAAACCAAAATGAAAACTTATTATCAAAAAAATATTTTCTTGAAAAAATCAACTTCATTACAAAATGTTTTGAAGTTGATTTTATACACGCTACTGAAATTATTGGAAAAACAGTAACAATTATTTGCACTTTGCACACAGCCCCTCTAGTATAAGACTAAACTTACTTACTTCGTATTTTGTAAGTTCATAACTAGGCAAATTAAATGGCAGCATAATTATTTCTGTAAGCTTGCAACAAGTGCAAACAAAAAAACTTTGCTTACTATCCACTTTCTCAGATAAATTATCTTCTGCTAAAATATACCTTGCATCCCTGTCATTGTTTGGTACTAATAATACCATTCCTTTTTTTAAAAAATATTGTAGTGTTCTATAAACAGAAATTCTATCTAACGGCGTTGTAGATAATTTTACTATGCCCGAAACGGATTGTGCATTGTTACTTGCTTTTAGTAATTTTAATACAACAACCCTGTTCTGTGTAATGTGTACACTACTTTTTTTTAGTGTTTCAATAATTTCTTGCTCATAATATTGATGCATGTTGTACAAGATTTTATAAATATCCAGCAATAATATTTTTCAATTATTTCCTGATAATCTTTACTGAATTTTTGTATTAAACTCAACTTCAATATCAGTAGCAGATTTAGTACTATTTACAGGGTCTCCCAATGCCTTATTTGGTGGTGTTCCTTCATAATGGCGTAGTGTAACTTTAATTTTACCTATGGCTACAGCACCAGTAGCCCAATTGCTTGTAATGCCAAGTGGAATACCTGCTGCATCATTATTTAAACCAGACACAGTTATATTATTCCCAGCTGTTGGTTCATAATAAAATCGATGTGCTGCTGCTTCAGCAGCCACCTCCACTGTTACGTCAGATACAGGTGTTTTTGTCTTGTCTAATAGTTGCACAGTTACGGCATAAGATTTTGATGGTGCCAATACAATTTCCTGCTGTGTTGGTGCATTGCCACCCGGCCCGTCAGCATCCTCAAATTGATAAGTTAAAGTTGTACCACCTCCTGCGGGTATAAAAGTTAATTTCATAGTTGTTATTACTTCTTCGGCATTTGGCTCAGGTGCAGGTACAGGTGTATCATCTTTTTTACAAGAAGTAATTACCGCACTAGCTACTATAATTCCCAATGCCATTTTCATGATTTGCTTTTTCATTTTGTTTGTTTTTTATTTTAAAATATGTGTTTGTTTAAATAATTATTTTTAATCTTATACTAATGTTTCTACCCATTTCATCTGCGAAATAACGCATGCTATTTAAGTAATCTCTATAGGCTGTGTTAAACAAGTTTCTTACACCCAAGCCCAGTGTGATAGGGGTTTTGCGTAAGGTATATGTAGCAGATGCATTCAAATTTATTAAGTTGTATCCCGCAGGTGGTTCTTTATAATCTTGCTTTCCATTTTTATCACTTGGTACTTTTTTTTGTTGTAGCACATTTACCATTTCTACAGATAAATAAGTTTTTGTAATTTTTTTTCCATCCTTAAAATTATACAGCAGCTCATTGTTAAATCTATTAGCAGGCATTAGTATTAGCCAATCGTTTATTTTTTTATTACGTGCATGTAGGTAAGAAAATTTACTATTAAGTTCCAATACGCTTGTAATTTTTACCATGCCAGATAAATCTATACCACTTAATATCGCATTGGTTTGTGTATATTTTAAAAGTGGAAAAGCACCTGCAATAGTAAGCACAGGGTTATCAGGAAAAGGCTGTTGATAAATAAAATTATCAATACTATTTACATATAAAAGTGCATCTATTAAAAAAGTTCTCTCTTTATTTTGATAATTAATACCTGACGTAAAATGTACCGATTGCTCGGGCTTTAAGGCAATATCCCCATTTTCATAAGTGGCAGTACCATGGTGTATGCCATCGCTTAGTAATTCATTTACATGTGGTGCACGGCTTGCTAAGCTTATGTTGGCATTTGCTTTCCAGCTATCGTTTATTTTATACCCTACATTTATAGAAGAGGCAACTGTTGAAAAATTAAAGTCATAGTTAATGGTATCATTATTAAATTTTAGCCGTGTAGTATTAATGGTTTTATTATCATATCGAATACCCGCTTGTACATCCCATTCATGCTTGGTCCATTTTTCAATGTAATAACCGCCAAACGTATATGCCACATAATTTGGAATAAAATATCTGCCTGAATAATTATTCGTTTGCTGCATCAAAGCAAGGCCTGCTGTACCACTAAAGCCATGTTTTTTAGGATGCTCCCAACTAAAATCTTGTGTATAGGTTTTAATATTCAAATCTAATTGTGCTGTTTTATTGGTGCTGCTTCTTACAATATCAAATTCTTTACGCCTGTTAAATTGCCCTGCCAATAGCAATGAAAACTTATGCTCCTTTACAAAAAATACTGTCTTGGATTTTATAAGGTCATGCACCACATCTTGCTTTGGTCTTGCAATGGTATAAGTATTTTGTCCTAAAAAAACATCGTTTGGTTTTGGTGCAGCTATGGCATTTTGCAAATCTGTAAGATTACCAATATGCGCTCCTATAAAAATGCCTACTTCGGTTTCAAAATGGCTATAAAATAATTCAGTATTAAATACTGATTTTTTCCAACCTGCTGTAGCAGAAAAATTTTTTTCTTCGCTGCCTGTATTGTTTAATCTATAGTTTGCTGTGGTAGCATTTGCGCCTTTTTTAAATGTGCCCTGTAGTCTGTAAGTAAATGAGGGTAGCTTTTTTAATTGTTGTTCAAACACGGCCGATACTACGTATTGCTTATTATTGGTAAAGTAAGCTGTATTTATTTCTGCTGAATAACCCACTTTATTTCTTAGTGGTTTTGGCTCTACTAATATTACGCCACCAATTGCATCTGAGCCATATTTTAATTCATCTACCCCTTTTATTACGGTAAGTTTATCGGCAATAAAAGGGTCTATTTCAGGTGCATGTTCATTACCCCATTGTTGCCCTTCTTGCCGTACGCCATTGTTTATAGTAAGTATGCGATTGCTGTGCAAGCCATGTATTACAGGTTTTGAAATGGTGGAGCCTGTTTGCAATATTGTTACGCCGTTTATTTTGCTCAATGCTTCTGCAAGCGTACCCCCTTTTGTTTCTTCTAATATCCTTCCTGTAATTTCTTTTTTAAAACCTGTATTTACTATTCCTTTTTGCGATTCTACTGTTACAATTCCTAGCACTCCTCGTTGGTGTGGCATTACTACATCAAAGTGATAATCTTTTGTAAGCGTTATTTTTTTTATAACAGTATCGCAGCCAATGTGCGTTATACGAATGCTGTAACTGCCAGCGCATAAATTATTAAATATAAAATCTGCTTTGCTATCTGTAACAATTTGTTTGCCTGTTTCTTCTATAAGCACAGTGGCAGCTACTAATTTATCTTTTGTATCTGCATCTTCTACATGCCCTGTTATTGTTATATTACAAGATTGTGCATATAAAGTACCTGTTATAAAAACAGTAAATAATATTGATAGTAAAAATTTCAAATTTCTTTTTTAATTTGTAGAATATAAAATATCTTAAAAGCAACTAATCGTTCAAAATCTATTATTATATTATTTTAAACTAAAAAAGGGTTTTAGTTTAAATTAGTAAACAGCAATAAATCTTTTAATGGTAGTAATTACTTCTTTAAAAAATATAAAAGAAAGTGTAGCGTAGGTGTATAAATAAACAGACACAAGCAATATTTTGATAAACAAAATTACTTACACATATTTATGTTACTAGCAACTAAGAAGCCATGCAGCAGTAGGCGGCCCTTTATTAGAGAGTGTAATTGGACTGTGAGATAAAAGTTTTACAAACTCAATTTTATATTGATTGGTAAATATTCTTTTTGGGAAATTAAGACTACTCTCAAAAGTAGTATATGGTTTAGCGAAGTGAGTATCGCACAATGAACATTTTTCAATTTGCTTACTTATATGTGTGCCATGTTCGCAATCACCCTCTACCTCACCATAATAAATTTTTTTTTCGCAAGCACTTGCTTTTTCAAAAGCTATTTTTTCATTTTTATGTGTATGAAAAAACGACATAGGTATATTGCTTGCCAAATAGACGAGCAATAATAATAACGCCTTTACTTGTATGGTTCTAATCTTTAACATGCAACTATGTTGCAAAAGTAGTGATAATATTGACTAATTATAAAAAAAAATTAGAATATTGGTTGCAAAATGGCTTTATGTAATCAATAAATGTATCATTTACCTACATTATTAAACTATTTTTGTACTATGAAATTGCTCACACTTTTATTCAACATATATTTATTGGTATTGCCTTGCTTGCCATGTAGTGCTATGGATAAGTGTGAAGATGAAACTACCACCTGTGCATCGGTGCAAGTAGAAGATGATTGTTGCTCTTCAGAAGATGATGGAAAGCACGAAGAAAAGAAAGATAGTTGTACCCCGTTTTGCCACTGCGATTGTTGCATCACTTCTTTTTATTTTCAGATAAATAGTAAAGAGAAAGTATTTGCAAAAAATTATACCACACAAAAATTTGCTTTATTAGATGAAGTGTTTATCTCTAATAAAATAAATATCATTTGGCAACCTCCCAAGTTTTAAAAATTACTTTTAGAATTATTTTTCGTTTTGTAAAAGAAAAAGTTCAAAATATTTTAATGTCAGCCTGAGCTTGTCGAAGGCGGGTTTGAAGAAGAAGACCGGGTTCGACAAGCTCACCCTGACACCCTAATTGAATCGAACTTTTATTATTTTAATGAGCATAATTTTCTAAAATGTATTTGTGAGTAAATTACCTAATCTAAATATTTTACCATACACTTTTTATAAGGCCTTTATCGTTTATACTTTAATGAAACGATAAACGTACTTATTATAAAAAATTAAACTGAAAAAATGATACAAAAAATAATAATAGCTATTTTTTTATTTGCTATCCCAACTATAAAAACAATAGCACAAACTGCCACTGCTGCTAAGGATACTACCATTACTTTAAAAGTAAAAGGCCTTACTTGTAGCAACGATTTAAAAACGATTGCAACAAACGTAAAAGAAATAAAAGGCGTAACGGCATGTAAGCCAGGAAAACTAGGCCCAACTTCTACTTACAAGATAACTTTTAACCCTGCTGTTGTAAATAGAAACGACCTTGTGGCAGTAATAGAAAATACACCAGGCTGTGGCGATGGTGATGAAAAACCATATAAAGTAAAAAAATAATTATGCGCAAGTTTATAATCTTAATAGGATTGCTCTTGCCTTTTATTTCTTTTGCACAAACAATAACAGGAAAAGTTATTGACAACAACAATGCGCCACTACTAGGTGCAACAGTTGTATGGGAAAATACTAAAGCTACAGTGATTTCAAAAAGTAATGGCAGTTTTAGTATAAATAAAACTGAGGGCAACACAACTTTAATAACTAGCCATGCAGGCTATTTTACAGATACTTTATTGGTAGCTGATGAGGATAGTATTGAAATTGTTTTACAATCTAAAACTACGTTGGGTGAAGTACGAGTTACCTCAGAAAGAGATGGTATTGTTTTATCAAACAGAAATAATATTAAAACAGAAATCATAACATCACTAGAGCTCAAGAAAGCCGCCTGCTGCGACTTAGCAGGTTGTTTTGAAACACAAGGCAGCGTACAATCTCAAACTACCAATATAATTACCAATGCAAAAGAGCTGCGCATATTGGGTTTATCGGGTGTGTACAACCAAGTATTGATAGATGGTTTCCCTATGATACAAGGCTTATCATTTACGTATGGCATAAGCGGCATACCAGGTACATTGGTAGATAATATTTTTATATCTAAAGGTGCCAATAGTGTGCTGCAAGGTTTTGAAAGCATAAGCGGACAAATAAATGTAGAAACAAAAAAGCCCGATGCTAAAGAAAAACTATTTGCCAATATTTATATGAATAGTTTTTTAGAAAAACATTTAAATATTAATGCAAATGTAAAAGCAGGAAAGTGGCAAAGTTTATTGGCTTTTCACAGTGTGCAACCTGCCAATAAAATAGATAGAGACAAAGATACTTTTTTAGACCTACCATTACTAACAAGGTATATGGTAATGAACAAATGGAAATACGGAAATGAAAGGGCATGGGGATGGAGCAGTGAAATTGCTGGAAGATTTTCAAATGAAAATCGTACAGGTGGGCAAATGAATTTTAATGCAAAAAATGATAAAGGCAGTAGTACTATTTATGGGAATACCGTAGCATTAAATCAAGTTGATTTTTTGCAAAAAACAAATTATCGATTTAATGATGTGCATCGTTTAACCTTATATACTTCGGGCTTTTCACAAAACCAAGATGCATTTTTCGGTTCACTTTCTTACAAAGCAAAACAAACCAATGCATTTGTAAACCTACAACATGAATTTAATATTACGGAAAACAATACCTTAAAATCGGGTATTAGTTTCAAGCATTTGCAGCTTAACGAAAACATTGTTTTTACCGATAATTTTATCAATAGAAATTATGCAGGCAACTATAATAGAAACGAGAATATAGTAGGGCTATTTGCAGAAAATGTGTTATCGCTTTTTAAAAATAAACTCACTTGGATAGCAGGTGTACGATTGGATAATCACAATGAATTTGGGCGGCAATTTACGCCACGTACACTTATAAAATACGACCCTACATCAAAACTTACCATTCGTGCAAACATAGGCACAGGTTGGCGTACTGTAAATTTGTTTAGTGAAAACATTGGCTTATTGGCAAGCTCACGTAATATTATTTTAGCAGAAAAACTACAGCCTGAAAAAGCATTGAACACCGGTATAAATATTACCCAA
>JANNVW010000040.1:0-13175 GCA_031408295.1 Ferruginibacter sp.
CTTTCTTCACACCTGTGAGGCGCTTAAATATTGATTCCTTTGTGTTTTCTATTTCTGTATATCGCATCTAAATCAGATCATTATTAACTGACAAACGCTGCATGGGAATAATATTTATTTTAATTATGTTAGAGGTCTAATCATTAAGAATTTTTGGTTAAAAACTTGTGTTGTTTTTATGGCTGTAATATCTCCCCAAGGAATATGCCCTGCAGATACTCCACTCGAATTATCTGTAACACCAGTCTCATCTATTACAAGCCCTGGCTTTGTATCTTTTAATTTTTTTAACATTATAAAAATAGAAAAGGTAGAAAATATAATAGAAACCATACCCAACCCAAACACAGCTGTAGGATTACTAAATATTGCATTATTTATTGTTGGCTTGCCTATTACGAACCAGAAACCAATGCCTAAAAACACAAGAGACCCTATCAATAATTTTATGAGTTTTTCTTTACTTATGGGTATTTCTATTTTTTGGGTTTGTGGTATCATTAATTAGTTTTTATTTTCTTCTTCATTTAATTTTACTATCAATTCATAAAAATTATCAGCAAAGGGATCTGTTTCAAATGGGTTTTCATGATCCCATAAAACAATAGTGTAATTATTATCTATACTTTCTTGTGTTGTATCAAAACAAAGTAAACCCCAATCTGACCAATCTGCAAATGGAATTAAACCTTTATCAATTAAAAACTCAGGTGGATAAGCATCTAAAACCATATACGATAAATCTTTTTTCCAACTATTTACAGGCAACTTAAAAAAAGATGCTTCAGAAATATGTAAATCATAAAAATACTTGTGTTGCAAGAAAGTGATATAATCTATAGGCAACTTATGTGCAATTTTATTTTCAAATTCTATGATTTCAATATCAGAAATTCTACTGTCAATAGGAAACCAAATTGTCCAATCTTCTTTTTTATCAATATTGATATCAGTCATCTCAATATCAATTTCTATTGGCAAATAATTTAACCCAAGTTTTATCCAATTATCTAGATGTTTATTGATGATGGTTTGTAATTGAGTTATCATGAGCGAATGTATTTTTTATTTAGTAGAGCATGCTATAATATTTGGTACACTTGACTCTACAAGACTATGCTTTGATATCAACAATGGGTGCAAGAACTTTCCTCATTTATCAGGCAAGTGAAAAATTTGAATTGACAATACAACTTCTTTGTTCTTGTCTGAAGGAAGATGGAAAATATGTTCACTCCAATTTTCAGCATTCTGTCCCTTAGTGTTGATGTAACAACTATGCAATGGTGTAACTTCTTTTATTTTTTGAAATATTGGAATTATTTCTTTATTGCGAACAAATATTATTATTGCTGTCTTTGAATCTCTCCAAGTCAAATAATTTAATAGCTGATCAATTGTCTTGTGAAAAACTTTTTCTCCGCCCCAAAATTTACATTCAGCTACAAATGCTACAGAGCTATCGTGTCGCAACAGTATATCTGTTTTACCTTTTTTATTAAATGTTTCACCTGTTGCTGACCCATACTCAAAATTTGGGTCAAGCACCATTAATATATGGTCTCTTAAATCTTCTTCACCTTTACTCATATAAGTAGATGGTAAACGTTCAAAATTTCTTCCTACATCATCTATGATTTTTAGTATTTTTATATAATTAACATAATCTAACATTGGCTCGGGAGTAAATTCTGAGTTAGGTACTGTTGGTTTTGAAATTGTAATTTTTTCTCTAAGTTTAGGCGAAGGAATACTAAATGTTTTTGGAGTTCTATCATTTGATTTTAAAGGAACATTGAAAGAAGATAAAAAATTGTTTTTTTCTAAAAGTGATTCACGTCTTTTGTTTATTTCTCCAATAATAAAAAGTTTTAAGCTGTTATTATAAATTTCAAAGTCTGCCTTTAATGTATTATAACTATTCTTGAAGCTTCTAATGTCATTATCAAATTCTCTTTTAATTTTTTCTGAATCATTGTAAAAATTTATATACTCAAAGAGAAACTCATTTTGTCTAATAATTGCCGAAGGAATCCCTGATAAAAAGAAAGTCGAAGGCCGAAAATTTAAATAAGAGATATCTCCTGAGTATGGAACATGAAACACTATTATATCTTTCTTTATTGTTTTACTCCTATCAAAAATGGCAAATTCTACTGGAAATCTTGAAACTGGAATATCCCCTTCGTAACTTGAAATAGTATAAGTATCATCATCAAGTAAAGGATATTCAATTATAAATATTGAAGTTAAGTATTCTGAATATAATTCAATACTAATACTAAGTAACTCATTTTGACTTTTTGAATTTATCTCATTAATTATCGATTGTCTTTTATTGTCAAAAAACTCAGATGAAGATTTTCCCGAAAATAATCGTCCTGTAGTAGAGTAACTCATCTATTTTAGATTCTTTATATAATGTCAGATATCCCAAATATATACTAACTTTTTCTACTTCCAAATCTTTAAGAATTTCTGAATAAAAATACTTTAGAAATAGATTCTCACTACATTCTTAAATATTCACGAATCATCCGCTCCAATCTCCCCATCAATAAAAGCCCAATAAAGTTCCTTTGCTCAACCCAGCAGGGATAGAAGCGGAAATCCTTTTTTGTGACGAAGGAACAAAAAAGATTGCAGCGAATAGCCCGTAACCAATGCACATCATAGCATTTCTGCTCATGCTCCAAAAAGCCCCTCTCACATCCTCTTCCCGAAGGGGAGAGAGAAAAGGAGAAGATTGTAGCGAAGATTGAATTAGAAAAATAAATTCGAGAACCCAGCTATTCGAAAAACACTCTAAAGTATTGAAGACTAAAAGTCCTCCTTCGGGGGATTTAGGGGGCTATACTTTTTTTTGTACCTTCGCCCCACTAAAAAAACAGCAATAATAAGCATGGAACTTACTAAGAATTTTGAGCCGCAGGAGATAGAGAAAAAATGGTATAGCCATTGGATGAATAATGGATATTTTAAAAGTGTGCCCGATGGGCGTGAGGCTTATACGATTGTGATGCCGCCGCCTAACGTTACGGGTGTGCTGCACATGGGGCATTGTTTGAACAATACGATTCAAGACATTTTGATACGTCGTGCTCGTATGCAAGGCAAAAATGCTTGCTGGGTGCCGGGTACCGACCATGCGAGTATTGCTACAGAAGCCAAAGTGGTGGCTATGTTGCGGGAGAGAGGCATTACAAAATCATCTCTTAGTAGAGAGGAGTTTTTGAAATACGCTTGGGAGTGGAAGGAGAAATATGGTGGTATTATTTTGGAGCAATTGAAAAAAATGGGTTGCAGTTTGGATTGGGATAGAACATCGTTTACTATGGATCCTGACTATTACAAATCGGTAATAGAAATTTTTGTACGCTTGCATCAAGATGGTATTATTTACAGAGGACTTCGCATGGTAAATTGGGATCCTGCAAGCAAGACAGCCCTGAGCGATGAAGAGGTAATTTTTAAAGATATAGACAGCAAATTATATTATGTAACGTATCCCTTTGTCGATGGCAGCGAGGGCGGCATAACCGTGGCTACCACAAGGCCTGAAACGATTTTAGGCGATGTGGCTATTTGTGTAAACCCTACAGATGAACGTTATATTTCACTTATTGGTAAAGAAGTGCTTGTGCCCATCATCAACAGAAAAATAAAAATAATTGGCGATGAATATGTAACGGCAGACTTTGGTACTGGTGCACTAAAAGTAACACCTGCGCATGATAAAAATGACAATGAGCTGGGAAAAAAACACAACCTAAAAGCAATAAACACGCTAGATGAAGAAGGGAAATTTACATTGGAAGAATTAGAAGATGATTTGATAAACGATACCATTATTTCGTATGCAGGTGTAGATCGTTTTGCACTTCGCAAAAAAATAGCATTAGATATTGAAGCCATTGGTGGCTTGCAAAAAATAGAAGATTACAAAAGCCAAGTGGGCACGAGTGAGCGTACGGGTGCGGTTATAGAAAGCAGGTTATCGCTTCAGTGGTTTATGGATATGAAAAAATTTATAGCCACAAACCCTGATATAGCAGCGGCTGTAGCAGATGAACGCATAAAATTTCACCCAAGCAAAGCGAAGAATACTTATGCGCATTGGATGGATAATATTAAAGATTGGTGCATTAGCAGACAATTGTGGTGGGGGCAGCAAATACCTGCTTGGTATGATGCGGAAGGAAGATTTGTGGTAGCAGAAAATGAAGAGAAGGCAAAAGAAATGTTCAATATTCAATTTTCAATTAGCAATGCTCAATTGAAGCAAGACGAAGATTGTTTGGACACTTGGTTCTCCTCATGGCTCTGGCCAATGGAAGTTTTTAAAGGCATCAGCAATCCTAACAATGCAGATATTAATTACTACTACCCAACTACCACATTAGTTACTGGACAAGATATTATTTTCTTTTGGGTGGCTCGTATGGTAATGGCGGGGTATGCGTTTAAACAAACGCAGCCTTTTAAAGATGTTTATTTTACCGGTATGGTGAGGGATAAGCAAGGGCGCAAAATGAGTAAGCAATTGGGAAACTCTCCCGACTTGCTTTTGCTTATTGAGCAATATGGTGCGGATGCAGTACGATTTGGAATAATGATAGCGAGCCCAGCGGGTAATGATATTTTGTTTGATGAAAGTGCCTTAGAGCAAGGAAGAAATTTTAATAATAAGATGTGGAATGCGGTGAAGTTGTTGAAGATGTGGGAAGGACGTCAGTTGGCAGTGGGCAGTGGGCAATTGGTCTCGCAATCAAGCGGGAGCAAAGAGCAGTTTGCAATTGAGTGGTTTAGGAATAGATTGAATGAAGTAAAATTGGAAGTGAATGACATGCTAAACCAATTTAAATTGAGTGAGGCATTGAAAGTTATTTACTCATTGGTATGGGATGATTTTTGTAGTTGGTATTTGGAGTGGGTGAAACCTGGTTTTGAACAACCCATAGAAAAAGCTGTGTATGAAAAAACTGTTGGGTTCTTTGGGGAGTTGATGGAATTGCTCCATCCGTTTATGCCTTTTGTAACAGAAGAAATTTATCATTTGCTAGAAGATAGAACAGATGACTTGTGTACACATGTGTATGCAGCGCCTGAGAAGGCCAATGAAAAAATATTGGCAGAAGGTGTATTGCTAAAAAATATTATTAGCGGCCTGCGTGATGTGCGTAATAAAAACCAAATAAAACCAAAGGAAACCATAAAGGTTCACATACAAACTGCCCAAGCGGTTATTTACAAAAGCATAGAAAGTATTTTGGCAAAACAAATAAATGCAGAAGCTATAACTTATGTAAACGATGCAGTGGCAGGAACTATAACAACCGTAATTGGTAAAGATAAATTTTACATAGAAACAAAGCAGCCGCTAAATGTAGCTGGGCAAAAAGAAGATTTAGAAAAAGAACTGGCTCACCTTAAAGGATTTTTAGTAAGCGTAGAAAAGAAACTGAGCAACGAAAAATTTGTAGCTAATGCAAAGCCTGAAGTGTTGGCCATACAAAATAAGAAGAAAGCAGATGCGGAGGAAAAGATTGGGATTATAGAGGAGAGTTTAGCGGGGATGGCGTAATTAGTGTTTGCCACTAATGGCACAAATGTTCACGAATAAAATTTCCTAAATGAGAATATATTTAACTTTTCTATTTCTTATCCCGCTCTTTTGTTTTGGCCAAACACAATTGGAAATGAATACGCAAGCATTTCAAGATTATGAAAAAGCTGATGCTAAAATGACCCTGCTATATAAAAAAGTATTGAAAACTTTTATAGAAGAAACTCCTAAAAAATTATTTATAGAAGCGCAACGTGCATGGATAAAGTACAAAGAAGCTCATTGTAAATCTGTAGCAAATGATTATGAAGGCGGAAGCATGAAACCAATGATTTATTCTGGTTGTTTGATGGCGATAACTCAACAACGTACAAAACAATTACAGGAATATCTAAACGAACAATAACTTTTAAATGAGAACTGCATGTTAAAATACATGACACAGTTTTTTTATGTGAAAAAATTATTTATATTGTACTATGAAAATAATAAAAATATGCTTGCTGCTAATATTCGTTTGTTGTTTTTACAATAGCAATGCGCAACAAACTAGAACTACAAAACCAGTAACTGGACTAAAATTAAAAGCACCAAAATTTACAATAACACTTGGTGGTTACAAAGATGCTTCGTTAGTAGAAGCCAAAATAGCTGATTCTATTATTACGCTACCACTAAAGGTTGTAGATGCAAAAAATATTGTATACAGCATTTCTTCTTACCAATTTTTATACAGAAAAATTGTAGTGTCCGAAGATGAAGCCACTGGCAAACCATACAATACAACTTCAGTTAAATCCTCTAGATTTAAAACATCTCCTTTGCCTGAGCTTTGGCTAAATGTAGTTAGAGAAAACCTTAGACCTACCGAAGAATTAATGTTTTTTGATGTTATTGTAAAAGATAATAAAGGTAATCTTATGTATACTCCCAACTTGAAACTTACTTTACAATAATGGAGATAAAAGAAGCTAGTTTTGAAGATATTCCTGCTATTCAAAAACTTGCAGAAACAATTTGGCCTGATGCTTATGGCTCAATTATTTCTTCTGAGCAGTTGCACTATATGCTCAATCTTATTTACAGCGAAAAATCATTAACAGCTCAAATAGAGAAAGAGCATCAATTTATTTTAGCCATCGAAAATAATGAAGCTATTGGTTTTGCTTCGTTCTCACAAAAAAATGATACAGAGTTTACAACTTTTAGATTGCATAAAATTTATGTATTGTCTAATGTGCCAACGAAAGGCATTGGCAGTTTCTTACTCTCGTATGTGTGTAATGAGAGTATAATGCAAGGCGGTACACAACTAGAACTAAATGTAAATAAATACAACCCTGCCATGCAATTCTATCTTAAAAAAGGTTTTACCGTTTTAAGAGATGAGGTAATAGATATTGGTGAAGGGTATGTGATGGATGATTACGTGATGGTAAAGAAATTGTAACCATTACTCCACTGCATAATCTATTTTCGTAGTTATACTGGCTGTTTTATTTTTTGATGATGTATTTAATGCCCCACCATAACTATAATCTTCATTACTATTTTTACCAGTTATTTGAAAAATACCCATATTGGCTTTTTTAATTTTACCCAAACCACTACCACTATTTTTTGCAATGGTTTCTGCACGCTGTTTAGCATCGGCGCTTGCTTTGGCTAATAAGTCTATTTTAAGTTCCGATAGCTTTGTATAATAATAAGATGGCGATGATGAATTAAACTCAATACCACTTTGTATTAGCTCTGTTACTTCTCTAGAAATTTTCTCTACTTTATCTATGTCTTTAGAATCTACTGTTACATTTTGCTTTAAATTATATCCAGTAAATTCGCTGCCTATTTGTCTGCCAGCATCATCAAACTTACTTGTAAAGTCTTTATCAATACTTACGGCAGAAAAAACCATTTCAATATCTGTAATTCCTTTCCCTTTAAGGTAAGTTCTTATTTTACCCTCGTCTTCTTTCAAAAAAATATATGCCTCTTTTAAATCCATTGTTTTACGACTGTAGTTTCCTGTCCATACTATTTGGTCACTCACAAAATCTTTTTCTGCAAGACCTGTAACGCTAATGGTTTCAGCTGTTTTAAATTTGTATTTGTAGGCATTGCCTAATATCCAAAAACAAATAATAGCAGTTAGTGCAATAATGGCTGTAGCGATATAATTTTTCATAATTCTAAAGTAAGAAAGTTAAAATATAATTGAGCATTATAACTGTTAAAATTATCTTTTGAGAATTTTTTCTAGGCGTTCAGTTATTGTTTCTCAAAAAAGTTTTTAAAATAAAGTAATTGATATTGCACCGCATTTGCCCAATACTTCCAATCGTGCTTACCAGGTCTTACAATATAATCGTGTGTTATTTTTAGTGAATCTAATTTTTCGTGTGCCGCTTTACTCATTCCATATATAAAATCATCTACACCACAATCTATTATTATTGCAAGAGAATCTTTTGGTTTAGTTTCTATTACATTTAAAACACTCCATTTTTTATAATATTCATTTGTTTCCGAAAAATCACCAATGCGCTTGTTCAAATCATAGCCTTTATTTATTACAGAAACAGCCAACGCTCCACTCATGCTACCACAAGCACCAAATGTTTCAGCATGCCTAAATGCAATAAACATAGCGCCATGCCCACCCATACTTAAGCCTGAGATGGCTCTGTACTTTCTATCTTTTTTTGTTTTGTAATGCTCGTCGATATACTTTGGTACTTCTGTGCTTATATGTGTTTCAAATTTGTAGGTGCTGTCTAAAGGGCTATCAAAATACCAACTGTTTACTGAGCCATCTGGGCAAATAATGAGTAATTGATTTTTATCTGCCTCAGCTTGTAATGCGGGTACTTTTTTTGTCCAGTTATCATAATTACCAAAAGCCCCATGCAATAAATATACCGTTGCAAAATCTTTTTGTGTAGAATAATTATTAGGTTTTACAACAATGGCTTTTATATTTTTATACATGGCGTTGCTATAGATAGTAATGGTATCTATTGAGGCGAATGAATTATTAGTAAAAAAAAGAAATAAACTAAAAAGTGCAAGCGTAATTTTTTTCATGTCTTAAAAGTATTCTAAAATTAATTAAATTGCAATAAAATATTTAAAATGAAATGTATAACACTGTTTATCCTTGTCTTTACATTTTACTTGAACTCTTTTGCTCAAATAAATTCTACAGTTATAGATACAAAAACAATTTCTTTGGATGGAAAGCTACCCATGTTTACTTCAAAGCAGTTAATACAAAAATATTTAGGTGATGGTATTAAGAAAAAAGCTTTTAATCCTGAATGTGGTTTTGATTACGATGATGAAGATATGAATGCTAAATATTCATTTTACTCAAAAAATGGTATTACGTATGTAGTGCACAAATCAAAAGCTGATTTATACGAAATAGATTTATCAAAATCGAAAGATAGATTTGTACAATTTGGAAATTATCAAATTAATAAGGATACTAAATTAATAGATTTAAAAAAGTATTTCCCAAAATCATATACTCATTACATCAATTTAAATAAAGACGAAAAGAATCAAACTGAATCTTTTTTTATACTTAGTCCTTGTAAAATTTGTGATGACCAAATACGTATTATTTTAGATAAAAACCTAAAAGTAAAAACGGTGGTTTATTGGACACCATGCTAAACTAATATAGCAACCACAACGTATCCTTTATAACGACCTTATAATTCTATAGATGGCAAAAAGAATATGCTGAAAAGGTAAAGTTAGTTTTTTAATACTATCAGTTTATCAATACTTTATTAAAATAAATGATTAAAATAATCCTCTTATACAGAAAATCGCAACCTTAATAAAAAAAATATGGGCATTGAAACACTTCGTATAAAAATTCATGAAATGGTTAATGAAATTGAAGACGAATCTGCATTAAATATTTTGATGGAGGATGCTACTCTATATGTTTCCGCAAAGAATACCCCTACTCATGATGAATTGAATACCAATCAATGGGCAACTATTGAAAAAGCACAAAGCCAAATAAAGAATGGGCAGTATAAAACTTACGATGAAGTAAAGCAACATTTTTCTCTATGGCTTACGAAGTAATATTCTCAGACGAAATATTTGAAAAGTTAAACAGCATTATTTATTATTTGGAAAACAATTGGTCGAAAGAAGTAGCAGAAGCTTTCTAATGACTTTTTATGGAAGAATTGACAATCTTGCTTATAACCCAAAAGCAGGTCTGCAAACTAAAAAAAATCCGTCTATCAGAAAGTTTATCATTACCAAACACAATACCCTTTACTACGAAATTTTTGAAAATAGAATTGAGTTATTGGCAATATTCTTTAATGTGCAAAATCCTGATAAAAATAAGCTCAAATAATAAATCAAAACGCTCAACCCATAATTTTAGTTGATAACTTAGCTTGCTAGGTAATATATATTTCAACATTCCTTACAAACAAATAAACCTACTATTATAATTTTCCAAAGCTGTTATTATTTGAAGTGTGTATATACCTTTGGTTAGGTTTACAGGCTTATCAATTGCAATTTCGTTTTGCCCAGTTATAATTTTTATGTTTTGAGTATGCACTACCTGCCCAAATTCGTTTACAATTTTTAAAAGACTTGTAGCAGTTGAATTAGCCTTTAATCTTATATTTATTTTATCTTGAATAGGATTTGGAAAAATAGATATAACCTTATTGTCTATAGTTTTTCTTTTTGAATTAATTATCTCACTATATGTAAATTTGCCGTCTATATCCACTTGCTTGAGTCTATAATAAGCAACTGGCGAAGACAAATCTTTATCAATAAAACTATAGGTTGCATTTTGCGAAGTTGTATTTGATTTCTTTACTTTTCCAATAGTATAAAAACGATTACCATCCTCACTTTTTTCAATATCAAAATAATCATTTTGAATTTCTGCTGTAGTGCTCCAATTTAATAAAGCCTTACCGTCTTTTTCAGCTACAGAAAAGTTCGTGAATATTAGTGGTAAAAGGATTGTGCTACCAAGGTCTGTAGTGCCACAAAATGTATATTGTCCCGTTCTTGTACCAGCATTATTGCCTATACCAAAAATTCTAAAATAGTATAGTTGATTTATTACTAATCCTGTAAGATTTAAAGTTTCTGTGCCATTATTGCCCAAAAGATTTGCGCATCCAATATCTGTTAACCCTGGGCAAGCAGTGCCAGAAAATGCTTGTAGTACAATATTAAAAGCCGATGTAGGTGCTACTACTATTGTAGCAGTACTTTTTGTTGCATAAAAACTAAACCATACATCAGAGGCTGAAGTAGAACCGGCTGGCACACAAGCTATAGAGGCTGTTGGTGCACAAGCATCTATAGGAATAGTAGGTTCAAAAGTGGCAACATTTGAAAGTGTTTGTGCACCACTTGGGCAACTGGTAAGCCAAGCATTATTAAAAACTACCGCATTAGAAAAATTTGTACCGCCGCCTAGAATTTGCGCATGGCTAGTGAGTACAGCAGAAAATAAAATAATGAATAAGTAAATATTTTTTTTCATAGGTTGGATTATTTGGATATAAGACGTAAAAAGCTTTAAAAAATTGTGTTATTAGTTTTTCAATAAATTAAAATAAAGCATTTGTTTATTACTAAATTTAATGAAGATACAAAATAATGATTTTTACTATATTAAAATTCAAATTAAGCCTTACAAATAAATTTAAGATTAATTTTAAGCAAAATTTTACACAAAAAGGAGATTTCTCATCTGAACAACTCGGTATCTTTTACTTATACAATTTTATAAATATATAATTTTATGTTTTCATAATTGGAAGAATCAATAAACCAACTGCACCGTATCTTTTATAACACCCATTACAAATACACTCTGCACATTGCCTATGTTTTCTATTTGGCTTAGTTTGTTCACATGAAAGTTGTAGTACGAATCCATATTTTCTTCTACTACTTTTAGCATAAAATCAAACTCGCCGCTTATGCTGTAGCATTCTATAATTTCATTCATTTCGTTTATGGCATTTATAAATTTTATGCCTGCATTTTTGCTATGCGCTTTAAGCGATACATAGCAAATCACCATTAAGCTTTTTTTTACTTTGCTGTGATCTACTAATGCAGCATATTGTTTTATTACACCTTCTGCTTCCATACGCTTTATACGTTCGTGTACAGGTGTTGTGCTTAGATGTACTTTTTCTGAAATTTCTTTTACCGTTATTCTTGCATTTTGTTGTAGCAAGGCCAATATGGCTTTGTCTTTTTTATCTAGCGAAAAAACCTCCGTAGCCGTTTCTTCTTTTACAAGTTGTTTTGCCATAGTAGAAAGTAGTTTTATACTGCTAAATTAACAAATTATTGCATTTTATCCTAAATATTAAGTTTAACATAGAATAATATTCTAGTTAGAGTACATTTGCATTTCAGGAAGTTACGAGTTACGGGTTGGTTGGTTACGGGTTTTTCTAAAGCGATGTTTAAAATTTTTATTTGCGATTTATAAAGTTTTGAATAAAAATAATAAAGATTGATTTAACCAAGTAACGCCGATAAAAGATGAACAAAGAGATACTGTAGAACGGAGCGTCGCCACAAATGTTCAATCAAGGTTATTAGCTCGTAAACAAAATAAAAAATTGCCGAAGGCATTTTAATAATAAATGGGTTTCAACTTTTAAACAATATTCAACAACATTAAACTTTTAAAAAACTAACAATGAGCACAACAATCACAGGCATCGATTTTAGCCTAAAAAACAAAGTTGCAGATATGAGTCTTGCAGCATGGGGTCGTAAAGAAATTATGCTTGCCGAAGCAGAAATGCCAGGCCTAATGAGCGTAAGAGAAGAGTATGGTAACAGCAAACCATTGGCAGGCGCACGTATTGCAGGTTGCTTACACATGACCATTCAAACGGCTGTTTTAATTGAAACTTTAACACACCTAGGTGCTGAAGTAAAATGGAGTAGCTGTAATATTTTTAGTACTCAAGACCAAGCTGCTGCTGCAATTGCAGAAACTGGCTTAGGTGTATTTGCATGGAAAGGACAAACAAACGAAGAGAGCGATTGGTGTATAGAGCAAACATTATTTTTTGGTGGTGCAGACAGACCATTGAATATGATTTTGGATGATGGTGGTGATTTGACTAACATGGTTTTTGATAAATATCCTGAATTAGTTAGTGGAATAAAAGGATTGAGCGAAGAAACTACAACAGGTGTACATCGCTTATACGAGCGTATGGCTGCAGGTACTTTGCCTATTCCGGCTATCAACATTAATGACTCTGTTACAAAATCTAAATTTGATAACAAGTACGGTTGTCAAGAATCATTAGTAGATTCTATTCGTAGAGCTACAGATGTAATGATGGCAGGAAAGGTAGCAGTAGTGGGCGGTTACGGCGATGTTGGAAAAGGAAGTGCATTAAGTTTGCGTGGTGCTGGTGCAAGAGTTATTGTAACGGAGATTGATCCAATTTGTGCATTGCAAGCTGCCATGGATGGTTTTGAAGTAAAGAAAATGATTGATGCAGTAAAAGAAGCAGACATTATTGTAACTGCATCTGGCTGTAGAGATTTGATTACTGAA
>JANNVW010000041.1:0-45322 GCA_031408295.1 Ferruginibacter sp.
CACTTGCATAATGTTTTCTCGCTGTATGGGTTTTCTATCGGCGGCTATAATGCTGCCCATTTTATCGGAAAAACTCATGAGCCCAATTTTGTCTTGCTTTTGCAAACAAATATTGCTGAGTGCTAGCGTGGCATTGATGGCATAGTCTAAGAGGCTTAGCCCACCAAAAGGCATTTTCATAAGGCGACCTTTGTCTATAATGCAATACACTTGTTGGCTTTTTTCGTCGGTATAATTGTTTACCATTAGGTTGCCATTGCGGGCAGTGGCTTTCCAATTTATGGTGCGTATATCATCGCCACTTACATAGTTTTTTATTTGCTCAAACTCCATGCTCTGCCCAATTTTGCGCATGCGTTTGCTGCCTTGGTCGGCGGTGGTGGTTTTGGCCATAAGGCTGTATTGGCCTAGGTTTGCAAAGGATGGATATACGCTTACCGTTTCTCCTGCTTCTATAGTTTGCCTGCGTTGTACCAAACCTAATTGCGATTGCATATACAATAATATATTTCCAAAATTATAGCTACCCCGCTTCGTGGGGCTGATGTTGTATTTTATAAACGTTGTTTCTTTTTGGAGCAAGGTTTTGCGTATATCCATATTACGCTCTTGCATTTGTGCTGGCAATTCGTCTATTACATGCAAGTGCAATACAAAAGGCATTTTGTTTGTAATGCTTAGCTGTACTTGGTTTGGCTCACCATTACTTAAGCGCTCAGCTATTTTTCTACTAGCTATGGGCGGTTTAAAAAATACAAAAAGAAATAAATAATCTGCAAGTATGAGTATGCAAGTGATAGTAAAAAATATATTAACAATACCAAATAGTGGTTGGTAAAAAAAGGAAATAATATACAACACAGCACAGCCTCCTAGCGCTAAGTAAAAGCGTAGCGTTGCAAATAGATTAAGTATGTGGTTTTTATTGTTGGCCATTTATTTTTCTTTTTTTCCTTTTCTTTTTTTGCTTGGTAAAGTTTTTTTGCCAAGAAAATAGGAAGGCGTTTTTGTGTTAGCGTCTTACCGACTTACCGGCTATAAATAAAGATTAAGGCGGTAAGTTTTTTTGCTTCGCAAAAATTGTTTAGCCACTAACGGCACTAATTAACACGAATAGTTTCTTTCTTTTAGAACTTAGCCATAAATAAAATAAGTTGTTTTAGCTCCTTTTGTTTTTGCATTTTCTAATTGTCTTTTAAAATTTCTTAAGTCTTGCCCAAAATTATTGCCAACGTAACCTACTCCTTTATCTTCATTAAAATTTGCAAAATAAATTTTATTGTCTAAAATGTCGTTGTCATTATCATCTAATAAATCTGGCAATTTTTCTATTGAAGCTAAACCATTTATTAATCTTGAAATGGTATCGATAATTGTATCAATATTGCCATTCAATTTTTCTTCATGTTTTTTTGCTGCTTCCAATATTTTTTCTCTTTCTTCATCTGTATTTGCAATCTCTAATAAATATTGAATGCCTTCTTCATCTTTTTCCATATCATAAAATGCAGAAACATCAATTGATGTAATCTTTTCTATCTGCTCAAATTCAGCGTTTGAAACATTATGCCGTCTAAACATTAGGTTGCAAAAAGTTCTACTTAAACTGTGTTTATTAAAATGGTCAAATGTCTTATCATCATAATCACCTGAATGAACTTCTTCGTTATTATCAAAGCAAACAAAAATGTCTAATCCCATTTCAATCAATTTATAAAAAAAAGAATTTCAAATTACTTTTAGCGCCCACTATTTGCACATCTGCCCATTTGCCTATTTGCACATTGCTCTACCTCGGCACTTCAATACTTTTCAAAATATTCCCTATCAACTCATCTGGCGTTATTCCCTCCATTTCTTTTTCGGGTGTAAGCATTATGCGATGGCGCAATACATGTGGTGCCATTTCTTGCACATCTTCTGGTATTATAAAATCTCTACCTTTTAGCGCTGCGGTAGCCTTGGCCGATTTTAATAATGCTAGCGATGCCCTTGTAGATGCACCTAAGTACAACGATGCATGGTTGCGGGTTTCGTGCACTATAGCAGCTATGTAGCCTATTAGTTTTTCATCTACATTTATATTTTGAACTACCTCTCTATACTTGGCTACTTCTGTAGCAGATAATAATTTATTTACATCTTGCAATAATTGCGCTTGCGTTTTGCCTTGCTGCTGTGAGAGTATTTGTATTTCTTCTTTTAGTGTTGGGTAGCCTATTTCTATTTTAAACAAAAAGCGATCTAGCTGTGCTTCTGGCAAACGGTATGTACCCTCCTGCTCTATGGGATTTTGAGTAGCTAATACAATAAAAGGATATTGCATTTTATGTGTGGTACCGTCTGCGGTTACTTGGCGCTCTTCCATTACTTCAAAAAGCGCAGATTGTGTTTTGGCTGGCGCACGGTTTATTTCATCTATTAAAACAATATTGCTAAATATAGGCCCTGCTTTAAAATAAAACGTTCCTTCTTTTGGATTAAATACTGATGTACCTAATACATCGCCAGGCATAAGATCTGGTGTAAATTGTAGGCGAGAAAAATGTACATCTATAATTTTTGCTAGTAGTTTTGATGCTAACGTTTTGGCTACGCCTGGCACACCTTCTAGTAATAAATGTCCATCGCAAAAAAGCCCTATCAACAGTAGGTCTACTACTTGCTCCTGCCCTACTATTACTTTTGCTATTTCTGCTCGTATGGTTTGCAGCTTTTGGTTTAGCTCTGTTACTGGAGAGCTTTCTTGAAAAAAGTTTTGTTGCGCTACAGCTTCTTGTGGTGCATTTTCTTGTGGTACGTTTTCTTGTTGTATGTTATCTTCCATTATATTTTATTTTACCGTTAATTTATTTTTTTGTTTCACGCAAAGAAGCAAAGAAGGCTAAGTGCGCAAAGTTTTGTTTCGCTCTTTTTGCCGAGAAGACGGTAAGGCGTTTTTTGGAAAATAAGTCGGGGAAAAGAAAATGCTTTGCATTTTAAATTCTACAGAATCAACGATTCAACCAATCAACGATTCAACCCTTCAAACAACCTTCAACAACCTTCAACCAACTCACTTAAAGAACTTCTCAATCAATCCATTTAGTAAAAGCAGTTTTTCATCGCTCACTTTTTCACTTGCATTTATATTCACAATTGCATCTGTTAGTTGTTTTGTAGTATCTATAGCTACACCGCTTTTTCGGCTAAGTATATCTGCATAGCTACTATCGTTTATATGCATATTTAAAAAATATTTAGTTCGTACATGTTCGTTAAAATAGGTTATCATTTTTTCAGCTACTACTTTATTATCTTTCTTACTAAGGTATAAACCAGCTATTGCTTCTGCAAAAGCTATACTAGTATTTTCTGTTGGCTTTATTATTGGCACTATTCTTTGTTTACGTTTACTATTAAAAAATATAAAAAACAATAGCAAAGCCAAACAAATTAAAAATGCATATTTAAGCGGCGGATATTTAAATAAAACACTCCATGTAGAGCCACTACTTTCTGCATTTGACGAATAATTTTTTCTGCCATAGTAGGTGTCCCAATACAGATTTTGTGCAGTATCGGGTAGCATTTGTATAAGCTGCTGCATATACAAATAATTATTTTTTGTAAGTAAAAAATAATTACTAAAAGCCCTCGGTTCGCAGTGAAAATAAAACCTACCCTTGCCCCACATAAAAACAAACATATTAATATTGCCACCTCCATTGTACCCAACTATGCGTGCATAACTTCCATTTACCTCCGTAAAATAATTTACAAAAGGATAATAAAAATAGGAATAATTTTCTTCGTATTGGTTTACAGCATCTACATACTTTGTGCTAGTGCTATCATATGCTTGCATAAAGTAATCATTAGGCATTGCTAGCTTACAATATAATTTATTAAGCAAAGCAGAATCTATATTAGACGAGGCTATAAAAGCCGTATTGCCTTTATATACAAATTCTAAAAGTGCTTCGGCATCTCTATCGTTGGCAAAAAAATTGCGACTAATATTAAAATATAGAGATGCTGTATCACTAGTCCAATTATAATTATCACCTATCTCTTTTTTAGATAGCATTACATTGTTTGATGGGTACGCATGCTTAACAATATCATACGCTACTGAAGTGCCAAATGGTCTTGTATCCGAATAGGAGTAGCTTTCTCTTAAATCTGATAATACAGATTTTTTTTTGCTACATGCCTGCGCAAATAAAATCAATAATATTAAAACAATATGACTATACTTTTTGCCCAATACTTACAGTTTATTTATAAATTCGTTTACCTTAATTTCTATGGTACTAAAAGTTTCTTTTTCTACTATCACATTTCCGTACCAAATATATTCGTAGTATAAAGCCAGCGAGGCAAAATCATTTCTTTTGGCAACGGGCAGCTCTTTCAGATAATTACCATTTGTTTTGTCTACAGTAAAATAAATTAAATCTTTTTCATTTAATTTTTGTAATACCCTCAAAAATAAATACCGCATACCCATACGTAAATCTCCCGCAGCGTAGGCTTTTTGAAATAGCTTTTCAAAATCACTCTCATTAATATTATCCACTGCCTCTTCTGGCATTTCTTTGGTTTGCTTTTTTGTTGCAAAACGAAATATCCCCTTACTCAAAAATAATTTATATAAAACAAAAGCTACTAAACTAAAAGCAATAAGCCATAACAGCACTTTTAAAAAAGGAGAACTAAAAAATCTATCTAACATAGAAAGTCCATTACTAGTGTTTTCTGCTGCGCTGTTAAAATTTTTTTGATCTTTTACTTGTTTATCTTTTAATAAGCTGTCTATATTTCTACTCCAAGCGTATTTCTTTTGAGCTTTCCAATTTATTATACTGTCTTTGGGCATTTCAAAATCGTTAAAATGTACTAAAGTATCGCCCAATACATCATCACTAAGCCCTACGGAGTTTTCATCAGCTTTTTCTACAGCTTGGTCTAGTTTGGCATCATCATAGGGTACAGTATTACTGCTATCAGTTTCTTCAACCGTAGTCGTTTGTGCGTTTGTACTAAAAAAACAAATGCAAATACTTATTATAAAAATTATTTTCTTAAGCATCGTTATGCTGCAATCGAGCTACGATGCCATCTTTTTGTATAAAAAACCCTTTTCTATGTACTAGTATAGGCCAAATAATGAAATACCAAACGATTAATAAAACAGAGACAGTTAAAATGGCAATACTTATCCAAACGGGCATGCCATCTGGTTTACGATCATAGGTATCGCTCATAAGTTGTGTTACATGGCTCTCCAAAAATGCTGCTGTAATAAAAAAAGGAATTAAGCATATCAAAATTTTAGCCGCATCTTTTGCATGCCGTTTAAAAGATTCCATTCTAGAAAATGTTTTAGGAAAAAGAATACCGGTAGCCAAAATAAATCCTGCCGCCCCTGCAATAATAATGGAAGAAATTTCTATTGTACCATGTATCCAAACTACAAGTATAGATTTTATACCCAAGCCATTTGCAAAAAACATTTGCTGAAAGCTACCAAGCATTATTCCATTGCTCCATAATAAATAAAAAGTAGGCACCCCAATTAGAAAGCCTCCACTAAAAGTTAAAAAAGCCACTCTAATATTATTAAACCCGATGCGTACAAACATGTTGAATTTATTCTCATCTTTATACACGCCAAATGGGTCACCTTTTGCAATATTATCTTCGGTCATACGTACATATTCTTCACCCAGTATACCTTTTACAAATTCTGGGTCGTGTATAGACGAAAACACTCCAATGCATACAAATACAGAAAATATTATTGTAGTAAACAAAAAAGTAGGATGATGCTTTTTTATAACCAGCGGCAACTCATACTTCCAAAAAGTAAAAATACGGCTGTACTTTTCTTTTTTATTCTTATATATATTTTGATATACGGCTGCTGCTAATCCATTAACCCATTTAGTAGCTTTACTGCGAGGGTAAAATGTTTTAGCATACGCCAAGTCGTCCATTAAAGTTATAAACCGCTCCGATGCTTCATCTGGGTCATCCGTTTCAGATTGCTGGTAGGCTTTCCACTTTTCTGCATTCTTCTTAATAAACATTGCCTCCCTCATAAAATATGCTAGCTTTTGTTTCTGTTATTTATATGCTACAATTTCCTTCTTTTTTAATTAATAAAAAAATATCCTTTTTGGCTAATTATACATTTTCAAATGTATATTGCAAATAGCTATGGCCACTGTACAAATTAATACCGCTTTTAATGTAGCACTCGATTTTGAGATTGCACCCTTTCATAAGCGCTTATTGGCTTATATCATAGATTTTGCTTTACTGGCAAGCTATCTGTTTGCAATGAAGTATTTATTGTACGACCAATTAAACCTTTCTTCAGAAAAAAGTACTGGCTTTGATATTCTAATAATATCTACACCAATGCTGTTGTATTCTTTAATTACAGAGTTACTTTTAAATGGCCAAACTATTGGGAAAAAATTAATGCGCATTCGTGTCATTAGTCTTGAAGGTGGCGAGCCTAGTTTTGGCCAATTTGTATTGCGTTGGATTACAAAATTTTTTGAATGGCCATTTCTTTTCGGATATATTTATGCTTCCTCATACTCATTGATAGCATATATTTTTATAACCTTTTTTTTGGGTATTGCCGTTGTTATTACCATATTAGTCACACCAAAACAGCAACGCCTTGGCGACTTATCAGCTGGTACAGTAGTGGTAGATGCAAAATCTTCTATGAGTATAAACGATACTATTTTTATAGATGTAAACAGTGTAAATTATAAAGCAACTTATCCTGAAGTAATGCGCCTTTCAGACAATGATATCAATACTATAAAAACAGTACTTACGCAAGCACGTAAAAATAACAATCATGATATTTGCATGCGTGTAGAGTATAAAATAAAAGATGTTTTAAAGGTAGAATCTAAGTTGTCCTCAATAGATTTTTTAGAAAAGTTATTAGAAGATTATAATTTTTTGGCTACAAAGGAATAAAAAAGCCGCAATAATTATAATGGCGGCTTTTTGTTGTTGAAGTTTATTATCACCTAAATGCCGCACCCAAAATACCAAAAATTGTGGCCAATACTATAATGCCCAAATATATTGCAGTTAAAATACCAATCAAACGAAACATGCTTCTCAAATTCAAAAAAGACATATTTAATGTTTCTTGATCATTGGCGTATAGAGCTGCTTTCATTTTAGTAGAAAATTTATATAGATAAAATGCCATAAAAAAGTTTACAGCTGCTATAATCAAATAAATTATGGTAATAGAAGTTGTACCAATTGTTGCCAAATCACCACTACCATTTGGTATACCACTCATAAATGAACTAAAAATAACACTAGCAAATAATGCTATAATTAGTATAATGCCACTCATAACAAAACCTAATATGGCCAAAAACTTTCCCCATTTTGCGGTTTCGGCTAAATAAGATTGTGAAAAAGAATCTATTTGTAATTCTGAGCTTAAAAGATTTTCGTTTTGTTCCATAAACAATTTTTGGTTTTAGTGATTAAATAAAAATGAGAAACTTAATAAAATACAATATTAATTATTCATTATTAATACGCCCTAGCAAACAAAACCCTTTCTCCACTTGGCTTTCCGCTCAAAATACAAATCCCATTTTCTTGTTTATTATCTAACGGAATGCAACGTATCGTAGCTTTTGTAAGCTCTTTTATTTTCTCTTCAGTTTCTGCTGTGCCATCCCAATGTGCAGATACAAATCCACCCTTTCCATCTAGCAATTGTACAAATTCATCCCAAGTATTGGCTTCGGTTATATTATCGTTTCTAAAAGTAAGCGCACGGTTATAAATATTTTGTTGTATCTCATCCAACAAATTTTTCAAATAATTTGCAATACCATCAAGGGAAATTGTTTGCTTTTCTTTAGTATCACGGCGAGCTACTTCCACCACATTATTCTCCAAATCACGCATGCCTAAGGCTACACGTACTGGTACACCTTTCAATTCGTACTCTGCAAATTTCCAACCTAGTCTTGCATTATCGCTATCATCATATTTTACACGTACACCCATTGCTTTCAGTTCTGCCATCATTGCATGTGCTTTTTCATCTATCACTGGTTTGCTTTCTTCTCCTTTGTAAATAGGCACAATAACTACCTGTAGCGGCGCAATTCTTGGCGGCATTACCAATCCTTGGTCGTCGCTATGTGCCATTATCAATGCACCAATTAATCGTGTGCTCACACCCCAGCTCGTAGCCCACACATATTCCAGCGAATTGTTTTTATCGCTAAATTTTACATCAAATGCTTTTGCAAAATTTTGCCCTAGAAAATGTGAAGTGCCCGCTTGTAAGGCTTTACCATCCTGCATCAGCGCTTCTATGCAATAGGTATCTTCTGCACCTGCAAAACGCTCACTGGCTGTTTTTACACCTTTTATTACTGGCACCGCCATGTATTGCTCCACAAAATCTGCATACACATTTACCATTTTTACGGTTTCCTCTACTGCTTCTTCTTTTGTAGCATGTGCGGTATGACCTTCTTGCCACAAAAATTCTGCTGTGCGCAAAAATAAACGAGTCCTCATTTCCCAACGCACCACATTGGCCCATTGGTTTATGAGCAATGGCAAATCTCTGTACGATTGTATCCAACCTTTGTAGGTATTCCAAATAATGGCTTCGCTTGTAGGGCGCACCACTAGCTCTTCTTCGAGCTTTGCCTCGGGGTCAACTATGAGTTTTCCTTTGTTGTTAGGGTCTGCTTTTAGGCGATAATGTGTTACCACTGCGCACTCCTTCGCAAAGCCCTCGGCGTTGGTTTCTTCTGCCTCAAATAAACTCTTTGGTACAAACAATGGAAAGTACGCATTCACATGCCCAGTGTCTTTAAACATTTTGTCCAATTGGTCACGCATGTTTTCCCACAACGCATATCCGTAAGGCTTTATCACCATGCATCCACGCACCGCTGAGTGATCGGCCAACTGGCTTTTTACCACCAATTCATTGTACCACTCCGAATAGTTATCGGCTCTTTTTGTAAGTTCTTTGCTCATGTTTTTTTAGTATTTAGTATTGAGTACTTAGTATTAAGACTTGGCCTCAATAATCAAACTTGTTTTATTTTTTTGTATCTTTTTCTTTTTGTCCAAACAAAGAAGCAGCTATGTTGAGCTTCATTGGCGTCGCACTCTTGTACAGTATATCTTTATTCAGCTTTAATTGTGCAACTTGGATTGCAGCGAAGATAAGAAACGAGTGGGAAAATTTTAGAAAGAAAAAACTAACAGAAATCAATGTTATTAAGTTAACGGTTTATGCATTGCCCCGTGCTTTAGCACGGGGGCAAAAAATATAAACTAAAGTGGCTTTAGCCACAATGGGATTGGTTTTGAGCTTTAGCCTGTTTACTGGAATATTAAAAATCAATTGAAAAGCTTCTTACGTTTACGACAATGTGAAAGAAATGAGTAATTTGAAAGAAGTTGATAATTAAAATGCTTTGAAATCTTCCAAAGGCTCATCAAAGTCATCGTGCATAACAAAAATACCTTTGCCACTACCTAATATTGGCTTCTTCTTTTCGGAAGTTTTTTTATCTTTTGCTACCAAACTATCTATAAAATTTGATACTTCAGAATTTAAGTTTTCAGGTAGTGTGGAAAGTTTATTATATAAAAGCGTATTGTTCATGAAATTAAATTTACAAATTATTCACGAAAATTCAATTAATGAGTTGTCAATTTTCAAATTCAAAACTTGCTTCTTAATTTATAAGGGTAAAATCTCCATACTAAATACTCAATACTAAGTACTATTACCTAAATTGCCCTCCATAAAAACAACCAATGGATATTCAATTCAACAAAAACGAAGACGAACAAAAACTAGCTTGGAGTGCTGTAAAACAACAACTAGAAAAAATATACGAAGGCGGTGGCTTAAAAAGCCAAGCCAAACAAAAAGAAAAAAATAAACTCGTAGCCCGTGAGCGCATTGCGTACCTATGCGATGCAGATAAACCCTTTATAGAAATTGGCGCATTTGCAGGTTTTGGAATGTATGAAGAACATGGAGGTTGCCCCGCAGGTGGTACAGTTAGTGGCATTGGCTATGTGAGCGGCAGGCAATGTGTCATTATTGCAAACGACCAAACCGTAAAAGCTGGCGCATGGTTTCCCATAACTGGTAAGAAAAATTTGAGGATGCAAGAAATTGCAATGGAAAATCATTTACCAGTAATTTATATTGTAGATAGTGCTGGTGTTTTTTTACCCATGCAAGATGAAATTTTCCCCGATAAAGAACATTTTGGTAGAATATTTAGAAACAATGCCAAGATGAGTGCTATGGGCATTACACAAATTGCTGCCGTTACAGGCGCATGTGTAGCAGGTGGCGCATACTTACCCATTATGAGCGATGAAACCTTGATGGTAGAAGGAGCAGGTTCTATATTTTTAGCTGGGCCGTATTTAGTAAAAGCAGCAGTAGGCGAAGATACCGATGCGGAGAACCTTGGCGGTGCAGCCATGCACAATGAAATAAGTGGTGTGGCAGATTATAAATTTAAAACCGAAGAAGAATGTTTGGACAGAGTAAAAAGCATCATTGGTAAACTAGGCAAAAAGACAGAAGCAGGTTTTGATAGAATAGCTCCTCTCCTACCTGCAAAAAAAGCGGATGAAATTTATGGTATTTTATCTGCTGATAATAGTAAACCTTACAATGTGCTAGAAGTAATAAATACCATTGTAGATGCAAATAGTTTTGATGAATTTAAACAAGACTATGGTAAAACAATTGTGTGCGGCTATGCACGTGTAGATGGCTGGGCAGTGGGCATTGTAGCCAACCAGCGCTTAATAATAAAAACAAAAAAAGGCGAAATGCAACTAGGTGGTGTTATCTATAATGATAGTGCAGATAAAGCTGCTCGTTTTATAATGAATTGCAATCAGAAAAAAATACCATTGGTATTTTTACAAGATGTAACTGGCTTTATGGTAGGCAGTAGAAGTGAGCATAGTGGTATTATAAAAGATGGTGCAAAACTGGTAAATGCTGTTGCCAATTCTGTAGTGCCGAAAATAACCATCATTACAGGAAACTCTTATGGGGCGGGCAACTACGCCATGTGTGGCAAAGCTTACGACCCACGCTTTATATATGCTTGGCCTGGTGCAAAAATAGCCGTAATGGGTGGCGAGCAAGCTGCTAAAACAATGCTACAAATACAAGTTGCTGGCATGAAAGCCAAAGGACAGGAAGTAACTGCTGAAGAGGAAAAAAATATTTTAGCAAAAATTACCGATAAATATGTCTCACAAACCAAAGCACAATACGCCGCTGCCCGCCTTTGGGTGGATGCTATTATTGACCCTGCTGAAACTAGGCGTGTGATAAGTGAAGGGATTGCTGCAGCAAATCATAATCCAAAGATGGAGGAATTTAAGGTGGGGGTTTTTCAGGTGTAGGAACAGTTGACAGATGGCAATTTGCAGTTTGCAAGAAATAATTTGATAAAAAATATAATGAAATACAACAATTAAATATTGAGCAAAATAACCTTATACACAGACGGCGCTGCCCGTGGAAACCCAGGCCCAGGAGGCTATGGAGCATTGCTTATTTTTGGCAATCATAAAAAAGAAATTTCAAAAGGATTTAGGCATACCACCAATAATAGAATGGAATTGTGGGCTATTATTGCAGGGCTAGAAGCCATTACCAAAAGAGAAATACCTGTTACTATTTATAGCGATAGTAAATATGTAGTAGATTCTATAACCAAAGGTTGGTTGGAAACTTGGATGAAAACAAATTTTAAAGGTGGTAAAAAAAATAGTGACCTTTGGAAAATATACCATGCATTGGCAAAACATTTTACCATAAACTGTGTGTGGGTAAAAGGCCATGCAGATAACCCTTATAACAATAGATGTGACGAACTAGCTACTACAGCCGCAGATGGGAAACACTTGGCAATAGATGAGGAGTATGAAAAACTTTAAAAAATACAATTAAAATGGCGAGGCACAACGATACAGGAAAAACGGGTGAAAGCCTTGCGCTTATTTGGTTTGAAGAAAAAGGGTATTTCATAATGCACAAAAATTGGCGGCATAAAAATCTAGAAGTTGATATTATTGCGTCTAAAAACAACATGCTTCATTTTATAGAAGTGAAGGCAACTACCACTCTGCTCTATGGCCATCCCGAAGATAAAATTAGTGAGAAGAAAATAAAGAATTTGATAAATGCTTCTGAAGAGTTTTTGTTTCAAAATCCACAGTGGCAGCGTATACAATTTGATGTACTTTCTATTACGATGCTTAAAGATAAGCCTGTAGAATATTTTTTAATAGAAGATGTTTATCAGTATTGAGTACTTAGTATTGAGTACTTAGTATTGAGTATTGAGTATTGAGTACTTAGTATTGAGATTAGTCTTAAATAATTTGAAATTAATAATAGAACTTGCGCAAATACAACAAACAACAAACAACAAACAACAAACAACAAACACAACAAACACAACAAACAACAAACAACTATACTATCTTCAACTCCTCTACCCTACCTATCATTTTTTGCACCATCATAAAAGTAGCTGGGCAATAATCTATATTTTGCTTGTGTACATGGGCGTACTCTACAAATTTTTTCTTTTTTAAATGTGGAAATCCTGCACAATCATCTGGTCTTACAGAATAGATGCTGCATTTATTATCTTTCAAATTTAAAAACTGGCAAGGTTGTGTGGTATTTACCCAGTCGCCATTGCGTTCTTTTTTCAGCCACTTTGTTTTAAACTCTTCTACAGTTTGGCCAAAATGAGCAGATACTCTTTTCAAATCCTTAACTGTAAAAGTTGGCGTCATTTTCTTACAACAGTTTGCACAGCTAAGACAATCCACCTCTTTCCAAACTTCTTCATCTATAACAACTGTAAGTTTATCTATTCCTGCTACCGGAGCTTTTTCCATTTTATTTAAAAATCTTCTAAAGGATTTTCTATGGGTAGTTAAGTTTTTTTTAAATGATCTAAAATTTACCGGCAGCATAGTTTTTATTAAAGAAATGAAAATATTTTCGTTGCGAAAATAATGTTTAATTATATTGTACAATCACAGTTGGTAAAATCTATTGTAAAATATTATGTGGGACGCATATAAAAAAGGATATAAAGCTTGGTTGCGGTTAGAGAAATCTTTATCAGAAAACTCTGTAGAAGCCTATTTACATGATGTGCAGCGCCTCACAGATTTTTTACAAATTACCGAAGACCTCAAAAATCCTGATGCTATTGTTTTAAAAGACCTAGAAAAATTTACAAAATGGATAAACGAACTGGGCATGACAAATGCATCGCAAGCTAGAATGATATCGGGTTTGCGCAGTTTTTTTAAATATTGCTTGATAGAAGAAATTATTACCACAGATCCTGCCGCTTTATTGGAAGCTCCAAAAAGTCAACGAAAATTACCAGACACATTATCGTTTGAAGAAATAGAACAAATAATAGCGGCAATAGACCTTAGCAAACCAGAAGGAGAAAGGAATAAAGCTATTATTGAAAGTCTCTATAGCTGTGGTTTAAGGGTGAGTGAATTGGTAAATTTAAAAATAAGTCATTTGCATTTAGATGTTGGCTACATAAGGGTAACAGGCAAAGGAGATAAAGAAAGATTGATACCAATTGGGAGTGATGCTATAAAGTATATTGGAATTTATAAAAATAATATTCGCAATCATATTAGCATAAAAAGTGGAGAGGAAGATTATCTTTTTTTAAACCGCCGTGGAGCAAGGCTTAGTAGAATCATGATTTTTTTAATAATAAAAGAACTGGCACGGAAAGCAGGCATCACCAAAATCATATCGCCGCATACATTTCGCCATTCATTTGCAACACATTTGGTAGAGGGTGGCGCAGATTTACGTGCAGTACAAGAAATGTTAGGGCACGAAAGCATTACTACCACTGAAATATACACACATTTAGATAGAGAATTTTTAAGAACAACTTTACACCAATTTCATCCTGCATTTAAATAAAAAAGGTTTCAATTTTTTACATTGAAACCTTTTTTATCAATTTAAATAACTTCTGCCATATCTGGTATATCAACAGCTTTGTAAAAACCTGCATCTAATTTTTTCTTTGTTTCTTCAAATGCCTTTAGGGTTTCATCAACTTCATCAAAAGAATGAGATGCTGTAGGTATTAGTCTATAAATAATATCTCCTTTAGGTATTACTGGATAAACAACGATGCTACAAAAAATATGATAATTCTCTCTTAAATCCATTACCATCTGCGTAGCTTCTGGCACATCGCCCTTCATATAAATAGGCGTTACAGGGCTATTTGTATCTCCAATATCAAATCCCCTTTCTTTTAAGCCAGTTTGTAAGCGTTCTACATTTGCCCACAATTTATCCCTGAGCTCTGGCATATTTATTACCATCTTCATTCTAGTTAGCATTCCCTCTACAATTAGTAATGGTAGGCTTTTTGCAAAAATTTGCGACCTTGTGTTGTAGCGCAAATATTTTAGTACCGCTTTCGATCCGCTTATAAATGCACCAATACTTCCCATACTTTTTACAAATGTGCTAAAGTATAAGTCTATTTGATCTTGTACACCCTGAGCTTCATCTGCGCCTGCACCAGTAGGCCCCATATATCCAAAACCATGTGCATCATCTATCAAAATACGGAAACCATATTCTGCTTTTAATGCTACTATTTCTTTTAAAATCCCTTGCTCACCATCCATACCAAATACACCTTCGGTAATCAATAATATTCCACCACCATTCTTTTCGGCCATTGCTTTTGCACGTACCAATTGCTTTTCGCAATCTTCTATATTGTTGTGCTTAAAAGCATAGGTTTGCCCCATGTGCAATCGAATACCATCTACTATGCAAGCATGCGATTCGGCATCGTACACAATTACATCTCTTCTGTTTACCAATGCATCTATACAGCTCATTATACCTTGGTATCCAAAATTCAACAACATCGTATCTTCTCTGCTTACAAATTTGCTGATTACTTTTTCAAGTTCCTCGTGCTTTTCAGTATTACCACTCATCATACGAGCCCCCA
The DNA here is from genome assembly GCA_031408295.1 of Ferruginibacter sp. GTDB lineage: Bacteria > Bacteroidota > Bacteroidia > Chitinophagales > Chitinophagaceae > Ferruginibacter. The sequence continues at coordinate 15,114 of JANNVW010000041.1, forward strand.
TTGGGTTGCCCATTCCATAGGCTGCAGCTGCATCAGCATCTACCTTGCGTACATCAGGATGATTAACCAAACCCAAGTAATTATTCAAACTCCACACAATTACTTCTTTACCTCTAAATTGCATACGTGGTCCTAATTCTCCTTCCAATTTTGGAAAAGTAAAATAACCATGTGCCCTGTCCATATGCTGCCCAATTGGTCCACCATCTTTTACCAACTTGCTAAATACATCAATCATAATCTATTGTTTTAGTGCTGCAAAAGTAATTAATTATGGCAGATTTCTTTGGCGCATTTATAAATTATATAGAAATATAGTTTTGAAAGCATGCTTTAACTCCTAAAAAATTATAGAATAATGAGAAAAAATATTCCAATAAAAAAGATTTTGCTGATATATACTACAGATAATCAATTTTTTTAGATGTTTGTAGTCCAGTTACTAGTCTAATAAAAATAATTTTGCTCCCAGATTTAAAAGATTTTTTTAATCACTATTAAAAATAAAAAAACCAACTAAATTTTTCATAATTAAAACTTAGTTGGCTTAAAAGAAACACTATAATCTATTATTGAAACTTAATAAATCGTAAATCTATTTTTTTACCATTTTGTGCAATTCTTAAAATATATGTACCAGCTGCAATGTTTTTAAAGCTATTAGTAACATTTAATTGATATTGTCCAGCAGATTGTTGTGCTTGATAAAAAGCTTTCATAAATTGTCCATTTGGTCCAAGTATACTTATGGTTACTTGCCCCGTACCTGGTACAATATAATCTATTATTGCTGCTGCGTTAACTGGGTTCGGAGATAATTTCACTCCAAATCCATCTACAAAATAGGTTATATTATTATTTCTAGATAATGTACCAAATGTTGCTATCGCTGATACATTGCCTACACCAGTAGCAGCACAATTGGCACTAACTCTCCAATCGTAATTTGCACCAAGTGTAAGCCCTGTCAAATTATAAGTAGTGGCTTGTAAGCCTGTTGTTGCTATCGTCCAAGTACTTGCATTTGACAATTTATATTCTACCAAATAATAATTTCCAGTACTACCATTCCAATTTAATGTAGCACTATTTAAAGTAATACCAGTAACCGTTAATGCCGTTGCTGCGCTTGGTGTAGCTGTTACCGTTACAACAATATTTGCCCTTGGACCTTCTGCACAGGCCGTTTGAGATACATAATAATTTGTATTGCCAGCAGCAGTTGTGCTTGGTATAGGCGCTGTTGCTGTACCCGTACCGCCTGTAGCAGCCGTGTACCACAATAAATTTGTACCTGTTGCTGCAAGTGCTATAGCTGTTGAGTTTTGACAATATGTTACTGGTGTGGTAACAACTGGAGCGGTAGGCAAAGCGGTTACCGTTACAGTGATTGTTGCCCTTGGCCCTTCGCATGTACCAGCAGTTTGACTCACGTAATATGATGTAGCGCCAGGAGTAGCAGTACTTGGCGTAGGTGCTGTTGCACTACCTGTGCCTCCAGTAGCAGCAGCATACCACAATAAATTTGTACCAGTTGCAGCAAGTGCTGTTGCTGTTGCATTTTGACAATAATTAATTGCAGCTGTAACAACAGGAGCTGCTGGCGTAATATTTACCGTTACAGTTATTGCTACTCTTGCACTTTGGCATCCATTCACCGTTTGGCTTACATAGTAAATAGTACTACCAACTGTTGTTGTAATTGGTGTAGGCGCTGTAGCTGTACCTGTGCCTCCCGTAGCAGTTGCATACCACAATAAATTTGTGCCTGTTGCTGTAAGTACTACCGCTGTTGAGCCTTGGCAGTATACAACTGGCGTAGTTGCCGTAGGTGCGGCAGGTGTGGCGTTTACAGTTACTGTTATCAAAGCTCTTGGGCCTTCGCCACAAGATAAAGTTTGGCTCACATAATAATTTGTATTACCTGTTGCTGTGGTAGATGGTGTAGGTGCAGTTGTGCTTCCTATACCACCTGTTGCAACAGTATACCATAGTAAACTAGTGCCAGTTGCGGTAAGTGCCGCCGCTGTTGAGCCTTGGCAATACACTACTGGCGTGGTTACTGTTGGTGCTGGCGTAGCTGCCGTTACTATTACGTTAATAGCTGTTCTTGGTCCTTCACAGGTATTGATAGTTTGACTTACATAATATGTAGTAGTACCCGCAGTGGTTGTAGATGGTGTAGGTGCAGTTATACTACCTGCACCACCCGTTGCTACTGTGTACCATAATAAATTTGTACCTGTTGCGGTAAGTGCAACAGCTGCTATATTCTGGCAATAATTTACGGTAGTAGTTGCAGCAGGTGCAGCTGGCGTAGCTGTTACATTTACTACTATGCTTGCACGTGGACTTTCACATCCATTTACTGTTTGGCTCACATAATAAGTTGCACTACCTGCTGTGCTGGTGCTTGGTGTAGGTGCTGTTGCAATACCTGTACCGCCAGTAATTGTTGAGTACCACAATAAATTTGCACCTGTAGCTGAAAGTGCCAATGCTGTTGCATTTTGGCAATATGCTACTGGACTAGTAACAGAAGGAGCTGCTGGAATAGCATTTACTGTTACAATTATTAATGCCCTTGGTCCTTCACCACATGATAAAGTTTGACTCACATAATAGTTTGTACTGGCTACTGTAGTAGTGCTTGGTGTTGGAGCTGTAGCACTACCTACTCCACCAGATGCATTTGCATACCACAATAAACTTGTACCAACTGCCGTAAGCGGAACAGCCGTTGCATTTTGGCAATAAATAACAGGCGTAGTTACTGTAGGTGCAGGAGTAGCTGCCACAATAGTAACTGTTATTGCTGCTCGTGGGCTTTCGCAGTTATTGGTTGTTTGGCTCACATAATAAATTATACTTCCTACAGTGGTTGTACTAGGTGTAGGTGCTGTTGCAGATGATGTTCCGCCCGTAGCTACTAAGTACCATTTTAAATTTGAACCTACAGCTGTAAGTGGTATTGATGCTGTATTTTGGCAATAAGTTACAGGCGTTGTTACAACTGGTGCAGCTGGTATTGCATTTACGGTTACAATTATTGCAGCCCTTGGGCTTTCACATCCATTTATTGTTTGGCTCACGTAGTATGTTACTGTACTCACAGTTGTTGTACTAGGTGTAGGGGTTGATGTTGTACCTCCGCCGCCAGCAGGTGTTGAGTACCATAATAAATTTGTACCTGTAGCTATAAGTGCTGTTGCAGTTGCTCCTTGGCAATACGCTATAGGTGTCGTTACAGCTGGTGCTGCTGGTATTGCATTTACAGTAACCGTTATTGCTGCTCGTGGACTTTCTCCACAAGATTGTGTTTGGCTAACATAATAAATTACACTACCTACATTAGCTGTACTTGGTGTGGGAGCTATTGAAGTTCCTGTTCCGCCCGTACTTGTTAAGTACCACAATAAATTTGTACCCGTAGCTGTAAGTGGTATTGCTGTTGCGCCTTGGCAATAAGTAACAGGTGTAGTAACAGTAGGTGCAGCAGTTGTTGCTGTTACCGTCACTGTTATTGCAGCTCTTGGGCTTTCGCAGTTATTAGCTGATTGACTTACATAATAAATTATACTACCTATTGTTGTTGTAAGAGGTGTAGGTGCGGTTGCATTGCCCGTTCCTCCAGTAGCTGTTGTGTACCACAATAAATTTGTACCTGATGCAGTTAATGCTACTGCTGTTGCATTTTGGCAATAAGTAACTGGTGTAACAACCACAGGTGCCGCAGGTATAGCATTTATGGTAACTACTATTGCAGCCCTAGGGCTTTCACATCCATTTGCTGTTTGGCTCACATAATATGTAATACTACCTATTGCTGTTGTACTCGGTGTAGGGGTAGATGCTGAACCTACTCCGCCAGTTGGAGTACTATACCATAATAAATTTGTTCCCGTTGCTACCAATGCGGTTGCAGTTGCTCCTTGGCAATACGCTACAGGTGTTGTTACGATTGGTGCTGTTGGTATTGCATTTACGGTAACAGTTATTGTTGCTCGTGGGCTTTCTCCACAAGATTGTGTTTGGCTTACATAATATAATACACTACCTACATTAGTTGTACCTGGTGTAGGAGCTGTTGCACTACCTACGCCACCAGATGCTACTGTATACCATAATAAATTTGTACCTGTTGCGGTGAGTGGCACTGCTGTTATGCCTTGGCAATAGGTTACTGGAGTTGTAACTGTAGGCGCAGGAGTAGTAGCGGTAATATTTACCGTTATTGCTGCTCGTGGGCTTTCACAACCAATTACGGTTTGGCTCACATAATAAATTATGCTACCAACAGTTGTTGTGTTAGGAGTAGGAGCAGTTATACTACCTGTACCGCCTGTTGCTGTTGTATACCATTTTAAATTTGTACCTGTAGCTGTAAGTGCTGTGGCTGTTGCATTTTGACAATAGGTTATGGGAGTAACAACTCCGGGAGCAGAAGGTATTGCATTTACATTTACAACAATTGCTGCCCTTGGTCCTTCGCAGCCATTTGAATAAATTGGTTGGAGATTTTTTTGACTTACATAGTATGTTGAGCTCCCAATATTACTAGTAGTTGGAGTTGGTGCAGTTGATGTACCTACGCCACCAGTTGGTGTAGAATACCATAATAAATTTGAACCTGTTGCGGTAAGTGGAGATGCCGATGCGTTTAGACAATAATTTATTGGTGTAGTTACAGTTGGTTGAGCTGGTATAGATGCTATAAACACCGTATCACTTGTAGGGTTACTTCTACAACCATTAACTGTTTGATAAACCCAATATTGCAAATTTCCAATTACGGCAGTACCTGGAATAGGTGCAGTGCTGGTTGTAACACCAGATGCTACAATTAACCAAGATAAATTTACTCCGGTAGCTGTAAGTGGATTTGCAATCGCACCTTGGCAATATGTAACAGAAGGAAGAACAGTTGGCGCAGCTGGTAAAGCAATCACCGAAACCGTTATCGCTAACCTTGGTCCTTCGCAGCTATTTAAAGTTTGGCTCACATAATAAATAACATTGCCTACAGTAGCAGTACTTGGTGTAGGGGCAGTTGCACTTCCTGTTCCGCCGGTGGCGGATGTATACCACAATAAGCCTGTACCTGTTGCCGTAAGTGCCGTGGCTGTTCCGTTTTGGCAATACGTAACGGTGGTTGTACCTGTAGGTGCACCCGTTGTACAACTTGGTACACTTACATATATATGATACTCACCTGGCGCAAGGGTAATACTTTGCGAAGTACTAGCCAATGTAATATTTGAATTCGTTGCTCCATTTAATCCTGTTCCTGTTCCATTACTCACATAATTTATCCAGTTGCCAGTGGCTTGAAACGTAACCGACCTTGTTTGAGTAGTTACATCCATATTGGCAATAACTAGTACTTTTTTACCTGCTGTATTTGGGTCTTCTATTCTTAATGACTTTACTAGTCCACCGCCATCAAAAAACTCATAATTAAAATTAGTGTTATTAAAAACAGCTGTGTTATTTAAACGTAGATCTATTATTTTTTTATATGTATCATACAATTTTCTACGGTTGGGGTCTAGCATATACTCCCACCTTGGTGGTTTGTTAGATGTATTACCTCCACCAAAAAATAAAGAAACGTCATATCCTCTTTCTTCAAATTGCCAAATCATTTTTGGCCCTGGCACAGTAAAGAAAACTGCTGCGGCTGCTTCTTCTCTTGCAAGTGCAGTAGGTAAATTGGTTACATTGTACCCACCATTAGAATTCCCATTTTGTAAATTCTTAAACATTGTACGCTCCTCATCATGGCTTTCCATATAACCCATTAAAGCAGGATTATTAAAATTTCTACCAGATGAGTTGTAAGAAATATTTGAGATATTAGAATTACTAGTATAACCCATTGTACATTGATTGTACTGGCTATTCATATTACCCCACATCATAAAACCGTGTGCAGCATATTCCTGCTCTTCTTGGCTTGGTGTAGATCCTAAAAATTCTAAAATCATATAAGTACCTGGGTGCGTGGGTACAGCATTATCATAATAATATTTCAAGTTAGCTACCCTAGCAGGGTCATAGTTTTCTACCGTAGTTGTATTGGTTATTGTTTGAGAAAAACCTTTTGCTAAGTCAAATCTAAACCCATCTACTTTGTATTCATCTAACCAAAAATTTAAATTCCGTTGAAATAAATATTTTGTAGCAGTTGAATTATGGTTAAAATCGTTGAACACACTATATGGATGCGTAGCCGTTACATTTAGCCATGGATTACTAGGCAAAGGCTGGTTGGTAGCACTGTTCCAGTACAATGCAGCTTGAGGTGCATCACCAGTACAATGGTTGTACACCACATCTAATATAACTGCTATACCATTAGCATGGCAAAGGTCAATAAATTCTTTTAGCTTATTTTTTGTACCATAATATTTGTCGGGTGCAAAATAAAACGAAGGATTATAACCCCAACTTTCGTTGTTATCAAATTCATTTACGGGCATTAATTCAATAGCATTTATACCAATACCTTTTAAGTAATTTATAGAATCTATTAACGATTGATAACTATGCTCGGCGGTAAAATCTCTAATCAATAATTCATAGGTTATAAGATTTCGTTTATCTGGCCTTGTATAATTGGTGGTGGTCCAGTTAAAAGCTGGTTCGGCTGTTTGTAATATTCCTACTAGCCCAGTTGTTAACCCCGCAGGGTACGGTTTTAAATTAGGGTAAGTAACAGCAGAAATAAACTGATCGTTATTAGGATCTAATATTTTTTGTGTGTAAGGGTCGGCTACTCTTATAGTGTTATCAACCAAATATTGAAATGCATATTCTGTACCAGGGGTAAGCCCAGTAATGGTAGTCCAGTAATAATTACCATCAGGTGTTTTGTTCATTTGCCCTGCACAGGTAGATACCCAACCATTAAAATCTCCAATTACGTTTACCGAAGTTTTATTGGGTGCATATAATACAAGCGTAGCAGAGGTATTGCCAGGTAAATAATTAATACCCTCTACAGCACCAGAAGGCAACGCCGCAATTGTAGTAGTTGGAGGTATAAAAAAACTGAAAGAATCTTTTTTAAGACCAGTACCATCATTACCTTCAAACATAAATTTTTGCTCGCAAGAAGTAGTAATATTTGGACTTGCAGTTAATGTATTTACAGCAGTACCTGTAGTAACTGTATTTCCATTTAATTTTATGGTAAGCGCAGCATTGTTTGATGCGACACCAGTTACTGTTACAGCAGTACCAATGGAAACATTTAATGGTACAGGATATGGTACAAAACGTGGTTCAAACGGAGGCAGGTTAAGCCTTACAGCAAATTGCCCAGCAGCATAAATAGGGATGTACATATCACTACCATCGGAGTTTACATTTTTCAATGTACCTGCACCATTTCTAAAAATAACATTTACTTTATTGATTGTTTCGCCAGCGGGCACACCAAAAAAAGTACGGATATCAGTAATCGTGTAAGAATATTTATTGCTACCCAAAAATGTAGCTTGTGCTGCTGCATTGGGAGCATTAAAATTAGGGAATTTTACATACCGCCAGTTACCTGGCCCAGTACTTAAGTTTGTATTTACACCCAAATGCACATAGACATCTGATGTGTTGGCATAGTTGAGCAAGCCTTGGCTTCCTTTTGTACAGTCTATAGTAATCGTCATACTACTATTATCGTTGGCAAACTCGGGTGTCCACGATAGTAGTCTTTGCGAAAAAGCACTAAAAGAAAGATAGGTTATACAGAGTAATAGTAAAAATTTTTTCATAAATAACTTTAAATTTAAAGTAAAATACTACTATAAAACCATATAACCAAAGTATATCGAAAACGTTTTCGGAAAAGTGAGCAAATTTTTTGTTATTTTAAACAGAACACTAGTTTTTATAAAATGTATTTGTCTCTGTGTTTTTGTGATTAGTGGCTATAAATTCTGCCACAGCGGCACAGTTTAGTTTGCAAAAATTGGAATATTTTATTAAATAAATAAACTATCCGTATTACTAAGATATAAAACCATCCAGGGCTTTTTCTTCTTCAAAAAATCTCTTTATAAAATTATTCTTTTTGCATCAAATAGCTACAGTCCTTATTTTCTAATGATAACAAAGTCCAGAAACCTAAAAAAATCTAAATCATTGTAACCATCAAAGTACAGCTACGTTTATAAACTCTTTTTCACCATTGGCAGCCGTTATTGTTAATTGGTATTGCCCAGCTGCAATACCTTTACCAAGTGCTAAAGTTTTTATCACATTAGCACTTGTAATAATGATGTTATTTTTATAGACTACCCTACCCTCACTAGTTACCAAGGTTACTTGATATGTACCAGCTTTATTGGTAAAATTTACCTGCACCATTTTATCTTGCACAGGGTTAGGATTTACAGTAATAGATGGTATTGCTATTGTATTGTTTACTGGCAATGCACCCACCATAGCTATACCAGAGTATTTGGCTAGGCCATTAGCAATGTTGGCTTTTATTCTATACCAGTTACTGGCACTAGTAGCATTTGCATCTAGCTTGCTGTAGGTATTATTGTTACCATTGGCCAAGGCCGTTTGTGTAGTAAGCGCATCAAAATTTATACCATCATTGCTATGCTCTATGCTGTATGTATTTACATTCCTTTCGTTTTGTACGCCCCAGTTTACTGTAATGGTTTTATCTGCATTACGAGTAGCTGCTATAGTTGTAAAGTTTACAATAGCTGCTTGTTTAAATACAATCATAAACCTATCTGCTGCTTTGCTAGCTGCATCAGAAGTTATATCAAAATTTATATTGGTAACAGCGGTTAAGCTTACTGTCGTTTCTGTTTGCAAATATTTATCTTTTAAGAAAGCATTTAAACTAGTATTGCTAAGTATCGATGGGTCTATTTCGAAACGATAAGGAGCAATACGAGTGCTAGCGAGGTTCAGGAAGATTGTATCGGTGGCAGAAATAATATTTTTACGCTCTAATATCAAATTAAAAGAACCATTTTTAATTGACAAATTATCAGTAGCGTTCATTATTTTTCTAACATCATTATTATCAAAACCATTGCTATAATTAGCATCAAAATTCAGTACAACATTGTCTAACAACGTTTCTGTAATATTATTATTCCTTGCATGCAAATTAATTTCTAAAGTAGGGTTAGTTACACCATTACGGTTTTGATTACCAGTTCTACTAACCAAATTACTTCCAGTTAATTTATCAGACTCTTTTATTATTATGTTACCAGTTGAACCAACTGCCGATTGTATGAAAAAAGCTTGTCCACTTTCTATTGTGTTAAGTGTATTTCCAGCATTTACGTAGTCGCCACTCACATTTTCTACATATTGTATATACCTACCAACACCATAAAACCCAGCAGTTGGATTCCAAATAGTAAAAGATTTTTCTAGCCCCACAGATTTGGTTGCAGTTTTAAAGCTTATTTGAGATGCAAAAGGATTACCCACAGATTTAAATCCATCAGTTGGTCCTGTAGCAGGAGGTGCTGTAAATGTTTGGTCGCCTGTTCTTAATTTGCCTTTTATGCGTAAGTTAGTAACCCCAGCTGGTATAGCCGCCGCAGTATCTATGCCCCTATCACCTCTTACAAATATATAATAGCCTTCTTCGTTTGCAATAGGCAAAGCAAGTTTTGCTGAGGTGTTTATTTCATTATAAGCATTTGAAACTCCGTTGAAGCTTTTCATTGAATAACGCTGAGTAATTTGATCCATACCTACAGGTCCTGTTATACGTGTGCCATAGCCATTAGCTGTGTATGTACCAAGTGCTTCACCTTCTCTCCAAGAAGCGTTAATAGAAGGCGAAGAGGCTATCTCTACAGGAGTTGCTAAGAGGCGCCAAGATTTTATAGCTTGTAAAAAGCGCTCAATTACAAAACGACCAGTGGTAATGCCGTAGGTAATATTAGTAGCGGTAACGCCTGCACCTGTTACTCCTAAGTTGGTAATATAAGCAGTTCTCGTTGCAGATGAACGCATAATAATATCGCCAGTATTTAATAGTAAACCAGCAGTAGTACTTAAATTAAGTTCGTTTAAAACACCAAAATTACTATTTACTGTTAGTGAACCTGTACTTGTTTTGCTTACATTGTAAAAAATCAAGTCGGTAAATGCCGTAGAAGTAAAAGCTTGACCACCAGTACCTGCAAATACTACCCTGCTTGAGTTGGTAAGCGCATCAAATGTGGGAGAGCCTGTTGTACTAAAATTGCCTAAAATAGTAAGGTCTGTAGCAGGTGCGGTTTTTGTGCCAGTGCCGCTAAGGATTAAATTTTGATATTGAAGGCTGTTTGCATTGGTAATTAGTTGATCCCCGTTCGTCAATGGCGGGTTAGATCTTGAATATTCTACAGTACTATTTGTCTGCAAAGTTATATTCTCAACATCTACGTTTATAGAAGAACTTAGGGTAGGAAAATAGCTAATAGTGTATCCGTTAAATCCTTTATTGTTACCAGTTCTAAAAGTACCACTGCCCTCAACTGTTACAGTTTGAGTACCAGAAGGACCAGCTATAGTGTTGTCATTAATTGTAAAAACGCCATTAGGTTTAACAGTAAAAGTTCCTAAAGCATTCAGTGTAATGTTTCCACTAGAATTACCAACATTTAAGCCAGTAATTTCGATATTTTGATATACCTTACTTCGTATTGATTGTGCACTTGCGCTGGCATATCTTATTACACCTGATGTCAAGTTATATACCCCTTCCATCCAAGGCAGAGCCCTTCCACTACCTGTAGTTCCTAAAATAAAAACTCCTGTTCCATCCATTGAAAATGCTGTGGTATTGGGCGTTGAAGATGGCCCAATATTATTTGTGCTTGCATCAACATTGCAACCTCCAGTAATTTTTACTGCCCCTACTGTGCTTATGTCAATGGCATTAGTAGGCGTTTTTGTTCCTCCCGTTCCAGAAAATGTAATATTGAAATACGTTTGACCTAATACTCCAGTTCCTGTTATCGCCTGATTTACGGTAGCATTATATTCGATTGTGCTCCCAGATTGTATTACAAATTTAGTTGCAGATGCCGATGGTACAGATGAGCCTGCGCCTCCCACACCATTTATGTTAGAAGTTCTAAATGTGCCTAAAACAGAAACAACAGCCCCTAGTGCATTTGTTATTTGAGCATCTGACCCTATATCGAATATTGCAGAATTATCAACAAAAAAAGTACCTGTCCCATTATTTGCTATATCACTAGCACTTGAATTATCAATGTAAACTGTACTACCAGATGTTACTGTTATTCCTGATGATATATTCAATCTTTTATTCAACACAAGTCTTAGCCCATTACCCCCTAGTATAGCCCCAGCATTAGAAATTGTTGCAGTACCAATTGAATTTGGTAACGTCAAAGTTGCAGTACCTATAATACCATCTCTAAATGTTTTTGTTCCGCCACTTGCAAAGCCAAATGATGCATTTACTTCTAAAATCCCATTAATTACCGTAGGACTTCCTCCACCTGGAGAACCTAACATTATTGCTGATACACGCAATATTGGTTTTGTTGTAGCAGCTGCCAGAAACCAATTTACATTACTTGCAGCAAATGTACCAGTTGAATTCCATTCGCAAATAGCTCCATCATCCCATATATTATTAGCATTTGTAGCAAAACCCTCGTACCCAGAACCTCCTAGAGCAGCTCCATTACCAATAGTTATTTTACCCCCAGTATTTGTATGAATATTTGCGGAAGCTGCGTAGGTAAATTCTACATTATATGCCGAGCCTAAACCAAATGTTTTAAGTATGCCTCCATTAGTGATAGTTATATCATCCCCAGCTCCATCAGCAATAGCTAAAACAGCTGTAGCTCCATTTATATAAAGAGAACCTGAAATTATTGTTTGGTCAACAGAAGCTGTTACAGCAGTAGGTATTGTAATAATATGAGTTGCTTGAATATTTATTCCTGATGAAGCGCTTGTAGGTATTAGAGTAGCATTTGTCCAAGTAATATTATCAGGCGAAGATTCCCAAGATGAAGTAGCATTCCAATTTCCTGTTGTTTTTGACCGAAAATAATCAGTAGATAATGAAGATGGAGAATTAAAATCTTTGCCCATGCCCTTCACACCATACCCTAGAGTTAGAATCAATGTAAACAATTTCAAAAAAACAACAAATTTGCCATTGCAATCAGTATAAATTCTTTTCATGTGTATAAATTTTAATTATAGCCAGGAAGATGTTGAATCACCACAAAAATCAACCCAAATTTAACTTACATCCAAGAAAAATCATATTATTATTGTGTTAAGTTGTTACCAGTTTAGCAAATATTACTAACCATTATAAGCAGGTCGGGGCAAAGAGTTGCCATTTCTTCAAATTACAAATATTATTTGCATACAAGAAAGCTAATTTCATAGAGAGAAATTGTGAATTACACAGAAAAGACTGATATAAATCTGCATTTCTTTTTACAGTGCAAAAGGCTTAAAAAAATAGTGTTTCTTGATTTAAATTAGGTATTAGTAGTTTGACTATAAACTTATTATTCAAACCCTTGATAATATAGATAAACAACCTTACACTTTTGCCTGCGTTGGGCGTGAGTAGCCATCCCCTAGCTACTGTGGCATTGGTACTTTCATTTTAATCATTATAGCAGTAATCCTTATTTTACTTTCTCGCAAATATATTTTTCAATAATAGCATAATAAGAAAAATACTCGCCCTTCTTTACATTCTCTATTACTTTTGGATAGTTTAAAATTAAGTACCCTTTTTCATCAATCCCAATTTGTGCCCCACTGCCTTAGCTAATTTATAAAGATAAAATCTATAAAGAAAATATTTTCCTTTTTTCATATACTAAACAAACTATAATTAAATTTTTGTTGTAGAATTTCTACTACAATATACAATAAAACTAAAAATTTGTAGTTATATAATGTATTATGATTGTTAAGTATGCGTTTTAATAAAAAAAGAACTCATTTTTATTAGTACAAATACCAACAAGTTATTAACCAAAATTTCTAAATATCCAAGAAATGAAACCAAAGTTATTACTGATTATTAAGCTAAGTACGTTATTGTTTTTTACCACAAATGTTTCAGCGCAATTTGGCATTACGATTATAAACACTATTAGCAACAATCTTCCAAATGCAGATACTATTTTTGATAGAAAAGGTGCAGGCGTGCAAAGCATGTACTCAGGCTTATCTGGAAGGTGGGATAGTGCTAATACAAATTTTAAATTGCTCTTTAATGCAGGTAATACAGATAACATTTCTATTGCCGATATAAGTATTACTGAAGTTGGTGTGGGTACACGCTTACCATATACGGCAATTGCAAAAGTAAGAAGAGTTGTAAATGCACAAATAGCTAATACTGGAGACCATTTCCCTTATTTTGCAGCGGTACAATCTGCACCTTCACCAATAGAAACAACTGGTACATTTTTAATAAACGCTCCCGAAGTAACATCTATGGAAACTGCATTGGTTTCTAATAATATAAACATTGGTTACGATAATATTTTTCAAAATAATAATCTAAATGTTCATTATGGAAACATAGAGCGTATCGATTATATTTTTCCAAACGGTTTTATGCCAGAAGCTGGTTCGGATTTTAGAAAAATTGGATTTACCATTTATGATGGAGGAGAGGATGGAAACCCATTTAAAATAGCAGGTATAAGAGCATTAAATAATTTGAAAGACCCAGTTGGCTATGTTACTCCTTTAACTTCTATAACTAATGCAAATTACGGCAATAAACTTTTATCGCCCTTTGTAGATTTTGTAATATTTCAAAAAGACCCTGATTTTAATGTTTGTGAAAGCAGACCATCTATAACGGTCAAACAAAACATGAGGGGAGTATTTGTGAGCTTGGCTAGCTTGGGTTTCACTGACGGACAAAAAGTATATGGCTTTTCTATATTTGCAAACGATATACCTCCTGCTTCCACAGAAGAATATCTAATGGACTATGAAAATTTTCCTACCAATAGCAACAGTGCTGATATGTTAGATTTAGTAAATAGTATTGGTCTATATACTTTTGATCAAGCTGTAGTATTGTCTTCCCAAACTATTTTAAATGCAACGCTGCAAAATTCAAAAGTGTTATTACAATGGAATACAGCATCGCTAGCGGACGCTCAAAAAGTTTATTTACAAAGAGCATCAGGCAATATGGTTTACAATAATCTAGCAGAAATAAATAGTAACCAACCTAGCTTTATTGATGAAACTATTCGTGGGGATATATCTTATTACAGGTTAAAAATAATTACTATAAGCGGTGCAGTAAAATATTCAAACATACAATTAATTCGTAGCACATTTTCTGATACTCAAATTTTTCCAACAGTTGCAAATGACCAATTGTATATTACGTCAAACACAATTGTAGTAAATAAACCCCTTATTATTTCTATATTTAATGTAGATGGAAAATTGGTAAAATCAATTTGTAAAACGGCTAGTCGTAGCATGAGTGTAGAGGTAGCTTATTTGCAAAAAGCTATGTACATAATACGTGTAACACAAAATGATGAGGTTGTTATTCAACAAAAATTTATAAAGAATTAATATAAGAAACTGACCCACTGTTCTTACACAAAAGCCTCCAATTTTTCGGAGGCTTTTGATTAGACGTTACTTTTTATTAAATTTTTTTGTAGAATTTATTTATAATTTACTCTCCGCCTTGTTTCGTGCTGTACCTTAATCAAGAACGGTTCTAGATATTGTTGAGTGTTGTACAAAAGATGGAAGCATACCCTCTGAAATCGCTACCGAAAGGTCGAGTACAAGTAATGCAAGCGGAAGTTGCAAACAGCGCCTGGTTTGGTGCGCCACCATAACTGTTCGAAAGACTATGCAATTTATTTTATGCCTTTGTGGGCATTCGAAATCTACTAAAATTCTCCGAAGTAGTTGGTTGAACTTTTGAAGCGTCGCTGTTGTTGGTATGCAGCATAGCAGCGGCAGCGTAGCCGTACCAACAACACTTGCTGAAATTATAATTTATAAAATAAAAATTGTTTGGTACGCTATAATTGTTGGTACGCTTGGCTACTTACCTGCGCTGCTTACTAACAAAGGCACCGCTACGATTACGCAACGACGGAATAGGAAACGTTACATGCCAACAAAGGAAAAAGGTATAGCGGATAGGGGGGGGGCAAATGCCCATAATGGCTTTTGCTGCTCATGCTCCCTTAAAATAAAATGCATAAAAATACCCGAAGCATTTCTACTTCGGGTATTAAAAAAAATATAAAACTGACCGTTTAATTCAAACTCCTAAAATCCACCGGCACCAATTTACTCACTCCAGCTTCTTGCATGGTTACGCCATAAATAACGTCTACCGCACTCATAGTTTGCTTATTGTGGGTTACAATTATAAACTGGCTGTTTTCGCTAAACTGTTTTATCATGTTGGTAAACTTACCTACGTTGGCATCATCTAGCGGTGCATCTACCTCATCTAAAATACAGAAAGGTGCAGGTTTTATTAAGTAAATGGCAAACAACAATGCTGTAGCTGTCAATGTTTTTTCTCCTCCGCTCAGCTGCCCTATTGATGATGGCCGTTTTCCTTTTGGCTTTGCTACAATGTCAATGCCAGTCTCTGCAAGGTTTTCAGGGTCTACGAGTACCATGTCTGCAGTATCTTCATCGGTAAACAATGCCTTAAATACTTTTTGGAAATTCTCCCTTGTTTTGTTAAACGTTTCCAAGAACTGTTGATTGGCCGTAGCTTCCACTTCTTGTATCGTTTGCATCAAACTATCTTTTGCTGTAACCAAATCGTTCTTTTGCTCCAAAATAAATTCGTAGCGTTTTTTCATTTCGGTGTAAGCTTCAATAGCTGTAGGGTTTACTTCTCCAATATTTTCCAAGCGCTTACGCATGCGTTCGTTGCGTTCTTTCAAATCTTCTACTGCATCTGTACCTGTACGTGGCTCGTCAATTATCACATCAAGGTCTACTTTAAACTCCACACTTAGCCTTTCCTTCATACCACTTAATTGTAGTTTAAGGTCGGTAAGTTTATCTTTTATTTCGTTTAGTAAAGTATCTATTATTTCTTTGCTCTTTTGCTTTTGGCGAAGCACCGTTTCTTTTTCTTGCAAAGCATTACGCAAATTGTAGTAAGCTTGGTCTGCTTCGTTTAGTTTCTTTTCTTCGGTTTCTTTATTCTGCAAAACCTCTACCAGCAAGGTTTCTAGCGATGCTAAATTTTCTGCTGTAGTATTTATTGCTTCATCACTATCTTTTAATTGTGTGCTGCTGGTTTCTACTTGTGTTTGTAAATCTGCAAGCTGAGTATTTTTAAATGCAAGCTCCGTAGTAAGCGAAACAACTTTGCTTTGTTGCTTTGCAAAATTTATATTGCATTCATTAAATGCTGCTCCTGCAAAATTGTATTCTTGCTCAGCCGTAGCATAAGCTGCTTCTACGCTTTGCAATTTATCTGCTAGCTCATCTAGCTGTGTATTAAATTTATCTAACTCTACCCTTGTATCTGCAATGGCATCGTGGTTTTGCTCCAATTGCGTTTCCATTTCTGTAGTACGAGTAGTACCAGTAGTTTGTTGGTGGTGCAGGTTTTCTATTTTATTTTGCAGCGAGAAAACAAGGTTGGTTAAATTATTAATATCCTGTTGTGCTTGTTTAATTGCACTTTCTTTTAGCTGCTCGTTGTAATTTATTACTTCGTTGTGCTTGGCTTGTATTTCAGATTTTAGCGCAGCTACATTGGCATTTTGTACAATAATTTCTGCTTGTAGTTTTTCTAGATTTTTAGCACGTCCTATTTTCTTTCCTTCAAATAAACCTACACTACCACCAGTAATTGCGTATTTACCTTTTACAAATTTTCCTGTCTTCTCAAGTATCACCGCACCGTTACTATTTTCTAAAGCAGATTCATCTTCTGCTATAAATACATTCCCCAATAATTGTTTTGCAAGGTTTGCATATTTATCATCTATTTCTATTACATCTAGCGCAGCTATTGTGTTTGCAGGTGTTGTATGCTCAGTAGTATCTGTAAATTTATCTAACAAAAAGAAATTTGCTTTTCCTTTTTTATTATCTGCCAATAAACTAATGGCTTGCAAACCTTCTTGCAAATTGTTTACCACATAATAATTTAAATATTGATCCAGCACATTTTCTACTGCTGCACGGTATTCTTCTTGTACAAAAATTAAATCGGAAAGTAATGGCGCATCTTTGTTCCACCCATTATTATTGTGTAAAAATTTCACACTTTCAGGATACCCTTCCATGCTATCCACCAAGCTTTTCAACAAGTCATACTCGTTGGTACGTGCATCTAGCTTGCGGCTTTCATCAGCAAGGTTATTGCGCATGCCTTCCATTAGGTTTTGCGTAGCAAGAATTTGCTCTTTGGTACGGTCTTGGTGTTCTTGCAATTGTTGCAATTCCGTTTTCTTATCCTCTAGTTCTGTTTCTTTTTCTTTTTTATCTGCCTCTAAAGTTTGCAATTGACTTTCACGCACTTTTTGCTCCTCTCCTAGTTGCAGCAATGTTCTTTGTAAGTTTTGAATACTTGTATCGGCAACGGCTACTTTCTTTTCGCTATCAAACCTGCTCATTTGCAAAGCTTGGTTTTCTTTGCGAAGTGTATCTATGCTGCTTCGTTTTTCATCAAACACTCGGCGCTTATCTTCTACCGCTTCTTTAAGGTCTTCTACTTTTTCTTCTAGCTCAGTTACTTTTGCCTCTTCGTCTATTATTTGCAAGCCTGTAAATTCAATGCTTTCTTGCAAGCCATTTAATTGTCCGCTAGCTTTATTTAAAAATTCGTTTAAGCTCGTTTTTGTTTCTTTTAAATATTGTAAACGCTGACTGCTCAAATTCTTCTCCCCTTCTTTGCTACGCACATTATCCAACATTTCGTTGTATGCTAATTGCATAGAATGTAAGGCTTTTTCTTTTTCTACAAAAGCCAATTTCTCTGCTTCCAATGCCGCATCTTCTCCAGCAATAGCAGCTTCTAATTCTATTCTTTTATCTACTTCTTCTTGCTGTTGGTGGTTTAAATCTCTGTACGTTATATTAAAACCTTCTAAAGCTGCTTTAGCCAATTCTATAGAAACCTCTTTGTATTCCTTTTTTATTTCAAAATACTTTTCCGCTTTTTTAGCTTGGTTTTCTAAGCTTTTAAGTTGGTTATTTATCTCAAACAATAAATCTTCAATACGAGCCAAATCTTGCTCTGTAGCATCTAATTTTAGCTTCGCTTCCTTTTTTCTTGTCTTATATATTGTAATACCTGCCGCTTGCTCTAGCATTTTTCTACGGCTATTCTCTTTGTCTTTAATAATATCATCTACCATGCCCAACTCAATAATGGCATAACTGTCTGTACTCACACCCGTATCCATAAAGAGATTATGAATATCTTTTAGCCTGCAAGCCACATCATTTAAGCGGTATTCACTCTCGCCGCTTTTGTAGTATTTACGGGTTACGGTTACGGTGTTAAACTCCGTAGGCAATAAGTTTTTTGTATTTTCAAATGTAAGGCTTACCTCTGCCAATCCGCTTGCATTACGGGTTTTGCTACCATTAAACACAAGGCTCTCTAGGTTTTCACTCCTAAGGTTGCTTATTTTATGCTCACCAATTACCCAGCGAATACTATCTATAATATTGCTCTTTCCGCAGCCATTTGGCCCAATAACACCAGTAATACCTTCATCAAAATTGAGTACGGTTTTATCTGCAAAACTCTTAAATCCTTTAATTTCTAAACTCTTTAAACGCACAGTATCTTATTTTTTTAAGTGGGGGAGCAAACATACAGGAAAATGATGGAAACTAAAAACGAGTTTGTGGGATTGTTTTCACATGGTATGCACATAAAGGCGTTGAAGAGCTTGTCCGTCCGCAGGCGGATTCAAAGTTGAAACTATATGTTGAAAGTTCAAGGTTGAAAGTTCAATGTTCAAGACTTAAGCGTTTGTAGTAAATTAGTTGGTTATTAAGCTTTAGCGTACATAATGTTTAGTTTTGAAGTACGGCTATCATATAAAATAATTATTCCATTTAATGTTATATTCTATGTTTTTTATTAAATTGCATTTATGTCAGACAAAGAACTAAAAGAATTTAAGGAAATACTTGCAAAACAGCGCAAAGAAGTAACTACTTCTAAGGAGGCTGCACGCAAACTTTTAACTGACTTAGGTTTTCTTACTCCAAAGGGGAATTTAAAAAGAAAATATACAACTGCGTAAAATGTATCCTACCAAAGCAGGACTTCTAATTGGTTTTCATGGATGTGATAAAGCAATTTGTGACAAAATAGTAAACGGTAAAATTTCATTAAATCCAAGTGAAAATTTATACGACTGGCTTGGCAATGGAATTTACTTTTGGGAAAATAATCAACAAAGAGCATTAGAATTTGCAAAAGAATTAAAAGAAACAAATAGAGGCAACATCAACAAACCTGCTGTAGTAGGAGCAATAATTGATATGGGATACTGTCTAGATTTGTTAGATACAGAATACCTTAAACTCGTTTCTGATTCGCACACAACCTTGCTTCAAACATATCAGTTTCTCGGTATTAAAATGCCTACTAATAAATCTGTTGGTAACTCAAAAGATTTACTTTTACGTGACCTTGACCGTGCAGTCATTGAAAATTTACACCAACAAAGGGCTCTTAATAATTTAACAGCATTTGATTCAGTAAGAGGCGTATTTATTGAAGGCAAGCCGTTATACGATGGTGCTGGCTTTCATGAAAAGAATCATATACAAATATTTGCATAAGAAATCCCAATTGTATAAAAGGCTTTTTTGTACCGCGGATTGCGGATAAAAAATTTAATATCCCATAAAAAAAGCTCACCATTACAGCGAGCTATATATCATTTATTTTAAAATTTGTACTAACGTATCAATAAATTACTAGACTTTACATTAAGGTTTGCCTTAGTGGGTAAACTTAAGCCCCCATAAATTTCCAAAGAACCTACGCCTAAAGTAGCACTTGTACCTGCGTTTAGCGTAAGTGTATTTAAAGAACGTGTAGTCGAACTGGTTTGGTCAAAATTCAACGTAGCCGCTTGGTCTGCTATAATAATATTTGAGGTAGGTGAACCAGATATTAAACCAGTATACCTTACAGAATTATTAATAGTTAATGTATTGCCGTTTAAGTAAAGTAGTTTGCCTGGCATAATTGATAATGGACCAACAAAAGTGTTACCAGCAGGAAGTATAGGATGGTTTGTTGCTGTGGTAGCGATAGTTACATCTCCTCCACTTGGTGGTACAAGGCTACCAGCCCAGTTTGTGGCAGTAGCCCAAGTAGTATTTGTAGTGCCAAGCCAAACGAAGCCTTCGAGAGCAGGAAGTTGAGTTGCTGTGCCATTGCTCATCGTTCTTGCACTATCATCATACGCTACTGTTGTAGGAACAAATGATAAATCATAGGTAAGCTTATTTCCTGCAATTGGAATACTCAAGCTATTTCCTGCGTAAGACAAATTACCAGCACCCCAATCAAAAAAAGTAATAGTTGTATCGTTTGCAGGTAATGCACCTTTAATATGTAATTGTATTGGTCCTCTAAAATATGCAACATTACTTCCCGCAGTTCTAGTTTGTGATGCAACGGAAACAATTAATCTTTTACCAGATTGACCATAAGTAGTAGGAGCATTCCAATTAATATTATTTGTTGGATGTCCTATTCCTCCAACTGCTGTCGTTGCTTTTCCTGAACCACCAATATAATCGGTAAAGAAAACAGAAATATCTTTACCCAGTTCTCTGTTAAAATAGTTTCTTAAAGTATCTGTAGTAGCAGATTTTCCTGCTAATTCAGTTTGATATTTTGTTAATGCACTAAAAAAATTATTGTCTCCAGATAAAATACGCAGCATTGAAACTATCATAGCACCTCTTTCATAAACAGTACCACCATATCCGCCACCCCAAATACCAGTAGAGTTTGCAGCACTTGCATCTGGAATCCAAGTACTCTCTGTAGTATTTAGAAGTGCATTATCTTTCATAGATGTTCTTTCAGTAAATGGATTTAAACCAGTGGTAGGTACTAATTCTCCAGCTAAAGCCTCACTATATCTTGCAAAACCTTCGGCAAGCCATAAATCATTCCAAGTAGAAAAAGTTACATTGTCACCAAACCATTGGTGCATTAGTTCATGTGTTAATGTAGCAACACTTGTTAAAGATGCAGTTTGAATGCCTGAAAATGTTTGGTGTTCCATTCCGCCTGCTCCTACCAATCCGTCATAAAAGCCATGCTTTTCAAGTTTAAAAGGGTAATCTCCAATTTTACTACTAAAGGCTGGTAAAACAGGATTAATTTTATCAAAAGCAGCAATTGCATTATTTTTATTTGTAGCTGTTTTACCCCTTAATAAATTATATACTACTTGAACATTTGTACCATTTACATTTACACTTTTGTAAACCCTGTCATATTTGGCAACTGAAACTGCCACTAAATATGAGGCAATGGGATAACGAGTTTTAAATTTAAAAGTTCTACTATTACCAGTTATTGAAGAATCTATGAGCTTACCATTACATGCCACCCAAAAAGTATCTGCTACTGTTGGATTACCCCACGGCACACTTACGGCAATATCCATAGAGTCTATTTTGTCTTGCATATCGTGCTTGCAAGGCCACCAATCTTTATCTTCATAAGATTCTGATAAAGTATTAATAATGTTTCCCGCAGTAGTACCAGTTGTTTTCTGATAACCTTGTATAGTACCAGGCACGGCACCAGGCGGAACCCCTCTATAATAGATTGCAACAGAATCTATAAAATTAATACCAAGGGTAGCGCCTAAAGCAATACTCAATATATTTCCACTTCTAGTAACATTAGCAGTAGGTAATTTTGCTGATCGAAATCTTACTGAATCAACCAATAAAACACTTGTCAAATCAAAAGTTATTGTAGAAACATTAGCAACTGTTGTTTTAAAACTTGTCTTTACAATCCCTCTTATATATTTTACCGAGTCAGGGCTTATTCTCCAAAATATGTTGTGATAAATCACATCAATATTAGCCCCAGTACCACTTGTTCCACTAGATCGATTTGATTCTAAAACTGTATTTGTGGTTCTTACATTGTGGTAATAAGGCCTTTTACTACTGCTTTGCTGGGCTATTACAAGTTGAAAAGATAGTGTTATTAATACTATACTTATTGATAAACGCTTCATAACTTTCTAATTGTTTTTGGGGGAGTTAAAGCAAAACCTTTAACATGAAACAGGAACGAATTGAACTGTACATTATTGCCCAAAAAACATATGAAAACCTATTTTTTTTAACCATTTATAATTAGAATAAATACTACCAAAAAATACTCAGCATTCTAATTTTAATTTGATATACAATAATAATTAGCTTTCATTTTTTAAATCGCACATAAACACATATTAATAAAAGCAAAAAACTTTATAAGTGTTTTCAACGAAAAGTGCTTTAAATAAATTGGAAAAGTGGGAAACCTTTCAAGCATTTCATAATCAATTTTATTAGAATCTACCATATGGCAAAATTCGAAAAAGTACCACCCTACTTAATGGGTGCTAATTTACAAATAGGATGCATGGAATTTTTAAGATTGCCATACCAAGCAAATGTCATAAAGATATTTGATGCAGTAAGTAATAAAATGGTGCGAAGCATGGCTACAATTTTTTAATATTGTTAATGATAATTTTCACTTCAAAATCTTCTCCCCTATTTTTTTGTGCTTGTATTTTACGAACAATATCCATTCCTTTTACTACCCTGCCAAAAGCCGCAAACCCAAGTGTATCATAATTGCCTTTGTTACCAGCATCAAACTGAGTTTCATTGCCAATGCAAATAAAAAACTCGGTAGTGGCTGTTCCAATGCTTGTGCGTGCAAGCGATAATGTGCCGTTTGTATGCGTAAGCCCAGTAAGGCTTGTACTTTCATGCTCCACTCCTGCTACATTCTTTTTTTGAGGCCATACACCTCCTTGTATTACACCATAATTAATATCCATAGGTAAGTCTTCGTTTTTTAAAACTCGATAGAATGTTGTGTTTTTGTAAAACCCTGAACCAATATAGGAAATAAAAGCAGTTACCGTTTTTGGTGCTTTTTGTGGGAATAATTCTGCTTCTATCTCTCCATAGTTTGTATCAATCAATATATGCGGATTATCATACTTTTTTTGACTACAAGAAATAATTTGTGCTAATAAAAAGACTAAAAGTATTTTTTTCATTCAATAAAAATACGATTGATTGTAAAATGATAACGTATTTATTTTTCTACTATTTTTACAGAATGAACTTTCGTACCTGTATTTTTCTTTTCGTTTTTTTTATACAAAGTATTGCTGTATGCATGGGGCAAACAAAAGAAGATGCAAAAAAATGGATAACCCAACTTAAAGAAACTCCCTCAGATAGTATTATAGCAGCCAACAATGTTTGGCTACAATGGCATGATAAAGATATAAGCTATTGCAAAAACGCCATATTGCTTTTAAAAACAGAAGTAGGTAATAACCCGACAAAAAATATTGAAATAAAAATTGGAGTATTAGACATTCTTGTCGCTTCTTTAATACATCCAACAGACCAGCAGGACAATCCAATAAATTTTGGGCTAAACGTTTTACAACGAGCTACAGAAACAGGCGATGAGCATCTCATAGCTGCCTCTTGTAGAGCTTTGGGCATTTATTATTTAAAAAATAAACAACAAGACAAAGGACTTTTTTATATACTAAAAGGTATATCGCTTTTAGAAAAATTAAACTATTCAAAATCGATAACATGTAACGAAAAACTGTTTACATCGAGTTATTTATTCAGTACCAGAAATTATGAAAATTGTATTGCATTTTGCCAAGATATATTAAATACTAAAGCACTTAAGATTGATGCTGTAAACTTAATATCCGTTTACAACAACATAGGCTTGTCTTTTGCCGCTACCAATAAATATGACTCAGCTGTAGATGCTTTTAAAAATGCGGTAGGTATTGCAGAAAAAAATAAAATAGGTGTGTGGGTAGGTATTGCTAGTGGTAATATTGGTAATGTATTAAAATTGCAAAACAAACCCGAAGAAGCCATAGTGTATTGGCAAAAAGATTTAGACAGCTGCGTAAAATTTCTTGAGTGGAAAGAAGCTTCTATTGTATCTGCATACATGAGCCAATATTATTTTGATAAAGGCGAAAGAGAAAAAGCATTTCAAAAAATAAATGAAGCGGAAAGGTTTGCATTTGAGCCAAATTCAAAAAGTAATTTTATAAAGATTAATAAAATAAAAGCGTATTTTTTTGACAAAACAAAGCAATACGATTCTGCCATTTTTTACCTAAAAGCTTACCATACCTTAGATAATGCAGAAACCGAAAATGTAACAAAAACTCGTTTTCAACAAATGAGATTGCTATTAGATTTTGACAATAGTGCTAGTGAATACAAACTCATACAAAAAGAAAAACAAGCAGAAGTTATAAAAAGAAATTTTTTATTGATAGCCTTATTAATAGCACTCCTCACCGGTTGGTTGTTTATAAATAGACAACGCTTACGCTTTAAAATAGCCACACAAAGAAAACTAATAGCCGAAAATGAAATGGCCTCTGCAAAAGCACAATTGCAGCTATTTACCCAAACACTTATTGAAAAAAATGACCAGATAGAGCAATTAAATCATAAGCTAGATACCCTACAACAAACCAATAACGAGGAATTATTTAACCAAACGATTTTAACGGAAGATGATTGGAACCGTTTTAAAGCGTTGTTTGAAAAAGTGCATCCCAAATTTTTTGAAAAACTAACACAGCTAGCACCAGAAATAACTGCTGCAGAAATAAGGCTTGCTGCCCTTATAAAACTAAACCTCGATAACAAACAAATGGCCTCTATGCAAGGCATAAGCGTGAGTAGCATAAGAGGAAATAAAACCCGCCTTCGCCAACGGTTAAATATTACCGTGGAAGATGATGTGGATGGATTTGTAAAAAATATATAATGCCAATTGTAAAAATTTAAAAATGTGAACGGAATTATTATTTATTAAAAACATCAATTATTAAATGATGTTTGATAATGGCTAAAGCCAAAATACATTTTGGGCTACCACGTCCTAAAGGACGTAGCAATTCAAAAGGACGTAGCAATTCAAGTCGCTTTTTATTTATTCTATTTTATAAATTTCTACAATCATTATAAATTTCCTGGCCTTATTAATTGCCTCGGGCTTCAGCCCGAGGACAAAAAATTACATACCACATTAGGGCTTTAGCCCATTTTACTCTTTGGCTTTAGCCAGCAATAAAGACATTATTATTTATTAAAAACATCAATATCAATTATTAAATGATGTTTGATAAAGGCTAAAGCCGAAATACATTTTGGGCTAAAGCCCATTAACCCTTTTCCAATTTGTCTCCGTCCTGAAGGACGGAGCTATTCAAATCGTTTTTTATTTATTGTATTTTATAAATTTTTATAATTTTCATCAATCGTTTTTTTATTTATCCTGCTTTATAAAATTTTACAACCCTCATAAATGCCTCAAGCCTCATGAATTGCCTCAGGCTTCAGCCCGAGGACAAAAAAACTGCAAATCACTTTTGGGCTTTAGCCCATTTTCTGCTTCGGCTTTAGCCAAAATCAATCTTGATATAAACAAATCACAAACTATACAACACACACCCTTCTACTTTTTCCATCTAATACAAAATTTATCTAAACCAACCATAGTTTTTCAACCATCCCATAATATCTTTTAAATAAATTTTACCTAATAAAATTAAAATCAACTATTTAGTAAAATTAATTGACAACTTGCAGCGCTTTTGCAGCGCCCCTTGCAGCGTGTTTGCAGCAGCATTTACCCAATTTTTGTGTTTTGCAAGCGTACTATTGTGTACAAATACAAACCAAAATATTTTTAACAATGAAACAAAGCACAACTCTCCTACTTGCCATTGTGTGTGTGTTTGCCACAGCCTACGCAGGTACACATGCAGGTGCATACAAACTGCCAAGTACCCATTATGGTAGCTACAAAACCAATTGCTATCAGCAAAATAATTTAACTAATACCCAACCTTTCGACATGCTTTACCAGTACAACGATAGCCTACAATACAGTACCTACGCAGTAGCCAATGGTTGGGGATACAGCATTTACCACAGGTACAAATTACTCGTAACCCAACCCAACATACCAGCCATAGCAGGAAGTAAACCATTTTATACTGAAGCAGATGCGAAAAAAATTGCACACTTTGCTACTACCAAAGTAGCGAAAGGGCAAATGCCACCCACACTATCTGTACGAGAAATAACCGCATTAATAACCATTAACAAATAAAAAATAACCCTTAACGCTTTACAATTATGAAAAAGAAAAACATACTACAATATGCCATTATAATCTTTGCCATGCTATTTACCCATACCGCTTTTAGCCAAAATATGCTACTCCTAAAAACCAGCGGCAAAGTAGTAATAGGCGATACGGCACAAATAACCACCCCAGGCAATTACAGCCTATACGTACAAAACGGCATATTAACCGAAAGGGTAAAAGTATCTTTAAAATCGGGGGCAGATTGGGCAGACAATGCATTTACCAAAACACCTACCACCGCTATGGTGCGCCAAAGTATAGATAGTGCCAGCCATTTATACCAAATGCCTTCGGCAAATGAGCTTGTAAAAAATGGTTACGAACTAAAAGAAATGGATGCTAAAATACTACAACAGGTAGAGTGGCTTTGGCAACACGTAATAGCCCTAAAAGCAGAAAATGAATTGTTGCAAAAAGAAATAAAACAATTAAAGAGTAAATGATGTGCATAGACCAACTTAACAGAATGAAACCATATTTTTTGCAGCATAAAAAAATTACTATGACCCGTTTTTTAAAACTTTTATTTATACTACCCTTTATAGGATTTTTGGGTATTGGCTTACCCACATTTGCCCAATCGGGTACTGTAGCCCCCGATGGTATATATGTACCACGCCTTAATACCGCCCAGCGAAGTGCCATTACCAACCCCAGCGTTGGGCAGCTTATTTATAATACCGATGATGGCTGTTTTAATATTTTTACCCAAGCAAACGTATGGCAAAGCCTCTGTGCTTTTGATAGGCTACTCACCAACACATGGACAAGAAAAGCCGATTTGGCTAATGGTGAGAGATTTGCTGGTGTGGGGTTCAGCATAGGTGCAAAAGGCTATATAGGGCTAGGAAACACCACCAACACAACCGAGGCAAATGATTTTTGGGAGTACGACCCAGTTACAGATGCTTACACCCAAAAAGCCAATTTCGCCGGTGGGGGACGTAGGTTTGCCGTAGGTTTTTCTATTGCTAATAAAGGCTATGTGGGTACAGGTACGAATTCTGTAAGTGCCTACAAAAAAGATTTTTGGGAGTATGACCCTGCCAACAACCAATGGACGCAAAAAGCGGACTTTAGCGGAACTGCCAGATTATATGCCGTAGGGTTTGCCATTGGCAGCAAAGGGTATATTGGCACAGGATTAGATGCAGTGAACCTTACCAAAGATTTTTGGGAATATGACCCCACAAGCAACCAATGGACCCAAAAAGCAGACTTAGGTACTGCAGACTCCACTAAAAGAAGTGAAGCTTTTGGTATGAGCATAGGTAGCAAAGGTTATATTGGTGGTGGGTTATTTAGAGGTGTTAATAATGGCTTTAAAGAAATACCTAATGATTTTTGGGAATATGACCCTGCAAGCAACCAATGGACTGAAAAAGCCAATATACCCAACACGCTTGCGAACGACGATCTTAAGATTTTACGTTCAATGGCATTTTCAATATTTGATAAAGGGTATGTGTGTGGAGGGTCTGGTTTCGGTACAGGTATTGGTATAGCAAAAAGTTTATTTCAACAGTACAGCCCGGTTACCAATCAATGGACTCGCTTACCCGATTTTCCAGGAGGCTTTAGGGATGCGGGTATTGGCTTTTCTATTGCTAACCGAGGTTATGTAGGTTTTGGAACCGATAAAACAAATTCACAACTTATAAAAAAAGATTTGTGGAGTTTTGGTGGCTTTGCTGATGTAACCCAGCAAAGCAATAGTTTTAACCAAGCCAACCAATTGGTAAAGTTGGATGCCTTTGGCAACCTTGCCATTAGTGGTATTATCGTAAGCGAACCATATTTAAATGCACCATTTGTAACTACGAACGGTTGGGTTAATTATGGTGCTCCATTTGCCACTGCTGCCTATTACAAAGATAAAAGTGGTATTGTACATTTAAAAGGAACCGTAAAAAATGGAACTCAGGATATTTTTATACTTCCCGTAGGCTATCGCCCTAACAGCATTTTAGTTTTTGATGCAATTAGTAGCAGTGGCTTGGGCAGAGTAGATATTACCGCCAACGGAGGCGTATCATTTGTTTCGGGGGGCAATGGGTTTGTAAGTTTAGATGGTATTACGTTTAGGGCGGAGCAGTAAGGGTTGGGTTTAAATCTATTTTAAAAACCTCATGGGTTTGTTTATTATTTAATTACTCAATAAAATAACATGAAAAGAATATTTTTTTTATTATTCATCTTGCAAACAGGAATAGGGCTGCAAAGTAGCTTTGCCCAAGCAAGCAATGCAAAGCCTAATGGTATAGTACCGCCAAGTTTTACAAGCGTACAACGCAACGATATAGCATCGCCCACACAAGGGCAACTTATTTTTAATGTAAATGATAGTTGCCTAAATGTATATAGAGGCAGTATATGGGTGACATTAAAAACAGCTGATGTAAATAGTATAAGTACCCAAGGTAATAATGCTTTTAATACACCCAACCAATTAATAAAATTAGATGCCAGTGGCAATTTAATAATGGCTCCACCCACATTACCATCAATACCCTATACAGCACCTACACTGCTCAATAATTGGGAAAATTATGATGCTACATTTGCCCAAGCGGGCTACTATAAAGATGTTGATGGAATAGTATCTTTGAGAGGGTTAATAAAATTTGGTGTTCTTACCTCAAATTCTACAATGTTTATACTACCCAGTGGCTACCGCCCATCTGAGCGGTTAATTTTTTTGGTAAACAATTCTGACGTAGTAGGCAGGGTAGATGTACTGCCAACGGGCGAAGTAGTAGGGGTGACAGGTGCAGGTGTATTTAATAATTTTGCAAGTTTAAGTAAAATTAATTTTAGGGCAAATGGTAATTGATGTGTGGTATCTTGGTTCGTGTCTCACGAAAGTTCGCATTGCTACCTCACAAAACCAGACCGTAATGCGTATTGTTTTATTAGTTGTAAGTTTTCGTGGGGCACGAATCAAGGTAAGGTGATGGTAATGGCTAAAGCCGAAATATTTATCTCTGTCCTAAAGGGCAGAGCTATTGAAATCGCTTATTTTAATCTATCCTGTTTTATAAATTATTTCAATCCTTATAAATTGCCTCGGCTTCATGAATTGCCTCGGGCTTCAGCCCGAGGACAAAAAAAATTGCAAACTGTATTTGGGCTTTAGCCCTTTTTCTTCTTCGGCTTTAGCCAACAATTAAATTTGAATTTCAATTATTAAATGATGTTTGATGATGGCTAAAGCCGAAATACATTTTGGGCTAAAGCCCATTGACCTTTTTCTAAATTTTCTCCGTCCTAAAGGACGGAGCTATTCAAATCGCTTTTTATTTACTGTTTTTATAAATTATTGTAATCCTTGTGAATTGCTTCGGCTTTATGAATTGCCTCGGGCTTCAGCCCGAGGACAGAAATTGCATATTACTATTGGGCTTTAGCCCATTTTTTTCTTCGGCTTTAGCCACCAATAAAACATATTTTATTTCTCAAAAAAAAATAATTAATTTTAAAATAAAAAATGCCATTTATAAATATTTGGATACACTTTGTTTGGGCAACTAAAAGCAGATTGCCATTACTCACAAAAAATATAAGACAAGATGTTTTTAAGCATATTAGACCTCTAACATAATTAAAATAAATATTATTCCCATGCAGCGTTTGTCAGTTAATAATGATCTGATTTAGATGCGATATACAGAAATAGAAAACACAAAGGAATCAATATTTAAGCGCCTCACAGGTGTGAAGAAAG
>JANNVW010000042.1:0-157858 GCA_031408295.1 Ferruginibacter sp.
AGAAAACTATACAGGGCTTTTGCAATTTGTACCACAAGAAGAAGGGCGTGTACGCTTTAAACCTGCGGTGTTAAATACAAGTGGTACACTAATAACTCCTGCAAGTTTTGAATATGATTACATGTTAAAAGACCATTTAGGAAATGTACGGGTTGTGATAACAGAAGAGCAGCAGCAAGATATTTATCCTGCGGCAACACTAGAGCCAGCTTTGGTTGGAACGGAAAGTGGTTTTTATGCAATAGATGCAAGTAAGATTGTACCGAACTCTGCGGCTAATGAATTACGAGATATAAATAACAATGCACAAACGTATCAAAACAATAATTTACCATTAGCAAATAATAACCCAAGTTGTGGAAATGGTAGTATATGTACAACAGATAATAGCGGCAATGTTTATAAATTAAACGGCAATGTAAATAATGCAGGTTTAGGAATTACACTCCGTGTGATGGCAGGCGATAAAATAGATGTGTTAGGTAAAAGTTATTACTACCAAAATAATCCAACACCAAATACAGCTCCATTAAATCCTGTAACGATACTAAATATTTTAAGTGGATTTTTAGGAGGCGCAACAGGTGGCGCAGCTACAAATATACATGGCTCAGTAAGTGCAACAGATATAAATACAACAGACGGAACAAATATTATAACAAACGGATTATTTACAAACCAAAATAACCAAACAACAAACACAAGTAAGCCAAGAGCATTTTTAAATTACATATTTTTTGACGACCAGTTTAAAGCAGTTGCAAGTGGCGCAAGTGTAGTAGGTAATAACAAAGAATTAAAAAACCATTTACAAGATTTACAAGGATTGGTAGCACCGAAGAATGGATTTTTGTATGTGTATGTAAGTAATGAAAGTGCGGTAGATGTATTTTTTGATAATGTACAAGTGAAGCATGTTCGAAGTAGTTTATTAAGTGAAGACCATTATTATCCTTTTGGTGAAAGGATGTTTAATATTTGTTCGGTATCTGCGGGAGCAATGGACAATAAGAAAAAATATAACGGTATAGAATTTAATAATGATTTAGATATAAATACTTACGAAGCACAGTATAGAGATTTAGACCCACAGACAGGGCGTTGGTGGCAGATAGACCCAAAAGTTGAGGATATGTATTCTTGGAGTACGTATGCTTCTAATTATGATAATCCGATAAGATATGAGGACAAGTTGGGAGATGTACCTAATGAAGCAGGTGTATGTTGTCCAGGTGCTGTGGAAATATATCGCTCAGCAGTTACAACATCACAATCTTATGGACCTTACGGTAAAGTAATTGTTGTTGGAGGGGCTATTGTAGCAGGTTTATATACACTTTTTGAAATTGTAGACGAAAAGAATAAGAGTAATGCAGCTAATCCCATTCAAGGAAACTCGATTACAACAGGACCTTCTTACACAATGGGAACAACTAGTAGTAGTAAAGCATCTACAGCGCAGCAAAGAGCAGATAAATTAAGTCAGAATGACCGTTCGGGTAAAGACATGACTAAAGCGGGAAAAGATGCTGTAAAAGAAGTTAACAAGGAGAAAAACAATGGTAAGACGGTATGTGAAAATTGTGGCACTCAAACAATTCCTGCGAATCAATCAAAAACAGGAGTGACTCCACCTAACAATGAAACACATGTTGACCATATAAATCCTAAATCAAAAGGGGGTAGTGGAACTCCAAATAATGGGCAAATTTTGTGTAGAGGGTGTAATTTAGATAAGGCAGCAACACCACCCACACCTTTAGCACCGTTACCGCCTGCAACTCCACCTAAACCATTTTAATAACGAACAATGAGTGATAGTAAAATTTTATTGACTTACAAAGACGATGATAATAATTACCAAATAGAAAGTGTTTGGGCAACTAAAGAAGGGTTGTATTATAGAATTAATAATATTCCATTTTTCGCTTCAAATATTGCATTAAATGATATTGTTGATGTAGAAGAAGAAGGAGGAGCATTGTATTTTGATAAATTAATTGAAGCATCAGGACACACTACAATACAAATGGTAATTTTTAAAAAAGAAAATTTACCAGTCATAGGAGAAAAATTGGAATTACTTGGATGTACTTGGGAAGGAAGCCATTTAGATAATTTAATATCAATTGATGTTCCTAAAAATATATCTTACGATATTGTGAAGTCATATCTTGACGAAGGAGAAATAAAAGAGTTATGGAGTTATAAAGAAGCTTGTTTAGGGCATACTCCTAGTGCAGATTAAAGCAGGTTATAAAAAAAGCTTACCATCATGCTGTTAAAAGTATGGTGGTTTTTTTATGTTCTAAAAAAAGCTACAGATAAGTAATAAATGATACTGATAGGTAGCAATAAAAAAGTTTTACACATTATGCTATTGAGCAGCTAAAGACACGAGTGCATCTTTCATTTTTTGTTTACCTACAAAGGCATCTACAATACTAAAGACTGTTTTTTTCTCTTCTTCGTTAAGCGTGTCGATGGTTTTTACTTTTTCCATTAAAGAGGCATCAAAAGAATTTATATCATCTAGTTTATTATCATCAGTAAAGAAATCAGCAAGCGAAACTCCCAAAGCTTTAGCAATTTTTTCTAGTGTACTCAAAGAAGGTTCTGTTTTACCATTTTCAATACGGCTGTACATAGCTGCACCCATATCTACAGCAGAAATGACTTGTTTAGCTGTCATTCCTTTAGCCTCTCTTATTTTTTTTAATTTTTTAGCTACATCCATTGAAATAGTGATTTTATAAGCAATAAAAGTATTAAATAATGCCTATAGTAGCAATATTGTTGATTTTGTTTTTTATTAAATTGCTTATTTAGTCAAATATATATACTTTTGTTTAGTTGCTTAACTAATCAAATAATAATTATGTCACAAGAAGCCTTAAACCACCACTCCCCCGAATATGTAACATGGAAACATGAAGAATTAAACTTTGCATTGCTAGGCGGTATAAGAATAGAAGGATTGCATAGTATGCGAGTAACTTTAAAAGTGGACTTTAAAACATTACCCAGCATCCGCCACGGCTTAGACTTGTATAATGAAAATCAAACGGAGAAACTTATAAAAAATATAGCGGAAAGATTTACGCTAAGCACAACCTACATACATAAGGCGGTAGGCAATCTTATAAACACGGTTGAAGAATATCGTTTGCAACAAATAGACAGCAACAAATTAAAAAGTGTAAACCAAAAATATATTTTAAGCAAGGAGGAAACCACCGCAGCCGAAACATTTTTACAACAAGAAAATTTATTACAGAAAACAAACGACAGCATTGGCGCAAGCGGCGTAATAGGCGAAGAAGTAAACAGGCTTATCATGTACTTAATATTTACCAGTAGAAAATTACAAAGACCGCTGCACATAATAAGTTTTGGAAGTTCGGGAGTTGGTAAAAGTCATCTGCAAGAAAAAGTTGGCGAGCTGATACCCAAGGAAGATAAAATAGAATTAACCAGCGTAAGTGCAAACGCATTTTATTATTTTATAGATGATGACCTAGGGCATAAAGTAATATTGATAGAAGATTACGACGGTGTGTTTGCGGCATTGTATTCTATTAGAGAATTACAGAGCAAACAAAAAATAAGCAAGACCATCACCATAAGAGACCGAAACGGCAACCAACGAACTTTACATTTAACCGTAAAAGGACCTGTAAGCATTGCAGGTTGTACCACTAGCGAGCATGTGTATGAGGATAATGCAAACAGAAGTTTTTTAATTTACCTAGACGAGAGCGAAATACAAGACGAGAAAATAATGCAGTACCAACGCTTGTTTGCAGCAGGTAAAATAGATGTGAGCCAACAGCAACAAATACAAAAGTTATTGCAAAACGTACAAAGAATATTACAACCCATCAGCGTACGAAACCCTTTTGCAGAGCAGTTAATAATACCCAAAGAAGTTTTTAAACCACGAAGAACCAATGCACATTATTTAGCATTTATAGAAGCCATAACTTTTTACAAACAATACCAACGGGAGCATAAAGTAGATAAAGAAAGTGGAGAAATGTTTATAGAAACTACGTTAGAAGATATTGCAGAAGCGAATGAACTGATGAAAAATATTTTACTAAAAAAGTCAGACGAGTTAGGTTATGCAACAAGAAAGTTTTTAGAGAACCTTAAAAAATACTTGCAAGAAAATAAGTTAAAAAGCTTTGCCAACAAACAAATAAGAGGCGCATTAAAAGAAAATCCAAACAATCAAAAGCGTTACATGGTAGAATTGCAACAATATGGATTTATAAAAAAGGTAGAAGATAAAACTACCAACCAGCGCAAAGGATTTTTGTATGAGATAATAAATTACGAGGAGTACAACCAACTGCAAAGTATTATCAACAGTGCATTAGATGGCATACTAGAGAAGCTACAGAAACTACAATCAAAGAAGAAATAAGCGGTTCAATGGTTCAAAGCGGTTCATTTATATAGTGAACTGTTCAAACCCAATACCATACTGTATTTTAGTAAGTAGTTCGTAAAGTTCTCCACTTTTAGAAGGTACACCCCCAGTAAAATAACAAACTCCAAACAAACAACATGAAATCTTTAATTATAAAAAGTACGCATTACAAATATTTATTAAAAAGCTACGGCGAATATTTACAAACTACAGGCTATGCAAAGCGAACCGTAAAAGCTTGGCCAATACATGCACAGGAGTTTTTGCATTATGTAGAAAATAAAAATATACTGCACATACAATTAATAGAAACCCATCACGTAAACGAGTTTGTAACACATATTAAACAGCGCAGAAATAGAAATAGCGGCGGTGCATTAAGTAGCAGTAGTATTAATGGCATTATTAATGCCGTAAATGTATTTGCAAAGTTTATAAATAGTACAAGTAATTATTTTTTTGAACATACAGCACAGCGAGCGCAGAACGACACCCCCGAAAGAATAATATTAACGGTACAAGAAGTAAAGGAATTATACGAAGCAACTTTTTTGCCTTACATACAAAATAGTATTGCCATGGGGCAGAGAGATAGAGCCATTATTGCATTGTATTATGGCTGTGGTTTACGTAGAGGCGAAGGCGTGAACTTAAACATTACAGATATTAATTTGCAAGAAAGATTATTGTTTGTACGCAAAGCAAAAGGCAACAAACAGAGGCTAGTACCCATTGCCAGCAAGCACTTGGCTGATATTAGCGATTATATAAAAGAAGGTAGAGAATGGTTTTTGCAATACCATACTGTACATACAGAATATCAAAATAAATACCAAGGTAAACCACTAGTGCGTAAAGATATTGATGCAGATGATGCAGATGCTTTTTTACTATCAAATAATGGAGGAAGGTTTACATGTCCTGAAAATCGAATAAAATATTTATATAAAAAAGTAGCCATAGAAAAAAATATAACACTCCACGGCTTGCGCCACAGCATTGCTACACATCTTATGCAAAGCGGCATGAGCATAGAAGATATTGCAAAGTTTTTAGGGCATAGCAGTTTAATATCTACTCAAATTTATACACACATCATAAACGAATTATAATGATAGAAAATTTTAAAAACTATTTACAGCAAAAGCATTTTAGGGAAAGTACTATTGTTGGGCATTTACGAAACATAAGCTACTTTATAAAATGGATAAATGATAATCAATTGTATGAAGTAGAAAACATTACTCAAAATAATCTATTGGAGTATGTGCAGTATGAGCAAAAGAGAAATATAGAGGTAGCCACGATTAATACAAGATTAACAACCATCAGTAAGTATTTTGAGTTTTTAAAAGAGGAAAGTTTAGTTAGTCGTAACCCTGCTAGAACATTAAAAATAAAAGGAAAAATAAAAACGATTACTGAACAACCTTTAAAATATGCAGAGTTAGAAGCGTTATATTTTGAGTATAAAAAATTAAATAAAGTAGTAGCAAATAGTGTGAAAAAATCTGCATACTTAGCGCATCAAAGAAATATTATCATCGTTGGTTTATTGGTGTGGCAAGGGTTAAAAAGTGACGAGCTGAAAAAATTAGAAGTAAACGACATTAATTTAGATGAAGGAAAAATTTATGTGCCAAGTAGTGCAAGAGGCAACAGTCGTACATTACAGCTACATGCGCAGCAGGTAGTACATATGCATACGTACTTGCATGGAGGCATACGAGACCAAATGAAAAAGAAAGGCGATAAATTATTTGCAGCCCGTACTTGTGATATTGTACAACATTTATTAGAAGAATTAAAAGGCTTAAATCCAATTATAAAAAATGCCCAGCATATACGAGCCAGTGTAATTTTATATTGGTTAAAACAATACAACAAACGACAAGTGCAATATATGGCAGGACATAAATATATTGACAGCACCGAAAAATATGCCGTACAAGAAACCGACAGCTTAACCGATTTATTGGTAAAGCATCATCCGTTCGGATGAAAAGAAAATCCTCTTCCCCGAAAGTCCCAAACCCACGCAGAAGCACGGCTAGGCTTGCGCACACACACAAGCCCACGCAAGCAAGCCTATGCGCTGTTGCCGCCACCCACGCTTTTTTTTGCCGCTTGCTAACACACATTGCAGCACATTTATTTTTTGTAAACAAAAAAATAAAAGAGCTGCAAGCCAACACACCAAGCCGCAAAAAAAGCCCGACACACAGGCGGAAGCTAAATAACATAATGAACCTTATAGTATTTTTTTAGCCTAGCTCATGCAAGCATGCCAACCCACAGAAAAAAATCCTATAAGGGCATTATGTTAAATAGCCAACAGCGCACACAATAAAAAAAATAATCCCACCCCAAGCAGCTAGGCAAATTATTTTTTTTATTGTGCCGTGCCGAAGGCAGCCAACGCTTCCAACAGCGGTGTGGTGAAACCACTTTCTATTTTTATGCCTTCTCACTCCGTTCGGTCAAAAGCAAAGCCTGCGGCAGCTTTGCGGCTTCGCCAATCTTTTTGTTTATTGACAAGATAAGTTATGCACGTTGATAAGTACTCATTTATCAAGATGTAAAAATATTGGTAGTGTATGTAAAATTCAATACTCATCTATGTTTGATGTATTGAGTACATGTTTTGAAACTGTTAATCAAAGGTGTAAAAATCCGATACTAATGTGTACGGCATGTTGATACCCAAATCAGAAAAGTTTTTGAAAGCGAATTATTTTTGCAGGGATTAAAAACTGCCGCACCCGCCGCAAGTACTTTTATACTTTGAGGTGAATGTTGGCGGGCTTGTCTTGCAAAAAATATTTATTCGATTGCCCGCAAGCGGCGTTATACTTGAGTGTTTATGTTGGGCAATCAAATAAATATTTTTCGCCACGAGCACCTCACATTATCGAAGTGTTTATTATTGTCAAAATGGGAATGATAAGTTTATCAATAAATATTACTTTGCCAGTTATTTAAAAATGAATTATGCAAAAGAATGAAAATATAAAAATAAGTTTTTTGGGAATGAAGTTCGAGTGTACAAACCCAACAACGAAGACAATAATTTTAACAATATTGTTCTTGACTTTTTTTGCGGCGGTGGTGGCTTTTTTGCCAAAGCTATCATTGGTACGTTTATTATCGGGTTGATATTTTTGTTGCTAGTCTTCCATGCGTACACTCACACATACGAGCGTGCACAAATGCATACACACATACATATACATGAGGCAGAAAAATAAAAAACCAATCCAATAATGTAATATATTTACGTTGTAAAAATGGGATGCTTAAAGCTACATACCGAGGATTATTTTTTACCACTACGAGTGGTAAGGGGCGGCGTGTATAAAAAAATAAGGGTAAACGCAAGGGATATAGGGGCAGCGGAAAAAATGGAAAACGGCAAAAAATTGTATATTATCAAAGACCATTTAGGAAATGTACGGGTAGTGATAACCGAAGAGCAGCAGCAAGATGTGTACCCTGCGGCAACGCTAGAGCCAGCCTTGGTTGCAACGGAAATGAATTATTATAGTATAGACCCGAGCAAGATAGTTTTAAACTCCGCAGCTAATAATTTACGAGATGTAAATAACAATGCACAAACGTATCCAAACAATAATTTACCGATTGTAAATAATAACCCGAGTTGTGGTACAGCAAATTTATGCACGAGTGCATTGAGTGCAAAAGTTTATCAGTTAAATAGCAATGCAAATAAAACAGGTTTAGGCATTACATTAAAAGTAATGGCAGGAGATAGAATAGATGTATCAGGAAAAAGTTATTACTATCAAAATACGGCAGGTACAAGCGGAAACAGTACAGTACCCATCTTAGATATTATTACAGGGTTTTTAGGCGGCGCAACGGGAGCAGGTGCTACGGCGGTGCATGGTGCAGTTACGCCAGCGCAAATAAACCCAGGTACTAGCAATGTAAACGTAAATAACTTTTTTACTACACAAACAAATCAAAGCAATACAGTACCAAATAACCCAAGAGCATTTATAAACGTGTTGTTTTTTGATGAACAGTTTAATGCAGTTGATTATAAAGTGAGCATGGTGGGTAGCAACAAGGAATTAAAAAATCATCTTGCAGATTTACAAAATTTAGTGGCAACTAAAAGCGGGTTCGTTTATATTTATTGTAGTAATGAAAGCCCTGTAAATGTATTTTTTGATAATGTGCAGGTGGTGCATACGAGAAGTCCTTTGCTTGAGACGAATGAATTTTACGCATTCGGGTTGAGAGCCGAGGGTATAAGTTATAAAGCAGCGGGGAGTTTAGAAAATAAATTTAAGTACAATGGGAAGGAGTTGCAGAGTAAGGAGTTTAGTGATGGCAGTGGATTGGAGTGGACGGACTATGGAGCGAGGATGTATGATAATCAGATTGGGAGATGGCACACTGTTGACCCCAAGGCTGACCAATATAGAAAATGGAGTCCTTATAATTATTGTGTTGATAACCCGATAAGATTTATTGACCCTGATGGTATGGGGGTTGATGACGTTATTCTTAGCGGCGCTGAAAAACAAAAAGCTTTTACAGAATTGCAAGCATCCGTTAAATCTTCTTTAACATTGGCAATGGATGCTGACGGGAAAGTGACGTATACTCAAAATACAAGCGGGGTAATGGCAGATGGTAAAGCTCCGGTAACTGCTGGTGCAAAACAATTAATGACTGCAATTGATGACCATAGTATTACTGTTAATGCAATTGCTACTGCAGAAACAGAAACACCATCAGGGGCGATGTATGTAGGTGGTGCATTTGGCGGAAATTCTGTCACTCCATTAGGCCCATCATTTAAGAATTCTGTAGAAGCTAATCAATTTATAAATCCATATGTTCTATCTCTCGCTGATGATTATCATGAGACATCTGGTTCTTTAACTCTTCATGAAATAACAGAGGCGTATCAAGGGGGCTTAATTTCTCAAAAATCTGGAGAGTCAGCCCGTCAAGCTACAAAAGCGGACGAAAATAATCCCGAAAGTGTCTACAGTAGAGCTCACCATTCTGCAACCCCTCAAAATATGGACTTTACAATAAAATATTATAATGGAACTGATGAAATGCCAAGTGCAAGAGGTTCTAGTCATTTAAAAGTTTTTGTAAAACGAGAAGGCAGAGAATCTAAGCCTATAATGACATGGCCATAAATTTAACTTATGAAAAAAGAAATAGCGATATTATTATTTGTATTTATTGGATGTACAACTACAAAAACAACAATAAAACCTGATAATAAAATTAGTAGAGATAATTCTATTTTAACTGGTGCACATATGTACAAAATATATAAAGTAGACTCCATAAATAATTACTACATTCTCTACGCAAAAAAAAATGATTATATATTTAAAATAATTTCAAAGAAGGAAGTTAATTTAAATTGTAATGCAGTTAAAATGAATGGTTCATATAATTTAAACTTAAAATCAGTTTGGGAATATGATACAGTTATCAATAACAAAAAAATTTCTTTTTCAAAGGTTATTAATGTTAATTGTTTAGGATTAAATGACTCAACTACAATTTGTTTAGAGCGTGATTCTATTAATGATTTACATTATGCAGAAAATTTAAGAGGGCTTTGCCTTAACAACCCCTAGAGCAGTTACGACCCCTTGCCTTGGTTGGTCACTTCGTACATACGTGAGAGCCCATAGCCACCACCCGTGCGAGCCGAGGCTTGGTTTTTAACCAGCCGACCCATAAAAAAAGAAGTTATCAAAAAAGAAAAAGTTTAATCCATCATACTTTAAAAAGTGTGGTGGTTTTTTTATTTATAATGTGTAAGGGTCAATAACATTAAGTCCATCAATTTTTGTAAAGTCACTAATGTTACGAGATATAAGCACGAAGTTGTACACTAGAGCCGTAGCGGCAATTATAGCATCAGGTAGTTTTATTTTATATATCTTACGCAGTTCAATGGTTTTATTAGCAATGGTATCATCTACATAAATAATATTAGCCAAGTCAATAAAATCAGCTAGGCGTTTAAGTTCATCAGAGCTGTCATTAAAACCAAGCACTTCAATTTTAGATATAATAGATAAAGAAAAGTTATCGTTAAAATAACCATCTAACAGCAGTAAACTTTTATCGGGGATCTTATTGCCAACATAATCAATAATGGTATTAGAATCTACTAAATATTGTTGTTCCATTCTGTACGAGATTGTTGGATGTGAGCGTTTAAATTATCGGCAGTTTGCGAAGAAATGCAACCTCTGAAATCAGAAGGTTTTAATTTTTTAGTATTATCCTTTTTTATATCCAACATCAAATTAATGTCTTGATGTGTTCGGGTAATTTTTTCCCAATCACTTATAGGTATAACAACAGCAGTAGTATTGTTGTAGTCGTCTTTTAAATATTGTAAAGTCATAAAAAATAATTTAGAAATTTAAGAAGCGTAAGCCGCTTTGGTTTTAGTATCACGAATGAAGCCAGCAATAACCCTAATGAGTGCAGATTTATCTTCAACAGGCAAGGCATCCACTTCTTTAAAATATCTTATTACCTCTGCATCATTTAAAAAAGCTTTTGCCTTATCATCATTATCGCCATTTACTAAATAATCTACGGTACTATCTAACGCATTTGCAATTTTTTTCAACACTTCTGCAGGGGGTTGAGAACCTTTGGTCTCATACCTTCCAATCTGTGCATAAGATACACCTACTTTATCTGCTACTTGTGATTGCGAAAGGTTTTTAGCTTTTCTAAGTTCCACTATACGATTGCCAATATTGTTATTTTGCGACATATTTGATTAGTTATATAAACAAAAGTAGCATATAGGTAGCATTTAAAATAATGTTTTACTACATAATGTGGATAAATTAAAACAATCAAATATTGTCCAATACTACAAATGAGTTTACTTTGCGACAAATATGTAGCATTAAATATTTATCAACATGGAACAATTAAATCATGTAAGCCCCGAATATGTAACATGGAAACATGAAGAATTAAACTTTGCATTACTAGGCGGCATAAGAATAGAAGGATTGCACAGCATGCGAGTAACCTTAAAAGTAGATTTTAAAACATTACCATCAATCCGCCACGGCTTAGACCTGTACAATGAAAACCAAACGGAAAAGTTAATAAAGAATATTGCAGAAAGATTTACATTATCTACGACCTACATACACAAAGCAGTAGGAAATCTTATAAACACGGTAGAAGAATATCGACTACAACAGCTAGATAAAAATAAACTTGATACCAAAACAGCAAAGTATATTTTAAACAAACAAGAAGAAGAGCAAGCAATAAATTTTTTACAACAAGAAAATTTATTACAACAAACTAATAATCAAATAGGACTAAGTGGAGTTATAGGCGAAGAAACAAACAGGCTCATAATGTACTTGGTTTTTACAAGTCGCAAAACTGCAAGACCCTTGCACATCATCAGTTTTGGAAGTAGTGGCGTAGGAAAATCACACTTGCAAGAAAAGGTTGGCGAGCTCATACCAAAAGAAGATAAAATAGAATTAACAAGTGTAAGCGGCAATGCATTTTATTATTATGTGGACGATGACTTGGGCAACAAACTTATTTTAATAGAAGATTACGACGGTGTATTTGCAGCACTGTACCCAATAAGAGAACTCCAAAGCAAACAAAAAATAAGCAAAACGATAACCATGCGAGACCGCAATGGTAATACAAGAACGCTACACCTTACGGTAAAAGGACCTGTGAGCATTGGCGGTTGCACGACTAGCGAGCATGTGTATGAAGATAATGCAAACCGTAGTTTTTTAATTTACTTAGATGAAAGCGAAGCACAGGACGAGCGAGTAATGGATTACCAAAGAAAACTCTCTGCAGGAAAAATAGACATTGCCGACCAGCAAAAAATACAAAAGCAATTGCAAAATGTACAACGAGTATTACAACCCATAACCGTACGCAATCCTTATGCAGAGCAATTAATAATACCCAAAGAAGTTTTTAAGCCAAGGCGTACCAATGCACACTACATAGCCTTTATAGAAGGGATTACATTTTACAAACAATACCAACGAGAGCATAAAGTAGATAAAGAAAGTGGAGAAATATTTATAGAAACTACATTAGAAGATATTGCAGAAGCCAACGAACTCATGAAAAATATTTTACTAAAAAAAGCGGATGAACTAGGTTATGCAAGTAGAAAATATTTTGAAAAGCTAAAAGCATTTTTATTATCAAAGCAAATAAAAGCCTTTACCAATAAGCAAGTAAGAGAAGCTTTAAAAGATAGTCCAAGCAATCAGAAAAAATATATGGTTGAACTATTACAATATGGTTTTGTGATAAAAAAAGAAGGCGATAAAAAGAAAGGATTTTATTATGAGGTATTGAGTTACGAAGAATACAACAAGCTACAAACAAGTATTAATACGGCATTAGATGCCATACTACATAAGCTACAGGCACAGGAAAGTAAGCAAATAAAGAAGGGTAAGTAGTTCAGAGGTTCGCAAGTAGTTCGCTGCAAGAAACGAACTACATAATTACAGCAAAAGCAATACCACACTACGTTTTAATAAGTGGTTCGTAAAGTTCGCCGTTTTTATAAGGTACACCCCCAATAAAATATTTACACATGAAATCACTACTAATAAAAAGCACTCATTACAATTATCTCTTAAAAAGTTACAAAGAATATTTACAAGTAACAGGCTATGCAATAAAAACGGTAAAAGCTTGGCCAATACATGTACAAGAGTTTTTGCATTATTTAGAAAATTACAAATCTCCCCTCTCCACTTGTGGAGAGGGGCAAGGGGTGAGGCACATTACCAGTATAGAAACCAACCACATTAACGACTTTATACAACATATTAAACAGCGAAAAAATAAAAGTAGAGCAGGAGCATTAAGCAGTAGCAGTATAAATAGTATCATAAATGCAACCAATGCTTTTGCAAAATTTATAAATGCCAGTGGAAAATATATGCTAGACCTTACGATGCATAGAGAAGCCAGTAACACAGCAGAAAAAACAATCTTAACCGTGCAAGAAGTAAAGCAATTATACGAAGCAACTTTTTTACCTTATGAGTGGGATAACATTGCGATGGGGCAAAGAGACAGGGCAATTATTGCTTTGTATTACGGTTGTGGTTTACGCAGGGGCGAGGGTGTAAACTTAAATATTGCAGATATAAATTTACAAGAAAGATTATTGTTTGTACGCAAAGCAAAAGGTAATAAACAAAGGCTTGTACCCATTGCCAGTAAGCACTTGACTGATATTAGCGATTATATAAAAGAAGGTAGAGAGTGGTTTTTGCAATATCATATTAGTGAATGGCAAAATAAAAGAAACGGTGTTCCATTAGAAAAAAAAGTTGATGATACAGGAGATGCGTTAATCATAAATCAGTTTGGCGAACGTTTTTTACAACCAGAGTGGAGATTAAAATATTTACATAAAAAAGCAGCCTTAGAAAAAAATATAACACTCCACGGCTTGCGCCATAGCATAGCCACACATCTTATGCAAAGTGGTATGAGCATAGAAGATATTGCAAAGTTTTTAGGACATAGCAGCTTAATATCTACTCAAATTTATACACACATCGTAAACGAATTATAATGATAGAAAATTTTAAAACTTATCTACAGCAAAGAAATTTTAGAGAAAGCACTATTAACGGACATTTAAAGAATGTATCATATTTTTTGCAATGGATAGAAAATGTAGGATTGTACGAGGCTGAAAATATTACTCAAAATAATCTCTTAGAATATGTACAGCATGAGCAAAAAAGAAACATTGATGTAGCTACGATAAATAATATTTTAACAAGCATTAGCAAATATTTTGAGTTTTTAAAAGAAGAGAAACTAGTTATTAGAAACCCTGCAAGAACATTGAGAATAAAAGGAAAAGT
Source organism: Ferruginibacter sp. (assembly GCA_031408295.1). Classification (GTDB taxonomy): domain Bacteria; phylum Bacteroidota; class Bacteroidia; order Chitinophagales; family Chitinophagaceae; genus Ferruginibacter. Next base: position 14,368 of record JANNVW010000042.1, read on the forward strand.
AAAAACGATTACCGAGCAACCTTTAAAATATGCAGACTTAGAAGCTTTGTATTTTGAGTATAAAAAACTAGAAAAGCCCACTACAAAAAATCTGCAAGAAAAAGTAAAAATTACCCATCAAAGAAATATCATCATCGTAGGTTTATTGGTGTGGCAGGGCTTGCACAGCGGAGAATTAGAAAAGTTGGAAGTAAGCCATATTAATTTAGATGAAGGAAAAGTTTATGTGCCAGGTGGCGCAAGAAGCAACAGCCGCACATTACAGCTACATGTGCAACAGGTAGTGCAGTTGCATACGTACCTACACGGGGGCGTACACATAAGAAATGATGAAAAACTTTTTAAAGGTAGAATGAGCGATATTATACAAGCATTGTTAGAAGAATTAAAAGGCTTAAATCCTATCATAAAAAATGCCCAACACATACGAGCCAGTGTAATTTTAAATTGGCTAAAACAATACAACAAACGACAAGTGCAATACATGGCAGGGCATCGTTACATTGACAGCACCGAACGTTATGCCATACAAGAAACCGACAGCCTCACCGATTTATTGGTAAAGCATCATCCGTTTGGATAATGGTATCACATTTTGTGATACCACGATAAAAAAATTATATTTATACGTCTAATAAAAATAAAACATGGCAAAAGCAACTAAGGCATTAAAGCAATCTTTAATCATTCCCGATGAAGTTGTAATCAGTAAAATATTAGTGTTGAGAGATAAAAAAGTTATGATTGATAAAGATATTGCAGAACTCTACGGCGTAACAACAAAGCGACTTAATGAGCAAGTAAAACGTAATAAAAAAAGATTCCCTGCAGATTTTATGTTCCAGCTTACACAGGAAGAGAAAGACGAGGTGGTCGCAAATTGCGACCACCTCAAAAACTTGAAATACTCCCCCAATTTGCCGTTTGCTTTTACTGAACATGGAGCAGTAATGTTAGCAAGTGTTTTAAATAGCGACAGGGCAATAGAAGTGAATATACAAATAGTGAGAATATTTACGCAGATAAAGGAAATGCTATTGATGAATAAAGATTTTTTACTAAAAGTAGAGCAGTTAGAAAATAAAGTAACATCACATGACGAGGATATAAAAAATATTTTTCAAGCCTTGAAACGATTACTAAATCCGCCACAAGAGCCAAGAAAGAGAATAGGTTTTAAGCCTGATGATATTTAATACTTGCACCATTGGTGCAAGAAATTAAAAAGTCGCACCATTGGTGCGAGTATTTAAAAATGGAGGTCGCATTATGCGTCCTCCATTTTTAATGTCAAAACAAATCCCTACACTTGAAATCAAAATCCTTCTCTCCGAAAGCCCAACACCCACGCCACACTCACGGCTAGGCTTGCGCTCACACACATAAGCCCACGCAAGCAAGCCTATGCGCTGTTGCCGCCACCCACGCTATTTTTTTGCCGCTTGCTAACACACATTGCAGCACATTTATTTTTTGTAAACAAAAAAATAAAAGAGCTGCAAGCCACCGCACATAAGCCGCAAAAAAAGCCCGACACACAGGCGGAAGCTAAATAACATAATGAACCTTATAGTCTTTTTTAGCCTAGCTCATGCAAGCATGCCAACCCACAGAAAAAAATCCCATAAGAGCATTATGTTAAATAGCCAACAGCGCACACAATAAAAAAAATAATGCTCTGCCAACAGGCTCTTCTAATTATTTTTTTTATTGTGCCGTGCCGAAGAACCCACGCTTCCAACAATTGCCATGCGAGCATGAATTTATTTTTATGCTGTCCGCTTCGCTTTACAGCAGGCAATGCAGCAGCAAGGCGGCTTCGCCAATCTTTTATTTTTTTTGATTGATAAAATGCAAAACTATTTTTATAAAATAAAAGTATGCGTTTGTAAACTGCCGCAGCAGCCGCAAGTTTTAAAATACTTTGAAGTATCTGTTGGCTGCTTTGCCTTGCAAAAAAAATCATTAGATTGCCCTGTAAGGTTGCGTTATACTTATGAGTGTATGCTAGGGCAATCAAATAATTTTTTTCGCCACGAGCGCTTCACGTACGCAGGCATACACATACATATATGAGCGTACACTCACACATACGAGCGTACACAAATGCATACACACATATATATACATGAGGCAGAAAAATAAAAAACGAACCAAATAATGTAATATATTTACGTTGCAAAAATGGGATGCTATAAACTACATACCGAGGATTATTTTTTACCACTACGGGTGGTAAGGGGCGGCACGTATAAAAAAATAAAGGTAAATGCAAGGGATATAGGGGCAGCGGAAAAAATGGAAAATGGCAAAAAAAACTACTTACTCAAAGACCATTTAGGGAATGTACGGGTAGTGATAACAGAGGAGCAGCAGCAAGATGTGTACCCAGCGGCAACGTTAGAGCCAGCCTTGGTTGCAACGGAAAGTGGGTTTTATGCAATAGACCAAACGAAGATTGTACCCAACAGCGCAGCCAATTATTTAAGGGATGTTAACAACAATCCTCAAACTTATCAAAATAATAATTTACCGTTAGCAAATAATAACCCGAGTTGTGGAAATGGAAATTTATGTACAATAGATAACAGTGCCAACGTTTATAAATTAAATGGAAGTGTAAACAATGCAGGGCTAGGAATTACACTTCGTGTAATGGCAGGTGATAAAATAGATGTGTTAGGCAAAAGTTATTACTACCAAAATAATCCAACACCAAATACGCCGCCAATAAATCCAGTAACGATACTAAATATTTTAAGTGGATTTTTAGGAGGTGCAACAGGTGGCGCAGCAACAAGCGTACATGGTACAGTAACTGCAACAGATATAAATACAACAGACGGCACAAACATTATAACGAATGGATTATTTACAAATCAAAATAATCAAACTGCTAGCACAAGTAAGCCAAGAGCATTTTTAAATTATATATTTTTTGACGACCAATTTAAAGCAGTAGCAAGTAATGCAAGTGTAGTAGGTGATAATAAAGAATTGAAAAACCATTTGCAAGACTTGCAAGGATTGGTAGCCCCTAAGAATGGATTTTTATATGTGTATGCAAGCAACGAAAGTACGGTAGATGTATTTTTTGATAATGTGCAAGTGAAGCATGTTAGAAGTAGTTTATTAAGCGAAGACCATTATTATCCTTTTGGTGAAAGGATGTTTAATATTTGCAGTGCTGCTGCAGGTAAAATGGAAGTGAAAGCAAAGTACAATAGAATGGAATTTAATAATGATTTAGATTTAAATAAATACGATGCAAAGTTTAGAGACTATGACCCACAGACAGGTCGTTGGTGGCAGATAGACCCTAAGGTTGAAGAAATGTATTCATGGAGTACGTACGCTTCTAATTATGATAATCCAATAAGGTATGAAGACCATTTGGGAGATATCCCGAATGGTTGTCCACCAAATTGTGGAGGTACACCAGGTGGGTATTTACTTGAAGGATTTAGGCAAATGCTTCAAGCAGGTGGAAGCGCAATTGATAAAATCAATCCTTTTCGTGGTGGTGAAGTTCATAATAATACAGAAGCTAAAGTTTCAGTTTCCGGAAATCTTGCGAGTGGTGGCTCTGTTGAAACAAGTGCAACGGTTACTTTAACTGAAAGGTCAACTTCATTTACAGTTGGAAGTTTTGAAGAATTATTCAAGTCAGGTAAAGGACCGATTCAATTTAGCTCAACAAATAGTACAATGACTAAATTGGAGCAAAAAAATGCTTTTAATACAATTATACGAGGAGTACCAACTGAACTTTTTCAAAAAACGACAGTTGATAAAAAATCTACCATGGTATCTGCAGGTGCTAAAGCTAATACGAGCAGTTTATTAGATAAATCAAAACTTGAAGCAGGTGCAGAATTATATTATAGGAATCAACCTTTCGGTATTGGCTCGGGTAAATCTGCGGGTGTGAAAATATCAGCAGATGCAACTGTTGTAGTTAAGCAATTTCAATTACAAACTCCAGTAATTAATGTAAAAGCAGTAGTACAGCAGAAATACGGAGGTTCTCTTTTCTTTGGGTATAACTTTTAAACTAAATTGAACTTTCAATATGAAACAAAATATAGGATATATTCCTTTAATAATTATCTCAATTTTAATGGCTTATTGTGTTTATACAGTAATGGTCAGTAATATTATATTTTCTTATGAACATTATATTGCATTAGGAGCCATTATACTTTCTATTACGGCACTTTTTATCAAACAATTAGTTTCAAAAATAGTTACAATAATAGTGCTTATATTAGGTACATTCAGTTTTGCGGCATTTACTGCAATTATTGAATATCAGAGAATAGGTTTTAGTATAGGTGGCTTTGGAGTAGATATTAAAATACAGCCTTACTGTTTTTTCCTGTTATTATTATTTATTTTTTTGAATTTAGATTTTATCAAGCAAATTTTTAGGCGGAAAACATCCGCCTAATCTTATGTGTGCGCCATTAAAAAAGTAGGTTATAAGAAAAAGTTTAAACCATCATGCTTTAAAAAGTGTGGTGTTTTTTTTATGTGCTTAAAGTAATCAAATATGTCTTATAGTGCAGCATATATGTCGCATAAAAAAGTTTTGCACATTAGGTTATTGAGCAGCCAGCGAAAGGATATTATCTTTTAATTTTTTCTTAGCAATAAAAGTATCAATGATATGGTAAAGGCTCTCTTTGTCTTTATCTTCTAGGGTATCGAGTAATCTAATTTTTTCCATTAAAGTTTTCCGCTAGCCAAACTAGCTTACGAATACAATATACGTGGATGGCTAACTTCCGTAAACAAAAACTTTGTAACCGCAGGTAATACAGGCGCCAATAACGATGAGTACTTTGGTATGCAACTAGGCTATGATAAAGATGCCTTTGGTACATTTACCAAAAAAGCATACAATGGCAATATAGCAGGCAGCATATGGCGCAGCGCAGGCGATGGTATAGATAGAAAATACGACTACGATTATGATAACGCCAATAGATTATTAAAAGCAGATTTTACGCAGCATGATGGAACTGCATTTGCTACAAACACAGCAATAAATTTTAATGTAAAAATGGGTGATGGTATAGACCCAAACTTAGCGTATGATTATAATGGCAACATTTTAAAAATGCAACAGTGGGGGCTAAAAATAAATACAAGCCCGCAGATAGATAATCTTATTTACAACTACATAGCAGGTAGCAATAAATTAGCTAGAGTAAGCGATGTGGGAGCAATTGCATCAGATAATGGAAAGTTAGGCGATTTTAAAGATGGTACAAACACAAATGATGATTACCTTTATGATGCAAACGGAAACCTTAACCTAGATAATAACAAAGCCATAAGTAGTATAACGTATAATCACCTTAACCTACCCTCAGTAATAAACGTTACTGGTAGAGGAAGTATTGCATATACTTATGATGCAGGGGGAAATAAATTGCGAAAAGTAACATTAGAAAACCCGAATGCTACCAACAATAATAAAACTATTACTACCACTACCAATTATATAAATGGATTAGTGTACGAAAGTAAAACTACCAGCCCTGCCAATACACCCACTACAGACTATACAGATGTGTTACAATTTGTACCACAAGAAGAAGGGCGCATAAGATTTAAACCTGCGATTTTAAATGCAAGCGGTACAATAATAACTCCTGCAAATTTTGCATACGATTATCTACTCAAAGACCATTTAGGAAATGTACGGGTAGTGATAACAGAAGAGCAGAAAGTAGACCCATACCCAGCAGCGACAATGGAAGCAGCACAAACAGCAACCGAAGAAAGTTTTTATACAGGGCTTAATACAACAAGAATAGATAAGCCAGTAGGCTACCCAGTAGATAACACAACCACCCCAAATGATAAAGTAGCCAAAGTAAATGGCAGCGGAAATAAGATAGGCCCAAGCATTACATTAAAAGTAATGGCAGGAGATAAGTTTAATGTGAAAGTAAGCAGTTGGTACAAGACAAATGGCGCACCAATAAATAATCCTACTACTCCAATTTTAACAGATTTAATAAATGGATTTTTAGGCGGTGTTGGTGGTGCAATAAGTTCTTCGCACGGAACAACTACCACAACACAAATACAAAATAGTGGAGTGCTTACGCCAAACATAAATAATTTTTTAAGCACACAAGTAAACGACCCATCGAGACCAAAAGCATATTTAAATTGGATATTGTTTGACGAGCAATTTAATTTTGTGAGTAGCTCTAGTAATGCAGAGCAAGTACCAGCAGAAAGTGAATTTGGGAATGTACCAAACCAACAAGTAAAACTGCATGTAAAAAATGATTTACCAATAAATAAAAGTGGTTACTTGTATGTGTATGTGAGTAACGAAACCCCTAACATAGATGTGTTTTTTGATAACTTGCAGGTGACACATACGAGGGGGGCGATGTTAAGTGAAGACCATTATTATCCTTTTGGACTTCGAGCCGAGGGCATATCAAGCCGAGCCGCAGGAAGTTTAGAAAACAAAAGAAAATGGAATGCAGGTAGTGAATTACAACCAAAAGAATTTATTGATGGCAGTGGACTTGAATTATACAGTACATTTTATAGAAGTCTTGACCCACAATTAGGAAGATTTTGGCAGATAGACCCCAAGCCAAACTATTCGCAGAGTTTATACTCTTCAATGAACAATAATCCAATTTCTATAAATGATCCTCTGGGTGATACAGCTGTAGTGCGGTGGAAAAGTGGTTTTTTGGGATTAAAAAAGAACGAAGCACGTTATGTTAATGGGAATTGGATTAATTCCAAGAATCGCAAAGCAATTAATATAAATAAGGTTTCAAAAGGATATGCCAAAGATTTTATGAATGATTATAACGGACTAAATGATAATAAGCAATTTAGTAAGCTCACCAATAAAATAAACACAAGTGAAACTAATGTTGTTTTTAATCGCACGGCGTCAAGCGAAGTAGATCCGAAAAATAAGTTTAGAGATAATGAAACGAACGAACTAGTTGTAAATATCAGCAAAACAGTAACACTATCTGGTGCCTTGAATGAAGGGAATGTACCAACTACTGCAAATAGCCAAATCGCAATGGGACATGAATTAAGCCATGTTTATGACAAGTTGAATGGTAATTTTGAAGGCAGTTCTATTTCGATTTCCTCATCAGGTGTTTTTTTAAATGTCAGTGGATTAGAAAAAAATGCAATGTATTATGAAAATATCCTTAAAAATCAACTTGGGATACCCTTACGGAATTCTTATGAGGTATCAGATGGAAATCTAAAAGTAAGAAACGGTAATGCCTTAATAAATCGGGATGCGAATGGAAAACCTATAAGTATTAGTAATTTGAATGGCGATACTTATGATGTTAACTAAAATAAGATTTTATGAAACGACTTTTATTGATTGTTAGTTTTTTTATTGTATGTCAATTGTCATTTGGGCAAATTTTTACTATCAAATTAGTTGATAATTTATTTAATAATTCGCTTTTAGTTGGGAATGATTTTTTAGTTAAAATTAATAACTGTAGCGATACAATTTTGAATCTAGGAATTCTAGATGAAATAGATTCAAAAAGAGCAGATTTTAAGCAGATTTATGATTTACCAACAGGTAGCATAATAAATTTTGCATGCTCTCCAATTCTTGACAGTTCTTTTTTAATCAGTATTTATAACATGCTTTCTAAAAGTGAAAGTATTAGCCATAAAATTTGTGTTTCAAGTAACTTTATTGATAAAGATAATAGTATTAAAATTATGTATTTGCGTATTTTTTCAAGAAAAGGGTATAAGCGATACTTAAGAAAAGCTGCTAAAGTAAAAATTGGTATCGATGACATTTCAGGCAAACTAACAAGTCGAAATTTAAATTCTCTTTTTAAAAATACTTCTACATATATCTTCCTAAGTACTACCAAAACTACCAAAGGAATAAATTTATTATATTCTTACCGCCTATAGCGCAGGTTGGTTTTTTCGCCCTTGTTGGGTGCGCCATGAATGAATAACCCTTTGCCTTCGTCGGTCACTTCGTACATACGTGAGCGCCCATAGCTACCCCTCGTGTGAGCCGAGGCTTGGTTTTCAACCAGCCGACCCATAAGAAAAGAAGTTATCAAAAAAGAAAAAGTTTAAACCATCATGCTTTAAAAGTGTGGTGGTTTTTTATTTACCATAAACGGCTTTAGTTTTATGGTCACGAATAATCATGTCTAAAAAATTATCTACCAATTTTTTGTGTATACCCCCTAGCGCAGGTTACTACCGCAGAAATGATGGGAAGGTTTTGTGTGTTGGGTTTCTCCGCCTTTGTTGGCTTGTCCATAAAGCTCCCTATCACGTCGTTGCATAATCTCATGGCAGCAGTTGTTGGTATGCAGGGCAGGCATGTAGCCCAGCGTACCAACAACTCGTGTAGCGTCACAAAAAAATTATAAATTAAAGTTTCAGTAACTGTTGTTGGTACGCTAGGCTGCTTAGCTCTGCTGCATACCAACAACGGCGGTTGCTTCAAAATAACCGAAAGTAAGTTGATAGCAGGTTTAGTATATTTAGGATGCCAACAAGGGCGGAATGCACAGCACATTAGAGCCAGCGTAATATTGCAATGGCTCCGCCAATATAACAAACGACAAGTTCAATATATGGCAGGGCATAAATACATTCACAGTACGGAAGCCTACGAAGTACAAGAGTTGGAAACCTTAACCGACCAATTAGAAAAACATCATCCGTTTGGATAAATAAAAAATGTAAATTTGTGAAAAATAAGATAAGTTATGAATACAACAGCCATACGTCAGCGATTATCAAATTTTATCCAAATAGCAGACGATAAAAAAGTAAAAGGATTGTATGCACTTTTAGAAGATGATATGCAAGAAGGTGAAAGAATTAGTGTAGCTCAGTACAACAAAGAAATAGATGCAGCAATGGAGGAGGTAAAACGAGGAGAAGTTTATAGCCATGAAGAAGTGGTACAAATGTCGAAAAAATGGCAATAAAAAAAAGAAAAGTAACTTGGACGAAACAAGCGACTAGACAATTTAATGCAGCTATAAAATTTATACGTGAGGACTCCGAACAAAAGGCAGAAAAAGTAAGGTTAACATTGCTAGATAAAATTATTGGGTTGGAAGATGATAGATGGGTTCATAGACAAGACCCACATAAAAGAAATAATGATGGCAATTATCTTTATTTTGAAATATTACGTTACCGCATTGTTTATTATGTAACACCCAACGAAGTTTTTATAGTTCGTCTTAGGCATACAAGTATGGAGCCTAAAAAATATTAGAATACTTGCACCGTTGGTGCAAGAAATTAAAAAATCGCACCATTGGTGCGAGAAATTAAAACTCCAACCATTGGTTGGAGTTTTGCCTTGGTTGGTCACTTCGTACATACGGGAACGCCCATAGCCGCCCTTCGTGCGAGCCGAGGCATGGTCTTAGACCAGCCGACCTATAAAAAAAGAAGGTATCAAAAAAGAAAAATATTAAACCATAATGCTATAAAAAGTGTGGTGGTTTTTTTATTGCAAAGTAAAATGGTTAATAATTTTCAATCCACTTATATTATTAAAATCTTTTTTGTTGTTGGTAACACTAGTATAACCGTAAGCCAATGCAGTAGCAGCTATGATAGCATCAGGTGTTTTTTTACCGTTGTTGGCGCACGTATTTAGAGCTACCAATCACACCGTTGAGGTATTTTAGAGCCGCCATTGTTGGCATGCAGCGCAGGCATGCAACCAAGTGTACCAACAACTCGTGTAGGGTAAGCAAAAAAATATTTTATAAATCATAATCACAGCAAGTGTTGTTGGTACAGAAGCCCTGCCTTGCTATGCTGCATACCAACAACGGCGGTAACGGCGAATGGTTCGTGAGACACCAATGCTGTTAACTTAAGCAAGTATTCTTTTTTTGCCAGCAGATACACTAAGGGAAGTCAATCTTTTAAAGCTTGACTTCCCTTTAGCAAGCCCTTAACTTAACAGCATTGCGTGAGACACCAATGCTGTTAACTTAAGCAAGTATTCCTTTTTAGCCAGCAGATACTACTAAGGGAAGTCAAGCTTTAAAAGCTTGACTTCCCTTTAGCAAGCCCTTAACTTAACAGCATTGCGTGAGACAAGAACCAAAGCGTAGGTTGACTACCCTTGCGCCATTTCTAAATACACCCTATTTAACAAGGTTTGTGGTTATTTTGGCAGATAGCAAACAAAGTGGAATACTCGGACCAGGGTGTACACTGCCCCCGCAAAAATATAGGTTTTTTATACTTTTAGAAAAATTGGCATGACGCAAAAAAGCAGCAAATTTATTGTTGGAGCTATTGCCATAAATAGCTCCAAAAGCACTAGATGTTCTCTTTTCTATTACCCGTGGGTCAAATACCAGCTCGCTTTCTATTAATGGTCTTATGTCGGTTTTTAAAACCCTATTTATTTTTGTTATCATACTTTCCCTAGCCGTTTCTATAAATTTATCCCAATCTTGCCCAGCATTGTTAGGTACATTTATAAATGAAAACCAATTTTCGCAACCACTTGGAGCGTCAGTAGGTGTATGCTTGCTGGTAATATTAAGATAAATAGTAGGGTCGTGGTATATTGCTTTTTTAGCAAAAATGGTATTAAACTCTTCTTGGTAATTTTCTGTAAACAAAATATTGTGCAACCCCAATTCTTTAAACTCTTTTTTTATTCCCCAATAAAAAATTATGCCTGAGCTCGATTTTGGTTGTGCCAAACTCTTTTTCGGTTTCTTTATATGCGGCATTAGTTTTTCGTAACTGTTATAAATATCCATATTGCTAATAACCACATCAAACATTTTATTTTGGTTATTGGTTTTAATACCTACTGCTTTATTATTTTCAATTATTATTCCTTGTACTGCTGTAGAAAAATTAAACTGCACACCTATTTCTTTTGCAAGTGCCACCAACGATTTTGTAATGCTAAACATTCCACCTACCGGATAAAAAGCTCCTTTTACAATTTCTACATGTGCTATTACATTTAGTGTAGCTGGCGACAAATAAGGGCTAGAGCCATTGTAAGTGGCGTATCTATTAAATACTTTTTTCAGTCTAGTGTCTTTAAATGCTTTTTCGTTAGCGCTATTCATGGTATTGAATGCACCTATTTTACCAAAGTTTAAAATACCTTTTAATACAGGGCGTGTAAAAAAGTTTTTGAGCTTATGTAAAGAATTATGCAAAAAAACTTCTGCTGTGAGGTTGTACACCTCTTCGGTTTTATTTAAATATTTTAGAATAGCTTCTTTATTGTCCGATGTTTTAAGTGCTAGTTGTTCAGCAAATTTTTCCTTGCCATGGTAGGCATCCAATACACTACCGTCTTCAAAAAAATATTTATACACTGGGTCCAGGGCAATATAATTAAAATGCTCCCGTGGTGCTTTGCCAGAGAGTGTAAATAGCTCGTCTACATACTCGGGCATGGTAAAAACCGAAGGCCCCATATCAAACCTGTAGCCCTCATTTGTTTCGGTAGATAACTTACCTCCAGGAAAATCATTTGCTTCAAATACTGTAACGGCGTATCCTTTGTTGCGCATACGTATAGCTGCACCTATACCTGAAATGCCTGCACCTATAATTACACATTTTTTATTGTTTTCCTGTATCATTTTTTGCGAACCATTTTTATTTATGCAAAATTAATTCATTTTTATTTTTAAACGTTCCATCTTACCTATCCAGCTTTAAAATCTAATTTACATTCTGCCAATGCTGAGTGCAACCTTCCTGTGGTAAGTTCTTTTGTGAGCCTCACCAGCCTTGGTTTATAAAGCTCGTAGTCTTTTCCATAAGCTGTGTGTAAATTTTCAGATTCTACATTCGATAGTCTTCCATCAAATGCCGCAGATACGGTAAAGAGGTCTAACAGAAAATTTCGCTCTTGTTCTGAAACCTGTTTCAATGTATCTACGAAAATATTCCAATCATCGTATTTATCGGGTTCACTTATTTTTAATATTTGCTGAAAACGAATCAACAAAATAATCATATTGGGGTGATAGTTTTGTGCCATTACAACTGCATTGCCTATAGCACGTAAGCAACCGCTGCGAGCCATAGGAGATAAATGCTCTAGCCTTTTTTCATCTATTACATTTTTGCCTATTTGGTTTGCAAGTGCAAACCCAAATAAACGTAACCTTGCCTCTTGTACTACTTTTCTTATAACTACACTATTCCAAAAACACTCTACAGCAATGGCAGCGTATAAAATAGAAACACCAAAAATGGCCTTGCCTACCAAAAACAGTAAGCCATATTTTACGACAATATTGGTAACAAATATTTTTGCTTTATACAACAACCCAAGTACAAATAAATTCTTTTTAGATATCCGCTTAAAGGGATCTATTCCCATAATTTCCATTTCAGGGTCAGGTAACTCAAGCGCAGTACGTGCAAGAATATTTTTTACACTAAACAATCCATCTTGCATTAATTCCTTTTCGCTGGCATGCAAGTTTACTAGTTCACTCACTTCGTACACTGCCCTAAGTGCTATTAAAAAAAGTATATACAGCTCAATAGCTATGCTTACAGCAGTTACACCCGCTACCCATCCATAATGCGCAAGGGCACTACGTTCTGCAAAATATACATCTACCCACACCGTTGGAAAAACACATACAATGCCAATAAGCGACGAAAACATAATCCCTCTAAGTGTAATGCGCCTAACACGTTTTGCAAGCTCATTGTCCGACAAACTAAAAACACTTTGGTCGTTATCTATTCTTTTAAAAAAATGTAGGTAGTATAAGCCAAACCGCTCTAGTAGGCTAGGCTTAGTTTCTGTTAGCTTGTAAAAATTGTTTGATGACAAGGGGGAATTTTTATGCAATATTAATGAGAAAATACGCTAGTACTGTTTTAGGCTAAAAATAATAATCAATAATTAACCCCTCTATCCAATCAATCCTGTAAATAGTTTTTTATAAGTATCGGATATTGGAATAGCCGTATTGTTAATTTTTATGATTCCTCTTTCTACACTTTCTATTTTGGCTATAGAAACCATATAAGACTTATGTACCCTGCAAATAATATGGGCAGGTATTTCTTCTTCAAAAGCCAAAAATGTTTGTAATGTCATTATTGGTTTTTGCATGGTATGTATTTTTCTATAATCCCTCATGCCTTCAATATACAGAATGTCATTTAGCAATATTTTTTCTAACCTATATTCCGTTTTTACAAAAATAAAATCTTTTACAATTGCTGTATTGGTCTTTTTTAAATTTTGTTGCGCCCTTTCTATGGCTTGATAAAACCTTTCAAATGTAAAAGGCTTACATAAATAATCTGTTACTTTTAGTTCAAAACCTTTGATGGCAAATTCTTCGTAAGCGGTTATTACAATCACTTCGCAGCTTGGCTTTGCTGTTTCTAATAATTGTATACCCGACATTTCACCCAAGTTAATATCCAAAAAAATCAAATCAACATCATTGTTTTTTAAAAATACTAGTGTCTCCAAAGCGTTATCAAAACTATTTACAATTTGCAAAAAAGGAAGCTTTTGCGCAAACGATTGTATGCGTTCCACCGCAAGGGGTTCATCTTCTACTATAATACATTTAATTGTCATGAGTGTATAAAGTTAATGCTACGCAATAAGTATTATCATTATCGGTTATTTGCAATACATGTTTGTTTGCATACAAAAGTGCTAATCTTTTTTGTATTAAATCATTCCCAAGTCCTGTATGAAAGCCATCATTATCTTTTTTCAAATATTTATTCTTGCAAGTAAAATTAATTTTACTTCCTTCAACCAAAATATTTACAACAATGGCATTTTCTTCTTTCTTATTTTCTGCATACTTAAAAGCATTTTCTAAAAATGGAATAAATATCATAGAAGCCATAAAAATGCCATCCACAGTGCCTTCTACGGAATAGCTTATATAATTGGGGTTGCTAGTGCGTATTTTTTGCAGCGCAATGTACTTTTCTATATAGTCTAATTCTTTTGCAAGTGGCACTTTTTCTGTTTTAGTTTCGTACAGCATAAAGCGTATCATTTCTGATAATTTGTTTAAATACATAGAAGCTTTTGCTGCATCTTTCTCAATAAGTACATCAATATTATTAATGCTATTAAATAAAAAATGTGGATTTAATTGAGACTTTACAAGTGCCAATTCCATTTCATAATTTTTTTTATTAAGCTGCTCTTTCAATTGTATATCGGCGTACCAACTTGTAAAACCTTTTAGCACTAATCCTATTACCCCATGTACCATGTTTAGTATTGCAAAAAATAAAACCATCGCCAAAATATCTACCCATCGAAATGTTGATGTATCAATTTTGTTAAAAAGCAAATGAGCAACAAATAATGTAAACAAAGAAATAACTATTGCTACTAGTATGCTAGAAAAAATTAACGCTATAATTTTTTTTCGCTGTAGAAATATGGGAAAAAGAAATAGATAAAATAAGTAAAAAGAAATAACACTTGGTAAAATAAATCGTACAAAAATGGGAGAAAAAAATAAAACACGCCCAAGCCTTGATAGAGAATGTGCTTCGTATACATGCGGCAATGCCATCATAAAAGTAGACAGCAATAATAAATACAAAACCCAATACCCAATATGCAACAATACAATACTTGATTTTTTCATACAGCAACAATTAGCCCTTTTCTTTTTTAGTAATGTACAATAAATAACTCACAATTGTAATCAGCACAAAATACCCAACAGCCATAAGATGGGTATTTACAGGCACCACCGCTATTCTAGAACCTTCCTGCGTTTTTAAAAAATTGAGCATTGTATATATGTAAGGTATTGTATAGCCAAACTTCCACGTTAGTGTAGAGATGGATGCTATCCACAAACCAAAACCAATGCCAATAGGTATAATGAAATTTTTAAATTGTAGGCTTAATAAATATTGCAATGCAACAATAGGTAGGCAGTCTATGAAAAATAAAAAGTTTTCACGTATGAGTGCAATATATGGTATGGGAGCTTGTGGGTATGGCACGCCACTCATCAACAAATAAGGTAGTAATGCGGTTAAATAAATACCTACATTAAACATTACAAAAAACTGCACAACCATCACGATTATAATAACCAATTTAGAAAAGAAAATAGTGGTGAAATTTAATGGCGTTGTATGCAATTGTTTCCAAGTATTGTTTTTATACTCTAGTTGTGTTATTAAACTTGTAGCTAAAATTACGCCTACTGGCAATAAAAAAAGCGCCATGGTTTGCCAAGAGTCTTGCCATAATTTGTTCCAAAACCCATCCGAAGCATACATTGCAGCTAATTGCTTATAATGAACAAGCCTGTAAATAATAATAATGAGTGGCGTAAAAAAAGCCCCAATAATTACTAGCCAAGATGATAAGCTTCGTTTTTTCTTTAGCCATTCGCTTTGAAAACTGTGCAAAAAAGATAATACCATGATGATTAATTTTTAATAAGTTCCATAAATATATTTTCCAAATCGTTTTTCACAATCGTAATTTCATACACTTCTATAGTTGCATTTACTAAACTGATATTTAGTTTTGCAATATCTTCTTTTGCCATTGCTGGTAAAATTATTTTGCCATCTTTTGTAGTAAAAGATATATTATGCTGAGCAAGTATTTGGGAAGTTTTATCAAAATTATTTGTATCCAGTATTACAGATAATGATTGCTGTTGTTTCACTTTTAGCTCATCTAATGTGCCTTGAAACACAATGCTACCCTTGCTTATGATACCTACATGTGTAACCAATTTTTCTATTTCGGTTAAAAGATGGCTCGATATAATTATGGTAATGCTATTCTCTCTATTTAATTTTAAAAGCAATTCTCGTATTTCAATAATACCATTGGGGTCAAGCCCGTTGGTGGGTTCGTCTAAAATTAGTAATGCTGGATTGTGTAATAATGCTACAGCAATACTTAATCGCTGTTTCATTCCTAAAGAAAATTTACTTGCCTTTTTATTGCCAGTGTTTTCTAAGCCAACCAATTGTAGCACTGTAGCTATTCTTTCTTTTGGGCATTGATAAACCTTTTGCAATACCATCAAATTTTCTGTAGCTGTAAGATGCCCATACAAAGACGGGCTTTCAATGAGCGAGCCAATTTTTTGTAAAATCTTTACCCGGTTTTCTAAAAATGATTTTCCAAAAATGGAGATTTGCCCAAGTTGTTTTTTTAACAACCCAAGTACCAGCCTGAGCGTGGTTGTTTTACCTGCACCATTTGGCCCCAGAAAACCATATATAGCACCCTCGGGCACTTGTAAGTTTATATTATTTAAAATATTTTCTTTTGCAGAAAATGTATAAGTGAGGCTACTTGTTTCTACGATGTAATTTGCCATAGTATAATTTGTATCTATAAAAATAGCCTGCTTAAAAGCAATAATAAACTACAATCTGCAAAAGGATGATTTTGTTCTGCAAAACTAATTGTAATTAATCTTTGCATAAATTGCTTTATAAATATTACCATGCCCTTCATCAACTCCTTCACCATAAACACCGAAAAGCAAAATCCTTTTCCATTCAATATCCCTGCAGTACAATTTGCAAAAAATATTGAGCTTAATAAAGGCATTACCATTTTTGTGGGCGATAATGGAAGCGGCAAGTCCACTTTGCTAGAAAGCATTGCGTACAAACTTAATTTTCCATTAATAGGTGGCGGTATAAAACATCATGAACGCTCAGGCTTTGAAGCATCGGAAATGATAGAACCATTTTTAGAAATAAACTGGAAGCGAGAAACCTTTAAGGGGTTCTTTTTTAGAGCAGAAGATTTTAGTGATTTTGTAAACTCGGTAGAAAACGAAAATAAAAAAATAGCACTAGATTTAATTGAACTAAAAGGACAAGTAGACGATAGTATTATTGACAAAATGAGCGAAAGTATGAATTATAATTTACGTGAAATGCGTAAAAATTATGGTTCAAATATGCAAGCTTATTCCCATGGCGAAGCATTTTTAAAAATACTACAAACACGCATAGGCGATAAAGGTATTTTTTTATTAGATGAGCCCGAGGCAGCATTATCGCCTCTGAAACAATTATCACTAATATCCTTAATATTGGAAATTGTAAAAATGAAAAATGCACAATTCATTATTGCTACACACTCACCCATACTCATGGGCATACCCAATGCTACGCTATACGAAATACAAGAAGACGCTATGAAGCAAGTAGAATATAGAGAAACGGATCATTACAGAATTACCAAAACATTTTTAGATAATCCTGAGCATTATTTGAGGCATTTGTGAAAAAGCGACTAATAATTTAGTCATAAAGTGAAGGTTGTTTTTTAATAAAATCATTATTTATTTTGTAAGCAGGTTTCCCATCATTTTTAGTGATAATCTCCCTTTTTACCATCTGATTTACTTGATTCCTTATACTTCTTTTAAATCCTTCAAATCCTGCTAATACATTTGATTTTCCTGCCTTTGACCACAAGGTATTGCCAATTATATTTGCATTGGGATACTTATTTTTTGAGTAGTTATTAAATTCAAATATACAAGTCAGTACTTCTTTCCCTTCTTTTGATAAAGCATCAAAATCTGCTCCAAATAGATTTCTTAATTCTACATTAAAATCTTTTTTAAATAATGCCCTATCTATTATGTAAACGGAATTTATTTCAGAGCTTATTGAATGTTTAAGTATTAAGCCACTATCTTCTAATGTATTGATTGCATCTAAGTGATTATTATCTTTCGTCAATAGTATTGTATAACGCTCATTCTTATTATCTAATTCGGATTTATAAAAATAAGACAGCACTAATTTTTGTTCTAGAGTAATTTTTTCACCCTCTAATCTTTTTTCAATATAACCTTCATATGCTGAAAAAAGCATTTCCATTTTTTCATCCAATATCCTCCCCTTCCTAATATAAAGAGACAATTCATCTTTAGAGTGAAATCTATAAAATGGCAAATCAATATTATTGGCTAAACATTCGTTTGTAAGAGTTGACATGCCTAAACCCCTTCCCTCAAAGCGGTCATAAATTTTTAAAATTTCAGCTAATCGAGGATTGTTTGGTTTTGAATTACCTGGAATAATTCTCCTTATAGGAACTAGATTGTTTATATCATCAATAATTAATTCGGCTTTAAAACGACCGGGGTTACGAATTTCAATGTGCTTATTGGGAACAATATTAATATTAGTAAATTTAAATATTCCATAATCCCTATGGGCTAATGAATTGTTTATTGATTCACGAATTAATCTTATTGGATACTCTGGAATACTAATGCCTCCAGATTCTACTCCGACCCCAACTTTTATGTTCTGTGAAACGAAACTCAATCCCTTTTCCATTAAAGAGAGAATGTTATCTTTAAGAATTTTTTTGTTCTCAGCTATATTAATGCCTGAATCGACATAACAATCTATTTGAGATCTATTGCCGAGTAAATCATCTACATTTTCACCACAAACTAAAGCACCTAAAATAGTCGGTTCCAGATTTTTAGTTACAAATCCCTTCCGAACTAAAAATGATTTAGAGCTATTAATATCTGTTTTAAGTTCTTCCGTCTTTACTTCCTTATTTAAAATTTGTATATAATCATTAAGTTTTTTATAATCGAGATTGCTTAAAGTAGTATTTATTATTGGTTGCAATTCCTTTGCATTTCTAAGTTCTAGCTTGTAGTCATGTTGGGCATTAATTTTAATTTGCTTTATTTTATGATCTCCTGTAATAATTCTTTCAAAAGCACTTTTATCATAATAAACATACTTTTCTTCTTCAGGTACAGGGTCAATATAGATTGCCAACACTTCTTTTTCTAAAATGCTGCAAATTTGAAAATCTAAAAAATACCGACTCAAGTCAAGTGCATTATTAAATTCATCTGTAAATACTTTTACAATCTCTTTTGATTTATCTTCATTTCTTTTATCATACCCAGTTACAACATAGTTTTTATTTTTCTCATCTTCATATATTCCAGTTATAATAATACCTCCATTAGTATTTAGAAAAGAACAGGCAGTTTTATACACTTCCTTCCAATCGCTAGAGAAATGACTATTATCTTTTAACTCTAGTTTATCATGCTCAAGTTTCTTAAACGTATTTGTTGTAATACAATTTTCAATTTCTGATAATATTTTTTCTATTGTACGCATCTATATTTTAAAACACTAAAATACAAATCTAAACTAAATCTAAATAGTAAACTTTTAAAAAGATTCTTTCCACATAAATACACACTCACCCATACTCATGGGCATACCCAATGCTACACTATACGAAATACAAGAAGACTCTATGAAGCAAGTAGAATATAGAGAAACTGATCATTACAGAATTACCAAAACATTTTTAGATAATCCAGAACATTATTTAAGGCATCTATGAATATTTAAAACAATACAGGGGTGCCAAATTTTAAAAAGTTGGCACCCCTGTATTGTTTATAGTTAAAATTTTTCTATGGAATTATTGCACTTACAAGAATACGATGGTATACAATAGAACCTACTCCTGCAGTACTAATACTTTTTGTTTCAATTAATCCTGTTCCTCTTGCATAATACAGCTCTAAGTAGTTAGTAGATGGAGTTGTTACAGTATCATTTTGTATATAAGTATCTTTTCTCAATTTAATTACATCATCATACAATATACCTCCTACAGCCCGGCTCGTAGCTTTTTCTAATATTGTATATTCGTAAAACTGTTTTTGATTAGCAGTAATAACCAAGGTGTCCCTCCACATTCCACCTACAGGCTCGTTGGCTTTTAAAATCGTTGTTTTAACTGTTAGTAAATCTTGGGTTATTGGATGCGTAAAATAAACAAGTTGTGTAGTAGTGCCATCATTACAATCATAAAAACCAATTTGCCCACTCTCGGCTCGCATTTTTTTATACGTCTTATCGCCAATTATGCTATCTGATAAAAATGTAAGTGTATAAGAACTTACTTTACCCACTGTTTGGCTAGTAAACAAACCTCCTCCTTTTTCGCTGTAGTTATAAACAGAACTATCACAAATAGGGTAATACTCGCATGCTTTACAATCAAATGTTGTTGTAGCATTATTATTTACACTTGTTTCGTTAGGCAATAAATTGATGCCTAAATCTTTTTGACACGATGCCAGTAATACAATAGCAGCAAAGGCTGCACTAAATCTGATTTTCATAAAATATTCAATATTTCTAAAAGCTCTTTTATAAAGCTTTTTGGTTGCGCTATAAACGCACTTTATAAAGAAATATTATACTTTTTTGGTTAAAGTTTTGAAAATCATAATAATACTAACGGCATGTAGAAAACTATCGACAAATATTTTATCACTGCAAAAAATTGAAAACGGCATTAATATAACATGTTTATATAAATTCGATTAAACAAGAGGGCAAAGTTGTTGCTAGACATAAGCACCAATGGTAACATAAAAAGGAGCTGAATAAATCAACTCCTTTTAAATTTATTTTCTATATTATTACGCATATTACTTGTAGCACAATTAATTTTTAATTTCCTCTTTAATTTGCACCTCAGTAACGGTACCATATTTCTCAACCAGTTTTTTAATCTCCGATGATTTGCCAACCATTACAAATTGTAATTTATCTTTTGGAAAATATTTTGCTATAATTTCTTTTGCCTTTTCCAAGGTCAAACCATCTACATTTTTTTCAAAATTATTAATAAAAGATTCATCAAAATTGTACCAAAACATCTGTGTAAGCAATCCTGAAAGCTGGCCGGCAGTTTCATAACGAGGCGGAAATTGCCCTTTTACATAATTTTTTGCAGAGGTTAATCCTTTTTCATCTATACCATTACTGTGCAATTTGCTTAGTACTTCCAGTGCCTTATCTATTGCAGGTTCAGTAGTTTTATTTGCTGTAAAAGTGCTTATTGTAAAAGTACCCGCATTTTTTAGTGTTCCAAACCTACTATTGGCGCCATATGTTAGCCCTGTATTTACACGCAGTTCATCATTAAGCATAGAAGTAAATCTGCCACCAAACAAAGTGTTTACCACATCTATTGCAATATAATCTGGATTATTGCGACTGATACCTGGGGCACCGATATAGAAAGTAGTTTCACGTGCATCGTCTTTGTTTATCAATAGCACACGGCTACTAGTTGTCTTAGGTATGGGGTTCGCAGCTAAATTCTTTTGTGGGGCTGTTCCTTTTTTCCAACCAGATAATAGTGCCGTTATAGTTGCCTTCATTTCATTACTATTAAAATCTCCCGCTAGGGCAATGGCAGAACCTTCTGGTAAATAATTTTGTTTGTAAAACGCTTTTACATCAGCCAGTGTTAATGCTGTTACTGTAGATTTTTTTCCTTGTATTATATTGCCATAAACATGACTGCCATACATAAATTTATCGTAATAAGCAGGCATAATAGAACGTGGACTTTCTTTTTGTTGTTCCAAATTGGCTAATAATCTTTTCTTTTCCTTTTCAAATTCTATTGCATCAAAACTTGGTTGTAGCAATACCTCTTTTACCAATGCTAACATTTTTGTTTTGTCTTTACTAGCAAACTTTGCTGATAAACCAGCCGACTCTTTAGAAGCGTACGTATTTATATAAGCCCCTACAAAATCAAGCTCTTCTTCTAACTTAGCTTTTGTAAAATTCTTAGTGCCGTGTTTTAAGGCTGTGGCTGTTAAAGATGCTAAGCCAGATTTAGCTCCATCGTAAATAGCCCCAGCGGGCATTATTAATGATACGCTTATTACTGGCACTTCTTTTTGTTCTACTAAGTAAACGGTAAGCCCATTTTGCAAAGTAAACTTTTCATATTGGGGTAATTGATAGCCTTGGGCTTTTACTTGATTGTTAGCTAACACAAGCAACAAAAAAATGGAGAGTGTTTGTTTAATATATTTCATGATAATTATTCTAATGGTTTAAAAAATTAGTCTTCTACTGATGGCTTTTGTACACCTACTGTGCGTGCGCTTTTTATAAAATATTTTTTAGCAACCCTCTTCACATCATCGAGCGATACTTTATTGTATGCATCTGGCGCAGTAAACATTTTTTTGTAGTCGCCAAAAAAAACTTCGTATGTTCCTATATTATTAGACTTACCATTTATTGTTTCTATCTGACCATAAAACTCCATTAATTTTTGGTTCTTTATTTTTTGTAACTCTTTTTCTGTCACCCCATCTTTTTTAATTTTTTCCAATTCTTCATAAATTGCTTTTTCTAAAAACAGCTCATTTATTCCTTTGCTAGCTATAGCATAAAAACTAAAAAGTGTTGGGTCAAAACTTTGACCATAGCTAGTTGAAATTTCCGTAGCCATTTGTTTTTTATCTACAATTGCTGCATACAAACGAGAAGATTTACCACTGCTTAAAATATCGCTTAAAATAGTTAAGGCATAAAAATCTTCATGCCTTGCTTCTGGTGTTTTATAGGCAATATATAGGTATGGGGTAGCCACATCTTTTTGCACTGTTATTCTTCTTTCGCCTGTTTGTGCTGGCTCCACAGTGTGTACTATTGGCGGTTCTGGTTGTGCAGGTATTTGTTCAATGTATTTTTCTGCAAGGCGTTTCATTTCATCAAACTTTACATTGCCAGCAATTACAGTTACACAATTATTAGGAGCATAATATGTTTTAAAGTAGCGCTCAAGGTCTGCCTGTTTCCAGTTTTTCATATCATCTTCATAGCCTATAACTGGCCAGTGGTATGGGTGTTCTTGAAAAGCAGTAGCCTGTACCGATTGGGTCAAAAACTCCCAAGGAGAGTTTTCTAAACCTGTACTTCTTTCACTTAATACAACACCTCTTTCGCTTTCTACCATTTTAGGGTCTATGCTTAGGCTGGCTATGCGATCTCCTTCTAGGTCAAAAATAACTTCGGTAGCTGCTGATGGAAACCAATTGGTGTATACCGTTACATTTTCGGTGGTGTATGCATTGTTTGCACCTCCATTAAGCTCCATTGTTTGGTCAAACAATTTTGGGCCATATTTTTTAGCGCCATTAAACATCATATGCTCAAAAAAATGTGAAAGCCCAGTTATACCTTGGTATTCGTTTCGGCTACCCACTTTATAAAACATATACATATTTGCATTGGGTATAGAGTTATCCTCTACAATCAAAAATTTCATCCCATTTTTTAGGGTAAACGTTTTTACATCATCTGCTTTCATTTGTGCTTGGCTACTGAGCCCCAGTGCAAATAAAGCAGGCAAAAGAATTTTTTTCATCATTTATTTTTTAAGAATATAAAACTAACTAAATATGGTGAATAAAATTATCCATACATCATATTTAGGTAGTGTCTCAGTTTGAAATATTAAATTTTAGGTGCTTGAGTGATTAAGCAACATTTTTTTTAATTTTGTGGGCATAAAGAATTATAACAAATTACCATCAGATATAAATAAAAGAGCAAAGTCAATAGTTGATAAACTTACAGGAGATAAAACTATTGAAAAAACAGACTAAGAGCTAATAAAAGCCGCTCCTGCACTTGGTAGAAAGGGTGGTTTAGTTCGAGGTAAAGCTAGAGCCAACTCATTAACGACCGAAAGAAGGGTTGAAATAGCTAAAAAAGCTGCTGTTGCTAGATGGAGTAGCAAAGATTAGATTTAAAATATCCATTTTATTATACATGACTAATATTATATCGGTCATTTTTATGCCCTTTCTTTTATATATTGTGATTTGTATCTATTTTTTACAATATTATTTTTATGCAATTAGAGTTTTTTCGTACAAACAATGCAATAAACTATACAATTGCTTTCTATGAAATAGGGAAGATTAAAGACCATTTATTAATTTTTGCAGGTAAAGACCCCAATAGTAAATATAAATTAGAATGGTATGATTTAATGTTTACTGTGCATAAACAAATGGAAGGGGAGATTATGCAAATTATACTTACAACTAATCATAATACACATACACATTTTTTGAGACCTTAAAAGAATGGCTTAATGATTACCGAATAAGAGAAATTAATATTGATAAAATTGAGTACGAAATAGAAAAATACAATAAAAATACTCTTGAAGAGTTTGAGATACAATTACAGGATAAAATAGAAAAATTTCAATCTACAAACGAGTATAAAACTTTAAGTCATTTAGTAGAATATAAAACTCCTTTTTTTGAATTTGGTATTGAGGGATTATTTACAGGGGCAACAAAAAAACAAAAAAAGATTAACTACAAATATTATTGTATAACAGAACCTCTTGAATTATTAGATACTGATTACTTAGATAATTATATAAAACTCTTATCAAGGCTTATTTTGAACTTTAGAAATATTATAAGCAAGTATGTAAAACAATATGATGAAGGGAAAATAAAATCTCACGATGTAGTTTATGTTGACCAAAAAACAATTCCACTAGAAAATAAAAAGCAGATAGAATTACCATCCCCTAAACAGGTTAAATTAAGAACTACCCTCACGTCTGGTCAAATTTTATATTTGTTTAAAACGCTTTTAGAAATCAAAGCAATTGACCCGTTAATGAGCAAAGTGGATATTTGCAGATTTATTTCAGATTCAATATCTTCAAAAGATTTCGAAAACCTAAGTGCAGATAACCTTGCAAAAAAATGGAGCGATATAAATGTAAATGATATTGCTTATTGGTATGAGAATCACCCAGAAATAGCCAAGCTTGTTATAAAGGATAATCCACTTAAAATAAAATATAACTCAAAGAAAAACAAGTAGTTAAATGGGGAGAATTCGCCTCCGCTTCACCCTTCTTCACCCCTGCTTTATGCCATCGTGGCATAAGTTTGCGGTATGAATAAACACATTATATTTATTAGGTCAACATAAAATAAAAAAGCATCTTCTAGTCGGCAAACTAAAAAGATGCTTAAATATTTTATGTTAAAATGGTGCTGTAGTTCAACGGACAGAACAGCCTCCTACTAAGTTGCATATGTGGGTTCGAATCCCTCCAGCACTTCCATTTTTACAAGTACAAATTTAACCGATTTACTAAAGACTACAAAATAAAAATGTGAATAAATAAATGCAATACCCACTTTATTTATACTTGTATTTTTGGTTTTTTATTTTCGTAACTTGACATTTAAAAATTACAACAATTACCAAACTCCTACAATGGCAAATTCAATAACCAAAAAGCAATTAAAAGATATGCCTATTATTCCTTACGAAAAAATTAGGGACAATTTAAAAACGGGTGATATATTTTTTAGTAGTGGCGGTTATACATTTTCTGGCATAATTCAAAGCCTTACAAAAAGCACCTGGAGTCATGTAGCAGTGGTTTATAAAGACGAAGCATTGGGCAGGGTACTGGTTTTGGAAGCAGAGCCTTATATTGGCATAAGGCTAATTCCGCTATCAAAATACCTTAAAGATTACAAAGGTAAAAAGCGACCATATAAGGGGCAGATTGCTATTGCACATTTAAATATTGATGTACCAAAAGAAAACTTAAATAACGGAATATGTTTTGGTTTAGATGAACTAACTAGACCTTATGATAATTTTGAAATCGTACGAATTATGGTTCGTATTTTATTTCATATAAGTAAAAGAGAAAAAAACAGAAATTATATTTGTAGTGAGTTGGTGAGGGATATTTTTGTAAAAGCCAATGTTATTATGCATTATAGAGATACCTATATTAGCCCCGATACTATTTACAGCGACAGCAGGGTTAATTTAAAATACAGAATTTTATGAAAGATTTCATTCTCTAAAAACATTGCACCCAAACTAATACCCTCTCACATCTTTCCCTTCCATAAAATTCATAAATGCTTTATTACAAACTTTGTTTCCACCAGGTGTAGGATAATTGCCTGTAAAATACCAATCGCCCTTGTTATTGGGGCAAGCTTCGTGTAATGCTTCTATTGTCTGGTAAATTACTTGCACAGGTATAGTTACATCTTCTGGTGTTATAAGTTGTGCAATCTTATTTGATATTTCTTTTAATGCAAATGGTTTGTAAACTAGCCTTACTAAGTTTTCTGTATGCAATTCATTGGTAGCTTCTAGCTTTTTGCATCGCTCCAAAATATCTGTCAATATATTTTCTTGCCCCCTTTCTTTTAGCAAAGCTACTGCGGCTTTAAAGGCAATAAAATCTCCCATCTTACTCATATCTATACCGTAGCAGTCTGGGTATCTTATTTGTGGAGCAGATGATACGATAATTATTTTTTTTGGTTTTAATCGATTCAACATTCTAATTATGCTCTCTTTTAAGGTTGTACCCCTTACAATACTATCATCTATTACCACCAGTGTGTCTTCGTCTTTTTTTACAGTTCCGTATGTTATGTCATACACATGTTGCACCATTTCATTTCGGCTGCTGTCTTCTGTAATAAACGTACGGAGTTTCACATCTTTTATGGCTATTTTTTCAATACGTACTTTTCTGTTTATCATTTCAGAAAGCTTGGCTTCATCAAAGTCTTTATTCCAGCTTAGTATTCGTTCTTTTTTTATTTCATTTAAATAATCTTCGGCTCCCTTTATTAAACCATAAAAAGCAGTTTCTGCAGTGTTTGGTATAAAAGAGAAAATGGTATTTTTAAGGTCATAGTCTATCACCTTTAAAATAATACTACTAAGGTTATAACCGAGCGCTATTCTTTCTCTATAAATTTTTTCATCGCTACCACGGCTAAAATAAATACGTTCAAAACTACAAGCCTTTCTTTCTTGAGCAGGCACAATTTCTTCTATGCTATAACTTCCATCTGCCTTAGCTATTAAAGCCATGCCCGGCATCAATTCTTGCACTTCGTTTTCTTCTAAATTAAAGGCGGTACGTATAGCAGCACGTTCACTAGCGGCTACTATTATTTCATCGTTTACGTAGTAATAAGATGGGCGAATACCATGCGCATCTCTTACCACAAAACCATCGCCATTACCAGTTATACCTCCTACATGAAAACCACCATCAAAAAGTGGTACAGCTTTTCTAAGCATATCCACAATATCAGGATTGCCTGGGTTAGCCTCATCAGCTTTTACCAAAAAATGATATAACACTTCCATCATAGCAGCAAGATCACTCTGCTTTTCAAAATCGCCAGGCGTTTTATGTATAAGTGAAAAAAGTTCTTCTGTATTTACCAAATTAAAGTTGCCTGCAAGGGTAAGGTTTCGGCTTGGTATGGTATGTTTTTTTATGAATGGGTGGCAAAATTGCACATCGTTTTTTCCTTGTGTGCCATATCTTAAATGACCCAGTAATACTTCTCCCAACACAGGAATATGCCCCTTCATTAAACCTGGATGGTTTTTTATATCGGGCTGATATTTTTCAATTTCATTTATTTCAGCACCTATTTGTTGAAACAAATCTGCAATTGGTTGTTGTGCACAGCTGCGTATACGATACAGAAAAGGATAGCCAGCCTCGGTATTTAGTTTTACGGCAGCTATACCTGCACCATCTTGCCCACGGTTATGCTGCTTTTCCATAAGCAGGTACAACTTATTTAGGCCATACAATACCGATTTGTGTTGTTGTTGATAATAACTAAAGGGTTTTCTTAGTCGAATGAAAGCTAGGCCGCATTCGTGTTTTATTGCATCGCTCATTACAAGATATCTATTATGCTTGTGAAGTAAGTTGCAAAATTAGTTTATTAAATGGAAAGAAAAAAAGCCTCCTGGATGGGAAGGCTTTCATAGAATGTACTGTCTTTTTCGATTTTCAACTGATATTGGAAAGCTTTTCGGTTTGGATATTGGATACTAAAGCTTTTTTGGTTTTTTTGGATAATGTAAAATTGCACAATTTAAATTTTACAATGTGTAGTATGTGTTATTAAACTATAGTAGAAGTTTTTCATTGCTTTTAGAAGTTTTACTAATGCGATAAATGGCTGGCTTTGTACAAATTTGGCATTAGTATTCCGTAGCTCACAACCCGCTGCAGACTCACCTGCTTGTAGGTAGGCTAACAATTTAAAGATGAAGTGTTGGAGTTATTAACTAAACCTAAGGTTGTTTTTAATCTTCTAATCATAGCTAATATACTTTTAAGGCGTTACATATTATGTAATGAACTGAAGTTCATATATGAGGTATTACTTGCACAAAATACAATACAGTAGTATTTTATTCAAAACCGATAGTTACATCGTTTTGCTTTACTACAAAGGTTACAGCTGTTCGCATAGTGAAACTAACTTTTATACCAGTTTTTGTCTCTGCAGGAATCCAGTTGGCACTTTTTTGGATACACCGTATCACTTCAGCCTCCATACCATATCCACAATTAGTATCAGCTCCTATTGCTCTCAATTTACCATCTCTCCCAACTATAAATCTAATCAACACCCAATAAGTACCTGGTTTAGCTTTATTTGCAAAAGGAATACGAATATTAATGTTAGACCGAAGAAAATGTTGCCAAGCTTTTTTCCCAGCAGAAAATTCTGGCCTCTTTTTTACAGCATTTAAATGAACATCTATATCATTAAAGTCAGGGGAAATATCAACAGTTTTTGCATCTGCATCTATTGTAATTTTTTGTGCACACAATACTATGGGAGTGCTTACAACAGCTAGCAATAACAAAATAATAATTGAGGCAACTTTCATTTTGAAGTGTCGTTTAATACAAGTTACATTTATTCTATAGCTCAATAAAAATTATTTTGCTCCTACATTTAAAGGATTATCGCAGAGCCAAGCGTACTCATTAAAATTTATGAATGCTATAAGTTACCGCCAACAGTTATATTGATAAAAAAGCCCCACCAATTGGCAGGGCAGTAATTATATAAATATAAATTTATAAACCGCTAATAGATAAACCTACCTGAATTAGTTTAGTATCGGCAGCTACCCCGTCTTTAAAAACATTTGTAATGTTATACGAACCAAATAAAGAAAAAGCACCATAGCCTACTCTAGCAGTAGCGGCAAGTCTGCTGCTATTAAAATAAGAGCGTTGGCTTTCTTTTACTACGGCATTATTTATCCTTACACCTGCACTATTTTGTAAATTTTTTCCTTTGGTATGCGCATTTAATAAAATTCCTCCTTTTACCCCAATAGCAAACTTCATAGATTTATTAGGCTCTTCTGGCTTAGACATAAATCTTATTTCTAAAGGAATTTCCAAATAAGAAGTAGCCACTTTGTATTTTTTAAAATTAAATCCAGTGTCTGTTCTTGTAAAAGGAAGTTTAGGGCTATTAGCAGTTACATCTACCTCCATTTTTTTAAAATAGATATTGCTCGTGGTTACACCTATCCCTATTGCAGCACTAAATTTTGGATTGCTTTTAAAAGGAATATCATACATCACATAAAAATTAGCACTACGGTTAAATCCTTTAATATAGTTTGTAACACTATCTGGTGCACCGCTCCATATATTGGTAGCTAGCTGTAGTACAAAATGGTCTGCAGCACGTTCAGAAAGGTTTAATTTTTTTTGGGTAGTTGTTTGTGCAAATGCAATATTAGTTGCAAGTATGGCAATTAGAATAACTGGTATTTTTTTCATAATAATTTCTAGGCTACAAAAATAGTTGTGCCGTGGGTTAACGAAAGGTTAAACATTATAAAAAAACAGTCCCGATTTTTGTATCGGAACTGTTTTGTGTGGGCCCACCTGGGCTCGAACCAGGGACCACCTGATTATGAGTCAGGTGCTCTAACCAACTGAGCTATAGGCCCTTTCTTCTAAAAGAAAGATTTTTATTCAAACTTACCAATGAGGTAAGGCAATTTTATTTTGTTCCTCAACTTGGGACAATCCCGACACTTGTGTCGGGATGCTCTAACCAACTGAGCTATAGGCCCTTTCTTGTATTAAAATATTTCTAAAAATATTTTATTTTTTAAGAAGGATTGCAAAAGTAAGCAAATTAGGATATTTGCAAAAAAATAAATAGAGAAATATGGCAGTTTTAAAAAATATTATATTCGATTTGGGTGCGGTGCTTATAAATATTGACTATAAAAAAACTGAAAAAGCCTTTATTGAGCTTGGGTACAAAAATTTTGAGGCCATGTATTCTCAGCTTCATTCCAACGAAATTTTTGAGAAATTGGAAACAGGAAAAATAAGTAACGAAAATTTTTATAACGAACTCATTGCTTTAAACCCTAAAAATATTACCCCACTCCAAATAAAAAATGCGTGGAACGAGATTTTATTGGATTGGCGTAAAGAAAGTCTACGGTTTTTAGAACCCCTTTCTGCACAATACAAGCTGTTTTTATTGAGCAATACAAATGCTATACATCAACAAGCATTTAATATTTCTTTAATAGCTGAAACAGGTAGAGATACTATCGATAATTTATTTACAAAAGCTTACTACTCTCACGAAATACATTTGCGTAAGCCAAATGCTGATATTTTTGAATTTGTAGCGAAAGATGCCAGTATTAATATTAATGAAACTTTGTTTATTGACGACTCTAGCAATAATATTGATACAGCAAAGGGGTTGGGGTTCAAAACACATTTGCTATTAAAAGGAGAGTTGATTGAAAAGTTAGATTATACAAAGTATTAGTAAAAGATATAAATCTAAGCAAATAACTGATATATTATCTTAAATCTATCGATTTTAATTTTATAGAAACAGGTATTCCGCTAATACTTCCACTCGTTAGTATCATACCAATTCCTTGTGCGTAGTAGGTATCACCGGATAAAGTAATATTGCCAGATCCATTTGTTCTTACTTGCCCAATTATCAATACATTTTTAAAAATAAAATTATCTAGTAGAAAAATTGGGTATTTCTCTTTCATAGTATACGTGTAGGTGTCAGAACCATTTACACCTCCTATCCAACTTTCGTTTATATTTTTTGATACATCTAATACCAATAACTCTGGCTTGGTTGTGGATGCTGTTAAAACAGAATAATATTTATCTCCATCTTGCCTTATATATTGCTCACCGCCAATACTGGGGTTGGAGTCGTCGCTATAAAAAATGGGATATATTTTACCATTTATGGTGGCTTCGGTGGTTAAGCGCAAAAAATTATAGTCGCTGTTTCCTAAAGGCGTGGTTCTGGTATACGTCCATCTAGAGCCTGGCACTTTTGGTTGATAAGTAAGCGAATCGGCGCTATTGTTTGTATTAACAGATTCAATTTTGGGTTTCTTACAAGCTGCAAAAAAAACAATGGATATTAAAAATAAATATTTCACTAGTACTAATTTAGCGTAAATAATATACAATATTATAACGTAAATATACAATAAATGTTGTCGTAAGCTTTGGGTGGGTTTATTTTGAAACTATCAAATAAGGTTTACAACCCTTGCGATATTTATAAATGCGCCCTAAGCTTTTGCTATTTAAAATTGCTCAAGGAAATAACTTCACTACAGTTTTCATACTCCTGCTTATCGTTGCTGCTCACAATTATTAATCTATTTACAGCATTTATCTCCCATAATTTTTTATAAATAGCAATGCCATCTTCATCTAAGTTTGTTGTTGGTTCATCTAAAAGCAATACTGATGTATTACTAAAAAAAGCTTGCGCAAGTTTTAAGCGTTGTTTCATTCCACTGCTGTAATAACGTATTTGTTTATTGGCAGCTTTTTCTAAGCCCACAGCAGTCAAAATATTTATGATTGAATCTTTTAAGGGTTTAAATGCTGCATGAAAAACCAAGAATTCATTTGCGGTCATTTCTTCAATAAGCTCTAAGTATGGCGCTGCTATTGATATTTGTTGATAGGCTTTTTCTGAATCTATAACAGTAGCCGCTGTTGAGTTTTGTTGTAAGCTATAAGCAATGGTGCCTTCGCTATGCAAAGTAGCGCCAGCTATTATTTGCAATAAAGTAGATTTACCAGAGCCATTAGCACCTGTAATAGCGTAGGATTTACCTTGCAAAAAAGCATAATCGAATTTTCTAAAAATCCATTCTCTGTTAAAGCGCTTTCCAGTATGTTGTAAGCTAATATTCAAAATGTTTTTTAATCGTCGGAGCCACTTCCCTTTATATGGCGTTTAATAATACCTCTACCGCTGTCTCTAATAAATGCTACTATTTCATCTCTTTCATTAGTAGCTGGTACTTCTTCTTCAATATAGTTTAAAGCCTGGGTTGTGTTTAATCCTTTATTGTAAATTATACGATAAATATTGAGTATTTCATTTATGCTTTCCAAAGAGAAGCCTCTTCTTTTTAATCCCACAGAATTTACACCAGCATAGCTTATAGGCTCGTGCCCAGCTTTAATAAACGGTGGCACATCTTTTCTTATTAATGACCCTCCGCTTATTATTACATGCTGCCCCACTTTCACAAATTGGTGTACAGCACACATTCCACCTAAAATAGAAAAATCTCCCAATTCTACATGACCTGCCAATTGGGTATTGTTGCTCATTATACAATTGTTTCCTATTACACAATCGTGTGCTACATGGCAATATGCCATTATTAAACAATTGTTTCCTACTTTGGTAGTCCATGTGGCTTTACTACCACGGTTTATGGTTACAAATTCACGTATGGTGGTATTATCACCAATCTCAACTGTAGTATCTTCGCCGCTGTATTTTAAATCTTGTGGTATAGCAGATATTACTGCACCAGGAAAAATACGGCAGTTACTACCTATTCTTGCACCATCCATAATGGTTACATTACTACCAATCCAAGTACCTTCGCCAATTTCTACATTAGGGTGTATTACACTAAAGGGGTCTACTTTTACATTAGTAGCTAGCTTTGCATTTGGGTGAATATATGTGTGTGGGTGTATCATATCAATGTGAAAATATGCAAATGTGACAATATGCAAATTTAAAATGTGAAAAAATATAAAAACAGATTGTTGAAAACGGCATTTATTTGCACATTTTCCTATTTGCAAATTTTATTAACCCCGCTTTACTATTTGTGCAGTAAACTCTCCTTCAGTACAGAGTTTATTACCTACATAAACGCTGCCTTTCATAATACATATTCCTCTTCGTATAGGTTCCATCAATTCCATTTTAAGAATCATGGTATCTCCAGGTACTATTTTTACTTTAAACTTGCAATTATCAACCTTTAAAAAATAGGTGTCGTATTGTCCTTCTGGCATCAATTTTATGCAAAGTAAACCACCCGTTTGCGCAAGTGCTTCTACTTGTAAAACACCGGGCATCACTGGGTTTCCAGGAAAATGGCCTTGAAAAAAGAACTCATTAAAAGTTACATTTTTAATACCTACAACTTCACGTTCGTTTAAACTAATTATTTTATCTACAAATAAAAATGGGTATCGATGTGGCAATACTTTCTCTATCTCATCTAAGCCATATAATGGAGCTTTTGTAGGGTCATAATGCGGAACATTCACATTTTTACTATTTTTTTTAAAATGTTGTTTTAGTATTTTGGCTAACGCAACATTGCTACTATGTCCAGGTCTATTGGCCATTATATGGGCTTTCATAGGATAACCACTCAAAGCTAAATCACCAATTACATCTAATAATTTGTGCCTAGCAGGCTCATTATTAAATCGTAATTCTAAATTATTTAAATACCCTTCTTTCACAACCTCTATCTTATCTCTCCCAAAGGCTTTTTCAAGCCTACTCATTTCTGCTGGCGTAATTGGTTTATCTACAACCACAATAGCGTTGTTAATATCACCGCCTTTTATCAAATTATGTTCTAAAAGTGCCTCTAATTCATGCAAAAAACAAAATGTGCGGCACGGGGCTATTTCTTTGTTAAACTCATTTATATGTTTGAGGTCTGCGTGCTGCGTGCCAAGTACGGGCGAATTGAAATCGATAAGCGCCGTTACCCTATATTCATTTGCTGGAATGGCTGTAAATTCTGCATTTTTTGCTTCATCATAAAAAGAAATTGGCTCGTCTAATGAATACCAAATCTTTTCAGCATCTTGTTCTAATACACCAGCATTTGTTATCATTTCAGTAAAAGGTACACTACTTCCATCCATTATTGGAATTTCTGGTCCACTTACCTCTATAAGGCAATTATCAATTCCTTTGCCTACCAAGGCAGCTAATACGTGCTCTATAGTAGAAATTTTCACTAGCCCTTTTTCTATAGTTGTACCACGGCTAGTATCTGTAACTAAGTCACAATCTGCTTTTATGGGTAAAGAGTCCTCAATATCGGACCGTTTAAAAAAGAAACCTGTATTTATAGCTGCAGGATGCAAAGTCATATCTGCCATTACACCTGTATGCAGACCTGTACCAGATATTGTAGCAGCAGATGTAAGCGTATGTTGCTTGTTTTCATTAAAATTTATATCCATGCCTTTCAGTTTCAGTTTGTGGCAAAGATATTTTAAATATGGTAGTAAAAGTGCTCAATTTGAAAATTCAAAAAGAGGCTAATTTGATTATGAGGCTATTGCTCATTAAAAAGATTTAGAATTACTGCTTATTTGTATCCATTTTTTTTACTATTTCCTCCAATTCTTTCAATCTTTTTTCCAATTCTGGCAAGTTACGGGCAAGAGCTTGACTTCTGATAGCCTTATTGTAGTCGTATGAGGGTGAACCCGTAACCGACTGCCCAACTTTTAATGATTTACCTACGCCGCTTTGTGCATTAATTTTTGCTCCATCGCCAATGGTTATATGCCCTGCTAAACCTGCTTGACCTCCTATCATTACATTATTACCAATTTTTGTGCTGCCACTTATACCGCCAAGCGCCGCTATCACAGTATTGTTTCCTACTTCTACATTATGTGCTATTTGTACCAAGTTATCTATTTTGGCACCAGCTTTTATTATAGTACTTCCAATAGTGGCTCGATCTATAGTGGAGTTACTTCCAATTTCCACATGGTCTTCTATAATTACATTCCCCATTTGTGGCACTTTTTTAAAGCTGCCGTCTGCTTGTGGCGCATAACCAAAGCCATCGCCACCAATTACGGTACCAGCATGTATTACAACCCTGTTTCCTATAATACAATCATGATATATTTTTACACCTGGGTGTATCATGCTCTTTTCACCTATTACAACATTGTTGCCAATATAGGCATTGGGGTAAATTTTTGTACCGTCTCCTATTACTACATTTTCTCCTATGTAAGCAAATGCACCAATAAATATATCTTCTCCCTTTTTCACAGTAGCATGAATATACACGGGCTCTTGTATTCCCACCATCTGTTGAGCCTGCAATCTTTCATACTGCCTTAGCAGTAATGCAAAAGCACTATACGCATCTGGCACCCTAATAAGCGTAGCTTTTAATGGTTCTTTTAACGCTTGGGCTTCATTTAAAATTATAATATCTGCCTTGGTGGTATACAAATACTCTTCGTATTTGGGATTTGCCAAAAATGCCAATTGCCCAGCAATAGCTTCTTCTATTTTACCAAAAGAAGAAACAATGGTATTGGCATCTCCTTCAACTTTGCCATCAATAATTTGTGCTATTTGTGCTGCGCTAAATTGCATGCTTTTAAATTAATTTTTATAATAGGCTCGGGTAACAAATATAATATTTTTTGATATTGCCACGCAGACTTTCATTTATTAATGCATCGTCCACCTGAGAAATATTTTTTAAACTGCCATCTTTAAAAATTATGTTGATGGGGGTATTGTCAAAATCGTATGTGCTACTATTAGCTTCCCCAGCAAAAACTAACCATGCTGCATCGTCTTCATTCAACTGATATTTTTCTGCCGCTGCATTTCTTTTTTCTTGTATTGCTGACTCCTCAATTTTTTCACTTGCATACTTCACTTTAAGCAATTCCCTATCTAAAATACCTTTACAAAGTATAGACAATATTTTATCGGAATGGTTACACCAAGTTTTTATTGCCATCATTACATCGGCATCATCTATACTACAAAATTGCTCAAGTGTTACGTTTTGCAATGGTTCGTTTATAAAAATATTTAATGGCTCTTGGCATTGTGCTCCTATATATTTTGCACGTTTTATTATGCGCTGAAGCATCTGCTCCGCACTCACTACCGTTTTGTGCAAATATACTTGCCTATACATTAGCCTTCTTGCTATAAGAAATTTTTCTATGGAATAAATACCCTTTTCCTCTACCACTAAAGCGCCGTTATGCACCGTTATCATTTTCAAAATTCTATCATAGGCTACATACCCTTCTACCACACCACTAAAAAAACTATCTCGGGTAAGATAGTCCATTCTATCCACATCTAGTTGTCCGCTTACGAGCTGGTGCAGGTATTTTTTATGATAGCTACCTGTAAAAATTTCTAAAGCTATTTGCAATTTACCATCAAATTTTTTATTTAGCTCTTCTATTATAAGCAAAGAAATTTTTTCATGATGCACCCCTTCGGCAAGTACTTGCTCTAGCGCATGTGAGTATGGCCCATGCCCTACATCATGCAAAAGAATGGCAATTTTTGCTGCTTGCTGTTCCTGGTCTGTTATGTCTATTCCTTTTCGGGTAAGCTCTTGCAAAGCAATGCACATAAGGTGATATGCTCCCAAAGAATGATGTAATCTTGTATGTACAGCGCCAGGGTATACCAAATGCGCCATAGCCATTTGCTGTATGCGGCGCAGGCGTTGGTAATATGGGTGCGCAATGATTTTAAAAATCAATTCGTCATCTATCGTAATGAAACCGTAAACTGGGTCGTTTATTATTTTGTGAAAGGGCATATTTTATATTTTGAACCACTAAGTCACGAAGGTAAGAAGCTGCACAAAGATTTTACTAACTATTATTTTTTTGATAAAGCTATTCCATTTTAGTGTTAAAAGAAAAACAAACTATTAGAAAATATGTTTCCGTCTTATATAAAAATTATATTTGTATTACAAGGATTTACCTATGGTTAGTTTAAAAAGAATCCGCCATAGACGAATTCCTACAAAAAATAAAAGATAGAAATATATGAACATAGCAAAAATACTTTGGGTAGATGATGAAATAGACAGTTTGAATTCTCAAATTATGTTTTTAGAAAATAAGGGGTACGAAATAACCACAAAGACAAATGGCTTTGATGCTGTAGAATATGTAAAAGAAAACATAGTAGATGTAGTGCTAATGGATGAAAGCATGCCAGGCATTACTGGGTTGCAAACTTTGCAACAAATAAAAGAAATAAACAGTACCATACCTGTTGTACTTATTACCAAAAATGAGGCCGAAAATATAATGGACGAAGCCATAGGAAGCCAAATAAGCGACTACCTAATAAAACCCGTAAACCCAAATCAAGTATGGCTTTCGCTAAAAAAACTGATAGATAATAAACGCTTAGTAGCAGAAAAAACAACATCTGCATATCAACAAGAATTTAGGAGTTTATTTATGGCCTTAAATGACAATCCAAATTATACCGAGTGGATGGATTTGTACAAAAAATTGGTTTATTGGGAGCTGGAAATGAAGAAGAGCGATAGCCCAGAAATGCAAGAGGTTTTTAACACCCAGAAGCAAGAGGCGAACATAGAGTTTTTTAAATTTATAAGCAAAAATTATTCAAGTTGGGTAAACCCTAAAAGTGTGGATGCTCCCATTATGAGCCATACACTTTTAAAATATAAAGTGCTTCCGCATCTTGAAAAAGGCACTCCTTTATTTTTTGTACTAATAGATAATCTACGATTTGACCAATGGAAAACAATACAGCCCATTTTTGCCGAAAGTTTTAGAATACATGAAGAAGAAACTTTTTATGCTATTCTTCCTACGGCTACTCAATATGCAAGAAATGCAATTTTTGCGGGCATGTTACCTGTAGATATAGAAAAGAATTTTCCCGACTTTTGGAAAAATGATGATGAGGAAGGTGGAAAAAATATGCACGAAGAAGATTTTTTAAGGGCTAATTTAAAAAAGATAGGAAAGGGAGATTTAAAAGTATCTTATACAAAAATAACCAACAATCATGATGGGCAAAAACTGGTAGACAACATGCATAATATGTTGCAAAACGACCTGAATATTATTGTATATAATTTTGTAGATATGCTTAGCCATGCCCGTACAGAAATGGAAGTATTAAAAGAATTGGCTGGAGATGAAATAAGTTATAGAAGTATAACCCAAAGCTGGTTTGAACATAGCCCACTACACCAAGCGCTTAAAAAAATTGCAGATAAAAAACTTACCATGATAGTGGCTACAGACCATGGTAGCACTAGGGTAAAAACACCTGCAAAGGTTATTGGCGATAAACAAACCACTGCTAACCTTCGTTACAAGCATGGTCGCAATTTAAATTATGAAGCAAAAGATGTATTGGCTTTTCGTGACCCTAGAGAGGCAGGTTTGCCAGTACCAAATGTAAACTCCACTTTCGTATTTGCAAAAGGAGATATTTTTCTTTGCTACCCTAACAATTACAATCATTTTGTAAATTATTATAAAAACACTTTTCAGCATGGAGGGGTAAGTTTGGAAGAAATGATTGTGCCAGTGATTAGGATGACGAAT
The DNA here is from genome assembly GCA_031408295.1 of Ferruginibacter sp. GTDB lineage: Bacteria > Bacteroidota > Bacteroidia > Chitinophagales > Chitinophagaceae > Ferruginibacter. Next base: position 52,868 of record JANNVW010000042.1, read on the forward strand.
AAGTAAAAAAAGTTGAATGTTGTTTAATATTGTTTAGAGTTGAAATGGAGGTTGCTTTTTTTACTTGTACTTTAATTAGTTATAGGTTATCAAATAGTTATCAACTATTGTTGAAAACGTTTTTACCAATACTGCTATAAATAAAAGAAATTGCATTTACAATAAACATGGACAAGCGTTGGCAGCATTAAAATTTACACAAACTACGTTAGATAAAGTAGAGAAAATAGCAGAAGAAAGTGGTTATGTAATGCGCTATGAAAGGGGTTCTTTTCAAAGCGGCTATTGCATTTTACAAGCCAAAAAAGTGGTGGTTCTCAATAAGTTTTTGCCGATAGAGGGTAGAATAAATACACTGATAGATTTAATGCCTCAATTAAATATAAACTTTGACTCCCTTACATTGGAAAGCCAAAAGCTATATACAGAAGTAATGACAATGGCGGTGGCAGTTTAATTATTAATGCTTTTAATTGAAAGCTTCTCTCCAAAATTCGACATTCGTAATTTTTAATTCGTAATTTTCGGAATGCCTCTCCCTCCTTTAAAAATAACTTTTCTTGGTACAGGTACAAGCAGTGGTGTGCCTATGATAGCATGCGACTGCGAAGTGTGTACATCTACAAATACAAAAGACAATAGGCTTAGAAGTAGCATAATGGTACAAAGCGAAACCACTACTATTGTTGTAGACACCACACCCGATTTTCGTTTTCAAATGCTACGAGAAAAAGTAAAATTTGTAGATGCAATAATTTTTACACACCCACATAAAGATCATGTAGCAGGTTTAGATGATGTAAAAGCATTTAATTATTTTACAAAAAAACCAATAGATGTGTATGCAAATGAGTTTACACAAGTAGCATTAAGACGAGAATTTTATTACGTTTTTGCAGAAGAAAAATATCCAGGCATTCCTGATATTAACCTGCATGAAATTACAGACAGTGGTTTTTTAGTAGGCGATATTACCGTTATGCCTATAAAAGTATGGCATCTTAAAATGCCTGTACTCGGTTTTAGGTTTGGAAATTTTACATACATAACAGATGCTAATAGAATAGAGGAAAGTGAAAAGGAAAAAATAAAAGGTAGCCAAGCATTGGTGTTAAATGCACTAAGACACAAACAACACATCTCTCACTTTACCTTACAAGAAGCTATAGATTTGGGACATGAATTAAATATTCCACAAACATATTTCACGCATATAAGCCACCAGCTTGGGTTGCATGATGTGGTGAGTGAGACTTTGCCAAATGATTGTGCGCTAGGGTATGATGGGTTAGAAATAAATATTTAATTGCATAAATTATTTTGGCAAACCTGGGGCAGTAAGCATTTTTCTTCCTTTTTCCATTTTCTTTTTAAAAAAAGGAGTATCAACAATACTATCTAATTTATTATTTATTTTAATTTTAGAAGCTTGTCTTTTTAGTTCAGCTAATGAAAATTTTGGGATTGCCTTCATATAATATTTAAAGCTAAATATTTTTTTGTTGATAATGAAAGTTTTGCGTAAATTTATTTTACCAAAACTTACTGCTATGCTAAACAATGCGGGCAAGAATTTTCTAACTTTTACCAAAAAAGAAAAGCAGGGTTTGCTTTTGCTTTTAGCAACCATTATTTGCATTTTTGTTAGTGCAAAATATGTTTATCCCCTTATTGCTAAAGAAGACAACAAAAACAACAGCGCCATTTTTGCGGCAGCGGCTTCATTAAAAGAAAAGCAAAAAGACAGCACAAAAAATTATTACAATAAAAATGAGTTTAACAATAATGGGCAAAATGGTTCTTATCTTAAAAAGGAATACAACAACAGCTTTACGGGTGCCATGTTTTATTTTGACCCAAACACACTAAGTGCAGATGGGTGGAAAAAATTAGGGGTAAAGGATAAAACAATTGCCAGCATGCAAAAATACATTGCCAAAGGTGGTCGATTTAGAGAACCAGATGATTTGAGAAAAGTTTGGGGCCTAAGAAATGATGAAAAAGATAGACTTGTGCCTTATGTTAGAATAGTAGGCAGGGAAGAAAAAACTTACACAAATTATAGTAGCAATTACCAACCTTACGAAAAGAAAATATATGAAAAGAAGGCTATAGCAGTTGTTGATATTAACGCTGGAGACTCAGCCGCTTTCGATGGTTTACCAGGTATTGGCGCAGGGTTTTCTAGACGCATAATAAAATTTAGAGATAAACTTGGAGGCTTTTACAAAGTAGAACAAGTGGGAGAAACATTTGGTTTACCAGACTCTGTTTTTCAAAAAATTAAACCGTACTTGAAATTTAATGGAGATAATATTCGTAAAATAAGTATTAATTCTGCCAGCGAAGAAGAACTAAAAACACACCCTTATATTCGTTGGCAATTGGCAAAGGTTATTATCGAATACAAAAAGCAACATGGAGAATACAAAACCTTAGAAGATCTTAAAAAAATAATGGCTATAAATGAAGCAACATTTCAAAAAATAACCCCGTATTTATCTTTATAAAACTAATGATTGTTAGCTTTAATTTCGCTACTTTGCATCCTCAAAATATACTTATAAAAAATGGATTTCCGCCAAAGTGAATTAACAGAGCAGGTGGCACAATCTGCCAAAGATTTTGCATTGCAGTACATAAAGCCACACTTAATGGAATGGGATGAAAGCCAAGAATTTCCTGTTCATATTTTTAAAGCCCTTGGAAAACTAGGCATGATGGGGGTTTTGGTGCCTGAGGAGTATGGGGGTACAGGGCTTGGGTATTATGAGTATAGTGCTATTATACAAGAAATAGCAAAAGTGTGTGGCTCTATTGGGCTATCTGTGGCGGCACATAATAGTTTGTGTACTGGGCACATTTTATATTTTGGTAGTGAAGAGCAAAAGAAAAAATATCTACCAAAACTTGCCACAGCCGAAAGTATAGGTGCTTGGGGGCTTACAGAACCAAACACTGGGAGTGACGCTGGCAATATGAAAACGACAGCAGTAAAAGATGGTGACAATTGGGTTATTAATGGCGCCAAAAGTTGGATTACCCATGGCAAATCTGGCGATGTAGCAGTTGTAATGTGCAGAACTGGAGAACCAAGAGCTAAGAATAATAGCACCGCATTTATTATAGAAAAAGGCACAGCTGGTTTTACGGCTGGTAAAAAAGAAAATAAACTTGGTATGCGTGCAAGTGAAACTTGCGAAATGATTTTTGATAATTGCATTGTTTCTGATGCACAAAGAATGGGTGAAGTGGGTGATGGATTTAAACAAGCTATGAAGATATTAGATGGGGGCAGGATTTCTATTGCAGCCCTAAGTTTGGGTATAGCAAAAGGAGCATACGAAGCATCTTTACAATATGCAAAAGAGCGCCACCAATTTGACCAGCCCATCGCAAATTTTCAAGGAATATCGTTTAAACTTGCCGATATGGCAACAAAAATAGAAGCTGCGGAGTTACTCATAAACCAAGCTTGCGACTTAAAAATGAAAAACCTACCAATGACCAAACAAGCCGCCATGGCTAAATATTATGCGAGCGAAATATCGGTAGAAATAAGTACAGATGCTGTGCAAATTTTTGGTGGTTATGGTTATACAAAAGATTTTCCTGTAGAAAAATTTTATAGGGACAGTAAATTATGCACTATTGGTGAGGGCACTAGCGAAATACAAAAATTGGTAATAGGCAGAGAAGTACTTAAGTAATTATATTCAATTCGAAAATTTTTATGGTGAAATACACTTTATTTTTGTGTTTATTATTTTGTGTTGCTTGTAATAATTCTTCAGAAAATAATTCTCCAGAAATCCAAAATGCCGATGTAACTATTGTTGATGGCGAGCAATTATTTAAAACCAATTGTGCCAGCTGTCATAAACTAAACGAAAACTCCATTGGTCCTGTTTTAAAGGGGGTTGCTCAGCGTTGGGAAAGCAAAGAATTACTGTACGAGTTTATACGGAATTCTCAAGAACTAAGTACACGAAACGATTATGCAAAAAAATTATTGGAAGACTATAAGCAATATCCCATGACGCCATTTCCAAATTTAAAAGATGAAGAAATAGATGCCATTTTAAAATATAGTGATAGCAATTAAATTTACAATCCTGGGTATTTACTCACCACTTCAAAATCATATTCATCTCGTTTTTTTAACTCAATTACAAAACGATGCAATTTTGCAGAGTCGTCTGCATGTTGAAAAGTTCTATCATGAGAAAGTATAACAAGGTGATTAACAGTTTTGGTTTCATTACGAGCAAACGCACTATCTACTATGCTTAGCATATCGGTATCTGTTTGTACCAATTTTTGCGCATCATCAAAATGCCACTCTATATCCCAACCAACAGCTTTAAAACCTTTGTTGTAAAAACTATCGGCAGCCACTGAAGATGCTTTTAAATCTGTACTGGAAATAGTTTGCGTACGCCAAATATTTCTACCCGGAGTACGAATAATATTACTGGTAAAATCTAAACTATCTGCACATCTAGCAAAATCTTTTGTAGCACTATCTGGTAGCTTATAAAACGCAGAGAATTTGTTATCAAAAGCATGCGAGTAGCTGTGGTTAGCAAGTTCCACTAAACTACAGGCTTTTAATGAATCATAAATAGCAAGTTGATTTCTACTACCATAAACATGCTCGCCAATAATAAAAAAAGTACTGGGCACTTGCTCTTGCTGCATTATAGATTGCACGGTTTTACTCCCTTTGCAAGGACCATCATCAAAAGTGAGGTAAATTGTTTTCTTCTTCTTTTTTGCCGCAGGCTTATTTTCTGGTTTTGCAATAATTACAGAGTCGTTTTTAGCAAAAGGCTTTCTCAGAAAAGTAAGTTGCTTTCCAGATTTGTAAAAATAAAAACTTGTAAATGTGATGGTAAGAATTGATGCTTTAAATAGCATGGAGGAGTTAAAATAACCCTCGGGGTCAGCGTTCATTTGTTGTTTTGTTTAGACTGTAAATGTATGATACGAAAAGTGCCGTTTCAAAATTTTTATTGTTAATAAATCACTAATTCATTTACATTCTTTAAAACTACAAATTATGAAACGGACTATGACATGACGACATCAATATAAATTTACCGTATCTTCAAATTATGACATCAAAAACGAACAAACTTAATCTCTTTGATTTTACAATGATAGTTGTAAGCCTTGTTATAGGTATGGGCATTTTTCGAACGCCTCTAAATGTTGCCAAAGCATCGCCGGATACTTTTTTATTTTTTGCAGCATGGATAGCTGGTGGGTTGGTGGCATTGTGTGGCGCATTAACCTATGCAGAAATAGGTAGCAGATTGCCAGTAACTGGCGGTTATTATAAAGTGTTTTCATATGCCTACCATCCATCAATAGCCTTTGCTATTAACTGTGTAATATTAGTGAGCAACGCCGCATCGCTTGCGGCAGTGGCATTAGTAGGGGGCGAATATATTACAGGTATTTTTATTCCACTATCAAAAGATATCGTTTGGATGGGCATAGCCAGCAATGCAAGTTATATTCAAACCATTCACATCATTATTGCTATTGTTGCTATTATTATTTTTTATGGAGTAAATTTAATTGGGCTAAAAATGAGTGCAAAAACCCAAAATGTGCTCACCATTATAAAAATTATTTTAATACTACTGCTTATAGCGCCATTGTTTTTTGTGGACGGAAGCACCACTGTTCAACAAATTTCTAACACTACCATTTCCCCAACTTTTAGAGAATACATAAAAGCATTTGGTATTGGATTAGTAGCTGTAAGCTTTACCTATGGCGGTTATCAGCAAACAATCAATTTTGGCGAAGAGGTAAATAACCCCTCTAAAAATATACCTCGAGGTATATTTTTAGGTATTTCAATAATCATCATATTATATCTCACCATTAACTATGCATACATTAGGGTACTCGGTTTTGATACACTGCATCACCCAGACACAAAGAATATAGCTGCACTTATGGCATCAAAAATATTTGGTGTAAATGCAGAACGAATTTTATCTGGCTTTTTATTTTTAAGTGTAATGGCATATGTAAATGTTTTGTTGATGAGCAATCCAAGGGTAATGTATGCCATGAGTGAGGATAATATTTTACCCTCTGTTTTTAAAAAGCGTAACGCAAAAACGGATGTGCTTACGATTTCACTATCAGTATTTGCAGGCATATGTATTATTATAATTTTTTGGGCAAAGGAGTTTGATAAAATATTAAGCTTTACAATTTTCTTAGATTCTTTTGGAATGGTTCTTTCTGCCGCTACTATTTTTATTTTGCGAAAAAAGACGAAACATTTAGATAATACAGGTATTTATAAAATGAAATTGTTTCCTTTATTACCTATTATTTTTATTGTAGCATATGTGTTTGTAGGTATAAGTATAGCGCTAGATTATGAGAAAAACGATTATGCAGCATTGACAGGGCTTGTAGTTATGGCAGCATTTACAGGGCTATATTTTCTACTAAAGAAAATTAAAACGCAGAAGTAAAAATTGGTTTTTCCAAAACTTATAGCAGAAAGTATTACTTAATAATTATAACTAGGCTTAATATTATAGGTACTTACATAAGAAAAGCACTGTGGTATTTTAATATAACCTCATTAAAACTTACCTTTGTTGCATGGATAATTTGCGGTCATTAATAGATAAGTATAAAGCAGAAATAATAGCTGAAAATCCCTCAATAGCAGAAGGAATTGAAAATTTTAGGATAAAATACTTAGGCACTAAAGGTTTGGTGAAAACCATTATGGGCGAAATGAAAAATGTGGCTGCCGAAAATAAAAAAGAAGCTGGGCAATTGTTAAATGAGTTTAAAGTATTTGTGGAAGAAAAGTTTGCTTCTTTTAATGGGGCTGCCGAAAATAACAATGCTGTTAAAACAATTGATTTAGACCTCACGCTCCCTGGTACGCCAGCACCACTTGGTACACGCCACCCCATTAGTATTGTAAAAAATAAAATTGTTGGTATTTTTAATAAACTTGGTTTTAGTGTAGCAGAAGGCCCAGAAATTGAGGATGATTTTCATAATTTTTCAGCGCTCAATTTGCCAGAAAACCACCCTGCAAGGGATATGCAGGATACTTTTTATATTTCACAAAATCCCGATTGGCTCTTGCGCACACATACAAGTAGCGTGCAAATACGAGAAATGCAAAAAGGTAAACTACCCCTACGCATTATTTGTCCAGGGCGTGTTTTTAGAAACGAAACTATAAGTGCTAGGGCGCATTGTTTTTTTAACCAAGTAGAAGGATTATACATTGCAGAAAATGTTTCCTTTGCAGATTTAAAGCAAACACTATACTTTTTTGTAACAGAAATGTTTGGTTCCGCCGACGGCGGAATGAAAGTTCGTTTTCGCCCTTCTTACTTTCCATTTACTGAACCAAGTGCAGAAATGGATATCAGCTGCCTTTTATGCAATGGCAAAGGTTGTAATGTTTGTAAAAAAACAGGTTGGGTAGAAATTTTAGGTTGTGGCATGGTGCATCCAAAAGTGTTAGACAATTGCGGTATTGATAGCAATAAATATACAGGCTTTGCATTTGGTATGGGTATAGAAAGAATAACGATGCTTAGTTATCAAATAAAAGACTTACGATTATTTAGCGAAAACGACTTACGGTTTTTAAAGCAGTTTGAATCTGCATAAGCATTTGCAACACACTTTCATAATTTTTTCATTTACTTACATAATTACTTGTTTTTCTTTTGTGGCACAAAAATTGGCTACTTTCAGCAATAATGAATAACACTTTATTCATTATTGCAATTAGTATAACCAAAAAATAAAGCAAATGAAAAAATTAAGTTTAACGCTTAGCACTTTTGTGTTAATAGTGATAATATATGCATGCTCAAGCTCCAAAGCTGGCCGCACGGACAAACGTACCGTAAATGGCACATGGCTACTACAAAGTGTAACCACAGAAGGTATTACAGGAAAAATAAAAACACAAATTTTAGAAGAAGCAGATTACAATTGCTTTGAAAATAGCACTTGGAAATTTAACCAAAACACTAGCCTTGGCTCCTATGAAATAATAAAAAATACTGGGGAATGTGTTGCTAAAAAGCAAAATATCCGTTGGTCTATTTTTGAAGAAAAAGGCATGCCAATAAGGTTGCAATACAAAAGAGTGGATGCAAAATATTACAAAGATATTGATGAAGGTAAAGCAGGCTTTCGTTTTGCCATAGTATCGTTAGATAAAACAAGCATGCAATTAAAAAGCGAAATTACTTTTGAAGGTAAGCCAGCTTATTTCATTTACAATTTCACAAAAAACTAATTAGTTTGATTTTAAAAAAAAATAACATGAAAAAAATAACTTCAAATATAATGTTGGTAGCAATAGCCTTACCGACATTTTTTACTAGCTGCGATACTACAAGACGTGCAAGCAAGCAAGATAAAGGTGTAGTGATAGGTGCAGGTACGGGTGCTGTAATAGGCGGCATAATAGGAAATAATGTTGGCAATAAAAACAATACGGCATTAGGTGCGGTATTAGGGGCAGCCATTGGCGGGGTAGCTGGCGGTATTATTGGCAATAAAATGGATAAGCAAGCAGAGAAAATAAAAACAGAAATACCGGGTGCTAAAGTAGAAAGAGTTGGTGAAGGAATAAATGTAACGTTTGATGAAAATAATCCTGATGGCAGTAAAGCTGGTGTTTATTTTTCAACAAACAAATACAACATTACGTCAAACTCACAATTGGCAATAGATAAACTGGTAAAAATTTTTACCGAGTATCCTGAAACAAATATTTTAGTAGAAGGACATACAGACAATGTAGGAAGCGATGCTTCAAATATGACATTGTCTCAACGTAGGGCTAATGCTGTGGGCGAAGAGCTTAGACGAGATGGGCTTGCATCAAATAGGCTTACCGTAAAATGGTACGGAGAAAGCCAACCAAAAGAGGACAATGCCACAACAGAGGGAAAAGCATCAAACAGAAGGGTATCGTTTTCTATAACAGCTAATGAAAAAATGAAAGCTGACGCTAAAACAGAAGCTGCAAAAGGGCAGTAAAAAATATTAATACTAGGGTAGCTGCTGGGTTATTTTCTTTCTTTAAAAATAAAAGAGGAAATAGCACAGCAGTTTTTTATTTTTACAGCATGGTAAAAAAGATTTGCGTAGCTGGTGCAGGCACAATGGGTAGCGGAATAGCATTATCCGCTGCACAAAATAAATTTGATGTAGTACTTTTTGATACAAATGAAAAAGGAATTGAAAATGCAAAATTAGCTATCAATAAAAACCTCGATTTTTTGCTGAGCAAAGAAAAAATTACTGCATTAGAAAAAGAAAATATTTTCAATCGTATTTTATTTACAACAAATATTAATGATTGTGTAGCCGATGTGGTTATTGAAGCTATCATTGAAAAACTAGAAATAAAAGAAATACTTTATAAAAACATTGCTGAAATAAATGTTCCAGAAACTATTTTGGCAAGCAATACATCCTCGCTTTCTATAACAGATATTCAAAAAAACATTACACATCCACAAAGGGTTTGCGGTATGCATTTTTTTAACCCTGCACATGTTATGAAGCTGGTAGAGGTTGTTGCAGGTGACCAAACATCTGACGAAACAATACAAACCATTTCCAATCTTTGTGTGCAATTAAAAAAGCAGCCTGTAATATGTAAAGATGCACCCGGCTTTATTGTGAATAGGGTAGCTCGCCATTATTATTTAGAAGCTATGCAATTGGCCAGTACAACAACTATTCGTTTTGAAGATATAGATGCACTAATGGAAAATGCAGGTTTTAAAATGGGGCCATTCAAGTTGATGGATTTAATTGGTATAGATATTAATTATGCTGTTTCTCAATCTATTTATCATGCATTTAATGATGCTCATCGTTTTAAACCATCGCCCATGCAAGCACAAAAAATAGCTGAGGGTAACTTAGGAAAAAAAACGGGGAAAGGTTTTTATGATTATACTAAAAATGTAAACTCATGATTTTAGTAACTGGTGGTGCAGGTTTGGTGGGCAATGCGCTAATTGAACAATTGCTTGCTCAAGGCAAAACGGTAAAAGCCATTTACAATAAATCGCCCCTTGCTTTTTCCAATTCATCGCAAATCATTTTTGCACAATGCGATATTTTAGATGTGTGTGCTTTAGAAGACGCCATGCAGGATGTTACACAAGTGTATCATTGCGCAGCTATAGTTTCTTTTATGCCCAAAGATGCTGAAAAGTTATACAAAATAAATGTAGAAGGTACCGCCAACGTGGTGAACGCTTGTATAAATGCTGCTGTACAAAAGCTTGTATATGTAAGCTCAGTGGCTGCACTTGGGCGTATAAGAAAAGGGGAAATGATAAACGAAACCATGCAGTGGACAGAAGAAACAAGCAACAGCAAATATGGGCATAGCAAATATTTAGCAGAAATGGAAGTGTGGCGTGGCGTGGCAGAAGGATTGAATGCCGTAGTAGTTAATCCTGTTATTATTTTAGGTGCTGGCAATTGGAATGAGGGATCTACAAAATTATTTAAATCAGTATACGATGGGTTTCCATATTACTCACTTGGCAGCACAGGCTTTGTAGATGTAAGAGATGTAGCTAATGCCATGATACAATTAATGGAAAGCGATATTGTAGCAGAACGGTTTATTTTAAGTGCAGAAAACGTAACGTACCAAAGTGTTTTGAATATGATAGCAAAAGGATTTGGTAAAAAATTGCCAACCAGAAAAGTAACAGCATTACTTGCAGCTATTACTTGGCGAATTGAAGCCATAAAAAGTTTATTTACAGGTAAAGCACCACTTATTACAAAGGAAACTGCTGCCACATCATTGGCAGATACAAAGTTTGATAATGCCAAATTATTGAAATTTTTACCTTCTTTTCGGTATATGCCATTAGAGAAGACTGTGGAGGAAGTGTGCCTGCTTTTAAAAAGTAAATTTCAAAAATAAACCTAGTTATAAAAATATTTTGTTAGGTAAAGAGTTGGCCTTTGTTAATACAAATGTAAATTATATCCTATGTATTATTATCTTATTGGTACATTATAAAATTGCCCTTGCATTGAGACTGTATCAGCTATTCCTTTTAGCATCTTAACATCAAAACTACCGCTAAGCTTGTTGCTAGAATTTGATGAAATAGTTACACTGCCTGAAACAGCCCCCAAAACAAATCCAAAGTCGTCTATATATTCAAATGCATTTGTAGTAAAAGAAACTGGGTAGTTATTAGGATTCAAAGCAGGAAGGAGTATACTTAATTTATAGCGTGTTACGTCGCCATTAACATATGCAAGTATTTGATTTGTATTTGGATTAGATCTTAATAAGTATGCTTCCGAACTTGTAGCAGTGTAAGGTTGGTTTTGATATATCCATGTAAAACTCGAAGGCTCATTAGTTGCAGCATCTTTTTTATTACAAGAGGATATAATTGATAAAAATAAAATAAATGCACCTAGTATTTTTTTCATAGCTATAGAAATAAATTTGATTCCTTAATATAGAATAATCTTATAACGCAATTTAGAATAAAATGTATTAAGATTTATGACCTCTTTCATACAAAATTCCATGTAAAATTAATATTAAGTATAAATTTCCTATATTCATACCTGAAAAAATAATTTTACCATGATAGTAATTGCATTGTACAACTTAAAAGGCGGTGTAGGCAAAACGGCTAGCTGCGTTAATTTTTCTTATTTGTCGGCCAAAGAAGGCTACAAAACCCTGCTTTGGGATATAGATCCCCAAGGTGCTACATCTTTCTATTTTAAAGCAAAACCCAAAGTAAACCAAGGTATAAAAAAGCTGATAAGCAAAGATGCTAATTTGGATGCGGCCATAATGGAAACAGGCTATGAGCATTTAGATATTATACCTGCAGATAATTCTAGCAAGAGTTTTGATATAATGCTAGAAGAAATGCGGGGCAAAAAAAATATTCTTAAAAATGCATTGAAGCAGTTTGAAGGAGAATACGATTTTGTATTTATAGATTGTCCTCCAGGTTTTTCTGCCCTTAGTGAGAATATTTTTAGCGCAGCTGATATTGTACTCATGCCTGTAATACCTACTACACTTTCGGTACGAACATACAATATGGTAAAAGATTATTTCAAAGAAAAAGATATTGATGCTGCAAAACTCATGTGTTTCTTTACCATGACAGATTTGCGCAAAAATATGCACCACGAAATAATGGAACAATTGTTTAAAGACAAACGTTTCTTTGGTAATTATATTCCTTATTTATCTGATGTAGAAAAAATGGGTATTCATAAACAACCCATCGAAGAATTTGCACGCAGTGGGTATGCCGCCAAATGTTACAGAGAATTGTGGACGGAGATAACAGAAGGTGTGCTGGAATAAAAATTCAAACACTACATTTGCAATAATTAATTTATTGAATGAAAAGAGAAACAACAAGTTGGTTTAGCCCAGCATTACAATTAGATATGCCAATAGTGGCTTATGGTGATTACGGCTTTGCGCTTGTATTAGTGCCAACCGCCGCCGCTGATTATTTAGAATATGAGCGTTTTCAACTCATGGAAACATTGGCGCCTTACATTAATAGCGGTAAGGTTCGTGTATTTTCTGTAAACAGCATCAACAAAGAAAGTTGGATGAATAAAGAAATGGAAGGTGCGCATAAAGCCATTCGCCAAAACCAATTCAACAATTACATTTTTGATGAAGTAATTCCATTTATCAAAACAAATACTTCGCAAGAAACACCTATTATTTTATGCGGCGCTTCGTTTGGCGCTTTGCACAGCATGAATTTATTTTTGAAACGCCCAGATTTAATTGATGGTGTAATAGCCATGAGTGGTGTGTATGATCTTACAGAATATACCGATGGCTATTGGGATGAGCAAGTATATTACAATTCTCCAGCGCATTATATTCCAAACCTTACAGATGAATGGTATTTGAATAATATTCGTAAAAGCAAACACATACATATACTCACAGGTGGCGGTGATTATGAAGACCCATCTGCTACTGCAAAATTTTCTGAAATATTAAAAGCAAAAGGTATTGAGCATGATGCATCTATTTGGGGCAAAGAGTGGAAACACGATTGGCCAACTTGGAGAGCTATGTTGCCGTTGTATTTGGAGACAAAGTTTTAGAAAACTTGTTGAATAATTTTTAATGCGGTCGCAAATTGCGACCGCATTTTTTTAATCTCATGTCTATATTCTATATTCTAAAATCTTATTTTATCTTTACCATATGGAAGAAAAAAAACTATTCTTATTAGATGCTTATGCATTAATTTTTCGTGCATATTACTCACTTGTGCGTAGCCCACGTATTACCAGCAAGGGCCGCAATACCAATGCCCAATTTGGGTTTACCAATACCTTAGCTGATTTAATAAACAACCAAAAGCCTACACATATAGCCGTTTGTTTTGATACAAGCGCACCTACAGAACGCCATACAGATTTTGCAGATTACAAAGCTAATAGGCAAGAAACGCCTGAAGATATTCGTGGTGCTATTCCAGACATAAAAAAAATTATTGAAGGATTTAATGTGCCCGTAATTGCCATTGATGGCTACGAAGCCGATGATGTAATTGGTGCATTGGCAAAAAAAGCAGAGAAAGAAGGATATACGGTTTACATGGTTACGCCAGATAAAGATTATGGGCAATTGGTTTCTGAAAAAATAAAAATATACAAGCCAGGCTACCAAGGCGGCACTGTAGAAATTATGGGGCCAAAAGAAGTGTGTGAAAAATGGGATATAGCTCGTGTGGATCAAGTGATAGATATACTCGGATTGATGGGCGATGCTGTGGATAACATACCAGGCATAAAAGGTGTGGGTGAAAAAACGGCTGCTAAGTTGTTGAAAGAATATGATACCCTAGAAAATATTTTAGACAACGCAGATAAGATAAAAGGCGCATTGGGAGAGAAAGTAAAAGCAGGTAAAGAAGACGCTTTGATGAGTAAAAAATTAGCTACTATTATCTTGGATGTACCAGTAGAATTTCATGAAGAAAATTTTCGTTTGAAGGAAATGAATAAAGAGGCGTTAGAAGAAGTGTTTACGATGCTGGAATTTAAAACAATGGGAGAGCGGATTCTAGGAAAGAAAGTAGCGGTGACAACAGACAACGGACGACAGACAACAGGAGCAAGTTCTTCACCTAAGGAAATAAAAGCAGCAGCCATTGGCCAAATGGATTTGTTTGGAAATGTAATGCCATCGGCAGAAGTAATAACCAATTTAGAGAATGAAGAAGATACAGAGCCAATAATGATTGCCGATAAACATATTGGCAATACAGCACACAATTATGTGTTGGTGCAAACAGATGAGGAGATTAAAAAATTATTAGAGGAATTAAATAAATTTTCTGAAATATGTTTTGATACAGAAACCACACATATTGATGCAAACCAAGCGGATTTAGTTGGATTAAGTTTTGCTGTAAAACCAACAGAAGGTTATTATGTGCCATGCCCGGAAAGTAGAGATGAAACGCTTGCTATTTTAGAAAAATTCAAACCGCTATTTGAAGATGAAACAAAGACATGGATAGGACAAAATTTGAAATATGATTTACTCATGCTAAAATGGTATGGTTATACATTAGCAGGAAATATTTTTGATACCATGTTGGCTCATTATGTAATAGAGCCAGATGGTAAGCGCAGTATGGATTTGCTAAGTACAAAATATTTGGGTTATGTGCCAGTAAGTATAGAATCGCTTATTGGTAAAAAAGGCAAAACACAAGGCACCATGCGCCAAGTGGAAATAGAAGAAGCAAAAGAATATGCAGCAGAAGATGCAGATATTACGTTGCAATTAAAAAATATTTTTCTGCCACAACTAAAAGCAAAAGCAGTAGAAAAAATTTTTAATGAAGTAGAAAACCCTTTAGTAAAAGTGCTTACCGATATGGAATTTGAAGGCATACGAATAGATATGGATTTCCTTAAAACCTATTCAAAAGAATTAGAAATAGAAGCCAAAGTAGCAGAAGAAAAAGTATATGAAACAGCTGGTGTACGTTTTAACCTTGCAAGCCCAAAACAATTGGGCGAAGTGCTTTTTGAAAAAATGAAACTAGACCCTAAAGCAAAGAAAACTAAAACAGGGCAGTATGCCACAGGCGAAGATATTTTAGCAAAGTTGGCAAATAACAATCCTATTTGCGAAGAAATATTAACGTTTAGGGAACTCACAAAATTGCGTAGTACTTATGTAGATGCGTTTCCGCAATTGATGAATGCACGTACAGGGCGTGTGCATACCAACTACGCACAGGCGGTTGCGGTTACGGGAAGGTTAAGTAGCACCAATCCCAACTTACAAAACATACCCATTCGCACTACCAAAGGAAAAGAAATAAGAAAAGCATTTGTGCCAAGAGATGAAAATCATGTACTGGTTTCAGCGGATTATTCTCAGATAGAATTGCGTGTGGTAGCAGCCATAAGTGGTGATGTAAATATGTGCGAAGCTTTTAAAACAGGAAAAGACATTCATACCGCCACAGCGGCAAAAGTTTTTGCTGTAGAAGAAAAAGATGTTACAAAAGAAATGCGCTACAAAGCCAAGAGTGTAAACTTTGGTATCATCTACGGACAAGGTGCTTTTGGGCTTGCAGAAAACTTAGGCATACCAAGAGCAGAGGCAAAAGAAATAATAGACAACTATAAAAAAGAATTTCCTAGTATACAAAAATATATGGATGATACGATAAATTTTTGTAGAGAAAATGGATATGTAGAAACACTGATGGGACGTAAGCGTTGGCTAAAAGATATTACAAGTGCAAATTTTACGGTACGTGGTTTTGCAGAAAGAAACGCTATTAATTCTCCTATACAAGGCACAGCAGCAGATATGGTAAAACTTGCTATGATAAAAATACATGCAGCATTAAAGGCAGGGGATTTTAAAAGTAAAATGCTCTTACAAGTGCATGATGAATTAGTTTTTGATGTTTATAAAGATGAATTGGAAAAAATTAAACCAGTTATTTTAGATAATATGAAATCGGCGTTGCAATTACCAAACGATGTACCTACCGAAGCAGAATTGGGTAGTGGAGATAATTGGTTGATGGCGCATTAGAAGTACGGAGTACTTAGTATTGAGTATTTAGACTTGGTTCATGTGTACGCAAACTTCTTTTGTAAAATTAAAAGCGGCTAATATTTTCTTTCTTAAAAAATGTAAAAATGTATTCTCTAGTTTCAAAATAAACTTTAAACCTTCAGAGCCTAATCTAAGTACTCAATACTAAATACTCAATACTATGCTTCTCTACTGCTACGATGCTTACTGCGGATGGTGCTACGGCTTTAGCCCTGTTATAAAAAAAATTGCAGAAACATATAAAAATGTTATGCCTGTTGATGTATTGAGTGGCGGCATGGTACTGCCCGAAAAACCAACGCATATAAGGGTTTCGGCAGGGTATATCGTAAACGCATATAAAAATGTAGAAGAACTTACAGGTGTAAAATTTGGGGAAGATTATTTATGGCATATAAAAAATCCTGAAGAAAGTGATTGGTATCCTAACTCAGAAAAACCTGCTATTGCATTGTGTGTGTTTAAAGAATTTTACCCAGAGCGTGCTGTAGAATTTGCAGCAGATTTGCAGAATGCTTTGCACAACGAAGGAAGAGATTTAACGGACGATGAAGCATATCGTCATTTGCTAGAAAAGTACAGCATACAAGCAGAAACATTTTATGAGAAACTAAAAAGCGAGGAGTATAAAGAAATGGCTTATTACGAATTTGCCCTTATGAAACAATTGCAAGTAACTGGCTACCCTTGTGTATTTGTACAAACTGGTGATACTAAATTTCACATGGTAGCACGAGGATATACAGATTATGAAACCCTAAAAGATAGAATTGATAAAGTGTTAGAGGAAGCAAAATAATACAAAAAAACCGCTCGTTTTTTCGAGCGGTTTTTATTAAATTATTGTTTGTTTTTTCTTTGCGGACGCATAGAAGGCTCTACCTCATCTTTCCACTTTTTCATTTGCGCCTCAGTAAAAATTAATTTTAATTGCTCATCTCTTTTTGTAGTTAACTCATCTCTATTTGCTTTCATTTTCTCTCTGTCCATTTCGCCACCTGCTGCACGCATTTCATCTCTAAATTTTTGTTGCGCTGTATAAAACGCTTCAAATACAGGGTAAGCCTTCCCCGCTTGTTCATTAGTTACAGCAAGCTCTGCTTGTAGCTTTAGCAATGTTTCTTTTGTTTTTTCATTTGGTTGCTTTTGCTCTACATTTTGTGGAGCAGTTGTAATAGTTTCTTGTGCTTTTACGGTTGTAGTTGTTATTGCTAGAGATAGCAACCCTAATAAGAATTGTTTTTTCATTATTTGTTATTTTTTATACGTGTAAATTATTACTTTTTTATTGATATTACTCAAACTAATTAAAATCCGCCATTGGGGCCTCCTCTTGGTTGGATAAGTCTATTTATTTCTTCTTTATTATCAGTCCTTGTAGAAGGCTTAGCCTTACCAAAGTTTTTTAAGCTGTACGTAAATGTAAGCATAAAATACTGCTGCAATACTACACTTTGTGCATCTTGAATGTAGGCTGCATCTATCGTTCTTGTAATGCTCTGGTTTTGTCTTAATAAATCAAATACAGAAAGCTTCAATTCACCTACTTGTTTTTTCAAAAATTTTCTACCAATAGCAGCATTCCACAAACCAAACTGTTGGTTAAAGCCAGCACTTAAGCCGCTATTGGCTTGATAGGAAAAATCGTTTTGCACAAACCAACCCTTCTTGCTAAGTAAATTTAACTGAATACCCGCTGTTTGAATTACAAATTTTGTATTTGTTGTGTTACCCTTTGTTTCATTAAAATTAGCATTGTAAGAAATATTGAAATCTATATACTCACTAATATTACTAGCAAGAGTTACACCTCCGTTATAGCCGAAAGTGTTTGTTAATATTTGTTTAGTATTTACCAACCCTGGTAGTCTTTGATAACTAAAGCCTGCATTAATGTTAAGCGTGGTTTTAATAAATTTTAATGGTAGACTATAAGTTAAAAAAGAGCGTGCAGTTCTATAGCCATTTAGGTTTACAGGCTTTGTAAGTTGCGACCCTTTTCTAAGCGTATCGCCATTTTGTAATGTTGTATCTTTTGTTGGTATAAAGGTTGCATTCGTAATAAAGTCATTGGCAGATTGTACAAAAATGCCTGCAAAAAAACTTTTGCCCGTTTTAGAATTTGTATAGGCATATCTGCTTCCCAAAAATTGCGTGTACGATTGTGTAAGCAATGGGTTACCAGTACTCACTCGTAGCGGATTGCTAAGGTTTACTACATCTTGCAATTGGGTTACAGATGGAAAATTTGTGGAGCCTCTATAGAAAAGTCTTATAGAACTTTTTGCAGAGAATTTTTTTCGTATTTGTAAATTAGACAACAAGTTGGAAAATGATTGGTTCACATTTGCTTTAGTAGGAAATAACCTATCGCTTTCTAGTTTTGAATTTTGATAACTTAAACCCACTTGAAGTAAATCATCTTTATTAGGAACATAACGATAAGTAACACCAACATTATTTGTAGTTATAATATTTTCAAATTTATTGGAAAGGCGTGCATCAAATTGAGAATATTTTTGTCCATCAAAAGCAAAAGTTTGCTGATTTGCCTTGCTTGTTTGTACAGAGGGGTTATAGTCTAATTGCAGTTGCGCTTTTTTACCCAATGGTTCTGTAAAGGCAATAGTACCACCTGTTGTTACTCCTGTAGTTACATTATCACTTAGCTGGTTTTGCGAAGAATCTTTTTCCAGTATATTATTTTTAAAATACTTCAAATCCGCATCGGATATAGCTTCAGCATTGTTTTTTGTAAAAGTATTGTTTAAGCCAAAGGAAATAGAGCGACCTTTTTTAGCAAATGCATGCCTAAATAAAATACTGTTGCGAATATTATATCCATTTCTGTTAGATGAGTTTTTGCTATTAGAAGTGTTTGCAGTATCATAAAATTTACTCCCTCCTAAATTGCTATTTATGCTCATTAAATCTAAACTAGAAACAACATCATTTTTTTGAAAATTTATGCTTGGTATAATAAATAAACTATTAGAAGAGTCGAAGTTGTATTCTAATCTTGCATTTATTCTGTGGTTTGTATTATTGGTAACCACGTTGCTATTTTGTTTGGAAAAAAGGCTTGTGTCTGCTTTTAAAAATGTTTCTGTATTTACATTACCTGCATTGGTATTAGTACTACTGTTGTAAAAATAACTACCTGTAACAGAAAGTTTTTTACCATATTGATTACTAAAATTTAATCCTGCTGCATTAGTAACGCTTATGCCATTTGATTGACCTACTGTAAAATCACTTCCTCCCCCTTGACCACCGCCTGGTCTGCCACCACCACCCTGCGGGCCGCCTCCTGGCCCTCCCCTGCTACCGCTATTGCTGCCACCAGATGTAACACCCAATAAATCTTGCGATGCAAAGTTTTGCTGATTTATATTATTAAAACTACCAACAATAGATAAGCGCCTACTTCCTTTTAAAAACGTAGAATTGCCACCTAAATTATACCTATTATTTGTACCATAACCCGCATAAATTCGCCCAAAATTGCCATTTTTCATACCCGATTTGGTTACAATATTTATTGCTTTCACGGAGTTTCCATCATCAAAACCTGTCAGCCTTGCTTGGTCGCTAAGTCTATCAAAAACCTGTATTTTATCTACCATATCTGACTGCACATTTTTAAGTGCTGCAGAGGCATCATCACCAAAAAAATCTTTTCCATCTATGGTTACTTTTCTTACCGTTTCTCCTTGTGCAGTTACAGTACCATCTTTTGCAACAGATATGCCCGGCATTTTTTTTATAAGATCTTCCGTAGTAGCATCTGGATTTACCTTATACTGGCTTGCACTAAATTGTGCGGTGTCTCCTTTTTGAATTACAGCTGCCGCTTTAGAAATAACGGTTACGCCAGAAAGGTTTTTACCTCTATAGTCTAATTTAATTGTGGTAAGCTCTTTTACAAAATCCTTTACGTTAACAAGGGTTATATATTCTTGAAAACTTAATGAGCCAATTTTTACTATAAAACTATCTGATGGGAGGTTATTAAAATTAAATGCACCATTTTCTGATGTTACCATTTCCGTAACCAATGCCGAATCCTTTTGTTTTAATAAAGAAACTACAGCACCCGCAACCGGTTTATTTTCTACCCTCTCTACTATTATACCTTTAATACCACCAGATTGCGCAAGGCTAAATGTTTTTAGTAAAATAAAAAACAATGTAATCCCAATTATTCTTCTCATAATCTCTATTTCACAAGTAATTAAATATTGCTACGTACGTAAACAATCGTACAAATATCTTATTTTTTATGTTAAAACGAAACTGAGGGATGATAAGCGGTATTTTTCATTTAATATAAGCTAAATTGCAGTCCTAAAATATTTGTTTTTTATGAGTTATAATAAAATGGTTTCTGTAACTGGCCTAAGTGGTTTGTTTGAATTGGTTTCTTCTAAAGCAGATGGCGGAATTGTTCGCTCGCTGGAAGATAAATCTGTAAAATTTGTAAGTAATCGTGTACATAGCTTTTCTCATTTAGAAAGCATAGAAATTTTTACAAAAGAAGACAATGTAAATCTTATAGAAGTGTTTTTGGCTATGAAAGCTAGTAAGGAAGATAAGCCAGATGCAAAAGCCGATGCAAAAGCTATAAAAGCATACTTTGAAAAAGTATATCCAGATATGGATTTTGAAAGAGTGTATGCAAGCGATATGAAGAAAATGGTAAAATGGTTTGATGTACTAGAAAAAGCGGGAATAGAAATAAAATTACCTGAGCAAGCTGAAGGCGAAGAAGTAGTAGCTGGAGAAGATAAGCCAGTGGTAGAAAAGAAAGCAGCAGTAAAATCGGTTACCCCTAAAGCAGCGGCTATAAAAAGTGGTCCGGCTAAAAAAATAAATACACCGAGGAAGATGGCATAAAAGCCCCTCACCTATCCTCTCCCCGCAGGGGAGAGGGAAACGTAGAAGATTGAAGCGAAAAAGCTTCACATAAATTGGAGGTTTCATTTACTTATTTGCAATTTTCTGCAAATGGCTAAATGAAATTTCTTTTTACAACGAACCCTGAAAGGGTTCACTTTGAGCAACCATGGGTGAAACCCATGGAAGTAACAAAGCATAACTCACAACCCCAACGGGGTTGAACATGGTGTAAAACATCTACAATATAAAATCGATAAAAGATGAAATAAGATATATCGATGAAAGGCTGCGGGATAGAAGCGAAAATCCTTTTTTGTGAGGCACGATCAAAAAAGATTGTAGCGAATAGCCCGAACAAATGTTCAATAAAGAGATGAAGCCCACAGCCCCAAGTTCTCATCTCAATACTAAGTACTCAATACTAAATACTATAAAATGTACACAGCAGATATAAAAAAATTACAACGTAACTTTCTTCCGCAAGACTTTGCAGTAACAGATTGGGCAACACTTGAGCCATATTTTAAAACATTGCTAGAGCAAGAAATTACCAGCAAAGAAAGTTTAGAAAAATGGTTGCTAGATATGAGTGAGCTAGAAGCAGCCGTAAACGAAGATGCTTGCTGGCGACAAATAAAAATGACATGCGACAATGAAAACAAAACATTGGAAGATGCGTTTAATTTTTATTGCACAGAAATAGAGCCGCACATAAAACCATACAGCGATGCGCTAAATAAAAAATTATTAGCATCGCCATATTTAGTGGAGTTAGATGAAGCCACATACCACACATACATACGCAGCACAAAGAAAAATATAGAATTATTTAGAGAAGAAAATATTCCGCTGCAAGCAGAAATATCGGTGCTACAACAACAGTATGGGCAAATTACTGGCGCAATGATGGTTGAGGTAAATGGAGAAGAATTTACCCTACAACAAGCAGCAAAGTTTTTAGAAAACGAAGATAGAAACTTGCGTGAAGATGTATATAGAAAAATACAAACTCGTAGGCTAGAAGATAAAGAAAAGCTGAATGAATTGTACGATACATTAATTGGCTTGCGCAATAAAGAAGCCATGAATGCGGGCTTTGATAATTATAGAGATTATCGTTTTAAAGAGCTTGGACGATTTGATTATACAAAAGAAGATTGTTATAAATTTCACGATGCGGTAAAGCAATACGTAATGCCTTTGGTAAATGATATTTACAAAAAGAAAAAAGCAAAGCTTGGGCTCGAAACCCTTCGCCCATGGGATTTAGAAGCCGAGCCTGCAGGTACCAAACCACTTCGCCCTTTTAAAACGGGAGAAGAATTGTTGCAAAAATCTGTGGAGTGTTTTACAAAATTGCGTCCGTTTTTTGGTGCATGTTTGCAGCGTATGAAAGATATGCAGCACATGGATTTAGAAAGCAGAAAAGGCAAATCGCCTGGTGGATATAACTGCCCACTACCAGAAAGCGGTGCACCATTTATTTTTATGAATGCTGCGGGGCAAATGGGCGATGTAACCACCATGGTACACGAAGGTGGACATGCCATACATTCTTTCCTAGCGCATCCATTGCCACTCACAGGCTTTAAAGAATACCCAATGGAAATTGCCGAAGTGGCAAGTATGGCTATGGAATTGTTTAGCATGGACCATTGGGAAACTTTTTTTGATGATGCTACAGATTTAGCAAGGGCAAAAGAACACCAACTTGAAAGAACAATTACGATTTTTCCTTGGATAGCCATTATAGATAAATTTCAACATTGGGTATACGAGCACGCCACGCATACACATGAGGAGCGTACAGCTGCATGGGTGGCTACGGTGGCAGAGTTTACTGATGATGTAATTGACTACAGCGGGCTAGAAGCCTTTAGGCACAATGCTTGGCAGCGACAACTGCATTTATATGAAGTGCCGTTTTATTATATTGAGTATGGCATTGCTCAGCTTGGCGCTATTGGTATGTGGATGCAGTACAAGCAAGATGCTGAAAAAGCTTTGGATAATTATTGCACAGCCCTTAGCCTTGGTGGTACAAAAACATTACCCGATTTATACAAAGCTGCTGGGTTGGAGTTTGATTTTAGTCCAGAGAAAATAAAAGTGTTGATGGATTTTGTGAAGGGGGAGATGGGGTGATATACTTTTGAAATTTACTAAGATATTGTAACTTTTTCATTACATTGTGTGTTCACTTTCATTATGTAAATCCATAACACTATCTAAAATTGAAAAGAACAATTAAGATACAAAAAAGTAGTCCTAGTTTTCTAGAATAATAAAGTAATTGTGAACCTTAGAATTCTTCAACAAATTTTAGAAGTAGGCTTTAAAAGGTAAAATTAAAATTGAATTATATTAAAGTTTCAAAAAGTAATGAACTCAGTAGTTAAAGAATTTTTTATTGAATTAGGCTTTGATTTTAATAAATCATTATCAAGGCCTAGTAATTTTTTTTTAACTGGAGATATTGTTCTAAAGGAAAAATTAAAAAATAAAATTTTTTTCTTTGAAAACCCAAATCAAACCAACACTTCGTTTTACTTAATTACTACACCTTTACAAAGTACAGATTTTGATATTTTACGAAAGTATATTTGGAATGAAAACAAAGCAGATTTAGCTTTCTATACAATTGAAAAAAAAATTAAAGGAGTTCTATTTGAAGATGATGTAGAAATTGAATTATTATATTCAAAAGCATCACCTACTTTAACTAGGAATGATTGTAGCTTAGCCATTTTTAAACCAAGTGAAAAAGATATAGAGAAAATAAAAACCATAAATCGTTGGCAATTTGAAAGTGGCTCGTTCTGGTTAAATTACCTTGATTTTTTTAAAAAATCTACTCAGAAAACTATTGATAAAGAACTGGTTGCTGTGCTTAATATTTTGAAGGGTAAATTATTTAATGCAGTAGCTAAAGTTGAAAAAAATACAGATAAAATTGAAGAGGTAATACAAGCTTTAATAGATAGAACATTATATATCAAATATTTAGAAGATAATCATATAATAAATTCTTATTTCTATACACATTATTTCAAATCAGCTCAAATTGATTACGTTGCCTTACTAGAGAATAATAAAAAGAAAGATCTCAATAAACTTTTCAAGATAATTCATAATACATTCAATAATAGTTTGTTTGATAAGCCAAATATTGAAGATGAATTTTTAACCGATGACGTTTGTAAGCTAATTTTCCAATCACTTAAAGGCACTAACCCAATAACCAATCAGCTAAGATTATTTGATTTTGAATTTGATGTAATACCTGTTGAGTTTATTAGTTATATCTACGAAATATTTTTAAGCGAAAAGCAAAAAGCTAATGGGATATACTATACTCCTAAAAAGTTAGCTCAACTTATTATAGACGATGTTATAATTGATGATAAGGTAGGTAAGGTTTTGGATCCTTCCTGTGGTTCGGGAATGTTCTTAATTGTAGCTTTCCAAAAACTATTAGAAAATAGCAAGGAGAGAAATTATAAGGACATAGAAAAAAGAATTGAGTATAGAACAAAACTATTATCGGGGAATATTTTTGGAATTGAAAAAGAAATTACAGCCCAAAGATTCACAATCTTTTCTTTATCCCTTCAACTATTTAGAGGCTTGGACCCTCTGAAAATAAAGGAGTATATCGCTAATGAATTAAAAGAAAAAGGGAAAGTAGATTTGTTTGTAAAATTTGATTTATACAAAAATATCTTACATGAAAATACTCTAGACCAAGACAAATTACATTTTGAAGGCATAGCTTTTGATTACATTGTAGGTAATCCTCCATTTTTTGAAATTAAACAAACGGATGAATTTAAAAATGAAACTTCATTTTTAAATAATTATGAAGTAAAGGTTGGGACTAAAGTAGTAAAGGCAAAAGAGATAATAGGAAGTCATCAAATTTCACAATGTTTTTTAATTAAAATTAAAGATTGGAGTAATGCTAATACAAGATTTGGTTTTGTGTCTAATAGTTCCAATTTCTATTATGATAATTCAAAGAAGTTTCAGAATTTCTTTTACTCAGAATATAACATTGAGAAAATCTATGAACTTTCAAAAGTAAAAAAAATATTATTTGAAAAGGCTAAAGAAAGCGTTGTTTCTGTAATTTTTAGTAACCAAGTGAATGAAAAAAATATTGTTGAATATTACCCAATAAATATGGGTATTTTTTCTGAAAAACCATTTGAATTACTAATAATTCAAGAGGATAAGGTTATTGAATTAAAACAAAAATATTTTAAAGAAAGTAAAATTAAATTAAGGGATTATTTAGTTGGAAATGAGTATGATAATACTTTGATTACAAACATAAACGCAAATACAAATATTCTCGAAAATTATATTGATAAAAGAAATGATAGTGGTAAATTATTTCTACATACAGGATTACAAATAGCAGGAGTAGATGTAATATTAAAAAGTGAGAATATTACTAGAGATAAATACAATTTAAACAGGAAAAAATATTTATCTGACTACTTAGAAAAATACACTCGTAATAAGCCTAGTAATGAATTTTGTACACCTTTAATTTCAACTGATAACATTACTCCGTTTTTAGTTAAAAACACTTCAATTTGTATTAGAGATATTTTAAACTTTAGACGAAAAGGTTATAATGTAGATATTTATGAAGGAAAAAAAATATTATGGGGGAGAATTGGTAAGTCTCTTCAAGCTATCTTTTCGGATAAAAAAATTTATTTTGACTTTGATATTCATGTAGTAAAATTATCAAATTCCAATTTATATTATTTATTCACCGCACTTTTAAACTCTCAAACTGTTAACTATTATATAAATATTTCTTTAAGAAAAAGATTGTTTGACTTTCATTCGAAAATAGATAAATCAGACTTTACAAGCATCCCAATTCCTCACGAGTTAAATGAAGATTTAGTTAAACAAATTTCTAAAATAAGTAAAGATTTAACAGAGGGAAAATACGAATATGATAAAAAAATTGAAAATAAATTAAATGAGTTGATATTTGATTTGTACGACCTGTCCTACATCGAAAAACAAAGAATTAAAGATTACTTTATTGCAAAAGAGAAAGTAACCAAAACTAAGGCTGAATTGGAAAGATATAAAGTAACCCTTATAGATGCTATTAGTTTGTTTTTCAAAGATAAAATTGAGATAGAGTTTAGCAATCAAAACCATAATCCAATTGTAGCAAAAGTATATTTTAGTAAGAAAAATGAGAAGGCGCTAAGTGCAGAAAAAACTGCCTATTATTTATTGAACGAAATTTTTGAGCAAAACCCTAAAGAAAATTTTTTAGCTACGCAAGAAAAAATTTATTCTAAAGATTGTGTCTATATCATAAAGGATAATCAAAATATTAGTTGGACTGAGACCAAAGCCTATGAAGATGGACAAGACATATTAAAACATATTCGATAATGGATAGAGAGTATATAAAAATCACAAAGCCAACTCTATTGCCAAATTTAATTTCCCATCAAAGAGTATTAAACGATGATATTTGGAAGAATTTTGTTTTTTATCACTTATTAGCCTTTCATAAACAAAATAATGTTGTTGAATTAAAAGAAATTATTAAAAAAGAAAAGAAAAAAAGCAAGTCTGATATTGAAGATGCTATAGCTATTTATATTAGAAACTACCTTAGAAATAATAGGTTATTTGATATAAATGGGTTTAGAATAGTTGGCGGTATGAATAATGATAATCCTATAAAAGGCTTGTATGACATTTCCATTTTACATAGTTCTTGGAAAAAAGAGTTTCATTTTGAGTGTAAAAATTTAAATTTAAATTCGCCAAACTGGTCTCAAAATCTCATAAATAAGTATGTTTACTATCAGTACAAAAACAAAGGGAAAGTTATTTCAGATGGTGGGGTATATAGGTATTTTAATGGTAAGTATTCGCAAAGTGAAAATTTTGGAGGTATGATAGGGTTTGTTTTAGATGGGGATGTTAATATTATTATTGATAAAATTATTGAGAAAATGAAAATGCCTTTTGATATAGCTCCAGAAGGGGATTTGTTGAATACTGAGTTAAATTCGATTGGAGGGAACGATTTTACATTTAATAGCATTCACGAAAGAAAGGGTGATACTTTTAAGCTACATCATTTATTATTTGACTTTCAATAAATATCTAATTATATAACTCGTAGCCTTTCGCCTCGGCTCAAGTCACCTCGAAGCGTTCGCTAACATCCAATTAATTGATAAGATCCCTATTAGCATAAACCTGTCTTTGGCTCGGGCAGAAGCTTTTCAAGTTTCACCACAATGTGAGCTCTCATCGACACCACTAGTTCGACACCTAGGCTTGGTCTTCGACCAGTCGACCAAATTATTAAAAACCATTTTTAAAAGACAAAAATATTTAATACCGCAGCGGCTGGTCGAAGACCATAGGCGAGATATTTTTGGACTTGGGAGTAATTTTGTTTTAATTTACTTTTCATTATATTTATTAATATGAAATGTTTATTACTGGTATTATCAATATTCCTTGGTACGAATGTTAATGCACAACAATTCGATAGCAAAATTATGAATTATAAAAAACTCCTAACTGGGAAATGGTATAATGTGGAAGAAAAAAACAAACTTTTTATATTTACAACAAGCACTTATGCAGAAACTTATAGTGGAGTTAAAGTTCCTATATATCAAAGTTATAGTATAAAATTAAGTAAAGAACTTACAATTCCATTCTACATTTTAATATTAAGAGGGCATACGAGCCTTGAAACAATTACATATACTATCAAAAAAATAGACTCCGCAAATTTGCAGCTTTTTTCTCCGACTGTTAAAAATAAAGTAATTGTATATAAAAAGTTTGTAAAATAATAAAAGACATCGGGTCTTGAATCCTCAGCCTCGTTTCGTATCCAAAGAAACGAGGTAGTAGTAATTATGGCAGATAGTTTTAAACAAAAAATATCTCACAACTTTTGATAAGAAAATGAAAAAAAACAATAGTAGTAGTTGGTGCCACCGGAAATTTGGGTGGAAAAATTGTAAATGCATTATTAGCTAAAGGGGCAGAAGTGAAGGCAATTGTACGTTTAGAAACAGACAAAAATAAAATAAAAGCGTTAGAACTGAAAGGCGTAAAAGTATTTCAAATAGATACAAGTAAAGTCTCGGAAATTTCGAAGCATTGTATAGGCGCAGATTGTGTTGTGTCGGCATTATCTGGTTTAAGAGAAACTATTATTGATGCACAAACAATATTTTTAGATGCTGCCGTCGAAGCCAATGTTCAAAGATTTATACCAAGCGACTTTGCAATTGATTTTACGAATTTAAAAGATGGCGAAAATAGAAATTTAGATTTAAGAAGAACATTTCACAAGTATATTGAAAAAGCACCTATCAAAGTAACTACAATATTTAACGGCCCATTTATGGATTTATTAATTACGGATATGCCTTTAATTTTATTTAAACAAAAACGTATACTTTGTTGGGGCAATTCAAATCAGATTGTAGAATTCACAACCACCCATAATATTGCTGAATTTACTGCGGAAGCAGCTATTGACGACAATACACCCCGATATTTAAGAATTGCAGGTGATAGACTTTCGTGTAACGATTTTGTAAAATTGCTTACTGAGCTTACAAATAAAAGGTATAAAATATTTAGGCCTGGAGGAATTAGTCTTTTGAATATTATGATTAAACTAACGAGGTTTTTTTCACCATCAAAAAATGAACTTTATCCAGCTTGGCAAGGCATGCAATACATGAGGGATATGATGGAAGGTAGAATAATATTTCAAAAATATAATAACGATAGATATTCAGAAATAAAATGGACATCAGTAAAAGACTTTTTGATTAAGGAAGAAGTGAGTCTTAAATAGGTAAAATAATAACTTGCTTTTATTTTATAAATCCATAGATACTTAATTAAAGAGAGCTTTATAAAATATTTCATAGAAAATAAAAGTATTTATGGATTTTCTGAAGGAAGAGCTGGAATAAAAATAATTTAAAAAGAAAATGGGAAGTTGATAAATTCAGCTTCCCATTTTTGTTGTTTGTAATTACCAAAATACAGTTGATGTAATAGCTTTAATTGCGAGGCATTCGTTTTCTACTTTTAATTTCTAAAAATTATAATTATGAAAAAGATACTATCAATTATTTTATGCTGTGCTTTATTGCCATATTTTGTAGAAGCACAAGCAACGGGCATGTTTGGGCAAAAAATAGATGTAAGCATGTATAGAGGCAAAAAATTTACGCTGCAAGCTTATGTAAAAGCCAATCTCATAGACACAGATAGAAAAAACGGCGGAAGCCTATGGGTGTGGGTTTTAAAAGGTAAAGCTATTGGTGCAGAGCTTTATTCGAACAATGCCATTAGACAAAATGAATGGAAAAATTATACCATTACAGATAAAATTGATGATAGTGCTACTACAATGATTGTTGGGGGATTATTTGATGGTAGAGGCGTGTATTCTTATGATAATTTTAAATTGACAATACAGCAGGCAAAAAATAAATCAACAGATGTTCCTATTGCGGATAATGATTTTGAAACCGATAGCATGGAACTTAAAAAAAGTTGGACTGTTCGTGTATTACCCAAAGGATTTATTATTCAAAAAACGGATAGCAATGTTTTTGCTGGTAAGCATGCGCTTGTGCTTGATGGCTCTAAAGTAGAAAAAGAAAATGGCTTGGGCGATAATGATAATGTAGGGAAATATGCTACCGTAAATGGAGTGAAAATTTATTATGAAATTTATGGAGAAGGACAGCCTTTATTATTGATGCATGGTAATCAGCAATCCATTGCTGCATTTAGGGAACAGGTAAATGTGTTTGCAAAAAAATATAAAGTATTAGTTGTAGATACTCGTGGGCAAGGAAAATCTGGCGAAGATGGTAAACGATATACATACGATTTGTTTGCAGCCGATATGAATGCATTGTTAAATGAATTGAAAATAGACAGTGCCAATATTGTAGGCTGGAGCGACGGTGGAAATACAGGCTTGATAATGGCGATGAAGTATCCTAAAAAAGTAAAAAAGCTAATAACAATAGGTGCAAATATTTTTATAAATGATAAAGATGTAATAGAGCCTGCTATGCTAAAAAGTGTAAAAGACGGTATTAAACTTTGGCAAAAAGACACTTCGTATGATAATAAAAATAGCGTACGCTTATTAAGAATGTTGCTAGAAGAACCCAAGCATTGTTTTGAAGAGTTGAAAAGTATACAATGTGCTGTATTGGTTGTAGCAGGAGAGAATGATGATATATTAGAACCCCACACAAAAGGTATAGCTGCAAATATTAAGACAAGTAAGCTTTATATTGCAGCAAAAGAAACACATTATTTACCTCAGCAAAATGCCAATGCATTTAATGAGCTCGTGTTAAACTTTCTAGCAGATAATAAATAGAATGATGAAAATATGAAAGAAATGTTATTGTATTTTTGGAAGGATAAAAAATTTGTAAAGCAAAATTTACTGGTATGGTTAATCTTGTTAGCAGTTTTTTGCGCTATAAACTTGGCTGCAAATGGCCTTAAATATAATGAGGCGTATATTGATATTGGCATTGCTACATTGGCAATGATTTTTATTTTTTATACTAATTTTTTTCTTTGCGCATTATTTTTGGGTAGAAAAAATAAAATGCTACTTTTATGGGGTTTGATCTTTTTTGGTGTCTTTTTTTTATTAATAATATGGATGAACTATAACCAATACCAAACGTATAAAGATAAAAGCAAATACAGTTTTGCCCAATTTGTGTTTTTAAAACTTTTTCTTTCTTCAATTTATTACTTTTTAATTGCAGCTATTGCAATTACATACTGGTCTTTAAGAAACGCAGCTATAAAGAAAAAAGAAAATGAAATAGCTCAAATTGCTTTGAGCAATAAAAACGCAGCATTGGAAGCAAAAACACTTAGCCTTCAAAAAGAATTGTTGCAATCTGAAAATAATTTTCTTAGAGCACAAATAAATCCTCATTTTTTATACAACAGCTTAAATTTTTTGTATTCAAAAACATTTCAACAACAACCTGAAGTGGCCGAAACAATCATGATGCTTTCACAAATAATGAGATATTCACTCACAGACTTTTCTGCTACTAATGGCCTTGCGCACTTAGAAGATGAAATAAAACATATAGATAACTTAATAAAAATAAACTCATTTCGGTTTGCAAATTCATTACAAATAAAATTGAATGTAGATGGAGATGTGGCTAACAAGTTTATAGCACCAATGCTCTTTATAACCTTAGTAGAAAATGTATTTAAGCATGGTGATTTGCAAGATGCCAATAGTCCCGCAATTATTACTTGTGCTATAAACACTACTACTAAGAAAATACAATTTACTACTATCAATAAAAAAGACAAAGCTATCATTAATCCATCATCAAATTTGGGTTTGGCAAACATTACACAGCGATTAAAGATTCTGTACAACGATAATTTTACTTTACAAGTTGACCATGATGAAGTTGTTTTTAAATCGACTTTAGTTATTCCTTTTTTTGATAATTTTATAGAGCAAGTACCTACAATCAATAATATTTAAAATGATACATTGTTTAATAATAGATGACGAACAACCTGCGGTAGATATTCTAACTGCTTATGTAGAAAAAGTGCCTTACTTTAATTTAGTAGCTGTAACAACGAGCTCTGTGAATGGTTTAGAGTTGGTAAACGAGCATAAGATTGATTTGATTTTTTTGGATATTCAAATGCCAAACATTACTGGTATAGAATTTATAAAAGCTATAAATGGAAAATGTAAAGTTATTTTTACAACCGCATACAATCAATATGCGCTTGATGGGTTTGAATTAGATGTAATAGATTATTTATTAAAGCCTATACCTTTTGACAGGTTTTTAAAAGCGGCACAAAAAGCTAAAGCGTATTTTGAGCAAACCAATGGCAAAAATAATATTTATTCAGAGCAAGATTTTATAGTGGTGCAAGGGGACAGTAAAGGCAGACTTATAAAACTAGAAATAAAAGATATTGATTACATAGAAGGAATGGGAAATTATGTGGCTTTTTATTGTGGGGGTAAAAAAATATTATCACTTATTAATATGAAAGATATAGAAGAGAATTTATTATCAAAAAAATTCTTAAGAGTACACAAATCATTCATTGTGCCAATTTCTAATATTTCTTCGGTAGATGCCAATGTTATTTTGCTTAAAAGAAATACAGGTGTAGAAATTGTAATTGGGCGTGCATATAAAGAAGCATTTTTAGAAAAAATGAAAAGGAATATGGTATAGTTTACTTGTCTTTCCGAAGCAAGAGATAGCATCATAAAAAAAGGTAACAGAAATTAAAAAAATCTGTTTCCTGTCTTTACAATTTACCTTATCAATTTTTCTACCAACCCTTTCACTTCACTCAAGGCAATTCTTTCTTGCTTCATATCATCTCTATATCTAATTGTT
The DNA here is from genome assembly GCA_031408295.1 of Ferruginibacter sp. Taxonomy (GTDB): domain Bacteria; phylum Bacteroidota; class Bacteroidia; order Chitinophagales; family Chitinophagaceae; genus Ferruginibacter. The sequence goes on from JANNVW010000042.1 coordinate 85,436, forward strand.
ACCGTGTTATCTTCTTTTGTTTGATGATCAATGGTTACACAAAACGGTGTACCTATAGCATCCATGCGGCGGTAGCGCTTTCCAATAGCATCTTTTTCTTCATAAAAACAATGAAAACTTTGTCTGCATTCATCCATTAGTTCTTTTGCAATTTCTGGCAAGCCATCTCTTTTAAGCAATGGAAGAATAGCTAATTTAGTTGGTGCAAGCTTTGCAGGTATTTTTAAGACCACACGACTATCTTCAGTACCATCTTCTTTTGTCCAAGTTTCATTTTGGTAAGCAAGGCTTAGTACTGTTAAAAATAAACGGTCTAAACCTACCGAAGTTTCTACAACAAAAGGTGTGTAGTTACCATAAGGTTTGCCTTCTTCGTTTAAATCGTTATCAAAATATTGAATTTTCTTTTTGCTAAACGTTGCATGCTGTGTAAGGTCAAAATCTGTTCGGCTATGTATACCTTCTAGCTCTTTCCATCCAAATGGAAATTCAAATTCTATATCCAGTGCAGCATCTGCATAGTGTGCCAATTTTACATGGTCATGAAAACGCAGTTTCTCTGCAGGAATACCAATGCTTTCGTGCCATTTTTTGCGCTCATCTTTCCAATAATTATACCACTCCATTTGTGAGCCAGGGCGTATAAAAAATTGCATTTCCATTTGCTCAAACTCTCTCATTCTAAAAATAAACTGGCGGGCTACAATTTCGTTTCTAAAAGCTTTTCCCGTTTGCGCAATACCAAAAGGAATTTTCATACGGCCGCTTTTTTGCACATTTAAAAAATTTACAAAAATACCTTGTGCAGTTTCTGGGCGTAGGTAAATGGTATCGGCTTCGTCTGCCAATGCACCAATTTTTGTATTGAACATGAGGTTGAACTCACGAATCTCCGTCCAATTACAAGTTTTGCTAACAGCACATTTTATGTTGTTATCTTCGATTAATTTTTTAAGTCCTGCATAATCACTAGCTGCTATCAATGTATCCATTTTAGCTAACAACTCCTCTGCCAACTGCTGATTGCCAACTGCCAACTGCTCTGCATGTGCTTCTATTAAATGATCTACCCTATATCTTTTATTGCTGTCTTTATTATCAATCATTGGGTCGCTAAAACTATCCACATGCCCACTCGCTTTCCATACGGTAGGGTGCATAAAAATAGCAGCGTCTATACCTACAATACTATTTTCATTTAGCTGTGTCATGCTTTTCCACCAGCTATCTCTAAGGTTTTTTTTGAGTTGCGCACCCATTTGTCCATAATCGTACACCGCCGCAAGCCCATCATATAGCTCGCTACTTTGAAAAATATATCCGTATTCTTTACAATGAGAAATTATCTCTGCGAAATTGTTTGCTTCATTTGCCATAGCTGCAAATATAAAGATTGCTTGGCTTTTTTCTGTATGGCAATGAGTTTGATTTTCATAAAGCTTTGAGTGAAGGCTCTTCTATATAAAATCGACTGCTATTTTTTTAGTGTTGAAACAAAGCTAGTATAAGCAGAGCCCTAGCTACAGTTCTTTTAGTGCATAGGCTGAGGTGTTTTGTTAAGAAAATATAATATTTTTTAATTGCCCAACTATTTATAAATGTAAACTGTCAATTCTATACATGAATTATTAAAAACTAAAAATTATACAATGAAAAATTTAAAAATTTTGACGCTAGTATTCTTCTGTAGTACTATTATTTTAAACACTAATGCCCAAAACTTCTCAAGCCTAAATGTTGGTAAAAATGCAGGTGTAAATGGCTTGTTTACTAATCCTGCAAGTATTGCCAATAGCAATTACAAGTGGGATGTAAATCTTATAGGTGCAAGTGGCAGTGTGGCTTTTGGCTATAATGATGGTTTAGATAGTGTTACCAAAAGAGGTATTAAAGGAGACAAGGTTGCTGCATATTTACAAAATAACATAAAAATAAATGGACTGCTTAATGTAGATGTATATTGCCCATCTGCTATGCTTTCCATTAATAATAAGAGTAGCATTGCTATATCTAATCGATATAGGGTTTTAGCATCTGCAAAAGATGTAGGTGGTTTATTTACACAAAATAAATCAGATAGCTTGGTATCATTAAAAGGGTTACCAATACAAAAAGCCAATTTTAATGAGTGGAAAGAAATTGGTATAACCTATGCTACCACTATTGCAAGAAACGAAAAACAAATTATTACTGCTGGTATTACAACAAAATATATTTATGGTGCTAGTAATAATTATTTTAGAGCGTCCAATCTTTCAGGCACAGCATTTATAGGCGAAAAAGAGTATATTTCGAATGCTAGCGGACGCCTAGAAATAGGAAATTCTGTAGATGAAAATGAAAAATCTAAAGGAAGAGGTTTTGGTACAGATATAGGTTTTGTTTATGAAAAACTTAACACTTCAAATGATAAGCACGTTGCATCTACTCCTTATAAATATAGGTTAGGTATATCTATTTTAGATATTGGTTTTGTAAATTATATAGCAGATAACAAAACATTTGCAGATTATACAATACATATTCCAGCAGGCGAAAAGTTTGAAACTAAAGTGTTGGACGATAAAACATTACTTGAGGCGAAGGCATATTTAGATGCAAAGCCAGCATATTTTACAAATAACAATCCAAAGCAAAAAAAATATACAGTAAGCCTACCCACAACCGCAGTTATAAACTTTGATTATGCGGTAACCAATAAATTATTTGTAGATTTATCAACCCAAATAAGTATGATAGACAAGGATAATTTATATAGCACTTACATACCTAATAGCATTTCAATTGTTACCCGATACGAAAATAAGTTAGGAGCTATCTTTTTACCCGTTTCTTATAATGAGTTATCAAAATTTAATGTTGGTATCGGTGCAAAAGTTGGTGCTTTTTATTTTGGTTCTAATAGTATATTTACAAGCGTTATTGGCAAATTCAAGCAAGTTGATTTTCATGCAGGTGTAAGATTTGGAATAAAAACTAAGCATATTTGTAATAAAATTAAAAGTTTGGGTACTAAAAAATAAACTGAATACCACCCAACCTTTTTAAGAATTATATTGTCCGTAGCCAGTAGTGTATAAATTTTTTAATATTATGGTGAAGTTGATATTTGTATTAAGTGTATGTTTTTTTAGCAATATTGCTTATAGTCAAACATTTATTGAGAGAATCTATTTAAAAGACAGTAGTTTTTATGAGGGCTTCATTATTGAACAAGTACCTACACAGCATTTAAAAATAGATAGGGTTGTTCAAAAAGATACCATTACTGTACCTTTTTCTCAAATTTGGAAGATAACAAAAACATACAATTTAAAGAAAGATAGCGTTTTTAAAAAGCCTGAAGTTGCACCAAAAAATAAGTACATAAAAATGGCTTATTTGGAACTCTTTGGGAATGCTGGAATCTATTCTTTTAATTTTGATATGCGAACGCAAAAAGGAAGGAGAGATGGTTGGGGATTAAGGGTTGGTTTAGAATATTTAAAAGTTGATTTAGCTGATACATTAACTGGTGATGAACTAAAAGCTAGTTTACTGGCTATTCCGTTTGGCATAAATTATGTTTTTGGTAAAAAAAAAGGAGCTTTAGAAGTGGGTGCAGGTGCAACCTATATTTTTCTTAATTATAATGGACAATATAATTGGAGCGAAGGCGGAGGCGATGCGGTAAGGTTTTATAAAGATGTATTTGGAGATAAAATTAACACCATAATTGGAACATTTAATATCGGATATAGACATACTCCTTATAAAAAAGGATTTGCTTATAGGTTTATGTTTTCACCATTGGTTGTAACCGGGGTAGTTGTCCCAATTGTTGGATTTAGTTTTGGATATAAATTTTAGTAATGGAGCAGCTGCTAGAAAATCTTATTGGAGGTTGCATGAAGGGGAGTGCCGAATCGCAAAAGCAATTATACAAATATTGTTTTGTGCCAATGATGCGTGTGTGTGAACGATACCATAGCAATGATCAAGATGTTTCTAATGCATACAATGAAAGTATGTATACCGTCTTATCTAAAATAAAACAGTACAAAGGGCATGGTGAGTTTATGGGCTGGGTACGTCGCATTTTTGTTAATACATCATTAAATATTTTAAAAAGAGAGAAGAAATATTCGTTTACAGAAATGGGCGCTGATAAGAATGAAAGCTTTTCAATTGTGCCAGAAGCGTATAATAAAATAAACGAAACCGAGGTTTTAGAAATGGTAAAGCAATTGCCAAAACAAACAGCTATTGTATTTAATTTATACGTTGTGGAAGGTTATACACACGAACAAATAGGAGATATGCTCAACATTTCTGTAAATACGAGTAAGTGGCATTTGAATAATGCAAGAACAATATTAAAAGATAAAATTTATAAAAGAAACACTAATGAAGCTTGTAAAAATGCATAATAAAGATTTAGATAATTTTGATGCTTTTTTGCAAAATAAGCTTCAAAATTTTGATGTAGACAATAATAAGGCAGACCAATATATGGGTGAGATGAACTTTCCTGTACCACTAGAAGAACGCTCATTTTGGAAAGTATTTTATTTATATTTTTCTAATAACAAAAAAATAAGTCTCACTATTGCAGTTTTACTTTTTTCTGGAATTGCAGGAATCTTTTTTTTGAAAAATGGTATTAAGCCTACGGAAAAAAAGAAAGAGGTAATTGAGACTGGGGTTGTAAAATCTACCACAGTCATATCTACAAAAAAAGATATAAATACCACTGTAAGTAAAGAAATTAAAACCGCAACTAAGCTAAATCAAAACACAATAAATAAATTTAGCCCTTCTTCAAAAACAAAACAAACAAGTATAGAAAAAGATATAATAAAAAAGCCAGTAGAAAAAATATTTATGGCTAGTGAAAATAAATTAGAAACATCCGATGCCTTCAAAAATCAAATAATACTTAAGGATTCTATTTCTAGGAAAGTGAAAACAAAAGACTTGGTTGCTAAACAAGATACTATTAATATAATTTGGTAAGATAGCCCTACAAAGTATGTAGCTGTTTGAATTAAATCCTTTAATTACTATTCAAATTTTAATCTCATTTTCGTCGCTGAAAATGTAAAATATAAAAGCTCTCACTTAGATGAAAGTTTCCCTCAGCGAAACCTCTTTTTACTCTTGCTCTCTGCGGTAAACAGAAAAAATATTCAGCTCAAACAGTCTCTACAATAGTTCAATGGCCATCTTCTATTTGGTACAAGTTTTTAATGTATAATTTTTATAAAATAAATTAGTGTGTGCAAACCATACTTTGACTTCCCATATAATTCCTTCCAATTAAAAATGGGTACATTGATTTCTATAAAATGTATTTTTCTGTGGCTCTGTGGCTGTAAATTTTGCCACAGATTACACAGAGGCACAGTTTAGTTTGCATTACTTGGTGTATTCTATCAAATAGATTAACTATCCATATTATTAAAATTTAGAACCTTTCTATTTTTTCTCTCCCTAAAAGAATTCCTTTTGCTAAATTATTTTGTGCAGCACAAATATCTATTACACCAATAATTAACAAACCGCATCATCTACCACACGCTTTACATACTAAGCATTAAAAAACCTCTCAGAATTAACTGAGAGGTTTTTTTACCTAAACAAAAGGGGGTTAAAAAGCCTCCTTAAAAACAAAATCTATCTAAGTACATTTAATTTAAATACTTCTGTTTGAGTTCCATTTTCAGAAACTTTTAAAGTATAAAAACCTTGTGATAAATTTTCAACAGATAAATTATTTCCACCGTTCGTAAGAATGAACGATTTAATAAATTGACCTGTAGCGGAGTATAAATCCCCTCTAATAGCCTTATCGTAACCCGTAATGTTTACTTTAAGAAGTTGCGTTGTATTAACTGGATTAGGATACAGTTGTACAAACTTCTTCTTATCATTACAGTCCGATGTAATAGGTATTATTTTACTATAGGCAACTGACCCGTCGTTGTCAATCATTTTTAACCTATAGTAGGCTTTACCAGTTGGTTGATTCCAACTAAACTGATATTGCCCTATTGAACTTGAAGCACTTGGCTTTACTGAACCTGCTACTAAGAAAACAAGTCCATCGCTACTAGTCTCAATCTCAAATTTATTAAGATTGGTTTCGTTGCTTGTTTTCCACTTTATAACGGAAATACAGTTTTCTGCCTTTGCATCAAACTCACTAAGCGTAACTGGCAAAACACCACCACTTGGCCCTACATTAATACGTAGATAATGTGTATTGTCTAAAGTATAATCTGTAGTGGTATTGTTTTCAATACTCAACTCCATTATTAAATCAGAAATACTAGAAGTAGGAATTGGCGTTGCCTTTACTCCTTCAATTTTTATATCTACAATTTCTGTACTTAGCAAACCTGCGGTAATGTTTACATTGTTAGTCCCCGTAAGCAGATTTTCAATTGGGTCATAACTCCAATCGTACTTAGCAGAACTAAACGCAAGCAAATCATCATACTTGAAGTAGTGAAGATTTAACCCAGGAGCTACAAATGGCACGTGTACTTTCACCTTACCTGGTGCGTAGAAGCAACTACCTGAAGCAGTGCCAGCATTTACAATTTTGAGCCTAGCGTACGCATCTGCACCAACTAGTACTTTATTGTCTACTAACAGTGCAGTCTTCGTGTCGTTCCAGAGCTCTAGCCCAGTAGAAGTAATGTTACAAGGTAGCGACGATTGTGCAAATAGCACATTGCCACCTATAACACCCAAGTACAAGACTATTAATAAAAGTGTCTTTTTCATAATTTAAATTTTAATTGATGATTTTAAACGTTTTCAATGCGTTGTTGTTACCATCGTTATTATCTCCAACAGCCGTAACAATACCACCAGTTTGGTTTACTATATTTACAATAAACTGTCCTTGGTTGTTTACACTACCAATAGATGTTATTGTATAACCAACTTTCAAACTACCATTTGCAGGTATTACCACACCTGGTTTAGTTTGTATAGCATACCCTATTCCAGCATAATAAACAATGTCAAATTGGCTATTATTAACTGTTGTAGCACCTATAGTTGTAGTGCCTGGGGCAATACTTAAAGTGAAGTTGGATGGGTTATACACTTCAAACGCTACGATACCAGAAGTATGGTTTGTAACAGGTGTATTTGGGCTATTGAAAACCTGCAAATAACCAGTTTTTGTAGCAGAAGGTAATAACAATGTAGAACCACTAGCAATACTTGGTGTTAAATCTGGTGCTGGATAGTTTGTATCTACAACCGTTACTACCGCAGTAGTACCAGGTGTTACTACACAACCATAAAAATCTGTAACGCTTACCAAAGTATAAGTATATACACCTGGTGTAGCATTAGATTGAGGCACCGTAGTTACCAACCAATTTGGATCACCACCTATTGTGCTAGTATTAGCATTGGTAGTTACTATTGTATGTGTGCCTGCACTTGGGAAACCACCAGCTGTTGTTGTATAAACAATAGTGTATGGTGCTGTTCCAAATCTTGCAGTAAACGATACAGTAGACGTATTGTTTAAATTTTGCAACACTGTGCTTGTACCTGCAATAGAAGCTGTCAATGGTCTTGTTACTGTAATAGTGTAAGAACATGAAGTGCTATTGTTTGCAGCATCAGTAGCTGTATACGTAACCGTAGTTACACCAAAATTAAACGTACGAGAACCAAGGTAATTAATACCTGTAGTAGGCGATGTAGCTGCTGGCACAATGCCCGCACCTGTAATAGCCCATGTTAACTTAGTAACCGCACAGTTATCACTAAATGTTGGATTAGCTGTAGTAACAGTAGCTAAACAACCCGCAGTGTTTATTGGTGGGTTTGCAATATTACCAGGACATGTTATTATTGGAGCAGTGTTATCAACAACTGTTACTGTAAATCTACAAGTATCAGAAGTGTTACCCGCAGCATCAGTAAATGCATACTTAATCATTGTAGTTCCTACAGGGAAAGTAGCACCAGGAGCGTGGCTTCTGTATCTTACTAAACTTCCCGCAGCTGTACAATTGTCTGTAGCAGTTGGTTCTGTCCAAGTAGCTGTTTGATCACAAGTTGTTCTTCCTGCACCAGTGTTTACGCTTACATTAGCTGGACAACCTGCAACTACTGGAGCAGTATTATCTATTACTGTAACTGTAAATACACAAGTAGAAGTATTACCTGATAAATCAGTAGCTGTATAAGTAACCGTAGTAACACCTACAGGGAAAGTAGCACCAGGTGCAAAGTTTCCTGTGATGGTTTGCTGCGGAGTACCAGGTTGGCAACAAGGAGTACAAGCATCTGTAGCAACTGGAGGTATCCATGTAGCTACTTGATTACAAGTAGTTCTTCCCAAGCCTGTAAAAACAGTAATGTTAGATGGACAACCAGTAATTACTGGAGGTGTTACATCTACAAAGTTCACTCTAAATGTACAAGTGCTTTGATTACCATTTACATCTTTTACTGTTAAAGTAACTAATGTACTTGTTTGAGATGCAGCAAATACATGACCTACTGGTATGTTTTGTGTAACTGTAGCTATTCCGCATGCATCAGTAGCCGTAACCCTGAATGTCATATTAGGCATAGTGTAAGTACAGTTAGCATCTTTGTTTACTGTAGTATCTCCAAAGCATTCAATAACTGGAGCAGTGTTATCTACCACTGTAACTATTGCAGTACAAGTGCTAGTATTTTGACACTGATCTGTTACTGATAATGTAACTGTGTTTGCACCTACATTACTACAATTAAAGCTTGTTTGGCTTAAGCTGTATGTTAATGTAGTACCTGCACAATTATCATTACTACCATTGTTAATGTTAGCAGTCGTAATTGTACCAGTTCCATTAGCATTTAATATTAATGTATAAGGCTTACAAATTGCATTAGGAGCTGTAAGGTCTTTCAACTCTACCCTAAATGTAGTTTGACTCTTATTACCACAAGCATCAGTTGCTTCAATTACAATGTCTCTATAACCACCCCAGCCTGATACTGATGTACCAATAGCATTAGGTGCTAATTGAGCTAATGTAAATGCACCACAATCTGTAACACTTACTAAACCTCTGTAATCAGGAATAGTTGTCATACAATTTGCAAATGCGCCTACATTCAATATTTGCGTTGGTACTATGCCAGCAAATACTGGAGCTGTAGCATCTGCACCAAAGTAAGTTACAGTAGGCCTTGGAAGTATTTCGTTACCACACTTATCTTTTATAGAATAAGTATATGTAACCGTCCAAGCACAATCTGTACCAGTTGGAGCACCAGATTTCACAACAGTTATTGCACCACCACAGTTATCAGTATAAAGTGCAGTTATTGCAGCTACTGTTGGTCCTACTGGAGCGCTTCCAATACAACCATTAATAGAAACTGTATTACCTACTGGGAATGTACCAGCTATAATTAAGTTAGGAGCAGTTTTATCGCCACCTGTATAAGTTACAGTTGGTTTAGGTAAAACTTCATTGCCACACTTATCTTTTATAGAATAAGTATATACAATTGTCCAAGCACAATCATCACCAGTTTTTACATTTGTCTTAACAACTGTAATTGTACCACCACAATTATCTGTGTATAATGCAGCAATAGCAGCCTCTGTAGGCCCTACTGGTACAGCGTTGTAACACAAGTTATTGTTAGCAGAACCTACTGGGAATGTACCAGTGATTATATTAGGAGCAGTTTTATCGCCACCTGTATAAGTTACAGTTGGAATAGGTAAAACTTCATTGCCACACTTATCTTTTATAGAATAAGAGTAAACAATTGTCCAAGCGCAATCATCACCAGTTTTTACGTTTGTTTTAACTACTGTAATAGCACCACCACAGTTGTCTGTGTATAATGCAGCAATAGCAGCCTCTGTAGGCCCTACTGGTACAGCGTTATAACATAAGTTGTTGTTAGCAGAACCTACTGGGAATGTATTATTACCAATAGTTGGAGCTGTTTTATCTCCACCGCTATATACAATTACTGGAGAAGCAACAACTGTGTTACCACAATTATCTTTCACAGTATAAGTATGTGTAAAGCTCCAAGCACAATCATCACCAGTATTTGTAGTAACTAAAGTAGCCGATACGGTACCGCAGTTATCTGTAAACAATGCAGCTATTGCAGCAGCAGTTGGTGGTGTAGGCGCATTTGCCTTACAGTTGTTTATTAAAGTTGCGCCTGCTGGTATAGTACCAGTTAATACAGGCTTAGTAGTATCAGTAATTGTAATTACTTGCGTATAAATTGCACTTGTGTTTCCACATTCATCAGTTACTACCCAAGTATTGGTGTATTTACCTGATTGTGTGCAAGGTGCACCGTTAGATACAAATAAACCTGTTGTTTTTACAATGTTGGTTACATCAGTATCACAATTATCAGAAGCTACTGGTTTAAGTAAATTAGCAGCAGCTAATCCAGTTAAATCACTACATTCTAAAGTTTTGTTTAAAGCTGTAGGAGCAGTCATCCATACTGGAGCTGTTGTATCTCTTACTGCAAACTTGCGGAAGATAGGCGTATACAAACAGTTGCAACAGCTTGTATTTAATGGCGTAAACCTCACGGTTACTGAATCATTAAATGGACAAGCTGGTGTTGCAAAACTAATAGTACCTAAAGCAGTGTTTTGTCCTTGAGCTATTATAGAACCATTTGGTCTTGTAGCTACCCAATTAAACAAAGCAAACTGAGGCAATACATAGCTATTTGCAAGTTGTGTAACTGTAAATGAAACAGTAGTACCTGGGCAAACATTGCCCACAGGTGCAGCAGTTACACTCAACAATGGATTAGGAACAATCTCTACCACTACAACTCCGTCTAAAGGATCCGCAGCACAACCATTACAATCTACTAAAGACACCCAACTAATTCTATACTGCAAAGTATAAGAGTTAGGATTGTTTAATATAGATGCAGGAATGCTTATTGCAGTATTTGTACCTGTAGTAGATGCACCCGCATTATTTGTCCAAGCATATGTAGGATTAGTAGGATGAGCTACCCAACCTGCACCATCCCAATATTCAATAGCAAATACGCCGCTGAATCTTGGTGTAGGAGCACAGTTTGCGCCACTGGTTAATACTACATTTATACTTGCTGCTTGACCTTCGCACACTTTTACATTAGATGCACCATCTATAGTTCCAGCTGTAATTGTACGCTTAGATATAATAACACTACCTGGTCTGTCTTCACCAGCAGCAGGGCAGTTATTAGCATCTACTAAAGCAGACACACTAAACACTGATAATATTTCTCCTGGATCCATAGTATTTATGGCAATACTCCAAGGTCCGCTACCTGTACCTGTTGTTGTTTGTCCATTACTTAAAGTAAGTGTCCAAGCACCAACAGCTGTAACGTTTCCACTAACAATAGGGCTAACATTACTGCATACTACAGCAGGGCCTGCATAGCTAATTGTAGAAGTAGGACGAGCCTTTATAACTACAGTTGTAGATGTAGTATTGGTACAACCATTTGCACCAGCAAAAGTATAAGTAACCGTGTAAGTACCTGGATCACTATCATCATTATCTAAGTTAATACTACCAGTAGCAGTATTAAATTGTAATGTACCTGTGCCAGTGTAAGCATAAGTACCACTAACAGGAGCTGGAGAACCAGGTGTAACTGTAGGTAATACAAAAGTATTAGCTGTAGTAGCACAATATGGCGAACCACTATATGCAATTGTAGCTAAAGGTAATGCCAATATTTCTACTGTTTGTGTACTAGTAACTGCAGCACAACCAGCAGAAGCTGCTATTGTATAAGTTACTGTATAAACACCAACAGTACTAGTAGCAGGATTAACTGCACCAGTTGTAGCATTTAATGTAAGACCAGCTGTAGAACTATACGTACCAGCATTAGGGCCAGTGTAAGTTGTAGTTGGTGTTTGCATACCTTCACTTGTACAATATTTATTATCATCAGGATAATCAAATGCTGTAACAGTAGGTAATGCTGTAATAGTAACATTTGCTGTAGCGGTTACTGCATTACAATTGCCACTAGCAGCTACTGTATAAGTTACCACATAACTACCAGGAGTAGATAAACCTGTATTAATAGCACCTGTAGTTGCATTTATAGACAACCCAGCAGTAGAGGTAAATGTACCTGCTACACCAGTAGCTGTAAATGTAGGAGTAACTACACCAGAATTAGAACAATATGGAGTAGCATAACTAAACGCAGAAACCACCGCTTGCGGTGCTATCGTTAAAGTAAAACTAACACTTGCAGCAGGGCAACCACCAAAAGCAGGCCAACCATACGTGATAGTATGGGTACCTTGTGGAGCACTTGGAGCAATAGCACCAGTTGATGTATTTAAAAAACCTGTTAAAGTTGTTGAGCTATAAGTACCACCAAAAGCTGCAGTAGCAGGTAATATAGTAGGAGTTAATGCACTACTATAACTACATACGGTTGGAGAAGTATAAGTTAGAGAAGCTATAGTAGGACAGTCCCAAGTAATTTCAATTCGTCCATTTCCACCTGTTCCACTGTTTGCACCTCCAAAACCCCTACCACCACCGCCACCACCATAAGATGTAGCGTTTCCGCCAACAGCATTGGTGTTACCACCAATACCGCCGCCAGCTAAACCACCTAAGCCTGGAGCACCAGAGCCAGAAGTTCCACCATTTCCACCATTTCCGCCATTTACACCATCATCAGCTCTTCCACCACCACCTCCTCCAAAAGAGGTTTGAAATGGATTTGTAGAAGCTCCGCCATTTCCGCCAGACGAAGTTGCACTTGAATTGATGACTACATTACCCGAAGGCCCTAAAGGAAAAGGTGCTTGGATACCACCTGAACCACCAAAGCCATTTCCAGAATTACTTCCAGAGCCCCCTGCAGCAGCTATTAACCCACTAGCAAAAGTAGATTGACCTCCAGCATTTCCTGCAGTACCACCTAATCCTACTGAAACACCCCCAACGTTACTGTACAGGTTTTGGAATAAACCAACAGATACCTTGTGAAATGCTCCACCTCCACCCCCGCCTTGGCCATCAGTGCCAGCAAAGTTACCACCACCACCACCGGCACCCCATACTTTGGCTGTAACAACACTAACTCCAGGAGGAATCGGCCATAACCCGCCGCCTGGTGTGCTGGTTAAAACAGCACTACCCGTTTGCCCCTCAGATTGAAGGGATATGCCAAGCCCGACGATTAACATCAGTAGCAAAGGCATAAAAAATTGTTTAATTTTTTCCATTTTTTTAAGTTTTTTTGATTGATTAAAACTTTTGTTTAGTTGATTGTTTCATTTTTGGATGACTGTATTAATTCGGAATTTTATGAACTTGAAAAGAATAACCTTGTTTTAAAAGCTGTTCTATTCAAATCTTTATTATTACAACTTATAATATATAATGCTTTATATGCTTTTGTAGCAGGGGAAGTAAAAAAACCAAGTATATGGCGATAGTGAGCAAGTAGTAATAACGTAAACACAGATACTGTGGCGTTGCCCCTGTAATTACTTAAACGATTAAGTATAAAATTGTACATAAATAATTTTTTAATTTTAGCTAATGTTAATAAGGTTTTCAAGCCTTGTCAGCTTTTAATTAATGTTGGAATAATTATTTTGATACACAATGAATCTATTGGGGGGAGCTAGATATAAATGTATCTTATGTTAGAATTTTATAGTATTGGCATGGAATTAAGATATTTCAGAAATTGTTTTGCAACGTAACTTCATGAGTATCTTAAATATTATTTATTAAATTTATTTTTTAAAAGTGTAATATGACATTGCTAATAATGAACCATTTATAATTTTATTTATAAACTTCTTTTAATAACAATTACTATTGTTTTAATAATAATTTTACTTTTTAAATGTTGTTTTTTGTTCAGTTTTTGGCACTAGGTTATCCTTTACTCATTTGCATGAATTAAAATAATATACAATAAGATTACAATCAAATTGCAAGAATCAATAAAGGACTTTTTTGTTTAATAGTTTGGGATAAAGCAGTAAATCTTAATTTCTTTTTTGAGAAATTATTAGGATATTGAATGGAAATTTGTTCTTATTAAAAATTGCAATAATGGGGGAATTACTAGCAGAAAATTTTTAACAGTTTACCTTTGGTTTTAAATCTTACACAATATTAAAACAAAATATTAACAAAAAACAATATTTTTTAAAAAACTTATAGTTTTTTTTATTTAAGCGTAAAATGTGGATAACTTATCCAATATATTCAATTTTAAGTATTCTTATTAAAAATTAATTACCAAATAAATAAGTGGATAAGTCATATAATCCACTCCTGCTTTTTATATTGAAATTAAAATGAATATTGACTATTATATAATTATTAAGTACGTCTTTTAGCCTCCAATTTTACCAAAATTGAATTGTTTGCTAAAAAAATTACAAGGGGAATATGGGTACTATTCTTAAAAGATAACAACTACTTACTTAATGCCAAGGGGTAAGTAATGGCGAATAAAAATTTGATATAGTCTAAATTTAATTTTCTTACTACAACACCTAATAACAATTACCTATTACAGCATCAACAAACCACTCTGCCACAGAGTATTCATGGGTTTATTGTCCCAAAATATTTCAAAGTCTTCTAACCCAGCTGCTTCATAGCTTTCTTTAAGTTGTTGTAGGGTAATTTGTTTTTCATTATTTATAGAGAGTTGTGGGAGTATTTCTAAAAACCAAGTTGCATTGACCTTTAATATTTGAATCTCTTGTGTGCTTCGCTTATTAAAAAAACCAAGCTTTGCCATTTCTCTGCTATAGCCTTTTTTGGATTGTGTAAAATATTCTACGGTTGGAATATTCCCTAAGAAAATAATTTTTGCATTTGGTTTAAAGCTGTTGAGCTCATTTTCCAACAATGCTTTTTCTATAAAATCAGGGGCTATTTTTGTACGAGGCACTTTTTCTTCAAACCACTTTTGCAACGGCTCATCTATACCAATATTGTGCATGTAGTTGAACAAAGATTTTTTTAAGCCATATCCAAAACTATCATGGTCGCTCCCGCCTTGGCGGGATAAGTCTTCATACTCCGCATCGTTGTTGGCAAAAGTTCCTACAACTTCGCTTAGTTTCTTTATTTTAAATTTTTCTGGATTTAAACCCACAGGGCTATGCACTGTAAGCGCAAACCTATGCCAAAAGGCTGATTGCAGTACATTGGTGGCAAATAATTGTCGTACCATTTCTAAAGAATCAATGGTTTCTTGATCTGTTTGTGTAGGAAAACCATACATGAGGTATGCATGTACGAGTATGCCTGCTTGCGTAAAGTTGCGGTTTACTTTTGCCACTTGCGCTACGGTAATTCCTTTATCTATCAATTGTAATAAACGATCGCTTGCCACTTCTAACCCGCCAGAAACGGCAATACAACCAGATGCACTAAGTAACAAACATAAATCTCTTGTAAAGCTTTTTTCGAAACGCACATTGGTCCACCAACTCACCACCATTTTTCTTTTTATAATTTCTATGGCTACTGCACGCATTAGCGCTGGTGGTGCTGCTTCATCTACAAAGTGAAAACCATTTTGCCCAGTTTGTGCCATTATGGTTTCCATTCTATCGCATATAATGCCCGCTGCTACAGGTTCGTATAGTTTTATATAATCTAACGACACATCACAAAAAGTACATTTGCCCCAGTAGCATCCATGCGCCATGGTTAGTTTGTTCCACCTGCCATCGCTCCACATTCTATGCATGGGATTCACTACTTCTATGGCAGAAATATATTTATCTAGTTTTAAATCGCTGTAATCTGGTGTGCCTACTTCGCCTTGTTTGTAATCTTTTACCGCTTTATTATTTATGTAAACTACTTTTCCATCTTGCAATAAAAAAGTACGTTTTAACTCATCTACCGTTTTGTTTTTTGTAATGTATGCAATCAAGTTTTCAATTGGTGCTTCCCCATCATCTAAAGTAATAAAATCATAAAATTCAAATACACGTGCATCACTGAGTGAACGCAACTCTGTATTGGCAAAACCGCCGCCCATCATCACTTTCACATCAGGATAGTTCTTTTTTATCCATTGCCCACACCTTAGCGATGCATACAAGTTGCCGGGAAAAGGAACAGAAAGCGCAACCATTTTGGGGTTCACTTCTTTCATCTGCGCAGCCAATATTTCTATTAAAATCTCATCTATAAAAGTATATGGC
The DNA here is from genome assembly GCA_031408295.1 of Ferruginibacter sp. Taxonomy (GTDB): domain Bacteria; phylum Bacteroidota; class Bacteroidia; order Chitinophagales; family Chitinophagaceae; genus Ferruginibacter. The sequence goes on from JANNVW010000042.1 coordinate 101,670, forward strand.
TTTTGCAATTCTGCATACAATTCATCAAAGCTATTGGCGCTTCTTCCAAGCCTTTCTGCATATCTGCTAAACCCAAAATGACTATCAACTGTTTCTTTTATTAAATCCGATAAATCTTCCAAGTACATTGTAGCAATGTATTTTGCCTTGTCTTGTATGCCCATATTGCCAAAGGCTTTTTCTAAATCATCTGTATGTTCAAATCGAGCTGCTTCGGGTAGCATTTCTCTTTTGCAAACGCTATGTGCAAGGGTGGGATTATTATCTTGTAAAAATGCAATAACTGCATCTATGGTATTTATATAATCATTTTGCAGCGCAATCATTTTTGCTGTATTGGCAGAAAATGTTTGTTGTAAATTTTTTATAGCTTCAAAAAGATTGGTTAAACCTTTTTTAGAAAACAACGCACAAGTAACTTCTATACCCAAATCGCTTTGAAAACAATCAATACCCTTTGTATTTAAAAACCCTTTTATGTATGCGGTGGCGGGGTAGGGCGTATTTAACTGGGTAAATGGGGGCGTTATGAGGAGTAGTTGTGCTATAATTTGTAAAAGTATTGCGAAAAAGTTAAAACGATAATAGAAAAGTTATTTTTAAAGAAATTATTGGGATACAAGCATCACACTTATGCTCCAAAAAGCGCACTTATGGCTGAAATGACCCACTTATGGTTTCTATAAAAAATTATCAATCACTTAAAACTAGTTTTACAAAAAAGCGAAGTGCTTGCAGATTTATTTTATTATTTTTGCATTCGACAAGGCTTTCAGCTTTTGTAAACCAAATTATGAATAAATAAAACCAAAATTAAAAATGAAAAAAGTATTATTCGTGCTTCTAGCTTGCACAACCCTTCTTACAGCTTGTAAAAAAAATAAAAACAAAAACACCGCCGAAAAAGTAGTTGGTAAATGGAGTCTAGTAAGTATAAGGGATAACAGTTTTTATTCCAACACTCCACATGTAACTACCCTTACAGGAACAGCTTTTGATTATATTGAGTTCTTAGATGGCGGTATTGGTACAGTCAATATTGGTGGGTCAGCAGATCTTGTTACTTATAGTGTAGTGGGTGATACAAAATTAGTACTTGATGGTGAGACATTTGATATTTTAGGAATATCGGATAATGTTTTGTTATTGTACTCTAAAACAGGTTCAGCTACTGTTTATGATGAATCTACGATATCTTTAAAAAAGTAACTTTAAAAATTTTTAAATTTAAAAAAGGGGGCACTGTTGCTCCCTTTTTTGATAGTAAAATTTTACTTTTGTACGATGAAAACACTCATCCTAATACGGCATGCAAAAAGTAGCTGGGCAAATATTGGGCAATCGGATTTTGATAGACCCTTAAATGATAGGGGCGTAAAAGACGCTGCGGAAATGGCTGAAAAATTATTTGCACAAAATATAGCTATTGATACTTTTATAAGCAGTACCGCCAAGCGTGCACATACTACCTGCAAGGCATTTGCAAGTAAGTACAATAAAAATGAGGGTATCATTTTGGTAGATAAATTATACCATGCTGCTCCGCATATTTTTTATGAAGTAATAAATGAATTAAACGATGACATAAATAGCGTGGCTATTTTTGCACATAACCCTGGCATTTCAGAGTTGGCAAGTACTATTACTAGCAAACCTAGTTGGATAGATATGCCCACTTGTGCTGTATATGCTGTGCAGGCTAATATTACATCTTGGAAAGATTTTAAAGATGCAGAAAAAACATTTTTATTTTACAAATATCCAAAAGAGATTTAAATACTACACAAAAGTATTTTTTATAATAATCGCTCAAAAAACACTGCGTTTTTTTCTGGGTTAAAATAGTAGGGCTCTATTTCATAAAAGCCGTATTTCTTGTATAAACTAATGGCAGGTAACATATTTGCTAGCGTATCTAATCTTATTTTTTTATACCCCAATGTTGTTGCTGTATCCAAACTTTTTTGCAGCAATAACGATGCTATGCCTTGCTTTTGGTATGCTGGTTTTATGTACATGCGCTTGAGCTCTGCAATGTGTTCTTCTTTTTTTCTTACCGCTACGCAACCTACAAAATCATTGTCTAATTTGGCTAACAAAATGGCACCTTCGGTGTGTACGTACATTTTTTGTAGCTGCAATAATTCCTCATTAAAATTTTGGAACGACAAATCAATATTTAACCAGGCTGCATAGGCTTGAAATAGTGTAGCAGCAGCTTCATATTCCTCTTTTGTATGCACCACAATTACATCAATCATTTTTATTTTTTTTTATTTGCAAAATAAACACCCATAAATATAAGTGCACCTGCAAGTAGCTTGTAAATTGCCAAAGCTTCCCCTAAAAAACTTATAGCTATAGCTGCTGCAAAAAAAGGTTGTAGATAAATATATGCTCCAGCTACAGATGCTCCAAGAATTTTTATGCCGTAGATATTAAATAGGTAAGCACAAAAAGTTCCTCCAAATACAATTAACGCCAATACAGCAAATTCTTTTGTATTATACGATTGCCATGGTATTGCAGTAAACTCTTTCCAGCAAAAAGGCAATATCATAAAAAACCCAATTGAAAAAATAATACGCAAAACCATTACGGGATTGTACTCCTTCATTAATGGCTTTACCAGTACAAAATACAATGTGTAAGAAATGGCATTTATGAGTATCAATAAATCGCCAAGTACCACATCATTTGGATTTCCTGTTTTTTCTTTTGCCAAAATAAGAACCATAGCACCCATTATGCCAAGGCCTAACCCCATAAGTTTGTAGCTATTTATTTTTTCTTTTAAAATCCATGCCGCTATAAAGGTTATTAAAATAGGCGTGGTGAGCATTAGCAAAGATGCATGAATAGAGTATGTGAGCGATAACCCTTTTATAAAAAGCAATTGGTTTATAGCTACCCCAGTAAGTGCGCACAACAAAAATCTGCCGTAGTCTTTTTTATTAACAACCGTTTTCTGTGGGCTAAAAAAATATAGCCCCCACAATAAAATAGTCGTAATGGCTACCCTTATTAGATTTAGCCCAAAAGGTTTTATAAAACCATTGTTTATTAAATATTTTACCGCTGTAAAGTTTATTGCAAAGAAAATATTTGTGCCTAATAGTGCTAAATGTGCTTTTGTTTTTTCTGTCAATAGAAATTATTTATTACGATAAAAGATAATACAAGTTGGTTTTTAGAATGGGTTTAATTATTCTATTTTATACAAAGTTATATGGTAGGTAGATGCAGTTACAAAATAATTAAGCAAAAGTAAAATCTTTGCAAATAGGTTATTCGTATAGCAAGTAATACTTTACATAGTTTTCTTACATTTGTTTAAATAAATTTTGTAGATGTTCAAATACATTAAATACCTAAGCCCACTGTTATTATATTCTATGGCTGCGGTAAGTTTTACCCATGTTGGAATATACTGTTGGATTATTCCTATCTATGCATTTGGGTTTATTCCACTATTAGAACTATTTCTTAAGGTAGATACAAAAAACATGACTGCTGCCGAGGAAGAATTAGCTAAAGCAGATAAAGTATATGATTACCTTTTGTATTTGGTTGTTTTTTTGCAAATTCCAACACTTTTTTTCTTTTTACATTCCATTAGTCAAGCAGAATTAGGCATTGTAGATATTATAGGTAGAATATTAAGTATGGGTATTTTGTGTGGCGTTTTTGGTATTAATGTAGCGCATGAACTGGGGCATAGAAACAATAAGTTTGAACAGGGGCTTGCTAAAATTTCTCTGCTCTCCAGTTTGTATACCCATTTTTTTATAGAGCACAATAAAGGACATCATAAAAATGTGGCTACACCAAATGACCCTAGCAGCGCAAGGTATAACGAGTGGTTATATATTTTTTATTTGAGAACTATTGCGTTTACTTATATTTCTGCTTGGCATATTGCAAATGAAGAAGTAAAGAAAAAGGGGAAATCTATTTTTAGTATACACAACGAAATGGTACAATTACAATTTATGCAAGTGGCTTTAATAGCCTTTATTTACTTTGTATTTGGAGGATGGATTATGTTGTGTTTTTTAGGCGCAGCTTTTATTGGTATCTTATTGTTAGAAACAGTGAATTATATTGAGCATTACGGACTACAACGAAAAGAAACAGGAGAAAATAAATTTGAGCGTGCAAAGCCAGAGCATAGTTGGAATAGTAACCATCCTGTAGGTAGAATGATACTGTTTGAGTTAAGTAGACATAGTGATCACCATTACCTTGCCAGCAGAAAATATCAAATATTACAACACCATGATAATGCTCCGCAATTACCAACAGGATACCCTGGCTCTATGCTATTGGCCTTAATACCACCCGTTTGGTGTAGTATAATGAATAAAAAGATAAAAGCACTTGGGTAGACTTTGCATCCCTTTTATTTATGAAATAATCATTTTGCAAGCAGCGTTTTAATATAAACCTATGTCCATTAATGGCAATTCGGTTATTTTAAGAATAAAAATATTATTTTTACATTATACATTTAAAACAAACAATTATGAAATTATTATTTACCTGCTTTATAAGCCTGTTATGTTTAACAGCACTGGCACAACCCAATAAAAAAGCTGCTGCAAAAGGTGGTCAATATGGTGCTGCTACAACCGCCACTGGTGCAATAGAAGTAAACTTACTTGAAGAAAAATTAATAACGTCTGAATCTTATAAAGGCAAAGTACACGGAACGGTAGCTAGCGTATGCGAAAAGAAAGGCTGCTGGATGAAGCTTGCTCAAACAGAGGGAGATGGTATTATGATTCGTTTTAAAGACTACAAATTTTTTATGCCACTAAACATTGTTGGTAAAGATGTAGTACTGCAAGGCGAAGCAAAGAAAACGGTGACAAGTGTAGAAATGCTAAAACACTATGCCGAGGATGCTGGCAAGAGCAAAGAAGAAATTGAAAAAATTACTGAACCGAAAACAGAGATAGAGTTTATAGCAACCGGAGTATTGGTTGTAAGCTAATAAGCAAAAAATACTTTTTAAAAGCGACTGTGAGATAATCATAGTCGCTTTTATTTTGGCTTGTATTCAAATACCAATTCTGCATTTTGCTTTAGTGTAGCGCTAGAAAATAATTCATATCGCTTTCCCGCTGCTGTGGTAAAAATAATGAGTGCCGTATTTGGTGGTATGCTACCAAGGTTTTCTGCAAACAATACAATGCTGTGTAGGCTTGTATTATCATCTAATGTTACATTTATTTCTATAGGCTTACTCGAAAGCCGTTGCTGGCTCATAATCATTCTACCGTTGTAAAAAACACTTACTGTGTCGCCATCAATAGTTCCATTGTCATATACATCTAGTTTTATTTTTCTGTCATTTACAATAATTCTGCTTATTTCTTTATTTACTCTTCCATTTGTTAGAGCTGGCAACGCATTTTCCTTTGGCATTATTTTTTTATCAGATGGTTTTGGTTTAATTTTTTCTGATGTATCAATCGGTTTTACAGGGATTGTTGGTTTTATTATCGTTTCCTTTTTCTTTGGAGGTATTGGTTTGTTTATTTGGGGAGCTATTTTTTTAGGCTCTTTTTTAGGTGGATTATTGGTTTTTTGTTTTGCTTTGTTTTCTTGTACACAATCTTTCATGGTTTGTGTAATTATTGTTGGCTTATTAGATATTTTTTTTAATACTATAGGAGATGGTGAGCCAGCAGCAGTAAAAAAAGTAGGTGCTACTCTACAATAACCTTTTAATACAATAGCTCCATTTTCTATTTCTTTCCCAATCTTTAATTGCATGAGCAAATGCCCTCCGCTATTCTCCATAAATGCATAGCCATTTAAAAACCAAGTGTCGGTTTTCTTATTTAATGTTCCAGAAAAATAAGCCTTGCAGTGGTCCTTTGTATTGCGGTACATATAATCCCAAGTATAGCCACAGACCATATCTCCCACTTGTATAATGTTAACTTGTAGGTATTCATCTCCATCAATATCTCCCTCCCAAGTGCCTGTTATTTTTTGGGCGCTTGCTGTGTTTATAAAAAACAATGAAAGAAAAAATAAAGTAATTACTCTTTTCAAAATAAGATTATTTAAGCCTTAAACTAAAATTACGATTTTATTTTCTACACTTTTATACAATTGGCAAAGCATAAGAAAAATTAACGTATTGTATTTTGCAAATTAAAAAAGCGGCTACATGAACAATGCAGCCGCTTTTTTAATTATTGTAAATTTTATTTACTTTCTTTCAATACCATATCTATTGTTACAGCACAAGAAACAATGGCCATCTTTCTTTTGTCTTCTGCATATTCTGGTACAATGTCCACCACATATTTATCAGCAGTGGTAAAAGTTTCTTTTAAAATCCCATTCCACTTTTTACTTATTGTTCCTATTTGGTTTCCGTTCATGTCAGCTATTTTAAAGCTCCACCCTTTCCAGTCCCCCGTAATACCTGCAATTTCTGTATCTGTATCATCAAATATTTTAAAGGTTGGTTTTAAAAAAGCAAATTTTTGGTTTATTTTTCCAAGCAAATCTCCGTTGCTGTCTGTAAGCGTGATTTTAGACATCCAAAAAGTCCATCCTCTTTTTATAGTTACAAGCGTATCTCCATTTAAGTCTGTAATTTCTAAATGAAAAGGTAACATTCCCTTTTTTAACAACAAACGCAGAAACTTTTGCCCTGTTGTAAGGCGTTGATGTATTAAACCAATTTCGCCAAGCTCATCATATACTTTATAGGCGTTTGTAAATTTAAAGAAGCCTATTTTTTCATCAATAAAAAAAGTATTCTTCTCAAAAAAATCTGGAAATACCATTGACATAGGGAGACAGTTAAAAAGTTAAAGGTTAAAAGTTCAAAGTTTTATTTTACTCGAGTATTTATTGTGGAAACGAATATTTTTTATGATTAAGCATCTATTGTTACTTTTATCATTTTATCGCCTCCTTGTATATCATCTAAAAAATCTAACCCTTCGGTAATTTTACCAAAGCAAGTGTGGTTGCCATCTAAATGCTGTGTGCCTTGTCTGTTGTGGCAAATGAAAAATTGTGAACCACCTGTGTTTCTACCTCTGTGTGCCATGCTCATTACACCTCTATCGTGGTATTGGTTTGGAGCTGCTACTTCACAATTGATGGTATAGCCAGGTCCGCCTGCGCCAGTACCCTCTGGGCAACCTGCTTGTACCATAAAGTTTGGTATTACTCTATGAAAACTTAAGCCATCGTAAAACCCTTTTTCTACCAAGGTTTTAAAATTGTTGGCGGCTATGGGTGTGGCCTCGTCGTATAGTTCAAAACTAAATGTGCCTTTGTTTGTTTCTATTTTTCCTGTTGTGCTCATAGTTGTATGTTTTTGTTTGTGCGGCGAAAATAAGTTGTTTTATCAATTTAATTAGCAGTTATTTTCCAAATCATATCTGCTCCATCGTCTGTCACTAATAAAGCGCCATCATTCATTACCGCCACTGCCACAGGTCTGCCTCTTACTTCATTTTTATTGGGAGATACTATAAAGCCTGTAAGAAAATCTTCTGGAAGTCCGGAAGGTTTACCATTTGCAAATGGAACGAACACCACTTTGTAACCCGAAAACTGTGAACGATTCCATGAACCATGCTGCCCAACAAAAACGCCACCTCTATATTTTTCTGGAAAATTATTTTTGTTGTAAAAAGCCAAACCAAGCGAAGCTGTATGTGCACCCATGGACACATCTGGTACAATTGTTTTATTCACAAGCTCAGTGTGTGGGTCGTCTTTCATGCGAGGATCAGGGTTGCTACCAAAATACGCATAGGGCCAACCATAAAAACCGCCATCTTTCACACTGGTAATATAATCTGGCACAAGTTCATCGCCCAAATCATCTCTTTCGTTTACAGCTGTCCACAGGGTTTTTGTGGTTGGCTCAAAGTCCATACCCACGGGATTCCTAAGCCCAGCTGCATAAATTCTTTCCCCACTACCATCTGTATTTATTTCTAAAATGTTTGCACGCCGCTTTTCGTTTTCCATACCATTTTCGCCATTGTTGCTACCCGAGCCTACGGTTATATAAATTTTTGTGCCTGCTTCGTTTGCTATAATATTTCTTGTCCAATGGTTGTTGTAACCACCTGCGGGTAATTCTGTAATTCTTTTCCCTTCCAATACCAATGCGGTATCACCCATATTGTACGGATACATTTCTACCCCATCTGTATTGGCCACATAAAAATGATTGTTGAGTATAAGCATACCCAAGGGTTGGTTTAAATTGCTAGCAAAAGTGAACTTGCTTTCGTAGCTACCATTTTTATCAGCATCTCTAAAAAGCGAAATTCTATTGGCACTTTTTCCATTTTTGCTTTCACCTTTTTTTCTTACAACTTTTTCCCCAGTTTCCTTTATGTTTTTATCTACCGATGATGCAGATTCTGACACAAAAATATCTCCGTTTTTACCTACATATATCCACCGAGGATTATCCAATCCTTTTGCGAACAAACTTACTGTAAAACCTGCGGGTGCAATGGGTTTTTCGTTGTCGCCCCAGCCTACCACATTGCTTATTTTTCTGCTAGAACCTGTAGCATATGGCGCAGGTAAATTGGCTGTTTGGTATTCGTTTGTTTTTACAACGGCTGGTTTGCCTGATTGTTTAGATGATGAGCAGGCGGTTAGTATTAGTAAAAATGATATTGCTATAAAATGTGAAAATGATTTGTGCATGATGGATGATTGTAGGGTGCAAGGTAAATTATTTTAACTGTCCGAAAATTTCGGACAGTTGGTTACAAATTGTAACCAACTCTATTTAGCTCAGTTGTCCAATTTTAACGGACAACTGAGCTAATTTTAATTCTAAAATAAAATTAATTTGATGAATTTCAGTATTACGATTTTATCGTATTACTGAATCATTTTTCTTTAGTGATTTTAAATTATGTAAACTTACACTTCAACTGTACGAAATTATCGTACGGTTAATATGTTTTACAAATTTCAGTTGACTACAATTTGTATTCAACTCATTTATTTTCCAACCCGTGACAATTATTCACGGGTTGAAATTTTTTTGGAGTGTTCAATGCTTCGCCAAATTGAAAAATAAAAAATGAACAATGATTTTCAACCCACAGGCCCAAATGGATTTTAAATTTACTGCACCCTTGTATTGCCCTGTGCTTAAGCACAGGGGTAAAGAATGTATAATGAAAGGGCTTTAGCCCAAAACTGATTATTGCCATCGGGACTAAAGTCCCTTTTATAGATTTATATCAATCCTCGGCCTAAAGGCCGAGGCAATTCATAAAGGCCGAGGCAATTCATAAAGGACGAGGCAATTCATAAAGGACGAGATAGTTCATAAAGGCCAAGCAATTCATAAACCCCGTAACTCTTTTCCTAATCCCACCATTAAAATTTATCTTTGCAAAATGCCGAATTATTTAGATGAATTGAACGAGCCGCAAAGAGAAGCGGTGCTACACAAAGACGGACCAATAATGATTATTGCGGGTGCTGGTAGCGGAAAAACAAAGGTGCTTACTACAAGAATTACTCATTTAATGAGCCACCATAATGTGGATGCTTTTAATATTTTGGCGCTTACGTTTACCAACAAAGCTGCAAAAGAAATGAAGGAAAGGGTGGAGCGTATTTTGGGAAACAGCGAAGCAAGAAATTTATACATTGGTACTTTTCATAGTGTGTTTGCACGCATACTCCGCAGCGAAGCACCCAATATTGGCTACCCAAGCAATTTTACCATTTACGATACCGACGATGCAAAGAGTGTGGTGAAAACGGTTATTAAAGAAATGGATTTGGATGATAAGCAATACAAGCCAAATGTGGTGTACAATAGAATTTCTTCTGCAAAAAATGGATTGGTAGGCCCAGCGGAATATGCCAACGATTATGCATTGCAGCAAGAAGATGCTCGTGCAAACCGCCCCATGATTGGACAAATTTATGATGCATACGCCAAGCGTTGTTATAAAAATGGCGCTATGGATTTTGATGATTTGTTGTTTAAGTTTTATATACTTTTAAAAAATGTACCCGCAAGTTTAAGTAAGTATCAAAAGAAATTTAAGTACCTCATGATAGATGAGTACCAAGATACCAATACGGCACAGTACGAAATTGTAAAACTCCTTGGGGCTATGCACGAGAACGTGTGTGTAGTGGGAGATGATGCACAAAGTATTTATAGCTTTAGAGGAGCAACGATAGAAAATATTTTGCAATTTGAAAAAGATTATGACGACGTAAAAGTGGTGAAGCTGGAGCAAAATTATAGAAGCACAAAAAATATATTGAGTGTGGCCAACGAAATAATTGGGAATAACAAAGGGCAAATAGAAAAAAGTTTATTTACCAATAACGACCAAGGCGAAAAAATAAAACTCGTGCGTACCATGACGGACAACGACGAGGGAAAAATGGTGGCAGATGCTATTCAAGAAAACAAATTGCGCAACCATTATTTTAACCAAGACTTTGCCATTTTATACAGAACCAATGCGCAGAGTAGAAGTTTTGAGGAGAGCTTAAGGCACATGGGTATTGCGTATCGCATATATGGAGGTGTAAGTTTTTACCAGCGCAAAGAGGTAAAAGATTTATTGAGTTATTTAAGAATTGTGGTAAACCCGAGAGATGAAGAAGCACTGAAAAGAATTATTAATTATCCTGTACGTGCCATTGGAAAAACAACAATAGATAAAATGGTATTGTTTGCCAATGAGCAAAATTTGAGTATGTGGGATGTGGCTTGCAATGCTGCCATGTATGGTTTTAAAGCTGGAACACTAGAAGCGATAGACAACTTTGTAACAATGATAAAAATGTTTCAAAGTGAAATGCCCAAAAAGAATGCTTACGACTTGGCATTTTTAGTAGGTAAAAATTGTGGCTTGGTAAAAGATTTGTTTAACGATAAAACCACAGAAGGTTTAGCTAGATATGAAAACGTGCAAGAGTTGCTGAACTCTATAAAAGAATTTACCGAAACACCCATGAATGAAGAAGATGGTGAAGTGGGTGATAAAAGCCTCGGTGGGTATTTACAACAAATAGTTTTGCTAACCGATGCCGACCAAGGCGATGATAAAAACCAAGATGTGGTAAAACTAATGACGATACATGCGGCAAAGGGTTTGGAGTTTCCGGTGGTATTTGTTGGTGGTTTAGAAGAAACACTTTTCCCCAATGCCATGGCAATAAATACAAGAGAAGAACTGGAAGAAGAACGACGTTTATTTTATGTGGCAATAACTAGAGCTAAAGCAAAATTGTATTTGAGTTATAGCAATGCTCGTTATCGTTTTGGGCAATTGCAACAAAATGAACCGAGCCGTTTTATAGATGAAATGCCCGAAGATAATTTAGATAAAAGTTATGCTGGTGCAGCTGCACGAAACAATGCATCGAGCGCAGGTAACCGTGATAGCGCATTTGAGCGTATGGGCAGAGGGTTTGAAAATACGGGTGGTAGCCAAGGCAGTATGTTTGCAAAAAAAGAACCTGCGAAACCTGCATACGCTACACCTGCAAGGCCTCAAACAAAAGAACATTCTATATCAGAAAATTTTATAGCAAGTAATACTGCAGACTTAGCTGAAGGGCAAAAAGTGGAACACCAAAAATTTGGTTTTGGGGTAATTACGAAAATGGAAGGTGCGGCGCATAATCCTATTGCTACCATACATTTTGATACCAATGGTGAGAAAAAGATAATGTTGAATTATGCGAAGTTGATGATAGTGAGCCCCTAAATCCCCGAAGGGGAGAAGAGAGGAGATTGTTAGACATTAGACACAAGACAAGAAATTTGTTTACTTTTATACTCTAAATATGTACGATAATGAAACAAGAGGTAAATTACAAAATATCGTTAGCGGAATCAGTATTGAGGGGCAAACAGATAATTGCACAGCAGCCCGTAATTACCTTTGCGCAAGCTTTTCAACAAGCACAACAGTTAAAACTAACTTCGAAAATAGATCAAAAATTAAAGAAGAACAAAGCAAATATCTAAAGGAATTTCTATCACCCTTTATACTTTTCTACGAGTTATAGATTTTGTAAATGATTTCGATGGTAATACGAAGAAGTAAATCCAGGATACATTTTCAAAAACTACATTTTTTATTTAAGTTACATATTACAACCAAAAAGGATTTTGAGAAGTATTAAAGATGCGATAAATCTTTATAATATTATCTTCAAGTTCGTAGAGTATAATGTAAGGATATTTATGCATTACCCTGTAACGAACTGTATCATACATAAATGAACCCGAAGCTGGAACTTTAACAAGTTGAGCAAACATTGTTTTGACAGCAGCATGAAATTTTTTACCTAATCCTTTTTGCTCGTCATTGTAATATTCTATGGCTTTTTGCAAATCATTAAAAGCGGTAGGAGTAATTTTGATTTTATAAGGCATCAATCTACTATTAAAGTATGTTGCACAGCATCCCAATCGAGTAAATAGCTAGGGTCGTTTTTAGATTTAGCACGCTCGTCTTCTATTGATGCCTTTTGTTCATCAGAAAGTGTAAATTTTTTATTGATATCTGTATCAATTTTTACAAAATCGAATTTTTGCAAAAGTTCCATCATAAAAGAAACTTGTGCATCAGGTATGTGAATAGATATTTGTTGCATACTTAACTGAAATTTATAATTTCCTAAACCATTTTTTAATTAAAAACAATTAAACATATTGTAAAAATAAGCATAAAAGCAATGTAAATTAGACACAAGACTTTACATTTTTATATTTTCCCCATCCCACAACCACCTCATTTTAAAAAATCCTAATTTTGCAGCATGGCAGAAGCATTTGTAAACAAGGTTGCAGAAAGCGGAATTATTACTGTAAATCTGGAAGATTATTATCCCAAAGATGCGGTAGTGGTTTTTGATATGAAAGACCATCTTTTTATGGGTTTGATATTAAAAGAAAAAGATTTTAGAGAAGCACTGAAAACTTTGGATACCACTATTTATGAAAACAAAGTTTTAGCGCTAACGTGCAGTGCAGATGCGGTTATACCCATGTGGGCGTATATGCTTGTAGCAAGTTTGTTACAACCAATAGCTACAGAAATAATTTTTGGTACTGAGGCTTACGCTAAAGAAAATATTTTACTTCAAAATATTGAAAGGATAGATACAAGTGCTTATAACGATGCACGTGTTGTTATAAAAGGTTGTGGAGAATTGTCAATAGGTGAAGTAGCATACATTGCCATTACAAAAAAACTACGGCCAGTAGCAAAAAGTATTATGTATGGCGAGCCTTGTAGTACAGTGCCCGTGTTTAAGAAAAAGGCAACAGCTTCAATATCTTCCTAAGGATAATTTAATTTTATTTTTGAGCGTTGAATATTATCTCTCATAATAAAAAATGTTCAATAATCAATTTTCAACGCTCAATGTTCAAATATTAAAACCACCCTCTCTTCCTAAAAGATCGTATCATTAACAAAGGAATAAAAAGCATAAGAGCCACAGATACAAAAAAGCCCCATTTGTTATGCAATAGTGGAATAATATCAAAGTTCATTCCAAAAATACCACCAATAACAGTAGCAGGCGCAAGCAAGCAAGTTACCACAGCCATTACTTTCATTACCTCATTCATACGAAGGTTTACATTGCTCAAATACAAATCTTGCAAGTTCATCATCATATCTCGATAGTTTTCTGAAAGGTCGTAAGCCTGTATAATGTGGTCGTACACATCTTTAAAATATTTCTCCGTTTTTTCATCTATGAGCTCACTTTCGCTACGCATAATGCTACTTACCAATTCTCTTACTGGTGCAATGCTTCGCTTTAGCACAATCATTTCTTTGCGAAGTGTATTTATTTTTACTAAACTTCTGTTGTTAGAATTTTTGATAATATCTTCTTCTAATAACTCAATTTTATCGCCCATTTTTTCCATTACTAAAAAATAATGGTCTACAATATAATCGAGCAATGAATAAAAAAGAAAGTCTGCTCCATTTTGGCGCACTTTGGTACCTGCCATTTTTAGTTTTTCTCTTAATGGATTAAAAGGATCTCTTTCGGCATCTTCTTGAAAAGTAATTACAAAGTTTTTTCCGAGTATTATGCTCACTTGCTCCGTATCTATTGCCGCATTCTTTTCATCAAACGAAAGCATATTTAGTAAGCAAAAAAGTAAGTTGTTTATTTCATCTGTTTTAGGTCGCTGCCCGAGGCTTAAAATATCTTCGGCTATAAGTGGGTGAATATTAAAATGATTGCAGATTTTTTCTACATCATCTTTACGCAAACCATCTATGTTTATCCATGTGTTTGATGGAGAGTTTAAATATTTAAATGCGTCTTCTATTTTTGTAATGTTAGAAGAAACTACGTTTTCTTTACTATATTCAAACACAGAAATAACAGATTGCTCTGGCTCTGTACGACTAGGCTCCGCTGTAGGATTTACATGCAATACTTTTTTAGTGCGTAGTAAGTCGAAAGGGTTTAAAATATAATCGAGGTACTTTGATGGGTTCATTTTATATATTTCACACAAATTAAGTAAGAAATTTTATTAAAGGGTCAAAGAAGTAATATGTTTACTTATTTTTAAAAATAAAAAAGAGCAAGCCTTTTTAAACTTACTCTTTAAATATTTCTTTGTGCTACTTGTGTTTAGCTTAGTGCCTTAGTGGTTCAACAATTTAAAACGCCGCACTCTTTGGATACCTCGGAAAAGGAATCACGTCTCTAATATTTGTCATACCCGTTACAAATAAAATTAAACGCTCAAAACCAAGCCCAAAGCCCGCATGCGGACAAGCGCCAAACCTACGAGTATCCAAATAAAAATCCATTTCTTCTGTAGGAATATGCATTTCATTCATGCGCTGCGTCAATTTATCTAAGCGTTCTTCTCTTTGACTACCGCCAACCATTTCACCAATGCCAGGTACGAGTATATCCATAGCTGCTACCGTTTTTCCATCATCATTTTGGCGCATGTAAAACGATTTTATTTCTTTTGGATAGTCTGTAAGTATAACAGGTTTTTTAAAATGTTTTTCCACCAAATAACGCTCATGCTCACTTTGTAAATCTGCTCCCCAAGCATCTATTAAATATTGAAATTTCTTTTTCTTGTTGTGGTTGCTTTCTCTTAATATACTTACGGCTTCTGTGTAAGTCAATCTTTCAAAATCATTGTCCACCACAAAATTTAATTTTTCTAGCAAGCCCATTTCGCTGCGTTCGTTGGTAGGTTTTTGTTTTTCTTCTTCCTCCAATCGTTGTGCAAGAAAAGCCAAATCATCTGCATTATTTTCCATCGCATAGCGAATAATGTATTTGATAAAATCTTCCGCAAGGTTCATATTATCTTCCAAATCGTTAAACGCTACTTCAGGCTCTATCATCCAAAACTCAGCAAGGTGGCGGGTTGTGTTGCTATTCTCCGCTCTAAATGTAGGACCAAAAGTATAGATATCACTAAACGCCATAGCAGCCAATTCGCCTTCCAATTGCCCACTCACTGTGAGGTTCGTACTCTTGCCAAAAAAATCTTCTTTGTAATTTATACTACCATCATCATTGCGTGGGGCAGTTCCATCAAGCGGCAATGTCGTTACTTTAAACATTTCGCCAGCACCTTCTGCATCGCTACCTGTAATGATGGGCGTGTGCATATATACAAAACCTCTATCATTATAAAATTTATGAACCGCATACGCTAAGCTATGACGCACTCTAAATATGGCACCAAAAGTATTTGTACGCATACGAAGGTGCGCTTGCTCACGCAAAAATTCTAGACTATGTTTTTTAGGTTGTAAAGGAAATTTTTCTGCGTCGCTATCGCCCAATATTTCTATGGCGGTAGCTTTCAATTCATATTTTTGTCCTTTGCCTAATGATGCTATTACTTGGCCAGTAGCTTTTATACAAGCGCCAGTGGTAATGCGTTTCATCGTTTCATCGCTCAAGCTACCAAGCTCTGCTACCAGTTGTATATTATTATTGGTACTGCCATCGTTCAGGGCTATAAATTGGTTATTTCTAAATGTACGTACCCAGCCCATTACCGTGGCTTCGTAATCTACTTTTTCACTTTCTAATAGCGATTTAATCTTTGTTCTTTTGTTAAACATACTCGTATTTTATGGCTGCAAATATAAGATTATAAAAGTAGCGTTCGTTTGTCCAACAAATATTTAGGCTTCGAAAACTTAACTTAGTGTAAAACGAAACAAATATGCTGTAAAACCATGTTGAAATTCACTAGCTATTCACAATTACATTTTATGTTTAACTCAAGCCGCTTATTATAAAATTTATTTTGTTTAAATAGTTTAGTTTTTTAAAATTTTAAACTCTACACGTCTATTCATTTGCCTGCCTTCATCTGTATCATTAGTGTCTATTGGTTTTGTTTCTCCATAACCTTTAGATATTATTCTAGCTGTAGCAATACCTTTAGATAAAATATATTCTTTTACTGCATTTGCCCTATTATTACTTAAGGTATAATTGTATTCATCTGCACCTTTGCTATCGGTATGGGCACTCATTTCTATTTCTACTGTGGGGTATTCCTTTAAAAACCCAATTACCCTATTAAGTTCTACAAAGGATTCTGGTCTTAAATTAAACTTGTCAAAATCAAAAAATACATTGTTAAGTCTGAAAACCTGCCCAATTTCTATGGGTACAAGATATAAATCTTTGTGTATTTCCTTGTATCCTTTTTTTACCAACGAGTCTAAATTTAGGTTTTCGGAAATAGCAAAAAATTTATCTGCCGAAGCCCTTATGCTATAATTTTTATCGTAAGGTAGTACCATTTTAAAAGAACCGTCTACTGGGCTAGAAACACCATTGCCAAGTTCTATACCGTCGGGTAATGTTTGATATAATAATGAGGCAGTAATTGGTTCTTTTGTTTTTGCATTATACACATTGCCAGTAAGCATTACAACGGGGTTAGGCATTTCCTTCTCTAATAATTTTACACGAACAATATCGCTTGCACCAAACGCTCCATCGCTAGAGGTTAGATATGCAAATTCTCCTCCCGCATCTAATGTAAAAAAAGCCTCAGACCCTTCAGTGTTTATTGGGCTACCAAGGTTTACTGGCTCTGTCCATTTTTGCCAACTATCTCCAATTCGTTTGCACATCCAAATATCATTTTCGCCTAGCCCACCGGGCCTATCACTACTAAAATATAATGTTACTCCATCTGCAGCTATAAAAGGGCTCATTTGGTTATACCCTTGCAGATTTATTTTTTTACCTAGATTTTTTGGTGCAGACCAAATATCATCTCCCTCTAAAAATGAAACATACAATTCATTATTATAACTTTCCTTTTTATCTGTCATATAAAACAGTAATGTCTTTCCATCTTGCCCCATAGATGCTCCTATTTGTAAGGTGCTACTAAATTTATTAAAATTTCTAATTTTCAACATTTCGGCATTTGTCCAGCTATTGTCTTCTCTTTTGTGTATCATGCTTAAGCCCATACCAAGGTATTGCCCATCCCTATATGAACCCTTTAATAAAATTGTATTTAAATCAGGCGATATCCAGTAAACTGCATTGTAGTGGGTTGCATTTACTTTTTCATTTAAATGTTTCGCTTTGCTCCACACACCAAAACTATCTCGTAGGCTATACCAAATATCTTGCGAATTTGGTACTGTGGCATATTGGGTATTATTGGGGTCATTTTGCCTTATAAAAAACAACATATTTCCATCTGCGGAAATGGTTGGCCTCATTTCAGGGTTTTCACTATTTATTAGTTCTCCAAGGTTCTCTATTTTTACAATGGTAGTCTCTTTAATTACATGTTCTTTCTGCTCTTTTAAAGTGCCGACAGTGTCTTTTAATGGTTGTGCAAATATTTTGGAAATGCTTATTACGTAAATGCAAAGTATAAATATGAATCTCATAGAAATTGTGATTAATACTTAAAACGTAAAAAAACAGAAAATAATATGTCATATACCTAAATAGTTTCATTTTTTAAGCTATCTATTTAATATTTATAGAGGTATCAAATAATAATATCATAACACTTAGCTAACCCTCTGTTTACATGTAAGATTGACTTTTGCAAAACCTCAACAAATGAAATATCTTATTGCAAGTTTTCTATTGTTTGCATTTGCTTTTCCAAGTGAAAAAAATACTACGGCATCTTCTTCTAATAATACAGACACAACTACCAATATTTTTATTATTACTATAGATGGTTATAGATGGCAAGAGCTTTTTAATGGTGCAGATAGTAATATTATTGCAAACGAAAAATACACCTCAGATACAGAAACATTGAATAGTATGTATGGGGGCATTTCCAAAATAGAAAGACGAAAAAATTTAATGCCCTTTATGTGGAGTGTACTTGCCAAAAAGGGGCAGATATATGGCAATAGAGATTTTGATAACAATGTAAATGTTTCAAATCCCTACGCCATATCTTATGCTGGCTACAGTGAAATGTTTACTGGCAAAGTAGATTTAAGTATTTTAAACAATCATAAAAATATAAATGACAACAAAAATATTTTTGAATACTTAAATAGTAAGGAATCTTATAAAGGAAGGGTAGCTCTTTTTACATCTTGGGATGTGTTTCCATTTATATTGAATGAAAAGCGCAGCGGCATAGCAATAAATAGTGGATACGAAAATGTGCCACAGGAAAATAGTTACGCACAAAGATCAGTAAACATTGTACAATCTAATATTATAGAAAACAAAGAACACACAAGGCAGGACATGCTTACGTTTATTGCAGCAAAAGAATATTTACAACAGCACAAACCAAAAGTGTTTTACCTTGGGCTTGGTGAAACAGATGAATATGCACACCAGGGCAACTACGACATGTATTTACAAAAAGCCAACGAGACAGACAAAATAATAAGCGAACTTTGGCATTGGGCGCAAACCACAGAAGGGTATAAAAACAATACAACATTTATAATAACTACCGACCATGGCAGGGGTAAAACCCAAAGCAACTGGACATCTCACGGAACTTTTACTAAAGGGTCATCGCAAACTTGGCTAGCATTACTTGGCAAAAATATAAGTCCATTAGGCGAAGTAAAAACAGAAGGGCAGCTATTTCAAAAACAATTGGCACAAACTATTGCAAAATTGTTAGGGGAAGAATTTGGAGAACAAAAAGCAATAGAAACAAGTTTGGTTTCCAAATAAATACTACAATTCTTTTCTAAAGTGAAAACCTAATATCTTATAATCATCTTTAAAATAAAATTTGTGTGCTTTGTTGTTTGATACATAAGCGTTCAATTCACTTACCGTACAGCCAAGTTTTTTTGCATGCTCATGCACATAATCCATCATTATTTGACCCAATCCAAAATTTCTAAATGGTTCAAGCACGCCTACATTATCAGGCTCTGCATGCCTGCCATTATAAAATTTAATCAATATCCAAAAACCACAACATGCCACCAGCATATTTTCATGCCAAACTCCAATGCAATTAAATTTGTTGGCTTGCATTTCTGCTAACCTTTCATCAAATAATTCTTTTTGCATGCCAGGGTTTAGTTCTTCTATTAATGGGAATAAAGAATTCATTTCATCATTTTGCATTAAACCTATTGTAAACGATTTGTCTTTTATGGTAAATAGTTTTCTTTCCATTGCAATTATTTATTTTCTTTTGTGCCGTTAAAATTAAATAAAATGTCTTGCACTATCGGTCAAATTATTTTACTGTCAGCCTGAGCTTGTCGAAGGCGGGTTAATCTTAAAACAGAACCTCTTTTATATACTGCACCGCCTTCGACAAGCTCAGGCTGACACACTTTTAATTGAAGCTTTTTTGCCTAAAAAAATTGGTATATTTTTTATAAGTAGAAAATAATTTTTGCTGATTCAAATCTTTATCGTAATATTGCAATATATAATTAAACAATGGGCGCATCTAATACAGAATTATTTACAAAAAGGCAGAACGATATTGCCAATATTATGAAGGCACTTGCACATCCTGCAAGGGTGGCCATTATTGACTATTTGCTAAAAACCGACGGCTGTATTTGTGGTGATATTGTAAAAGTATTGCCACTAGCACAGCCAACGGTTTCGCAACATTTAAAAGAACTTAAAAATGCAGAACTCATAAAAGGCAATATTGAAGGCAATGCCATTTGCTACTGTATAAACGAAAAAACATTTTTAAAATTCGAACAATTTTTATCGGAGTTTTCACTAAAAATAGAAAAGAAAAAAAGTTGTTGTTAAAAACCAATATTATGAAATTATCAGAAATTAAAACTATTCTTGCCAACGCAGATGCAGTAAATTTTCAATTGGAAAATGGAACATTTGTACCCGAGCATTTTCATGTAACAGAAGTAGGTATGGTTACCAAAAACTTTATTGATTGTGGCGGCTCCGTTCGTGAAGAAAAGAAAGTGAACTTTCAATTGTGGGATGCCAATGATTATGAGCACAGATTAAAGCCACAAAAATTATTAGATATCATTTCATTATCTGAAAAGAAATTGGGTATTGAAGATTGGGAAATAGAAGTAGAATACCAAAACGAAACCATATCAAAATACGGATTGGATTTTAACGGAAAATATTTTGTATTGACTACAAAACATACAGCCTGCCTAGCTATGGACCTTTGCGGAATACCCGCAGTACAATCTGTAATTTCTTCTGTAAAAGAAGTAGCGAGTTGTTGCACACCAGGTGGTGGGTGCTGTTAAAAATAATTTTATACTATGGAGCATACAAATAAAAATCATTGGGATAATGTTTACAAAACAAAGAATCCAAACGAAGTAAGTTGGACACAAACATATCCAAAAACATCTTTAGATTTTATTCATTCATTTGGGGTAAATAAATCGGCTAAAATAATAGACATTGGTGGCGGTGATAGTACACTAGTAGATTATTTACTTGCCGAAGGTTTTGAAAATATTACTGTTCTTGATATTTCAAAAAATGCTATTGCTAAAGCAAAAAAACGCCTTGGAAATAAATGTAAACATGTACAATGGATTGTGAGTGATGTTACAAAATTTATACCAAGCACGGCATATGATGTGTGGCATGACAGAGCAACGTTTCATTTTTTAACTACAGAAGGAGATATTGCAACCTATATGGATACTGCAAGAAAAGCAGTGTCTGGATATTTAACCATTGGAACATTTTCTGAAGAAGGTCCTGAAAAATGCAGTGGTCTTGATATAAAAAAATATAGTGAAGAAAAGCTAGTAGCTGAATTGGAAAATGGGTTTAATAAAATTCGCTGTATAACCGAAAATCATATTACACCGTTTAATACATCCCAACATTTTTTGTTTTGTAGTTTTAAAAAACATTTAAACTAAGTGGAAATAAAACCAATACAAGAAAACGATTATCCTGCCCTTGCAGAAATATATTTACAAGGCATTGCTACAGGGCATGCCACTTTTCAAACAGAAGCACCCGTGTGGGATACTTGGGATAAAGGGCATTTATCTTTTTGCAGATTGGCTGCTTTTGATGGAGATGAAATTTTAGGTTGGGCGGCACTTTCGCCAGTATCTTCTCGTTGTGTGTATGGCGGCGTGGCAGAAGTGAGCATATATGTAGCAATCAATGCACGAGGAAAAGGTATTGGCAAAAAACTTTTTGCACAGCTCATAAAAGAAAGTGAGGAAAACGGAGTGTGGACATTGCAGTCAGGTATTTTTCCTGAAAATATTGGAAGCATAAAATTGCATGAGGATATGGGTTTTAGAGAAATTGGTTTTAGAGAAAAGATTGGAAACATGAATGGCGTATGGAGAGATAATGTGATAATGGAAAGGAGAAGTAAAATGGTGGGTGTGTAATAATCGATAAATGATGAATGAAAAAATAATGTTGAACGGAGTAATTCGACAAGCTCATTATAAACTTTCCAATGAAGTTTAATTAAGGCTCTTCAGCTCGTAAACAAAAAATAAAACATGAAAAAAGTATTAGTACTCTGCACTGGCAATAGTTGCCGCAGCCAAATAGCAGAAGGTTATTTAAAATATTTTGCAGGCAATAAAGCAGAAATATATAGTGCAGGTGTAGAGACCCATGGCGTAAACCCTCGTGCCATTTCCACCATGAAAGAAGATGGTATAGATATTTCGCAACACACATCTAACAATATTGAAGAATACAGAAATATAGATTTTGATTTTGTGATTACTGTTTGTGATAATGCAAAAGAGCGTTGTCCTTTCTTTCCGAGTAATGCAAAAATGTTTCATTATAATTTTCCTGACCCTGCAAAAGCTATTGGAACTGAAGCGGAAATTTTACGGGAATTTAGAGCGGTTAGGCAAATGATAAAAGATTATTGTGAAGAATTTGTAACGGTTAATTTATAAGCTCGTTCTTTAACGAGCTATCCTGAGATTTTATCTCAGGAAAAATTTACATAGTCTTGAGATAAAATCTCAAGACAGCCCATGATAAAATCTCAAGACAACTATCGTTACTACAAAAAATCAATTTTCAACAACCCACAATTTTTACCGTAATAATAATCTCTAGCACTACTATACAAATAAGCTTCCGCATTGGTTACAATACCCGCTGCTACAGGATTATTGTGAATATAATTTATCTTTTGTTCTGTAAAATTTTCGCTCCACATTTCTTTTGGATGATTATCTTGTTGCCAAAATTGATGTTCTGTATTTCTTGAATTGGATTGACCATGGTTTTTAAAGATATCAATCATCCATGCTTTTCTACTTTCTTTTGGATTGTTCTTTATTGCATCAATTATTTTCTTTGCAGTAAACTTTTTAAAATCTCTGAGAATATCGCTTGGGTTATTATTTTTAGCGGATATTGCCAAGTGAATATGATTACTCATTATGCACCAAGCATGAAGTAAAAGCCCTTTTTCGTTTTGACAATAACGAAGGCTTTCAACAACAATATCGCAATAGATTTGTCTTGTAAACACATCTACCCAATCTACTACAGCAAATGTTACAAAATGAACGCCTTCTTTATTTCTTATTTTGTATCCGCCGTCACTCATAATTTTTTATTTTAAAAATAGTAAATATTTTTGGTTAGTTCTGAGATAAAATCTCAGATAACATGTAAAGATGAAGCTATCCTGAGATAAAATCTCAGGATAGCTCGTTTCTAGCATATTATTTTTTATCTTGCTGCAATAATGAACTTGCTCTCCAAATCAATATCATTTGTAGCTCGCTTGCGGTATAAGCGCATTTACAATTGGATAAATCATCCAGCTGAGGCGCAGCGACATGTTTTACAAAGCCTCATTAGCGATGCCCAATACACCGTGTTTGGAAAAAAATACAATTTCGATAAACTTTTTACAATTAAAGAATTTAAACTTCGTGTACCCCTACACGAGTACAATGACATGCGCCCATACATAGAGCGCATGATGACTGGCGAAGAAAATGTATTGTGGAATGCCCCTGTAAATTGGTTTGCAAAAAGCAGTGGCACATCAAATGATAAAAGTAAATTTATTCCAGTAAGCGAAGAAAGTTTAAAAGAAAATCATTTTCAAGCAAGTAAAGATGTGCTTACAAAATATTATACTAATTTTCCTAGCAGCGATTTATTAACAGGAAAAAGCCTAGTGGTTGGTGGCTCACACCAAATAAGCCAATTGAGTGAAGATGTACAGTGCGGCGATTTAAGTGCTATACTCATGCAAAACTCCCCTTTTTGGGGACAGTGGTTGCGCACACCAGAGTTAAGCATTGCATTGCTAGACGAATGGGAAAATAAAATAGAAAAATTAGCACAAACTACCGCAGAAGAAAATGTAACAAGTTTAGCAGGTGTACCTACGTGGACATTGCTCTTGCTAAAAAGAATTTTAGAAATAAAACAAAAGAAAACCATTGCAGAAGTATGGCCTAATTTGGAATTGTACATAAATGGTGGCGTTTCTTTTGTGCCTTACAGAAAACAATTTGAAACCATAATAGGTAAGCCCATAAACTATTTAGAAATATACAATGCAAGCGAAGGCTTTATAGCTGCACAAGAAAAACCAGATGATGATGGTATGCTACTGTTTACGGAGCATGGCATTTTTTATGAATTTATGCCCGTGGAAGAATATGGAAAACCACAACCCAAAACACAGGGACTTACAAATGTAAAAATGAAAACCAACTACGCCATTGTAATAAGCACTACTGGCGGTTTGTGGCGTTATATTATGGGAGATACGGTGGAGTTTACATCGCTAAACCCATACAAAATAAAAATTACTGGAAGGCTAAAACATTTTATGAATGCCTTTGGCGAAGAAGTTATCATTGACAATGCGGATAATGCCATTGCAGAAGCTGCGCATAAAACAAATGCTATTGTAAAAGATTATACAGCTGCGCCTATTTATTTTACAGAACAGAGTAATGGTGCACATGAGTGGTTGATAGAATTTGATAAAGCACCCGAGGATATAGACGTATTTACAAAAGAAATGGATGCCGCATTAAAAAATGTAAACAGCGATTATGAAGCTAAGCGGCAAAAAGATATTGCGCTGCGTATGCCAGTTGTGCATGTAATGCCCGACGGTACATTTACTGAATGGCTTCGCAGCAAAGGCAAAGTGGGTGGGCAACACAAAGTACCGAGGCTAAGTAATGAAAGAAAAATTGTGGATGAAATTCTTGCACTTAAAAATACATAGACATGAAAAAATTATTAAAACGCACATTCATTATTACTTTGGTATTGTTACCATTAATGACATTCGCACACTTCATTGTTTTTCCACAAGAAACAAGCTGCATTTTTGTTTCGTTTTCAAATTTAGAAAAAAAACAAAATGTGTATCATAGCAAAAAAACAACTGTAGCACAATTAGAAAACTTATTTCGCTTAAAAAAAGTAGCAGAAGATAAAGTAAAATCCTTTTGGGGAGAAAATGTATTGTTAGACTATACATTGATTTATTGTAACAGTGAAAAAGCATACAACAAATATGGCACAGCAGGTACACCTGCCACTACAACAAGAAAACTCGGGGCTTATGTAGTTTTAAGCAATGAAGGAGTAGATGAACAAATAATTGCACACGAAATTACACATACTATTTTGTACAATCATATTGGTTGGTATAAAGCAATAACTAAAATACCTACTTGGTTTGAAGAAGGATTAGCCATGCAAGTAGATGATAGAGAAAAATATTTCATTGATAGTTTGCAAACCAAAATAAACAATGGATTTGTATTGCCAAAGCTTTCTACATTAGCTAATGGAGCTCAATTTTATACTGGGGATGACGATGCTATTTCGCTGAATTATGTAACGGCAAAATATGTTGTGCATGAATGGTTAAAAAAACATTCGCTAAAAAAGTTTATAGAAGCCATGAAAAGTGGAGTTGCATTTAAAAATGCATATGAAGAATCGTATAAATAATGCAACATAAAATGTAATCATACAACTTTAAAATATACGCCTAAACTTTGTTTATGGAACATACCCCGCTTACTTGTAAAAACTGTAATAAAAGTTTTTTTGGTGCATATTGTAATAATTGTGGAGAAAAAGTGTATGCAGAAAGCGACAAAAAGATGAGCCATTTTTTTGGAGAAGCATTTCATTTTTCTACTCATCTTGATGGTAAGTTTTTCACAACTATTAAAACTATTTTTACCACACCAGGTAAGTTTTCATTAGACTACTGTAATGGTATTAAAAAAAAATATTTTAAGCCAATTTCCCTTTTCTTACTTATCATAATTCTATATCTTCTTTTTCCTATGGCCAAGGGGCTTAATATGAGATTCAACACTTACGTTTCACCAGAATATAATTACGCCTGGTATGCAAAGCCTATTGCAGATAAGAAAATGCAAAGTCTCAATATTAGTAAGGATGAACTTGCTACAAAATATGATGCAAAATCTCAAAAATTTGCTAAGCCTTTTTTGCTACTTGTATTGCCATTTACAGGGTTGCTACTTTTTTTGCTTTTCTATAAAAGAAATAAATTTTTCTACGACAATTTTGTACTATCTATAGAATTAAGTTCCACTATTTTTGCGATAATGTTTTTGATATACCCAGTTATACACCTATTGAGTACTTTCGTTTATGCTCCATCAGATATTATATTTAGGGATGAAGGAGTAATGAATTTTATTGTTTTAGGCATGCTATTATTAATGATTATTATAGCTATTAAACGATTTTATGGACAAAAACTATTTTGGACAATCATTAAATCGATTTTATTTTTTGTGATTTTTGAATTTTTAATTGTTAATCTTATTTATAATTTCTTATTATTTGTAACCGTTAATTTCTTTATATAAAATTATTTTCACTACTATTAAAAATGAGTCTTACAAATATTCTAAATTGAATTACATTTGTTTTTTTAAAAAATATTTATGAAATTATTAGAAGGAAAAACCGCCATCATTACGGGAGCAGCTCGTGGCATTGGCGAAGCAATAGCCATAAAATTTGCAGAGCAAGGCTGCAACATAGCATTTACGTATGTGAGTGATAGCAGTACAGAAAAAGCAAATGCATTAGAAGCAAAGCTGAATGGCTACGGCATTCATGCCGTAGGATATAAAACAAATGCTGGCGATTATGCGGCATCTGAAATTTTTGTTAATGATGTAGTAAAAGAATTTGGACAGATAGATATTTGTGTAAATAATGCTGGCATCTCAAAAGATAATCTACTTATGCGTATGACGCCTGAGCAGTGGGATGATGTGATGACAGTAAATCTAAAAAGTGTTTTCAATATAACCAAGCAGGTTATAAAACCAATGATGAAAGCTCGTAGCGGCAGCATTATAAACATGAGTAGTATTATTGGAGAAATAGGTAATGCAGGGCAAAGCAGTTATGCGGCAAGTAAGGCAGGTGTAATTGGTTTTACAAAAAGTATAGCTAAAGAAATTGGAAGTAGAAATATACGATGCAATGCGATAGCACCTGGTTTTGTAGAAACAGATATGACGAGTTATTTACAAGAAGGAGATGCTGCAGAAAAATACAAAGCATCTATACCGCTTGGTAAATTTGCAACTGGAGAAGATATTGCAAATACAGCTTTGTTTTTGGCGTGCGATATGGGTAGTTATATAACTGGGCAAACGATTAGCGTTTGTGGTGGTTTAAATATCTAATATTAGAGAAAGCGCTGAAATATTTTTATTAAAAGTCCAAACCGCTTTATATGGGAAAGTATAATTTACCAATTGGCTATTCTTTATTAAAAACATTATTCAAATCAAAAGCATTTCTAGACAATCCAGTAAAATTTATTGCTGGCTCAATGGATAAATTTTCTGATACATATAGTGCTACTCTTGGGGTAAATAGAAAACTTATTGTTACTCAAAATCCAGATTTTATAAATTATGTTTTAAAAGAAAATCATAAAAATTACAAGAAATCAGAACTATCTACAAAAAAGGCGGTTGAGTTATTTGGAAATGGACTATTGTTTTCAAATGGCGAGTATTGGCTTAAGCAAAGAAGGCTTATTCAGCCAGCATTTCATAAAGAAAAACTAAAAGGATTATACGATATTGTTATTAAAAGTATAGATGATTCGTTGTCATTATTTCCTACAGATACGGATGTAGATGTATATCCGCTATTACATCAAATATCATTTACCATTTTGATAAAATCGTTGTTTGATATTGATTTTTCTAAAAATGAAATGGAAGAGCTAAATAAAGATTTTACTGAATTGCAAAATTTTTTAATGGTTGATATTAATAAGCCATTACAAAAAATAACCTATTCCTTTACTGGTAAAAAGAAAAAGATTCTGCAGAAAGTAACCGATATCAGAAATCAATTTAGATTAATTATTAAGAATCGTAAGCAAACTGAAAAATCATTTTCCGATTTGTTAGATATGCTTTTAAACAGCAAGTATGAAGATACTGGCTTACCAATGGATGAAGAACAAGTTATTGACGAATTACTTATTTTGATATTTGCAGGCCATGAAACTACCGCCAATACATTATCATGGCTACTATACCTCATTGCCAATAATGATGATATAAAAAAACAACTTAAAGAAGTGTCTCAAAATATTGATGTATTAGATTCATTAAACAATGAACTTATAAAAGCAACGATAAATGAAGGCATGCGCTTATACCCTGCCGCTTGGATGACAGAAAGAGTGGCAATAGAAGATGATGTTTTTGAAAATTATTCTTATCCGAAAGGTACTATTATTATCCCTTTCTTTTTTGGCTTACATAGAAACAAACACAACTGGAAAAACGAAACAACTTTTTCACCTCAACGCTTTTTGGACGATAGCACATTAGCTAAATCTAGAAACTTTTTTCCTTTTGGTGCAGGGCCAAGAATGTGCATAGGCAATAATTTTGCCATTGCTGAAATATCATTTTTCTTACACGCTTTTTTTAGAAAATTTACAATAAAAGCAACAAACCAAAAACCAGAAATGATACCATTAATTACCTTAAGACCAGATAAGGTAATGCTAAGATTATTTTCACAAAACACCTAGTCGAAAAATGTGTTTGCAATTGATTTTAATACCAAGTTCCAAAATATATAAATTCATCATAATATACCGTTCCTTTTTTCTATGTAGCTGTAGATTTATGTAAAAAACAAAAGGCAAGTGTTTTTTAGCCAACTGTGGTCTAAAAATATATTTTCCAATGCGTTATAAAAAATGTAATCTCTTTAAAATTTAATACATTTGTATTTCTACAAAATGAAGCGTTTTATTCAAATATTGCTAATTTCACTATCCACACTCATACTTGTGGCTAATAATGTTGTGTTACAATATGTTGAAAAATATTCAATAGTAACTTTTGATGATCAAGATGGTGAAGAAGGTAAAACCGATAAAAACAATTCCGAAGAAAAAGCAAAAGAATATTTCAATTCAATTTTTACAACTACGATTCAAAATTCAGCTGTTAATTTAAGCGCTAATTACCTAACAACAAATAACAATCGATTACCTTCTATATCAATCGATGTAGAATTACTCCCACCCAATTTTTCTTAATTCCTATCATTTTTATTTTTATCAATAATGCTTTATTATTTATTGAAAAAAGGGAACTTACGTTTAGTATTTGATAGCTTAATAAAAAGGTATTTACTTACAGTACAAATAGGCTTTTACTTATTCCTATTTCAAAAAAAATTACATGTTCTCAAAATTAAAATCAGATTTGCCAGCAGGTATCGTAGTATTTTTAGTAGCCCTCCCTTTATGCTTGGGTATTGCATTGGCAAGTGGCGCTCCATTTTTTAGTGGTGTTATTTCGGGTATCATTGGCGGCGTAGTTATTGGTTCTATTAGTAATTCTCAACTAAGTGTGAGTGGCCCTGCTGCAGGGTTGTCTGCCTTGGTATTGGGTGCTATTACTAGCATTGGCAATTTCCCATTGTTTTTATGTGCCGTATTAATCGCTGGTATTTTACAAATATTATTGGGCGTATTCAAACTTGGTGGCATTGCAAAATTTATACCTAGCGGTGTTATCACAGGTTTATTAACCAGTATAGGTATTATTATTATTGCAAAACAATTGCCAATAGCTTTTGGTTTTAAAAGCTTGAAAGAGCTATTTGGTTCTTTTCAAAATTATAACCCAATTGTATTAGCCATATGTATATTATCTGTTTTAATTATTTTAGGGTGGGATAAAATAAAAATAAAGTTTATACCAGGCGCTTTAATAGCAGTAATTATTGGCGTAATTATAAACGAAATTTTAAAAGCAGGGTTTACGAGTAATGCATTGGACGCAAATTTTTTGGTATCAGTGCCAGTTGCTGCATCTGCTAAAGAGTTTTTAGGCTTTTTTACACTGCCAGATTATAATGGATTTACAAATAGTTCCATCATCATATATGGTGTTGTATTTGCAATAATAGCATCAGTAGAAACTTTACTTAGTATAGAAGCCATTGATAACATGGATCCAGAAAAAAGAAAGACAAATACCAATAGAGAATTGATAGCTCAAGGTATTGGAAACAGTGTGGCTGGTTTAATTGGTGGCTTACCCGTTACCAGTGTAATAGTTCGTAGCAGCGCCAACGTAAACTCAGGTGGTAAAACTAAAATGTCAACTATTTTTCATGGTTTACTTTTATTGGTAAGCGTTATTTTAATACCTACTTTATTAAATAAAATTCCATTATCTGCACTAGCAGCTATTTTATTTTTAACGGGTTATAAATTAGCTAAACCTGCTGTTTTTAAAAATATGGTAAGTAAAGGGTTCCAAAACTATTTACCATTCTTCGTTACGATACTATTTATACTAGCTATTGATTTATTTGAAGTATGGAAACCTATTAGTGGTAAGGGGTTATTGATTGGTGTAATAGCAGGAATTATTGCACACTATATTATTAAAGGTAAAAAAGTTGAACAATCATTGTAATATAGTAATGAAAATGCGTTTTAAATATATCTCTTTGGTATTTGGCTTTATAAGCTTTACAAATATTGCTTTTGCACAAAATAGTAAAGTCGGGGATTGGCTTATCTATTTTGGCAATCAAAAAATAAATAACAAATTTAATTGGCATAATGAAGTGCAATACCGCAATTATAATTTTATAGGCGATGAAAACCAGTTGTTGTTCAGAACAGGTATTGGTTACAACCTTTCGGAAAACAATAACAACATACTGCTAGGTTATGGGTTCATAGAAACAAAAACCTATACCGTTTCGGGGTTAAAACAAGATAAGATAGTAAAAAATGAACACCGCATTTTTCAGCAATTTATAACCAAGCAAAATTTTAATAATTTTTACATACAACATAGATATAGAATAGAAGAACGTTTTTTTGCAGATGATTTTAAAATGCGTTTCCGTTATTTTTTAGGTATTAACAAACCTATTACTAAAAAAACAATGGAGAAAAATGCAATTTATCTTTCGGCATTTAACGAAATATTTTTAAACGATGAAAAACCATCATTTGATAGAAATAGATTGTATGCTGCCATTGGTTATTGCATAAACAAAAACATAAAAATAGAAACCGGATTTATGGTGCAAATACTCGAAAATAGCCGCACTTCACAATTTCAAATTGTAGTATTTAACAATACTCCTTTTAAATAAAAAATTATTTTTAAATATAAATGAAAAATAAAATGAAAGCACATTCAAAAGAAACACAACAAAGTTTAACGCCAAGAATGGCAATGGAAATTTTAAAAGAGGGTAACGAAAGGTTTATTAAAAATTTAAAAGAAGATAGAAATTTATTAGACCAAGTAAATGATACAAGAGATGGTCAATGGCCTTTTGCAACTGTTTTAAGTTGTATAGATAGTAGAACATCATCTGAGTTAATATTTGACCAAGGGTTAGGCGATATTTTTTCTGTACGCATTGCAGGTAACATTGTAAATACAGATATTATTGGAAGTATGGAATTTGCTTGCAAAGTAGCAGGGTCTAAGTTAATTGTGGTACTTGGGCATACCGCTTGTGGTGCTATAAAAGGTGCTTGCGACCATGTAGAAATGGGAAATTTAACTGAGCTATTATCTAAAATACAACCCGCTGTTTATCAAGAAAGAAAAACAACGGAAAATAGAACTTCTGCTAACGATGAATTTGTAGATAATGTAGCTATAATAAATGTAAAAAGAAGTGCTGAGCAAATCATTGAACGTAGTTATATTTTAGAGCAAATGCTAGAGGCAGGAGAAATTGGTGTTGTTGGTGCAATGTATGATATACAAACAGGAAAAGTACAATTTTCTAAAAATGTATTATATATTAACGATGAAAAAAATCCAAAATTTACATTAAATGATTTTAGAAGCTAAAGATGCGTAAGACTCCAGAAGCATATAATATAAGTAAACTATTAACTTTATAATAGTTTACTTATATTCATGTGTTTAAATTTTTAAAAATATTAAGCACATGAATAAAAATGTATTTAATGAGCAACTTGTATTGCATGAGCTAACACATTATTTGCCTACACAAACACCACTCAAAGATTTTATTCACCATAATTCTTTGCATGCTTTTCAGCATATGAAGTTTTACGAAGCCATTTTTAAATCATCCAAAATTTTTGGTCATCAAGCCACTTTACGATTAATCGATTTTAGAAAACTCTATAAAATTGGCAGAATAAATGATGCTATTTTAGATAGAACAATTGCAGATGCAAAAGGCAAAGAGAATGTAACAGCATGGAAAGAAAATGCAATCAATAAAAATTATGATGAACATATTGGGCAACGTATTGGGCAGTTGAGGCAACATTGGAAACTAACCTATCAATTAGATTTAGACAATTTAGTACAACCGCTTTTGTTTAGAGTATTGTGTAGTTACTTAGACCAAGGTGTAGCTATTTGGGATTTTCCTATTGGTAACGTTTCGTTTTTAGAAGCTATAAAAAGCATAGAGCAAAATAGTTTTACCAGTTTGTTTAAAACCAAAAGAGCCAAAGCTTTATTGCTTCAAGAAAATATTACTATAACAGATTTATTAAAAATAGTTGTTGGTAACGAAAATTATTTTGAGCAATATTTATTTGACCAACAATTTACCCATAGAGGATGGAGCGGCATGGTAGCAAGTGTGGAGGCACAACCACACACTCTGCTCAGTCCAAAACAAATTTCTTTGCACGATTTAATTGTATTTGAGTTGCTATTAGAAATTGATAACCTTGATTATGCACTTGGCAGAAATTGGCAACCAATAAGCAATATTGCGAATCAGGTACCTATAAATTTATTTGAAGACGTTCCCACTACAGAATTACATGAAGTATTAAAAATTTGGCAAAATGCTTTTGAGTGGAGTTATTACGATGAAGTATTGGCAGGTATAAAAGAATTAAGCATAGAAAAACAAAATGGTAGTATTTCAAAAAATACAGTTTCGGCTAAAAGTTTTCAAGCCATGTTTTGTATAGATGAAAGAGAATGTAGTTTAAGAAGACATATAGAAGGCATTGATAAAAATTGTGAAACACTAGGCAGCCCAGGTTTTTTTGGAGTAGAGTTTTATTTTCAAGCAGAGCATGCAAAGTTTTATGATAAGCTTTGCCCAGCACCAGTGACGCCTACATTTTTAATAAAAGAATCGGATGTAAGTACAAAACGCAAACACGATTTATTTTATACCAATAAAACACATCAATTTGGCACAGGTTTTTTAAGTGCATTAACGTTTGGTTATTGGGCAGGCTTGCGATTAATACAAAATTTGTTTACACCAAAAATGAGTCCTGCTATTTCTAATGCATTTGCACACATGAATGAGCAAGGCAAATTGACAATAGAAAATAAAAACATCAACGATAGAGAAAATAATTTACAAATTGGCTTTACCATAAATGAAATGGTAACAAGGGTTACCGGATTGCTAAATGGCATTGGTCTTACCCATGATTTTGCTCCCATTGTTTATGTAGTAGCGCATGGTAGTAGCAGTGCCAATAATCCACACCATGGCGCACACGACTGTGGTGCATGTAGTGGCCGCCCAGGCTCTGTAAATGCAAGGGTTTTTGCAGCCATGGCCAATCATGCAGAAGTAAGAAAAATATTAGAAACGAATGGAATTACCATTCCTGCAACTACACAATTTGTAGGTGCATTGCACGATACTGCTGCTGACGAAATGGAGTTTTATGATGTAAATTTACTCAATGAAATAAATGCAAAAGCACATGTAAAAAATGTGGCTTCATTTGAAGATGCATTGGATTTGAATGCAAAGGAACGCTCCCGTCGTTTTGCATCTATCAATACAAAAGCCGATATTAAAAAAATAAGAAAAGATATTAAAGCCCGTTCGGTTTCTTTATTTGAACCAAGACCAGAGTTGGGACATGGCACAAATACACTTTGTATTGTGGGTAATAGAACATTGACAAAAGGATTGTTCTTAGATAGAAGAGCATTTTTAAATTCGTACAATTACAAGCAAGACTTGCAAGGCAATTTTCTTACAGGCGTAATGCGTCCACTTGGGCCTGTGTGTGGAGGTATAAATTTAGAATATTATTTTAGTAGAGTAGATAATTATAAACTTGGCGCAGGTACAAAATTACCGCATAATGTAATGGGCTTGTTTGGTGTAGCCAATAGTAGCGATGGTGATTTGCGCTCAGGCTTACCATGGCAAATGATAGAAGTACACGACCCACTTCGTTTAATGATTATTGTAGAACACTATCCTGCCGTGGTTTTAAACAGCATACAGTCTAGCCCTGAAATGTATGAGTGGTTTATAAATGAATGGGTGCATGTTGTGTCTGTACATCCAGATACGAATGAGCTTACTTATTTTAAAGAAGGTACGTTTATTCCTTACGAGCCAATGGCAAAAGAAATACATTTTTTTAAAGATGTAAAAACTTTGCTAGAAGAATCGAAAGAAATGGTAAGCAACAATATTGTGGATGCTACCCAAGAAAACTTACCCGTTTATTTATACAACTAATTTATAATGGAACAATTATTACAGTATTTTATTTTTATACCACTCATTGGCTTTATAGTAAGTTTCTTTTTTTCTTCTAAACAAGAAAAAATATTATCGAAAACTACTTATAGCTTAATAGGCTTACAGCTTTTTAGTATTATTGCATTCATTATTTATTGGATTTTACAAGGTGCGCCCACATTAGATGTAAAGCATTATGTATTTTATAAAGAAAATGATATTGAAATATTTCTTGATTTTTATTTTGATAAAATTACCGCTGTATTTGCACTACTTGGCGCTTTCATCACTTTTTTGGTGGTTGTTTTTAGCAAATATTATTTGCATAGAGACCAAGGTTACAAGCGTTTTTTTAATACGTTATTATTGTTCTTTTTTGGTTACAATATAGCCGTATTTGCAGGCAACTTTGAAACCCTATTTATTGGTTGGGAGTTTTTAGGCATTACGTCATTTTTATTAATTGCATTTTATAGAGATAGATATTTACCTGTAAAAAATGCGTTAAAAACAATATCATTTTACAGGCTTGGAGATATTTGTTTGATTTTGGCGCTGTGGATGAACCATCATGTATGGCATGAAAATATTACTTTTCTACAATTAACGAATGTAGATTTAGTAGCAGTGCATATTGAAGAATACTACTCCTCTGTATTATTTATTATTGCTATGCTTATTGTTTCTGCATCTATTAAATCTGCACAATTTCCCTTCTCCTCTTGGCTACCAAGGGCAATGGAAGGTCCTACAACATCAAGTGCTGTTTTCTATGGTTCTTTATCTGTTCATCTTGGTGTATTTTTAATGCTAAGAACATATCCTTTTTGGGAATCTATTCTTAGTGTAAAAATAATTGTAATAGCCATTGGTGTACTCACTGCTATTGTGGCTACTTTAATAGCAAGGGTACAATCATCTGTAAAAACACAAATAGCATACTCCGCTATTGCACAAATAGGTTTAATGTTTATAGAAGTAGCATTGGGTTGGCATGTGCTAGCATTGGTGCATCTTGCGGGCAATGCATTGTTACGTACCTATCAGTTGTTGGTTTCTCCATCTGTATTGGGTTATATGATACACGACCAATTTTTTAATTATGTTCAAAAACAATATGCTGTTAAAAATTCTTTCGCAAATAAATTATCTAATTCTATTTATTTACTCAGCATTAAAGAATGGAATATGGATTCTTATTTAAAGAAAATCTTATGGAACCCATTTAAGTTTGTGGGAAATCAATTACATTTTTTATCAAAAAAAATAGCATTAATTATTTTAGCGGTAGTATTTGTGGTAGGTTTGCTATTCTTTTATTTTGATGAAAACATTCCTTACGAAATAGATGAAAAATCGCATTTGCTTTTTGCATTTATTGGTATGTTATTAATACTTGCTGCATTTGTAGAAAAAAAGAATGCCCTAAGAGCATGGTCACTCATCATCATAAGCCAATTATACACCGTATTATCCATTGCACTTTTAAATGACGAATATGAATACTTCGAAATTATCTTGTACGCTAGCGGAATAACATTTGCAGCTATAGTGGGAGCATTCAATTTACACAAACTAAAAAAAGCAGAAGGCAAAGTTGATTTAAAAGATTTCTATGGTCATATTTACGACCATCCAAAATGGGCTTTTTGGTTTTTAATAGCTTGCTTGGCATTTGTTAGTTTACCTTTCACACCTTCGTTTATTGGCATAGATTTAATGTTTACACACATCGAAAAAGGAGAATATTTTTTAATAACTTTTGTAACCATCAATTTCTTGGTATTGGAATTAACGGTATTAAGAATTTATGCAAGATTGTTTTTAGGTCCAAATAAAAAACAAACACATCCAATTGCGTACAGGTCATCTTAAATTTTGTTTTGTAAATTAATTACCCTTTTTAAAAGAGTATTGATGGAGGTTATTTTTTTAAATTTGAACTGCGAGGAAATATTATTTAAATTAGCAAAAAGGGTTTTGTTTAATTAAACTGCATTACTTTGTTGTAATGCTCACACTTGAGAAATAGATAATATCACATATTTTGAAAAAAAGAAATTTTATTATTTTTATAAACCCTATTTCGGGTACAAAAAGTAAGGATAAGTTGAGAGATATTATTGAAAAAAAACTTACTCAACAGGGCTTTACATATCATTTTTTAGCAACAGAAAAATCGTGTAACTATGATTTTTTGCCTTCCAAAATTAAAACAGAAGATATAACCGATGTTATTATTTGTGGAGGCGACGGAACGATTAGCCAAATAACCTCTTTTTTAAGAACCATAAAAATACAGGTAGGTATAATACCAATGGGCTCAGGCAATGGATTAGCTTTTTGTGCAGGCATTCCAAAGTCTGCTAAAAAAGCTATGGATATTATTTTGCATGGCAATGCAAGTTATATAGATGCATTTTTAGTAAACAAAAAATTTGGTTGCCACAATTTTGGTGTAGGGTTTGATGGGAAAGTTGCTCACGATTTTGCAGCAGGAAGAAAGAGAGGGCCGTTTAACTATATAAAACTTACTGCAAAAAATTATTTCAAAGCTGCGCCCTACCCTTTTAAAATAAAAGTAAACGAAACAGTATTAGATGTAGATGCTTTTTTTATATCAGTACTTAATAGCAATCAATTTGGCAATAGCCTTACCATTGCACCAAAAGCAAGCCTCAAAGATGGTTTATTAGATGTTGTAGTTGTAAAGAAATCGAATAAATTCGATATTTTATTTAAAGTATTATATCAACTAAAAAAGGGTAGGGTTGTAAGTGAAACTGACGATAAAAAAACGATTCATTATTTTCAAACAAAGAAAATAAGTATTTCAAATACTAGCAATGCCTTAATGCATTTAGATGGAGACCCAATTGAAGAATTTCAAAAAATAGAAATAGAAATTATAGAAAAAGCTATTCTGCTTATTCAGCCATAGTTTTTATTTAACTAAAGCCGCTATTCGTTTTACTTCTTTTTGGTTTATTGGATTATTAAATGATGCAATTACATCTTTTCTTTCTACACCAGTTAAGTGAAAGTTTAATGCTGCACTTTTAACCACATTTTCTGATATGTACATAATGGCTGATTTATGTATAGTAAATGCTGTATTCCTATTAAAATAATTAAACTGGTCTGTTTGATAATACTCTTGCAATTTAAAAAAATTGTTTTGCAGCATAGTGGCCGGGGTTACTATCATATCTGTTATAGAGTTAGTTTCAAATGGCTGTTGCCAGTTATCATTAAGTCTATCTCTAATTTGAACTAATAAAACGCCGCTTGTGTTTTCACTAATCCAATCTTTAAAATTATCTATAAAACGCATAGCGGTTTCTTGCCCATAATTATCTCTCAGTCCAGCGTCCATTACATCTATTACAGGTGTGGTAGGCATCCATACATTTGGCAATACATATGGAAAAGTAGCGTTCATCCGCAATGCTGTAAGCATGCGTAAGTCCATTGGGTTTTGGTTTGCAAAAAGCGCTGAAAAGTCTACAGCATCTGGGCTTGCAGCACTATCATTGTTTGTGGCAAAGGGTTTCATCATAAAACTTATGGGCTGTGTGCTTATCATCATTTTTCTAGCATCTGATTTTATTACAGAATTAAAAATGATAAGTGGAATATTGGCAGCATGTTCATCTGCTTGCAAATCTTTCATCTGCTTATTTAAGAGATTGTCAGCATTTTTATTTAGTTTTTTTTCAAATGCATACCCTCTATCTTTTACATAACTATTATTACCAACTTTAAATTTTTGCGCTGGCGCTAAAACATCTCTAGCCATTAGTGAAGTAAATACAGGGTTTAAAATATCCTTTGCTATATTTTCTGTATACCTGCTATTGTAGATTTCTAGACTGCTATCTTTTAATTTTTTGTTGTATAACTCTCTATAATAAGCTGCTGCTAACATACCACCGCTTGCCCCCGTTATCAGCACTGTTTTTTTCATCAGGTTTCCTCCACACAAACTATCTGTTTTTTGCAACACATTCATCGTAAAAGTTGCACTACGCAAGCCTCCACCACTCACATTCATAATAACCATCAATGGTTTTTTATCTTGCTGCTTTGCTTTCCAATTATTTAAAATTGTTATCATGTTTGCCCTATCGGCATTTAACTTATCAATAGTACATAATTGTTGTAGCGCATGTTTATTGTAAGTTGGCCAGTTTTTTTTATCGCTATATTTTAAGCCATAGGCTTTATTTCGAGGGTCAATAATTTCTTGTTTATACAAATAATTAAACGCAAGCAAAAGTATTATTACCGCAGGTAAACTCCAGCTTTGCAAAAAATAAGTAACGGCTCCTATTACTGCTACCAACAAGGCAAAAACGGTAAGAATACTGGCTGCTGCAGGAATTTCAAAATATTTATTGTCTTGAAAAAAACCTGTAATAACGATTACAATAAAGGCAATCATAATTGCTGCTATTGCAGCTAGATGGTGTCTTTTAAAAACGGAGTCCAAAAAATCTTGTCGGTAATGCGCTACATTTCTAGGCTTACGTATTTTTAAGCCCGTGCTTAAATACCAGTTTACCTTTAGGCCAAACTCCTCATGCCTATTATCTTTTTGAGTATATGTGCTATTAAATTTTTGCGGGTTCATTATAATTGGAGCCATTGCACGCTCTATTGTTTTGCCTGCACCAAAAAAATATGCAAACGAAAATAATATTAATGTGAATACTCCAAAAAGTAATCCTACAATTTCTTTCAAAATTTGAGCGTTGCTCATTAACTCTTTATAAAAGTCAAAATAGTATAATCGTACACAGTAAAAAATAAGTAGCAATAAGGGAAACAAAAAATTATTAATACAATATTTTAGAAATGGAGAGGATGTGGTAGCAAGGAATTTTAGCCTTTTGCTATGCAAAATAAATGTAGTAATATTCCAACACATTATAAAAACACCTAGAGAGAGCCCCGTGATAAAAGCAGCAAGCATATTTACAGAGCCTAAATATTCTGGCGAAAAGAAGAGTGCATCTGCCCCAAAAGTTTTCATAAAACCGCTAGCTAAAGCACTAAAAAGAGCATACCAAAAAATAAGCAATACTTGGTATTTTCTAAAATGTAGAATAAACAATTGTACAGGTAAGGAGTAAAATATATTCTTAAAGATAACTCTCATCCTACAATAGATTTTATTAAACTAAATGTACCAAAAAAAGCAATGTAAATTGTTTATAATAATTATAATACTTGTGGTCTGAGCAAATCAGTAGTATTTTTTGTATGTAGTATCAAAAACATTGTTTGTGTAATGGCTAATGCTGCAAGAAATAAATGTAAAGGTTGTGCTACTGCTGGCATGTCTAAATAATACAAAACAATACCCGAGGTCATACTTGTTAAAACAATTACTACTATTCGTAATAAATACTTTTTTAAAACAGGCACTTTTCTGCAATACCAAGCCGTATAAAAAACAGAAAGCATTACAATCCAAGAAAAACTTCGATGCATGATGAATGATATTGGCATATCCGCTAACCAAGCCTCTCTTTGTTGGTAATTTAAGGTTTTAGATATATCATCTATATACATTCTTACCGCTGTGCCCAAAACACTTTGGGCAAGTATAACCAACAACAATAAAAATAAAGCCCTTCGTATTTTTATACCCGCTGTTTTTTTGTACATCTTATTTGTAACAGCTAGTAACAATGCTAATTCTATTTGCGTAAGCACTAGTGCAAATAATAAATGTACCGAAATGCTAAAATGAGCCAAATTTAATTTTACGACAATTGCACCAAACAAGCCAGTAAGAATTACAATTATTAAAAAAGCAGCAGCTAATTTAAAGGCTTGTATATTGGTATTTCTCCGTCTATAAATAAGCGCAAATTGTATTAGGGCGAAAACGCCAAGTAAAGCCCCTAATAATCTATTTATATATTCTATCCACGTGTGGTATACATTAAAACTGTGGTCTATATCCTGTGCTTTTAAAAAATTTTCAAACCCATCTGGTAGTTCTGATGCATTTGTTGGTGGTATCCAAAGACCAAAACATTTTGGCCAGTCAGGGCAGCCCATTCCGCTTTGTGTTGTTCGCACTACGCCTCCTGCAATAATTACTAGAAAAGTGAGGACAAATGTAGCCAACACCCATTTTTTAATTAACCTCATGTATAAATATATTCTACAAATTTACGAAACCCATGTGGGTATTGCAAGAATGAATTGCAGATATTTGCAATAAAAAATGCTTCAACCTTTTTTACATAAAACAAAAATAGAGGCTGGGGTAGATGAAGCTGGTAGAGGTTGTTATGCTGGGCCAGTATTTGCAGCTGCAGTTATTCTACCAAAAGATTTTTATCACCCACTATTAAACGATAGTAAATTATTATCTGAAAAACAAAGAAACCTATTGCGCCCAATTATCGAAAAAGAAAGTATTTCATTTGCTGTGGCAGCTACAAGTAATGAGGAAATAGATAGTATTAATATTTTACAAGCTTCTTTTAAAGCTATGCATGGCGCAATAAAAAGCCTCAACAAAACCCCGTCTCACTTGCTGATAGATGGCAACCGTTTTAACAAATATAAAAAGATACCACATACTTGTATTATAAAGGGCGATAGTCTTTATGCATCTATTGCTGCTGCAAGCGTGTTAGCAAAAACACATAGGGATGATTATATGTACAGCATACATAATGAGTTTGATTATTATGGTTGGGATAAAAATAAGGGTTATGGTACTTTGCTACATAGGGATGCAATAACTAAGCATGGCTTATGCAAATATCACAGAAAAAGTTTTAACATACTTTAACTAAAAAAATATTTTGTGTTGGTTAAACCAACGTTACCTAAACTGGTCTGTATTGTTATAAAAAATTTTTTAATAACAATAAATTTTAAGCCATGAATGTAAAAACTATTTTTACTGCTGCTATTTTTGCTGTTGCATCATTAAACGCAGCTGCCCAAACCACAACAACAGCAAGACCTGTAAGCTCATTAAAAAATGATAAGCATAGAATTAACCAAGGGGTAAAAAGTGGGGAGCTTACAAGAGCGGAAGCTACTCGCCTTAGGGCTCAAACGCTACGCCTAAAGCAAGAAAAAAAGATTACAAGCAAGATGGTATTAGTGCTGCAGAGCGTAAAGATTTAAGAAAAGATAAAAAAACATTGAGCAAAAGAATTTATCGTCAAAAACATGATGGCCAAGTAAGGCCTTAGAACTTACTCTTTTTAGTGAATCAAAAAACGCAACATCTTTAAGAAGTTGCGTTTTTGTTTTATACAGTCTTGTCTTTATATTATCTGTTATTTAAGTATTACATATCATCATCTTCGTCGTCATTATCATAATAATCATCTTCGTCATTTTCTTCTGGCAAGTTATCTACATCTGCCAGCCTATCTGTTTCGGCAGCAGTAAGCGCAGCTTCCATTTCTGCATCATTAAGGCCTTCTATAGCATCTAACTCTTCTCCACTTATTTCGTCATCTTCCTCTAGTCTATCATCATCTTGGTCTAATTTATCATCTCCATCTGTAGATGCAGAAAACTCCATATTGTCGTGACGTAAATCTGTTTTTACATCTTTAGTATTATTCTGTTTCATAAAAAGACTATTTTTTAAGGGGCTATTTGTTCATATTTGTAATTTACTAAACTTAGCCCTAAATTCATTTTATTATGGTTGTTTATTATTAAAATGTGAAATAATAAATTTTGGGTAGTGTTGTAAATTATTCGTATAATAGTTTGGTTTTAATTTTTGCTATATTTAGGCTACACTAACCAAGTTTTACTACTAAATAAAAATACTTTCTTGAAATACATAACACGTCCTGTATGGATATTGTCTTTTGTGAGTTTGTTTACTGATATGGCAAGCGAAATGCTTTATCCAATAATGCCCATCTATTTGAAAAGTATTGGATTTTCTATTATTTTAATTGGAATTTTAGAGGGTTTTGCAGAAGCAACAGCGGGTCTAAGCAAAGGTTATTTTGGTAAACAGTCGGATAGTGTTGGCAGGCGAGTGCCTTTTGTACAAATCGGTTATGCACTTAGTGCACTTTCAAAACCTATGATGGCAATTTTTAGTTACCCACTTTGGATATTTTTTGCAAGAACAATAGATCGTTTTGGAAAAGGTATACGCACTGGTGCAAGGGATGCATTACTTTCTGACGAGGCTACACCAGAAACAAAGGGGAAAGTTTTTGGCTTTCATCGATCTATGGATACTCTGGGTGCAGTAATAGGCCCAGCACTTGCTTTAGGATTTTTATACTTTTATCCTCAACATTACAAAGCGCTATTTTATATTGCTTTCTTACCTGGTTGTTTGGCTGTTATAGCATCCTTTTTCTTAAAAGAGAAAAAAGTCGTTACGAAGAATCAAAAAAAATACACACCGTTATTTTCTTTTGTAAAATATTGGCATCTGAGTTCGCCCGAGTATAAAAAAGTAGTAATGGGGCTTTTAGCTTTTACACTCTTTAATAGTTCAGATATTTTTTTATTACTCAAAGCTAAAGAAATAGGATTTAGTGATTCTACCGTTATTGGTTTATATATTTTTTATAACCTTATTTATGCACTAACCGCTTTGCCCTTAGGTATAATAGCTGAT
The DNA here is from genome assembly GCA_031408295.1 of Ferruginibacter sp. GTDB lineage: Bacteria > Bacteroidota > Bacteroidia > Chitinophagales > Chitinophagaceae > Ferruginibacter. The sequence continues at coordinate 144,859 of JANNVW010000042.1, forward strand.
AAGCTTGGTTTAAAAAAAGTATTTATAATTGGGCTTTCTATTTTTGCAATTGTGTATTTAGGCATGGGTACAACCCAAAATATATATATAATTGTTGGACTCTTTTTATTGTACGGTATTTATGGCGCAGCCACTGAGGGCATATCAAAAGCTTGGATAAGCAATATCTCTAAGAAAGAAGATACAGCCACTGCAATAGGAACATATAGTGGGTTTCAAAGTATTTTTGGTATGCTGGCTAGTAGCATTGCCGGATTGGTATGGTACAATTTCGGTTCGAGTGTAAGTTTTATTATTACGGCAATAGCTACTTTTTTTGTAGTGCTATATTTTTGTTTTTTTATTACTGTAAATAAAAAATAATTTTAGAAGGTTCAATCATATTCTATTCTGCCTCATTCAAAAAATCCAACATTGGTTTTGCAACTACAAAATAATTGCGAGGGTTTTTACAAAATTTTTATCTTGAAGCTCTGCGTTTGTTGTTTTTTTGTAATAATAAAACTTTTCAGTTTTAAAAATTCTATTACTGGGTTTTCTGCATCATAACCTTTGGGAGGCTTTGCAAAACATTTTCCTAGCTTAGGCCGTATTAAAAGTTGGTTTTAAATTTTTTGTAGGAAATTTTTTTTAAAATGCTGGTATGAAAAAAGAAAAAAAGCTGCGTCAATTGGTGGGGTTGGAGTTGAGAAAATTATGTACTAATATGGTTTTAGGTTTATGATGAAGATGGGGTAGCCCCTAGCGGGGCAAAAGCACCTTGAAGTTTTAGTGATTACAAATAGGTAGTCCCTACGGGACAGATTGAAGATTGATTTACTTTTTGACCATCATCCAATTATTAAATCATAATAACAGCAATAAAAACATTTTTGATATCTCTCTGCCATTGGACTCTGCCAATTTAAAAACAAAATACCTTGTACAATTTTTGCGCCGCTAGGGGCTACCTATTTGTAGAAAAAAACAATATCATGCATATCTGCTCCGTAGGAGTTACCCTTCCCAAAAAATTAATTGTTCCAAACGCATATATAATTGCAGATTATTTTTGAATTGTCCCGCTAGGGGCTACCTATTTGTGGAAAAAAACAATATCATGCATATTTGCTCCGTAGTAGCTACCCTTCCCAAAAAATAAATTACAGTTTACACAACAATAATTTATATTTTTATTACAATTATTATTTATAGCCAATACACACAATTGCACATTCATTTTGAATTGCTGTCAGGAAAAAGACTTTTCCAAAATGATGGTATGAAAGGGCAAAGAAAAAGCTGCTTGAGTTGATTTCGTTGGAATTGAAAAGTAAAGTAATGATACGGTCTAAGGTTTATGATGAAGATGGGGTAGCCCCTAACGGGGCAAAAGCACCTTGAAGTTTTAGTGGTTACAAATAGGTAGTCCCTACGGGACAGATTGAAGATTGATTTGCTTTTTGATTATAATCTTAGTAACAACAATAAAAACCTTTTTGATATCTCTCTGCTATTGGACTCTGCCAATTTAAAAACAAAATACCTTGTACAATTTTTGCTCCGCTAGGGGCTACCTATTTGCAGAAAAAACAATATCATGCATAATTTGCTCCGTAGGAGCTACCTTCCCAAAAAAATAAATTACGGTTTCCACAACAATGATTTATATTTTTATTACAAATATTATTTACGCCCAGTTACACATTCATTTTGAATTGCCCCGCTAGGGGCTACCTATTTGTAGAAAAAACAGCATCATGCATAATTTGCTCCGTAGGAGCTACCCTTCCAAAAAAAATAAATTACGGTTTACACAACAATAATATATATTTTTATTACAAATATTATTTATGCCAAACACATATACCCAATTACACATTCATTTTGTATTTGCAGTAAAATATAGAAAAGCTATAATAACAAACGAATGGGAAGATAGGCTTCATAAATACATTACAGGAATTGTGCAGGGTAATGGGCATAAAATGCTTGCCATTAATTCTGCTGAAGATCACATTCATATTTTCATTGGCTTAAATCCAAAACAATCTATTTCAGAAATAATGAGACTTGTAAAAGGCGATAGCTCCGAATTTGTTAACAAAGAAAATTTTACCGAAAGAAAATTTCAATGGCAAGAAGGGTATGGCGCATTTAGCCATAGTCATTCTCAAATAGATGCTGTTGTAAAATATATTTTAAACCAAAAAACCCATCATGCTAAAACATCTTTTAAATATGAATATTTAAAAATCTTAAAAGAGAACAATATAGAATACGATGAAAAATATATTTTTCATGATTTGTTGGATGATTAATATTACTCCGCTTCATCCAAAAAATCTAACATAGGCTTTACAACAGTATATATATTCACAATCGTTTTTACAAAGTTTTTATCCATCAATTGAGCATCGGTAATTTTTGTTCTTACAATATAACTCTTTAGTTTTAAAAACTCAATTGCAGGGTTTTCTTCATCATAACCTTTTGGTGGTCGTTGCAAAATATTTTCTTGGCTCAAGCCGCTTTCAAAAGTGGCTTTAAATTTTTTAGAAGAAATAATTTTATTCCAATCGTCAAGATTATAATCTATCTCTTGCCTTACTGCTGCTAGTTTTTTTGCTTCCGGAGCCCAGTAACCTGCGCCTACAAAAGCTACGTCAGGCTCTATATGTACGTAGAATCCTGATTTATCTGAATTCTTTCCGCCTTTAGAAAAAATGCAAGACATATTAGATTTATAAGGCGCTTTATTTTTAGAAAAACGTACATCTCTATTTATGCGAAACGTACAATCTTTTGCAAGCAATTGTCCGATTTCTTCATCATAAATACCAAGCGCCTGAATTAGTTTTTCGGTAAGCTGCTTTACATCTTCTTTTGCTGATTCGTATTTTTTTCTATTGGCTTCAAACCATTCTTTGTTGTTATTTTCTCTAAGTGCTGCAAGAAAATCTAGTGTTGTTTTTTGTATCATACATTTTTATCTTATTACAGAAACCACATAAGCGTAATCTGCGCAATGGTTATTTGTTATTTCATTTACAAAATATCTATCATCTTGTTTATCAAAAATTATATACCAAGTTGTATTGGTGTTAGCTTTAAAACTAGTGTAATAAGCTCCAAATTTTTTGTTGTAAGTGGTCTTATATTTTTGAGAAGGAATAGTGTGGATGAATTCTATTATTTAATCTACATAATCAAATGCACTTTCAATAAAGCCAAAATACTCTTTGCTGTGTAATGTAAAAACTAAATTATACAACTTATCTTCAAGATTAGAATCAATATTTACTTCGCCCATAATTTTTCAATTCTTTTGTGCAAATTTTCTTTCAATTGCTCAGGGCTAATTCCACTTTTCCATTTTGCGTCAAATTTTTCTTTTTCAGATAAAGCTAACTGCTCCAATATGGGCGCTACAATATGTTTATGCTTTTCTACATCAATTGTAAGATGAGTAATTTCTCCTTCACTATTTGTTTGTGTCTCTATTCCTTTTATATCTATCATAATAGAAAATTTTATAAAAGCAAGGTACAAATTATATTTATTTTAAAGCGTTTTATTCACTATCAATCAGGATAATAAACTCATCCTCACTAATAATATTTATCGTTTGTATTTTTTTTGCTTTTTCCAATTTACTTCCTGCATCTTCTCCTACTACTAAATAATTTAATTTACTGCTTACACCACTCAATATTTTTCCACCTTTTGCTTCTGCCATGGCTTCAGCATCACTTCTTTTTAGTTTGTTTAATGTGCCTGTAAATAAAAATGTTTGTCCGTTTAAACCACCTTCCACATTTTCTTTTTTTATAGCCTTCATTTGCAAACCTGCATCCTGCAAACGTTTTAACATGGCAATATTATCTTCATTTTTAAAAAATGCGGTGATGCTATCTGCAACTTTTACGCCCACATCATCCATCTGTTTTAGGTCGTCAATATTTTTTGTAGCCAACTCAAAAATATCATCAATACTTCTTACCAATGTTTTTGCAGTATTTTCTCCTACATATCTTATACCCAATCCATATATTAAACGATGCAATGGTTGTTGTTTAGACGCTTCAATTGCTTCCATTAAATTGGTAACAGATTTTGCCCCAAAGCCTTCCATGTTTGCAAACATTTCAGGTTTTAAATCGTAAATACTTGGTACATCTTTTATAATGCCCATGGCATAAAACTTGCGCACATTGGCATCGCCAAAGCTTTTTATATCCATGGCATCTTTGCTCACAAAATGTATAATACGTTCTACTACTTGCGCTTCGCAATTTATATTTACACAACGCCAAACCGCTTCGCCATCAGGCCTTACAAGTATATCATTGCACACTGGGCAGGTTTTTGGAAATTCAATGTCTGTTTCTTCTCCCGTTCTTAATTCTGCAAGTGATTTTACAATTTGTGGTATTACATCTCCACTACGTTCTATTAAAATGGTATCACCAATTTTTAAATCTTTTTCTTTTATATAATCTTCGTTGTGTATAGAAATACTGGTAACTGTAACACCGCCAACTTGAGCAGCTGCAATTTTTGCTACAGGCGTAACTGCTCCCGTACGACCAAGCTGAAACTCTACACCTAACAGTTTACTTGTGGCTTGCCTTGCTTTAAATTTAAATGCAATGGCCCAACGTGGGTGATGCGATGTCATGCCTAGCTTATCTTGCATAGCAATATCGTTCACCTTTATTACCATGCCATCTATTTCATAAGGCAATGCATCTCTTCCTGCTTCAAATTCGTTTATATATTTTATTACTTCGCCAATACCGTACGTTACTTTCATTTCTTTTTTAGGAGATTTGAAACCGAGTTGCCAGAGCATTTCGAGGAAGGCGGAATGTGTAGTTGGAATTGTTTGTTTGGTGTTTGTTGTTTGTTGTTCGGTTGTACTTGTTGTTTTCTGTTGTCTGTTGTCAGTCGTCGTAAAATAACTTACATGATACAAAAACGCCTCCAAATTTCTCTTACTCACCACCGCCGAGTCTTTCATACGAAGCGTTCCTGCTGCTGCATTGCGTGGGTTTGCTAGTGGTGGTAATCCTTCTTCTATTAATCCTTCATTGTATTTTGCAAAATTGTTTTTATTTATCAAAACCTCTCCACGTATTTCTATTTGTTCAATACCGTACGAAGATAATTTTGCATTAATGGGAATAGATCTTATTTGATGAATATTCGGCGTAATGTCATCACCCACTTCACCATCACCTCTGGTTATACCTCTTAATAAAGTATCGTTTTCATACACAAGCGAAATACTTGCACCATCAAATTTTGGTTCTATGCAGTATTCAATATTTTCTATGCCTGATAATTCTCTTACCTTTCTATCAAAATCTATTAAGTCGTCTGCATTGTAAGAATTATCCAACGATAACATGGGTACAAGGTGTTGTACTTTTGGAAAGTTTTTTATTAAACCCTTGCCTACACGCTGCGTGGGAGAATCTTTTGTAATGAGTGATGGGTTAGCCGCTTCAAACTTTTCTAATTTTTTAAAAATAGTATCGTACTCACCATCGGTAATCAATGGGTCGCTTTCTACATAATACCTATGCTCATGAAATCGTAAAATATTGCGAAGCTCTTCTACATTGTCTGCTGTTATTTCTCCATCGGCAAACGAAAGCCATTTTAAGGAATCTTGTTGAAGTGCTTTTACTTGTGCTGCGTTAAACATGGGTGCAAATTAATAATTAAAACGGCTAAAAAATAGTGCTGGCTAAAAAAGGTTTTTAAATTCGCTCTGTGAATTTTGGAGTGTCACGGACGTTAGCTCTTGGTGATGTGTTGGAAATAGAATTCCTGTAGCTCAGAACCGCTGTTTGTCTTTGTATCTAATATAAACAAAGTTAAGTCCCTACATTATTGTAGGGATTTGTAAAGCCGAAACAAAAGCCCAATAGCGAACTAAATGCTCATTAAAACTTCCTTCCGCCACCATATTGCCAAGTGTATTGTTGTACGAATATAGTTGTAGTATTTTTCGCTTTATTTTTCTTTAAATAATAAAAGTATTTGTCGAATTAGAAGGTTAGTAATACGATTTAAAATAAATACTTTAAATTATTAACTAATCTCTAATAAATATTTTCTTTTTATAATGAGGTATAAAAATAAGTAAATTTAGAATAATCCAATGGCGATGTTAAATTAAATGAACTTTGGAAAAGTATAGAAGATGGAAAGCCATTTGTTTTAAAAATATATTTACCTGTGAAGTCGTCTTCTGTAAATCCAATTGGTGTGCCTGTCTGATTGAAACTTATCGATTTTGTCTTCAAATTATTATTTACGTTTCCAATTTGACGATACAAACTAAAATCACTCTCTCTTTCAAAACTTGGAAATATCAAATTTATATTTTGTCTTAAAAATGGTGATGGATTATTGCCATAAGTAAAAATGTATTCTCCAAAAGAAATTGAAGTTGAAGGGGGAAACGGAGGTGGTGGAGTAGAATATGATACATACTTTATTTTAGTCCCAATAATATTTTTATTTACATCTAGTGTGGCAGTATCAAACTCTGTAAAGTAGGATGATAATGAAGTTGGAGATAAACTGTATAATGTAGAGTAAGTATTAAAACTATAAATTTTATTTAACGAATAACTGTAAGTTGTTATACTCTTGTAAATATCATAACTGTTAAACGAATTATTTTTTCTATAAATTAATGTAGAGTCTTTTATGAGTTGCTTTGAGTTACTATAGGAATAGAAAGATAAGGTTGTATCATAATTAATTACGTTTGCATAATTGGTCGAAGAAGTTTCAACCATTTTAAACGGAATTGTATCTGTTCCGTTATAATAATAAGTATTTAAATATAAGGCACTATAACTTGCACTATTAAATGTTGAACTAATTAATGAAACTCTTTTTAAGTTATCGTAATTATAAGTTGTGTTTATTGAATCTATTTGCGTACCACGTTTTTGAATTCTTATTACTTTTGATATAAAATTACTGTCGGCAGAAACTGTTGAAGGAGCAGATTGTTCTGTTATTGAATCTTTCTTACAGGCTGTCAAAGTGTAAATAATAAATACAACTAAAGCGAATAAAATTTGTTTTGTTTTCATATTTATTTTAGATATTTTTTGGGTTTTGTACAATACAAATATATACGATAGAATGCATAACAATATTATCTGTTAGTTATAGTTTTCAAATTAAAATTGTAGTTGCCACAATACGCACAACAGTTTTATCTTTTTTGGCTTTGCTACAGTATATAAAAAATACTTGTTGGTATATTTAATGATGGTCATTCCACTTTCTAAATAATTCCCATTTGCTTGCCAACATGCGCATAGGTGTCTATCAAATAATCTAAATTGTTAATTTCATGAGAAGCCATTACACTATTTCTTATTAAGCAAGTGCCTACTGGTGTTGCCGGTGGTAAAAAAACATTTACAAATATATTACGGCTATACAATTCCTGCCAAAGTTTTAAGCCCACTGCTTCATCTACCATAATGGGTACTATGGCTGTTTCACCTTCGAGTACGTTAAAGCCTAAGCGTATCAAATTACTTCTTAAATAATTTGCGTTCGTTTGTAATTTAGTTACCAACTCTGGTTGTGCTATTAAAATTTCCAATGCCGCCAATGCGCTAGCCGTGCTAGCAGGCGATGGAGAGGCGCTAAATATTAAAGCAGATGAATGGTGTTTTATATAATTTACTTCTTCTTTGTTACCAACCACAAAACCACCAATACTAGCAAGGGTTTTAGAAAATGTACAAAAGGTAATAGGCACTTCATCTTCTAAACCAAAATGGCTAGCAGTACCTCTGCCACCATCGCCAATTACACCAAACGCATGTGCATCGTCCAGCAACACTGGTACATTATAATATTTTGCTACATCATATATATTAGCCAAATCTACGATTGCACCATCGCTACTAAAAACACCGTCTGTTACAATGAGTTTGGCAGCATCTTCAGGTAAACGAGATAAGCGTTTTTCTAAATCGCTTGCGCTATTGTGTTTATACCTGATTATATTGGTGTCCATTAAACCCTTGGCCATTACATTGGCGCTTACAATGCTTGCATGGTTTTCTCTATCGCTTAAAATATATTCTCCTCTCGATACCAATGGTTGTATTACACCTTGGCTGGTTTGGTAACCAGTGCTAAAAAGCAAGCAGGCCTCTTTGCCCATAAACTTTGCTAGTTTATCTTCTAGTGCTTCGTGTAGGTCTAGTGTACCAGTAAGCAAACGTGAGCCTGAGCAGCTTGTGCCATATTTTTCTATCGCTTTTATAGCGGCTTCTTTTACATATGGGTGTCCTGTAAGACCTAGATAATTGTTGCTACCTGCCATTAGTACGGTTCTTCCATCCATATTTACTTCGGGCCCTTCGCATTCGTAAATGGTTTTAAAATAAGGCCAAATACCAGCATCTTTTAGCTCATCGCTTTTGTTTCTTTGGAAACATTTTTTAAAAATAGGAAAATCTTTCGCTAATAAAAGCAATTTCTCAGCAGTGGGGGTACTCATTTTTAACAGTTAGGGTAATACAAAAATAAACAATTTGTCATTTCAACAATGCATAATTAAAAGCAACAAATAGAAATAATGAAACCCTAACATTAGAATTGATTATTTTAGTGGCATGAAAAATTTTACATGGGTTGTTTATTCCTTTATTATCATTGCTTTATTTTCTTGTAGCAAAAAAAATGTGTCGCTTATTATTAGCAATGCAAAAATATACACCGTCGATTCATCTTTCTCCCAAGCTACAGCCATGGCTATTGATGATGGAAAAATAATTGCCGTTGGAAACAATGTAGATATTCAAAAAAAATATTCATCTGACAATCATGTAGATGCTAAAGGCAACACCGTCTTCCCAGGTTTTATAGATGCCCATTGTCATTTTACTGGCTATGCAACTGATAGTTGGAAATGCAACCTTTTTGGAACAGCCTCTTTTGATGAAGTGGTAAGTAAAATAAATGAGTATGGCAAAACAGCACCGCTAGAATGGATATATGGTAGAGGCTGGGATCAAAATGATTGGGCTGTAAAACAATACCCTAGTAAAGAAATATTTGATAGCCTTTTTCCCAACCGACCTGTATTTTTAAAAAGGGTAGATGGGCACGCTGCTTTGCTAAACCAAAAAGCATTGGATCTTGCGGGGATTACGATAGATACAAAAATAGTTGGTGGAGAAGTAGAAATAAAAAATGGAAAACTTACAGGCATTTTAGTAGATAATGCTATGCACTTTGCTGAGAAAAAAGTACCCGCAATAAGCGATACGCTCGCTAAAAGATATTTTAATGATATGCAAGAAAAATGTTTTGCTGCTGGGCTTACTGGTGTACACGATTGTGGTGTAAGTGAGCATACAGTGGAGCTAATAAAAGATGCACAACAAAGCAATGGTTTAAAAATGAAAATATTCGCTTTGCTTTCTGACGATACTACGTATTATGAAAAATGGATAAAAAGTGGACCATTAAAAACTGAAGGTTTGCATGTAGGTGGGTTTAAGTTTTATGCCGATGGTGCGCTTGGTAGCCGTGGTGCATGCTTACTGCATGACTATGCAGACAAAAAAAATTGGAAGGGTTTTTTACTACATGCAGAAACACATTTTAAAAAAGCCGCAGAAATGTTTGCCAATAGCAATTTGCAAATGTGTACACATGCCATTGGCGACAGCGGCAATAGAATTATTTTAAAAATATATGCTGATGTATTAAAAGGTAAAAACGATAAACGCTGGCGTATAGAACATGCACAAGTAATGGATGCTGCTGACTTTCATTTTTTTGGCGAATACAATATTATTCCTTCTGTACAACCAATACATGCTACGAGCGATATGTATTGGGCCCAAGATCGTGTGGGTGCTACGCAAATAAAAACCTCGTATGCTTACAAACAATTGCTGCAAACCAATTATTGGATGCCGCTTGGCACCGACTTTCCGGTAGAAGATATTGATCCACTTAAAACTTTTTTTGCAGCGGTTGTAAGGCAAGATAGTAAAGGTTTTCCTGCAAATGGTTTTCAAATGGAAAATGCGCTTACACGCAAAGAAGCCATTTATGGTATGACGATATGGGCAGCAAAAGCAGCTTTTGAAGAAAAAGAAAAAGGCAGTTTAGAGGTGGGTAAAGCTGCCGATTTTATTATGCTGGATACTGATTTAATGAGTTGTGATAAGAGTAAAATATTGGGCACAAAAGTGTTGGGTACTTGGGTAAATGGGGAGAGGGTTTGGGGGAAGTAGGAAATTAAAAAAGTCTCAAAAAGAGACTTTTACAAAAACTTTTTTAAGCTTTCCATTTTTATCTATTGCTTTAACTGATAACTTTAATTGCTCTCCACCTGGTTTATAAAAAATTTTACTATGAATTTTTTTTATGTAGCCGACGAGGATTTTATCTTTTAAAACCTTTACGGCTTCCTTATCATATTCATTTGAAGTATCAAGTTCAAAATGTAAAGAATCTCCAACCTTTATAAAGTCAGTGGTGACCTCACTATAACTTAAGCCTGCTACTTCTGTTAAAAAATGTACGCCTGATACTGGATTATAATCTGCTAAAAATTCAAAATTATCTGTTGGTAGCAATCCTTGTGTGTGTCCTAACAAATAAAATTTATCTGCCTTATGCTCTGGATCAATTTCCCAAAAATCATAAAAATGTTGTATATCGGGCCTTTCAGATTTAATTAGTCGTTGTGCAAAAACATCAAGCGTTGTGCCATTATATGTTTTTGAAATATCTGGAAATTCTATATATGATGTAAATCCATCTACAATTGCTTTTTCTACTGAACCCCTATCGTAAGAAAATGAATAGTTACCAGCAATTGACTGATTAAGTACACCCACAATATGTCTTTGATGTCCTTGACCCTTTCGCCAGCTCAAAAATATTTTATCAAATTCCTTCATCAATTAATTGCTCCAATTTTTTAAAGCGTAAAGTTATAATTTTAATCATCAGTTCCTTTCTATTTAGAGGAATTTTATAACGAAAATAACTATCTGGCACCAGCTCATCTACTTTACTAATTATTTCGGTTAGTGCTTCGACATTAAACTTTTCTTTTACATCACAAAGTATTGATTGTAAAGCCTCCCTATATTCTACTTTATTTATTTTCTCTATTAGCTCAAAGTGATTACATTTTTTACCTTCCCAATGGATTTCAGAAACACCCTTATTTATGTATCTAATCAAATCTTCTTCCGAGCTTAAATATTGATTTACTTTCTCATCTGTTAACTCTCTGGCAAGGCTACTTCCGCTGTCATATATGGGTGCAAATCGGTAGTCAAAAGAGTAAAACGATTTAGGTATTGGTCGATTTGTTTTTCTTGTATATTCAGTGCCATATTTATAAAAGCGGTTAACATTTTTTATTATCCACTTTGCAATCCATGGTGAATCTTTATAATAGCCTTTATTTTCTATTTCTGTGAGTTGCTCTATAAGCAATTCTTGCTCCATAATAACAGCCCAATTTTCTTGATGCCTATCACCATTCCCAATTAGCGCATCAAAAACAATTATTTCTATTATATCTTCAATAAAATGTGAAAATTTTGAAGCCTCCAATGCATTTTGTATTAAATCAAATGTATACCAATGCTGGTGTTCTTTTTTTGTAGGGTCATATTTTGGTGAAAATGCTTGCAAATATTTTACACCCTCAATCAATTCTTCTTTTTCTGAATCTATCATGGTTTCGCTAATACAGCCCATAATATTATTTTCTTCGTCAATAGCAATATCATATCGCAGCATATTAAAACCCAACATGGAGCCAAGTTCGTATGCAATTATTTCATTCCAAAATTCAAAAGTAAAATCTTTACCAAGCTTTGTTGAGGTAGCCTCCTTGTATTGGGAGCGTTTAAAATAATAGAATTTTCCATCTGGCGCTTGCAAATATTTTTTTGCACGAGTTCCTCCTGTGCTAAACCACATTTGTTCGCTCCAGTCCTTTGATATAGTAATTAATTTTGGCATTCTAATTTTTTAAATCTTACATCACCTCGTACTCCTCTCCTCCATATCCAAATTATTATCAAACGGGCTTTTTGTAAATGGGTAAATCGTTTGTTTAATAAATCCCTTTGGAAATTGAGATTCGTGTACACCAGTACCTTCGGGCCAAACATTGCCTGGCAAATAATACGTACCAAAAATCATATCTAAAAAAGGAAAAACGGTAGCAAAGTTTTTGCCATAATATTTAGGGTCTTCGCAATGATGCCAATGATGATATTGTGGCGTAGCAAAAATATATTTGATGAAACCAAAATTTATACGAGTATTAGAATGTATGAGCACGGCATGTATTGCTATGAAAACAATGTAAATATTAAACACAACAGGTGGAAACCCTAATACATACAAGGGCACAAAAGCCATGGCTCTTGTAAAAAAAATATCTACAAAATGTGTACGACTACCTGCAAGCCAATCCATGTGCTGAGTAGAGTGGTGTACAGAATGAAAACGCCACAAATAAACATGGTTATGAAAAATACGATGTGCCCAATATTGAAACAAATCAGTTACTACAAAAGTTAAAACGAGTGCTATTAAAAATGGTAGTTGCTGTATCCAAAGATGTACTTTATCTAAACCTATCCAACCAAAAAATAATATAGCCGGCTTTTGAGAAATAATACCAAATATTTGAATAAACAAATGGCTAATGATAAAGTAAACCAAATCTGTACGCCACTCTGCATGAAATTTTGTTTGCTCCTTATTTTTTGGAAAAAATAATTCTAAAGGAATAAAAATAATGGTCATCAATAATAAATCGAGCAGCATCCAATCCAATCCAAAATACCAATCAGATTTTTCTACTACAGAGCCTTGTACCTTTAATGCACCCATAATAATGGCTGTACCTGCAATAGTAGAGCCTATTAAAGCCCATTTAATTTTTTTGCTTAATAAAAAACTCAGTAGTGCAAAA
>JANNVW010000043.1:0-136206 GCA_031408295.1 Ferruginibacter sp.
TGCCAGTATTCTAAATATTTTTAATGTTCTAATGATATTTTCAACCACTACCCTTGTAGAAGACAGTTGATGATTTTCTTTTTTTTGTTGCTTGGTTAACGGACTCTTCTTTTTACCCTTATGTGGAATTTTACTATTTGAATATTTCTTCTGAATTCCTTGATAACCGCTGTCTAACTGCACTTCTGTAGATTCTAAAATAGGTAATCTACTCTCTTTAAATACCCTGTAATCATGCTTTCTACCCTTGTCTACATGCACACAAACAACTTCTTTAGTATGCATATTTACCACAACTTGGCTTTTTATAGTATGTCGCTTTTTCTTTCCTGAATAGTTACGCCGTTGCTTTTTTTTGGACGTTCTATTGGATGTTCGCTCACATCTATTACTATTATCTCAAAATTATTTTCTGCTGAATGAAGGGCTTTCTTGCCTGGCAAGTGAAATATTTTTGATTGCAAAAGAATTTGTTCTGTACTTGTTATAATACGCCAGCAGTGCATTTCACTAACACCATAACAAACACTAATGTGCAAAAATGTACGATACTCTCTATAATACATTAAGAGCATCAGTAGCTTGTCGGCTATTGATAACTTGCTTGGACGACCTTTACTCTTATGTTTACGGTTAGCTATTTTATAATCGTCTACAACACAAATCATTTTTTCAAAAGTGTCTTTCTTCACACCTGTGAGGCGCTTAAATATTGATTCCTTTGTGTTTTCTATTTCTGTATATCGCATCTAAATCAGATCATTATTAACTGACAAACGCTGCATGGGAATAATATTTATTTTAATTATGTTAGAGGTCTATTAAAATCACCCATGCAAGTATCTATAATTTTGTGCTTCTTTGGCAAAAATTGTGCAAACTTTTTTTCACAATCCTTTTGCACCTCCGCATCTAACATCTGAGCGTTTGTAAATATTGGCAATAGCAGTAATAATATCCATTTCATAAAAAACAATTTTAGTTATTTATACCACCTGCCCCCTCAACAAATCCTCAAATACATCCCTCCTTCTTATCACCCTTGCTTCTCCATTTTCCACCATTACTTCTGCTGGTCGTAAGCGGCTGTTAAAATTACTGCTCATTTCAAAACCATATGCGCCTGCATTGTAAAAAGCAAGGTAATCGCCTTCTTTTACTTCTGGCAACGTTCTATCCCATGCAAAAGTATCTGTCTCACATATATTGCCTACTACATTATATATTCGTTGTGTACCGTCGTGGTTAGATAAGTTTTCTATGTGATGATAAGAGTCGTACATCATGGGGCGTATGAGGTGGTTAAAGCCGCTATCCACACCTACAAATACTGCCGAAGTAGTTTGTTTAATTACGTTTGCTTTTACAATTAAATAACCACATTGACTTACTAAAAATTTACCAGGTTCAAACCACACTTGTAATTTTTTTCCTGTTTCGGTTTCAAATTGTGCAAATGCTTCTGCAACTTTTTCACCCAATAAATTTACATCGGTTTCTTTATCGCCTGGTTGATAAGGCACTTTAAAACCGCTGCCTAAATCTATATACTTTAAATCAGGAAAATGAGTAGCCATCGAAAACATTACTTCCAATCCTTCTAAAAAAACATTGATGTCTTTTATTTCACTTCCTGTGTGCATGTGTATGCCTTCTACACGCAGGTTGGTGGTTTTTACAATGCGTTCTATGTGGCGCATTTGGTGTATAGATATTCCAAATTTACTATCAATATGCCCTGTAGAAATTTTATAATTTCCACCTGCTAAAATATGTGGGTTTAATCGAATACAAATGGGATAACTGTTGCCAAATTTATTTCCAAATTGTTCTAGAATAGAAATATTATCTAGGTTAATATTTACACCGAGTTCTTTTACTTCTAGTATTTCTTCAAAGTCCACACAGTTTGGTGTGTATAAAATTTCCTCTTTTGGAAAACCAGCTATCAACCCAAGTTTTACTTCGTTTACACTTACACAATCGAGAGAGCCACCAAGCGAACGTACATAACGCAATACATTTACATTGGTAAGCGATTTACAAGCATAAAAAAACTTGGCATCGCTATTTCTAAATGCATGTGTAAGTTTTTCGTATTGTGTTTTTATGCTTTCGGCATTATAAACGTACAATGGTGTGCCGTATTGGCTTGCAAGGTTGCTGAGATGTTCGTGTGAAAGATGGTTCATTGTTTAATTGTTATACTGTTTAATTGTTTTTTGGTTCTTTTATTTTATTGCGCTTTTATGTTATTTTTGTGGCTTTTGCCCACCCCGTCTGCCTTTGGCAGCCACCCCTCCAAGGAGGGGAATTACTCGGAGATGATAGCGAAGTTAGGCTACAAAAAAAGCACCCCGTTAGGAATGCTTTCTATAAAAAATCTTTTGTACAATGATATTTTACGATGCTTCCTCTTCGTCTTCGTTCTGTTTATCCTGTTTTATTTCTGCTATGTTTTCGGTCTCTACCAAAATTTCTTCTTCAATATTTTCTTCTACCAAAGTCACTCCTGCGTCATGTGCTTCCACATGTATATGTGTAGGTACTTCTCCTTCTGTAATGTGTAACTCACCGGCTTCACCCACAACATCATGTATATGTACTGTTTCTTCATCTTGTTCCACATCACTTACTTGTGTAGCTCTTACCATTTCTTCCATCATCACTTCATCTATTTTTGGTAATTCATCTGCACTGTTTATACCAAAATAATCCATGAAGGATTTAGAGGTAGAATAAATTAATGGCTTACCAACAGCATCTTCATTTCTCCCACTAATGATTACTAAATCTTTTTCTAGTAATTTTTGTACTGCATAGTCGCAGTTTACTCCACGTATACTTTCTATTTCGCTTTTAGTAATCGGTTGCTTATATGCAATGATACTAAGGGTTTCAAGAGATGCGGTAGATAATCTTTTTATAAATTTATCGCCGTTTATTAATGCAACTGTTTTGTGGTATTCTGGCTTTGTAAGAAACTGCCATCCGCCGCCACTTTGTTTTAGCTCAAATGCATAAAACTCGCTATCGTATTTTTCTTTAATACCATCAATAGCTGCTTGCACTTGCTCTGTATCTGCACGGTCTTCTATAAAACCAAGTGCAGTATTTATAAGCTCTGTAATTTCTGCTGCAGATAATGCTTTATCGCTAGCAAAAATTAATGCTTCTATATGTGGTATAATTTGAGATATTTCCATGAAAACAAATGGGCAAAAAGGCAAATGGGCAAATATGCAAATGTTAGAACACGCAGACTTGTAACACTATCTCTTTATCTTATTAAGTTAAGTTTTTTAATTTATGAAATTCATTTATCACAATTTTGCACATCTGCAAATTGTTTCATTTCCTCATTGCTTTCTATCCATTCAACGCCGCCGCTCCACTCACAATCTCACTAAGCTCTGTTGTAATAGCCGCTTGCCTTGCTCGGTTGTAGCTTATCTTCAATGATTTTAATAATTCGTTTGCATTGTCACTTGCTTTATCCATAGCTGTCATACGTGCACCATGCTCACTTGCATTGCCGTCTAATACTGCTTTAAATAATTGTGTGTTCAATATTTTTGGCATTAACTCAGTTACCAATACTTCTTTGCTTGGCTCGTAAATAAAATCTGCATTTACTTTAGAAGTAGTTGCAGCAGCCTTTTGTACTGGTAAAAATTGCTCTGCAATATATTCTTGTGTAGCAGCATTTTTAAATTCGCTAAAAATCAATTCTACTTTATCTACCTCGCCATTTGCAAATGCATTCATGGCATATTTTGCGGCAGCTTGTACTTTTTCAAAACTTAAACCTGTAAAAATATCCCAAAAGTTATCTACTACTTTAAAGCCATTTTTGCTAAAATGCTCATATCCTTTTTTGCCAATAGGTAAAAAAGACACATTTCCTTTAGCATGTTGTGTAGCATATTTATCTACCAACAATGATTTTGCCAATTTAATAAGATTGCTATTATAACCACCACAAAGACCACGGTCACTCGTTACTACTATTACCATTACTTTTTCTACTGCTCTTTCTGTAGCCAAAGTCATGGTCATATCTCCACCACTACCACTTACAATATTGCTAAGCATTTCTTGCAATTTGTGTGCATATGGGCGCATTTGCGTAATGGCATCTTGTGCACGACGAAGTTTTGCTGCACTCACCATTTTCATGGCTTTGGTAATTTGTTGGGTACTTTGTACACTCTTTATTCGGGTTCTTACTTCTTTTAATGCACCGCTCATGCTATTGTTATTTAAGTATCTGCGTTTTTAAAGGCGCAAAAGTACGGAAAAAAGAGCGTAAAATTGCAATAGAATTCGTAAGTTATAAAATTATTGGGATTGAGAATTTAGAAGTTAAATATTCAGCAAATTGGATTAATCCAGTTCATTTAATAGGTCTGATAAATCATTATCGCTTATATTTTCTTTCTCAGATTTGTCGTAAATATCTAAGAGATACACTGTTTTATTTTTAATTTTAAGATATGTAATTACTCTAGCGCCACCACTTTTACCTTTTCTTTTTGATGCTATTGCAATTCGTATTTTGTAACAGTTTTTGCCTAAGTCAACTCCTTGTTTAGGGTTAATAATCAGGCTTTCAACTAAAGACAAATATTCCATTTTTAAAGAGGGAAACTTTTTAACCAATCTTTTGATTGCTTTATCAAAGTGCGCTATGGTTAATACTTTATAATTCATTGAAAAGTTCCATTGCGCCTCTGGCTTTTAGTTTTCCCTTATTTACCAAATTCATTTCTTTTACGGCTTCTTTTAACCCATCCAAGACTTGTTTTTTAGTTAATGGCTTGTATTCTCCATCAATTTCCTCTTCATCAATCTTTTTCACATACTTAATACTCTTGGCTAGCTCAATAAAATGAGGATATTTATTATTTGGTATATGTAGGGTGACTTGTTTCATTTTTCTTAATTATTTGATGCAATTTAGCTTAAAAAAGATAAATTGTTACTAAAAACCAACCCTACCATTTCCCCAAAACTTATTTGTACATTTGCAACCCAATATAAAAATTGGAAAATACTGTCATTTTGGCTAAAAACAAACACAAGCACCATATTTGACAAGTAACGGAATCAAAACAATAACTTTTATAATAAAACATATTTATGCTCTCATTTATTTCTAAAATGTTTGGTGGTAACAAAAGCGAAAAAGATGTAAAGAAAATTTCGCCAGAGGTAGAAAAAACCAATCGTTTTTTTGCAGAATACCAATCGCTTTCCAATGATCAATTGCGTAGCAAAACGATAGAATTTAAAAACCGTATTCAAGAATATCTGAAAGCGATTGACACTGATATACAAAACAAAAAAGATGATGCAGAAAAATTAGGAGCAGCAGATATTGGAGGGAGAGATGCTATCTACAAAGAAATAGATATAATAACTAAACTGCGAAACGAAAAAATAGAAGAAGTACTAAAAGAACTTTTACCAGAAGCTTTTGCCGTAGTAAAGGAAACAAGTCGTAGGTTTAAAGAAAACGAAACGCTTACTTCTACCGCTACAGATTTAGATAGAGAACTAGCTACGCAAAATAAAAATGTAACCATAGACGGCAACAATGCTATCCATAAAAATAGTTGGAACGCCGCTGGCAATTTGGTTACATGGAATATGGTGCATTACGATGTACAGTTGATTGGTGGTGCAGTATTGCACTCTGGCAGAATTGCCGAAATGGCAACAGGTGAAGGTAAAACCCTCGTGAGTACATTACCAGCATATTTGAATGCACTTGCAGGCGAAGGTGTACATATTGTAACTGTGAACGATTACTTAGCAAAAAGAGATAGCGAATGGAATGGGCCAATATTTGAATGGCTTGGCTTGCGTGTGGATTGTATAGACAAGCACGAACCAAATGGCGATGCTCGTAGAAAAGCCTACAATGCAGATATAACTTATGGTACCAATAACGAATTTGGTTTTGATTACTTAAGAGATAATATGGTGCATAGCCCCGATGAAATGGTACAACGCAAACACCATTATGCCATGGTAGATGAGGTGGATAGTGTATTGATAGATGATGCTCGTACGCCATTGATTATATCTGGTCCTATTGGACATAGCGATAATACACAACAGTTTTTTGACCTTAAACCTCGCATTGAAAAACTAGTGGAAACCCAACGCAAAGTGGTGAACGGTTTTTTAATAGAAGCAAAAAAGAAAATAGCAGAAGGCAATGACGACCCTAAAGATGGAGGATTGGCTTTGATGCGTGCTCACCGTGGGTTACCAAAAAATGGTGCGTTAATTAAATTCTTAAGTGAGGAGGGAAATAGGGTAAAACTTCAAAAAAGTGAAAACTATTATTTGGCTGACCAACAGAAGCAAATGCCTAAAGTAGATGAAGAATTATACTTTAGCATTGATGAAAAAAATAACCAAGTAGAACTTACAGAAAATGGACTTAATCTTATCACAAGGAATGGCGAAGACCCAGAATTTTTTATTATTCCAGATATTTCTACCAAAATAGCGGAGATAGAAAAAACAGATTTGTCTGCGGAAGAAAAGCTGCAACGTAAGGATAATTTATTGACAGAGTACTCTATGAAATCGGAGCGTATTCACACTATACAGCAATTATTAAAAGCATACACTTTATTTGATAAAGATAAAGAGTATATCGTTGTGGAAGATGAAGTAAAAATTGTAGATGAGCAAACGGGTCGTATAATGGAAGGTAGAAGATACTCCGATGGTTTGCACCAAGCACTAGAGGCAAAAGAGAGTGTAAAAATTGAAGCTTCTACGCAAACCTATGCTACGGTTACATTGCAAAATTATTTTAGAATGTACCATAAGCTTGCGGGTATGACGGGTACTGCGGAAACAGAGGCTGCAGAGCTTTGGAGTATTTATAAATTAGATGTGGTTTCTATTCCTACCAATGTAAAAGCAGTAAGAATAGATGGAGAAGATTTTGTGTATAAAACTGTAAGAGAAAAATACAAAGCCGTAATAGAAGAGGTAGAAAAAAATAGGGCTGCTGGTCGTCCTACACTTGTAGGTACCACATCGGTAGATGTGAGTGAGTTGGTGAGCAGAATGATGAAGCAAAAAAATATTCCGCACAATGTACTTAATGCAAAGCAGCATAGCAGAGAGGCGCAAGTAGTAGCTGAGGCGGGGTTTGCGGGTGCTGTTACTATTGCTACCAATATGGCTGGTAGGGGTACAGATATAAAGCTAGGGCCAGGCGTGAAAGAAGCTGGTGGTTTAGCTATTGTAGGTACGGAGCGTCACGAAAGTAGGCGTGTAGATAGGCAGCTACGTGGGCGTGCAGGCAGACAGGGTGATCCAGGGTCGTCTATTTTTTATGTATCGTTGGAAGATGATTTGATGCGTATGTTTGGCTCTGAAAGAATAGCAGGTTTAATGGATAGGATGGGGTATAAAGAAGGCGAGGTTATTCAACATAGCATGATTACAAAAAGTATAGAGCGTGCACAGAAAAAAGTAGAGGAAAATAACTTTGGTACTCGTAAAAGATTATTAGAGTATGATGATGTAATGAACAAGCAACGTAATGTAGTTTATGGTAAAAGAAACCATGCATTATTTGGAGAAAGATTGGCTTTAGATTTAGACAATTCTTTCTATTCTGTAGCAGAAAATTTGATACATAATTTTAAAGAAACAGCCGACATAGAAGGATTGAAATTAGCTGCTATTTCCAATTTTGCGATGGACACCAGCATAACTCAAGAAGAACTAGATAAAGTAAATGCAAATGAACTTGCTGAAAAATTATACCAAGAAGCCATTGCGCATTATAATAAAAAGAAAACTGCGTTAGGTGAACAAACAATGCCTATTATTGGAAACATTCGCAAGGAGCAAGGCAACCATATAGAAAATGTAGCTGTGCCTTTTACTGACGGTAAAAAGGGTATTCAAGCATTGGCTAATCTTGATAAGTATCTTGCTTCAAATGGTGCAGAGTTGGGTAACGCATTGGAAAGAAGTATTACACTTGCTACCATAGATGATGCTTGGAAAGAACACCTTCGTGCAATGGACGACTTACGCCACAGTGTGCAAACAGCGGGTTACGAGCAAAAAGACCCATTGGTAATTTATAAGATAGAAGCATTTGCTGCCTTTAAGCAAATGGATGAAAAATCTAACAAGGATATAGTAAGTTTTCTCAGCCATGCAGGTATACCAATGGAACAAACGAATGCTGGTAGTATAAAAGAAGGTAAAGAACAAAAAACGGATATGCGCAAAATGAATATGAACAAAGCGCAAATAGATGCAGCAGGTGAAGATTATGCTGCCAACCAAAATGATTACTACGACCCAAGTGGTGGTGGCGAAGCGGTGAAGCAAGAACCAATTAGAGTAGATCCAAAAATTGGAAGAAATGATGCTTGTCCTTGTGGTAGTGGGAAGAAGTATAAGGCTTGCCATGGGGCTAACTAGTATTGAGTACTCAGTATTGAGTATCTAGACTGGTGATTTTCGATTGTTACATTTTTTAATAAATAGTTTTGGGTTGTCAGCTTTTTATAAGTTAGCAACCCATTTTTTATTTTCCAAAAGGGTTAACTTACATTTTTGAAAACAGCATATTGTACTAATGATAAAAAAAATAAATACCCCCTTTTTAATACCCTCATTTTTTTTTATACTCATGCTTTATGGGTGCAGAAGTACAAAAACAATTACAAAATTTAGTTACGAAAATATAGAACCACGTAGCAGTTGGAACGCACAAGAAGCAAAACCATTTAAGACACATATACCCATTAGAATTACAGTGCACCACGAAGGCACTAAACTGCCTATAAATGCAGATGCAGTAAAGAAAATAAATGCCATACAAAAATGGGGTATGGGGGCTGAAAAAAATTGGACGGATATTCCTTATCATTTTTTGATAGCGCCTAATGGTAAAGTGTATGAAGGGCGAAGTGTTTACACTGTAGGAGAAACTTCTACGGAGTACAGCCCTACAGAACATTTACTTATTTGCTGCCTCGGAAATCTTAATGAAGACGCTGTGCCAGCTGCGCAACTAAAAGCACTTATACAAACAATAGAATACTGTGCTACAAAATATAATATTCCAATAGATTCACTAGCTACTCACAAAGATTTTTCTACTCAAACTAGCTGCCCAGGGAAAAATTTGTACCACTATTTTGAAAATGGGTTTATAAAAAAAGAATTAATAAAAATGCAAAAAAGTAAAACCAAATTTTAAAACTATATTTATAGATAAGCTAGCCAAACTATGAAACTTAAGCTTTTTATTTCTTTGGTTTTTACCTTTATTGCCTTTACAATAATAGGTACTCAAACGCATGAGTTTGGGCATTATTTTGCAGCAAAATATTTAGGTATGCAACCAAGTTTGCATTATCAATCTGTAGATTATGGTGATGACTCTATTTCAAATGAAATAAATCTAATAGTTGTAAAATATGAAAAGGATATTGTTGCAAATAAAGAGTTTCCTTTAAGAAAAAGATATGAATATTTAGCAAATATTCATACTGGGAAAATGATATATACTACTCTATGGGGCCCATTGCAAACCATGCTCACTGGCACTATTGGATTTATTGTATTAATCATTTATGGAAAAAAATATTTTGCGGCATCAACATTAAATTGGAAAAAATGGTTAATAATATTCCTATCATTATTTTGGCTACGGCAAGTTATGAATTTCTCCTTAGCATTTTCACTAATGATTTTTACGGGTAAAAAAACGTTTAGCGGTGATGAGTTTTATTTATCGTATTATCTCAATACAAGAAACTTTACAGTTCCTTTTTTTACAGCTTTAGTAGGATTAATTATTTGTAGCATTGTTGTTTTTAAATTTGTACCACTTGCGCAAAGAAAAATATTTATTGCCGCAGGTTTTGTAGGAGGTATAAGTGGTTATATTTTGTGGATGCATATTTTGGGACCATGGTTAATGCCTTAGCTATTATTAATACGACTGTATCAATACATCTGTAGGTATATGCATTTGTTCATGTAGCTCTCTAATATTTTCTAAAGTAAGTTTTCTTTTTCTATTTAAGATTTCACTAGCTCTACTTTTTAGCCCTACTACATTTGCTAAATCAGTTTGCGTATAACCCAGTTGTTCCATTCTAAACTTAATGGCCTCCACAGGGTCTGGCAATGCAATTGGGAAATTTTTGTTCTCGTAATTATCTATAAGAATGCTTAATATTTCTAACTCATCGCCTTCCTTCGTTGTCTTTTTGGCGTCAAATATTTTTTCAAGTCTTGCCATGGCAAGTTGATAATCTTTATTTGTTTTAATTGGCTTAATAGTCATATTTAAATCGTTTTTGCATTAACATTATCGTATTCGGCATGTGTACCAATAAATCGTATCCAAACAATTTTATAATCGTAATTAATTTTAACGATTAATCGATAATGATTCCCCTTTATATTGAACACTATTCTATTATTTGAAACAATACTTGCATTAGGATATTCATCTTTTATATCATTTGGATTATTCCATATTGCCTTAGTTGCTTCCTGATACCAAGATTTTAATTGTTGCTCACAATCTGTATGCGTTTCCCAAAATTCCCGCAATGTCTTTTTAGCAATTATTCTCAAGGCAACAATTTTTACAAATATAACATTTGTTCCCAATTTGGGAAAATATTTTTTTACTGCCCTTTTTAATAAAATAATTACATTCGCTAAATATAATTTATACCATGCAAAGCAAGGCCACGACAATAGATGAATACATTGCATCTCTACCAATCGATAGAAAAGATGCCATAACAAAACTTAGAAAAGAAATTAAAAAAAATATACCTAAAGGTTTTGAAGAATGCATGTCGTATGGTATGATTGGGTATGTAGTGCCGCATAGTCTCTATCCAGATGGGTATCATTGTACACCACACTTACCATTGCCTTTTATGAATATAGCTTCGCAAAAAAACTTTGTATCA
Organism: Ferruginibacter sp.; assembly: GCA_031408295.1. Taxonomy (GTDB): domain Bacteria; phylum Bacteroidota; class Bacteroidia; order Chitinophagales; family Chitinophagaceae; genus Ferruginibacter. The sequence goes on from JANNVW010000043.1 coordinate 10,998, forward strand.
GTGTATAATATGGGTGTATATAGCGATGAAAAATTACTTGATTGGTTTCTTGAAGAATATGCAAAACAAGTATCCAAAAAAATAGATTTGGGTAAAAGCTGTATTCGATTTAAAAAAATGGAAGATATACCATATAAATTAATAGGTGAGCTTGCATCAAAAATGACAGTAAAAGATTGGATAGACAAGTATGAAAAAATGTATAAAAATAATAGAAAAAAATAATGTACGTATTATTCGTTTAGTAATTTAGTAAGGTTTCGTTACGCTCCAACATCCGAGTTTAGAGGGTTTAGAAGTTTAGTTTGCATACTAAATTACAAACTATTAATACCTATAAAAAATCATAATAAAATCTTATTCAGCTGCGTTATCAGCGTTCCATATTCTCATTCCATATTTTCCAATTTTCTTCTGCTTGTATTATCAGCATTTCGAAACCATTTTTTATAACGCAGCCTTTTTTCTCTCCTTCTTGTAAAAATGTAGTTTTTTCGGGTTTGTAAATAAGGTCGTACAGTAAATGCCTAGCAGTAAGGGCTTCATAAGGAATAGCAGGCATTGCATCTTCATTGGGTGTCATGCCAAGTGGTGTAGTATTTATAATTAAAGTATGTTCATTTAAAATTTCTGCATTAATTTCTGCATAAGTAATGGTATTGCTTGTGTCTGTTTTATTTCTGCTTACGAGCAAAAAAATTACACCATGTTTTTTTAAAACATATTGTACAGCTTTAGATGCACCACCTGTGCCAAGCACCAATGCCTTTGTATGATGTGGTACTAATAATGGCAATAATGATTTTTCAAAACCAACCACATCGGTATTGTAGCCCATTGTTTTATTGCCAAAAAATTTAATGCAATTAACAGCACCTATTGCTTTAGCATCTGCACTAATATTGCTGAGGTATGCCATTACAGCTTCTTTATAAGGTATCGTAACCGCTAGTCCACACAAATCTTTGTGTGCTACTTTTAAAAATTCATACTCATGTATTTCTTTTAACGGAAACAATTCAAAAGCACAGTCATCTAATTTTTCGTTTGCAAATTTATCTTCAAAATATTTTTTAGAGAAAGAGTGACCAAGTGGATAACCAATAAGACCGAATTTTTTCATGTAATAAAATAATAAAGTACAAAAGTAAAATTACACAGATCTAAGACGATATGCTCATCAAACTTCTACATTAATGAACTTACTTAGTATTAAAAAATAATTATACCTATTTGGGTATAAAAATAAACTTAAAATATTATTTATGCTATTAAAGGTATAAAATATTAATAAAATTATAAATTATGTACTTTAAGGGTATAATTAATTAATAAAAATGTATATTTGTATTAATAAGGGTATAATTATGAAAGAAAATAAACTGTCGCAATTTGTAAAACAAAAAAGAAAGTTGGCAAAAATTACACAGCCCGAGCTTGCCCAAAAAGCAAACGTGGGCTTACGCTTTGTAAGAGATTTGGAGCAAGGCAAGAAAACCTTGCGTATGGATAAAGTAAACGATGTGTTATTATTATTTGGTGCTAGCCTAGCGCCAATAGAAAACTTATTTGAAAATGAATAGAAGTGCAAAAATATACCTGCATAATGTATTTGCAGGGTTACTAACAGAAACTGACAGTGGCTACCAGTTTGAGTATGATGAAAATTATACGCATAACAATAATGCATTTGCTGTAAGTAAAACATTGCCTATAAAAAAAGAAGCATATAAAAGCAATGTATTGTTTCCATTTTTTGATGGCTTAATACCCGAGGGTTGGTTGCTAGATATAGCTGAAACCAATTGGAAAATAAATAGCAGAGATAGGTTTGGTATATTATTGGTATGCTGCAAAAATTGCATAGGTGCGGTGAGTGTGCAAGAAATAGTAAATTAAAAATTAGGAATTATTAATTAAGAAGTAGAAAATATTCGTGCATTCGCTTTTCGTTTAGCAGGTTCGTGAAAATAGTAAAAACATTATTTGTGCATTCGTCGCATTATTATGAAAAATTATAAAAATAAAAACCCACTTTATAAAACAGCAAAAAATGTTGTGGCAGAACCTGCTGTAGCATATAGTGACAATGCAAAAAAATGTTTGTATTGCTATAGCTCTATGCAAAGTAAAGAAGAAGGTAACTACCATACAGCTTGTTGCAAAAAGTTTTTTGGTCAGGCTTATGTGCCCACTTTAGATTATAATAAAGAAGGATTAAAAGAATTGGCGGAGCAGTTTTTAAAAAACAATATGGCAGTAACAGGCGTGCAGCCAAAGGTTAGCCTAAGTTGGTATCGTAAGCAAGATAAAAACCTTGTAAAAAAATTAACCATAGTGGGGCTATATGGCGATTATATACTAAAGCCACCAAGCGATTATTACCAATGCTTACCAGTGCTAGAAGATTGTACCATGCATATGGCAAAAGTATGTGGCTTGCAAGCAGTGCCACATACGCTATTTTATTTAAAAGATAATACACTATGCTATTTAACAAAAAGAGTAGATAGAAGTAGGGAAGATATGTACCATATGGAAGATATGTGCCAACTTACAGAACGTTTAACAGAGGATAAATACAAAGGCAGCCACGAGCAAGTAGCCAAGGCTTTACTAAAGTATAGCAGTACGCCTTTGTTAGATGTTACCAATTTTTATGAGTATGTATTATTTAGTTTTTTAACTGGCAATGCAGATATGCATTTAAAAAACTTTTCGTTGTTGGAAACAGCCGAAAAAGGCAAATACACACTAGCCCCAGCATACGATATGCTAAGCACCGCATTGGTAAATAAAAACGATAAAGAAGAACTAGCACTTACATTAAATGGTAAAAAAAGTAATTTGAATTATGCTGATTTTTTGGCGGCATATGAAACCAATCATCTTACAAAAAAATTGTTAGATAAAACTTTGGAAAATTTTTATTACTGTGGTTTAGAAATGAAAGAAGTAGTGTATAAAAGTTTTTTACCTGATGAAATGAAAGAGGAGTATGTAGTTTTGTTGGATAAAAGAATGAAGCAACTGAATATGATGTAGAAAATAATATTTGTTATAAAGGTTACTGCCTTGGCGGGGTTCTCGTAAGCAGACAAAATATATTATAATGAAAGCTTGTTACGAAACCCCGACACGCTGCGATACTTGAAGTTTTAATCTTTAATACTTTATATTTCTTTTCTGTGTCGGTGTTTCACAGTTACTACTTTTATACTACAAGGTTTAATTGTATGAAAACCCTGCCAGCACAGCAAATTTTTATTGTGCCGAGCGACATCCTCTTACTCCAGTATATCTTTCCCTAGTAGTTGGGCTAAATGGGTATCGATCGCTTGTTTTTAAATAATTAAGGCTTGTAGGTTGAATACTTCCACCTTTATCAATTAAACTTGAACTAAAAACAGTCCCATCAATATAAAAATTAACTGTATTAATATTTGGCCAAAAAATATTAGTGATACCATTGCCTGCAAAACCATTGCTAGACAATACCCCAGTTCCGTGATCTCCTTTGTAAGCCAAACCAGTAGCTACCCTTGTACTAACAACTCTTTCATATAAATTGCCAGTTAATTCCATTACTCCATAAAAACCAGCACCACTGCTAATCCTGTTGCTGGTTGCAGTAGCAAATATGCCATTTCTAAGTGGTCCTGATCCAACTGTGCCGCCATTTACCGAATTGCCAAGTGGGCTAGCAGCTGCATTTGTTACAATTTCTGATGCCTCATTTAAATTTGAAAAAGTAAAAGGTGTTGTGTTAATAAAACTATTACCCCAAGCATATTCATTACTAACGGGTAATAAAATACCCCGTGCTGTTTTTTCAAATTCTAATTCTGTTAATGGCCTTAGCCCCGCCCAATATAAATATGCTGCATGATCTACCCAGTTTAAATAATTGCAGGCAACCCATTCACCATCTGTTGCTTCGTCGTAAATGCCATTGTTATTAGCATCGCAACCAAATACTGCAGGGGTGTTTGTAGGGGTGGCTATTACTCCTGGTGTTTTTATTCTTATCGTATTTCTAAATAAATTGACTAAAGCTGCACTACCAGAAGATATAGTTGGTAACGGTACAATATGCGAAACTTGTTGATTATACGTTAAGGAATTTAAAAAATCTCTGTATCCTCCTTGGCTTAACTCATACTTCATACAATAAAAAGCATTATAGCCATTTGGAAAAGTGGTGGAACTGATAGAAGTTGGAGTAGCTAAAGGATCAACTAAAGTTGTAATATTACTGGCAATATTGGTAACAGGAAAATAACTACCATCAGAAACTCCATCACCCACATAAAAAGAAGCTTGTGGTACGTAAACCATTTCTATACAATAAGCACTTATATCAAAAATACCCGTAGCTTGAGCAGCTTCAATACCAAGCTCTACATTAGTTAAAGTTGAAGTGCCGCTACCTGCAGCAGATCTATACAAAAATGTACCTACTCCAAATGGGCTAGTAGCTATAGATGAAGTAAAACCCGATGGGATAGTGTTGCCTATATTGGTTAGGTACATATGCTGCCATGCTCCATTTACATTTTTGTATTTAAAAAACACCCAAGCTGCATCCCAATTATTTAACAAACTACTACGCCAGCTATTATCCCAACTCACATCAAATTTTATAGTATTGTTGGTAGGTACCACACTTACATTGCTTATTTGAATGTTGTTTGCTTTTACTCCTACACAAGAAAAAACAATTGCAGTAATAAATAATAGTTTTTTCATACTTTTTTATTTTTTGGTATATATTTTTTTTGGTTAATACTTATTCGCTAATTCAAAATGCTTCCTTTTTTAAGTGCTGATAACGATTAACTTTTTATTGTCCGTTTAATTTAAATAATACCCCAGACATAATCACAATACTAGCATTGGCGTTTACAAAAAGTGTTTTTATTTCAAAGTTTGCATTTACACGTGGGTAGTTGGGTACTCCAAATGGTATAATAACAATACTACCAATATTGGGCATAATACCACAAATCCAGTTATCGGGATTTTCCCATGCGTTGCTTACGCTACCGTTCCATGTAACAGTAGTTCCATCGCATGTTACGGGTACAAGTTTAAACTGGGTTTCGCCTCTGCCAATGCCACCTCTAAATGCATTTATATCTGTAATAGTTTTTTTAGCTAAAAATGTATTTGCAAAACCATCATCATTACCTCCTCTAAAAGCAGTAGCATCTGTTAAGTTTGTTCTAGTTAAAAATATATTGGCAAATCCATCATCATTACCACCTTTAAAAGCAGTTGCATCTCTTATGTTTGTTTTGGGTAAAAATGTATTTGCAAAACCATCATCACCACCACCTTTAAAAGCAGTTGCATCTGTTATGTTTGTTTTGGATAAAAATGTATTTGCAAAACCATCATCCGCACCACCTTTAAAAGCATTATCCTCTGTAATGTTTGTTTTAAGTAAAAGTGTATTGCCAAAACCATCATCTGACCCACCTCTAAAAGCATTATCGTCTGTAATGTTTGTTTTGGGTAAAAATGTAATTGCAAAACCATCATTGCCCCCTCCCGTATATTGACATAGCACAGCTAGTGGGCTAAGGAGGAATAATATGGTAAGCAGTTTTAAAGTCATATTGTAAAAGTAAATATAATGTTTTTATAATTTATACCATAAAAGGGTGATGCTATTAAATAAAAATAAAAACCACATTTTTACTGTGTAATAATTTTGATAGCTTTTAATAAAATATTAGAGTAAAAATAACCTTACTGTATTTGCTCTTTAGCTTCATAAAAAATATTTTGTACTAATGTCTAAAACAATGGCAGATATCTGTTATATTTTGGGAGTGAAAACCCCGCCGAAACAGAATTTTTCTTTGAGCTTCTTTGTGGGCTTTGTGGGAAACTTACTGCATTTATTCCAAAATAAATACCTTCGTTTCACTAAACCTTAAAAAATGAAACGCATATTTTATTTACTCTTTTTATTTTTACCATCTATACTTTTTGCACAAACAATCCCCCAAAAACTACAAGCAGCCTTTGCTCAATTTGAAAATGACCCACAACTAGCGTATGCCATAAGTGCATTGTATGTGATAGATGCCAAAACAGGAAAAGTAGTTTTTGAAAAAAATGCAAGAGTAGGTTTAGCACCAGCATCCACCCAAAAAATAATAACCAGTGTTACTGCTTTTGAATTGCTTAAAAAAGATTTTAAATACAAAACAATATTGCAAACTGTAGGAGACATAAGCGATAGCGTATTGCAAGGAAATTTATATATTATTGGAGACGGAGACCCAACATTTGGCAGTAACAGATACAGCACTACAAAAAGTTATCAAATACTAAATGCATTTGTAAATGCAGTACAAAAAAAAGGAATTAAACAAATTACACAACCATTATCATTTAATTATAGAACCTACCCTTACCAAGCTATACCCGATGGATGGATAATGCAAGATATAGGCAATTATTATGGTGCTGCTGCCAATGTTTTAAACTGGAAAGAAAATCAATTTGATATTGTATTAAATTCAGAAAAAGATAATGAAGTAAAAGTGGTTTCTCCAACCAACAAAATATTTATAAACGAACTAAAAGCAGGACCAAAAGGCAGTGGAGATAATGCTTATTGTTACTTACCTACACAAGGCAACATGTGGGTGCTCACGGGTAGCATACCTGTAGGCGAGCAAAAATTTACCATAGCTGCAGCAGATAATGAACCAGCAAAAACAATGTTATCGGATTTATCTTTTACATTAAAACAAAAAGGCATAAAAACAAATGGCGTAGAAGATTATAAAATGGAGCTTGCAAAACCATTTCAACAAGTAATTGATGCAAGAGATTATTTGAATTTACATACACATTATTCTCCTACATTAGACTCTATTATTTATTGGTTTAATAAAAAAAGTATAAACTTATATGGAGAAGCTTTACTAAAAACAATGGGGCGAAATGTAAAAGCGAATGCAGATAGTGGTGTAGCAGTTGTAAAATCTTTTTGGATTGCAAAAGGGATTGACAAAAACGAATTGAATATGTTTGATGGCTCTGGTTTATCTCCATTAAACAGAGTAACTACTCATGCGCAAGTAGAAGTATTAAAATATGCCGCTACAAAAGATTGGTACAAATATTTTGTACAAGCACTACCTGTTTATAATGGTATGACAATGAAGAGTGGCAGCATAACAAACGTAAAAGGCTTTTGTGGTTACCACACCGCTAAAGATGGCAGCAGTTATATTTTTTCTTTTTTGGTAAATAATTTTAATGGTAAGGGTGGGGAAGTAGCTAGTAAGATGTTTAAGGTGTTGGATGTGTTGAAATAGTTTTAGTTTTTTAACACAGCAATGTTTTGACTGTAGTAATTTAAGAAAATAGCTGATATGTAATCCAACTAAACAAATACGCCAGCCCTGTCATATACACAAATTGAATAATAGGCCATTTCCAAGATTTTGTTTCTCTTTTTACAATGGCGAGGGTACTCATGCATTGCATGGCTATTACATAAAAAATAAGAAGCGATAAGCCGGTAGCTAGGTCATATACTTTAGTGCTATCGGGTCTTTTAGCAGCAGCCATTTTTTGCCGAAGCGTATTGCTATTTTCATCTGCGCCATCGCCTACGGAATAAAGTGTGGCCATGGTTCCTACAAAAACTTCTCTTGCTGCAAATGATGTAATGAGTGCTATGCCAATTTTCCAATCGTAGCCAAGTGGGCGTATGCTAGGTTCTATAAAGCTACCCAATATGCCGGCATAAGAGTTTTGGAGTAATGCTGTTTTTCTTTCTTTTTCTAGAATATCTTTTTGTAAAGGAGAGGCTAAAACTAAAGCGTCATACTTTGTGGTAACCGCTCTCATTCTTTCTGCGGAGCCAAATGTACTCAACACCCAAAGCAACAAACTAATAATCATAATAACTTTACCAGCATCTACCACAAATATTTTTGCTTTTTCTACCATGGTTACTAAAATGTTTTTCCAACGTGGTGCTCGGTATTTTGGCAATTCTAAAATAAAAAAACTACGCTCCGTACTTTTTATAAACCATTTCATAACCCACGCTACAACCAAAGCTAACACTGTCCCTAGCAAGTAAAGTAACATCATTACCAAACCTTGTAAACTTAAAAATCCAAAATATAATTTTGATGGAATAACGAGTGCGATTAAAATAGTATAAACAGGCAAACGTGCACTACAACTCATGAGCGGCGTTATCATAATGGTGAGTAATCGCTCTTTTTTATTTTCAATATTTCTTGCACTCATAATGGCTGGCACAGCGCATGCATAAGCGCTTATCATTGGCATTACACTTTTGCCATTCAAGCCTACTTTTCGCATTAGTTTATCTGTAAGAAAACTTATACGAGCCATGTAGCCTGTATCTTCTAGTAAGGTTATTACGCCAAACAAAATCATTATTTGTGGTATAAAAACCAATATACCACTAAGTCCTGCTAATATTCCATTTACAAATAAATCGCTAAACCAACCTTGTGGCAATACAGTAAATATCCATCCGCTTAGTTTTCCAAATGTCCACTCTATACCATCCATGGGAAATTGTGCTAGCCAATAAACAGATTGGAACATTACAAACAATACCGCCAATAAAATTACATATCCCCCAATGCGATGAAGAAAAATGTCATCTAATTTTTCGGTAAGCAAAGATTTTTGTAAGGGGTCGCTTTCCACCACTGTCTGCTGCATAATTTGCTTTATGCGCCCATAACGTTGCATAATTTCTTCTGCCTGTGTTTTGGTAGGATTAAAATTATTGTCTGCTTTTATCTTTTCTATTTGCCCTGTTTGCGAAGCAGTAAAAGAAAAATGTTCATTGTTTATTAAGTAATGCAGCAGCTTATAATGACTAGCATTGGGCATTATTTTTTTTGCTTCATGTATGGCATTTGTATTTAAACTATTTTCTTCTATAAAATCTCTTACGGGTACATTTTGTAAATTATCTGATAAATATTCTATTGATTTTTTTAATGCTGTTATACCTTTATTTTTTCGTGGGTTAATAGAAACAATGGGTACGCCAAGTTCTCTTTCCATGCCAGCAATATCTATTTTTGTGCCATTTTTACTGGCCATATCAGTCATGGTAAAAGCTATAACAACAGGTATTTTTAAATCTATAATTTGAGAGCAAAATAATAAATTTCTTTTAAGATTACTTGCATCAGCAACCAACACAATCATGTCTGGTTTTATATCGCCATCCTCACCCATAAGTACATTGTATGCTACCCATTCATCGGAGCGCTTTGGATAAAGACTATAAGTGCCTGGTAAATCAATTATGGTAGCATTAATGTTATCAGAAATTTTGCAACTACCTGTTTTTTTATCTACGGTTACACCAGGAAAATTGCCTACCTGCTGGTTAAGCCCCGTAAGTGCATTAAACAAAGATGTTTTACCGCTATTGGGATTTCCTACTAGTGCTATGTTTACATTTTTACTCAACAGATAGTTTATATGCTTAAAAGTTGTGCAAAAGTAAGAAATCTCATTTTGTGTACCTTACGAATTAAAGAATTAAAGGCTTTAAAAGGCTTATGGCTTAATTTTTACAATATTTAAATATGGAGTGAATTATCTTTGCTTAAAAGATAGCATGATGAGATATATTTTAGTGGGCTTAATATTTTTAACGCAAACGCTATGTGCACAAAAAATAAACAAAGCAGATAAAATTGTAATAGGTAATTTAAAGAAAACAATTACTTTTTTGTCGGATGATAAATTAGAAGGTAGAAGAACAGGTACTGCTGGAGAAAAATTAGCGTATGAGTTTATTGAAAAAGAATTTAAAAACGCAGGGCTAGAAACATTTGCAGCCAATAAAAATTATGTGCAAGCATTTGATGTGAATGAAGGGAGAGAAATTGGCAATGAAAACTATTTAGTAATTGGAGATATAATGTATTCTTTGGAGAAAGAAGATTTTCCTTTTGCATTTTCAGGAGCGGCAAAAGATATTGATTTAAAAACAATAAGAGGCAGTGTAGAAATAATTGACCTAGCTGGCATATTAAAAGAAAATGAAAACAACCCGCATTTTGATTTAAAAGACAAAATTTATATACTTGCAAAAAATGCACAAACGCAAAAAAAGCAGGCGGTGATTTTTAAAAATACTTCTAGCATAAAAGATGGATTGGCTTTTGACGGAAAAGATAAATCGGAGAAATTACAAATACCCGTAATTTATTTAACCAATAAAATAGCAGAGCAACTTGGCGAACTTAACTATAGTACCACTTTGGGAATAATGGTAAAAGAAAAAAAACGTACAGGGCATAATGTTGTTGGATACATAAATAACAATGCAACAAGTACCATCATTCTTGGTGCTCACTATGATCATCTTGGCTATGGAGAAGACCACAACTCTTTACATACAGGCGGTACACCAGCTATACACAATGGTGCAGATGATAATGCAAGTGGTACAGCAGCATTGATAGAATTAAGCAAGTGGTTAAAAAAATCTGCGTATAAAAAATACAATTACCTATTTGTTTCTTTTTCTGGAGAGGAGCTTGGATTGTTTGGTTCAAAATATTTTACCGAAAATGCTGGGCTAGATTTAAAAACCGTAAACTATATGATAAATATGGATATGGTTGGCAGGCTGAATGATAGGACACATGGCATAACAATTGGAGGCTACGGCACATCGCCTGCATGGGGGAAACTTATAAAAAAAGAAGATGCTTATTTTAAAATAAATATTGATAGTAGCGGTAGCGGCCCTAGTGACCATACATCGTTTTATAAAAAGGATATTCCAGTATTGTTTTTCTTTACAGGCAGCCATAAAGATTACCACAAGCCAAGCGATGATGCAGATAAAATAAATTATGCTGGCGAGTTGCAAATTATAAAGTACATACAAAATATTATTGCCCAAACCAATAATATGGATAAACTTGCTTTTACAAAAACAAGGGAGGTGAGTATGGGTAAGAGTAGTTTTAAAGTAAGCGTAGGAATAATGCCTGATTATACTTTTACTGGCAACGGTGTAAGGGTAGATGGTGTTTCAGAAAACAAGCCTGCACAAAAAGCCGGTGTAAAAACTGGAGATGTATTAATGCAATTGGGCGACCATAAATTTAGCGATGTACAAAGTTATATGGGCGTATTAAATAAATTTGAGAAAGGGCAAAGCACTAATTTGAAATTGATGAGAGGAAAGGAAGAAGTGGTTGTGGCGATTACGTTTTAAAAGAAATAAACACAAAGCTCACAAAGATTAGCACTAAGTTCACAAACAATTCTTAGTGTACCTTGTGTTACCTTAGTTTTCTTTGTGGTTCAAAAAAATGAAATTAAAAATAGATACAGAAACACTTATTGAAGAATTTTTTGATAGCACTTGCCTATTGGGCATTGTAGCGCCTGTAAAAGATTATTTATTTACTTGGCATATAAACCAAACCATGGGTTATCATTTTACGATAAACCATAGCATAGAAATTCAGTTAAGAAAAAAAAATCGAAACTATTTTTTTTCAATTTATGAATATGCTGTGCAAGGCACAAATATGGTGCATTATTTGTACAACAATGAAGATGATGGTGAATATTTATTGCCCGAGTTTAAACATTTAGATTTTCTTTGGTTGGCAAAGGGTGAAGAAATGGAAAGGGAAGAAGTTATTTCATTGCAAAAATCTTTACGATTATTACCAGCTGTGCAATTGGTTACAGAAATGACGAATGAAAAAATAAAAAACAAACAGTTTTTAATCTTTTAAAATTATATATTATGTGGAAAGAAATAGATAATAAATTATACCAAAAATTTACTTTTAAAGATTTTGTAGAAGCATTTGCATTTATGACAAAAGTTGCTATCGTTAGCGAAAAAATGAATCACCATGCCACCATAACTAATACCTACAATATAGTAGAGCTTTGGCTTTGCACGCATGATGCTGGAGATAAGGTAACAGAAAAAGACCAACAACTTTCGAAAAAAATAGATGCGATATTAGGCAGGTAAAAATGCAATAAATAAAATAGCCCTGCCATAAATTAGCAGGGCTATTAACGAATACATATTTTTCTTACACCAACATCGTCACCGGATTTTCCACAAACTTTTTCAATGTTTGCAAGAAAGCCGCACCCACAGCACCATCCACACTTCTATGGTCGCAGCTAAGGGTTACTTTCATTATATTGGTTACTGCAAATTGTCCGTTTTTACTTACTACTACTTCTTTAATTTTACCAACTGCTAGTATGCAACTATCAGGAGGGTTTATGATGGCAGTAAATTCTTCAATATCCATCATGCCAAGGTTAGAAATGGTAAATGTATTGCCACTAAATTCGGCAGGTTGTAATTTTTTATCTTTTGCTTTACCATACAATTCTTTTGCATCAGCAGCTATTTGCGATAATGATTTTTGATCTGCAAAACGAATTACAGGCACTATCAAACCTTCAGGCAATGCCAATGCAGAACCAATATGTATGTGGTTGTTTTTTCTAATAAAATCTCCCATCCAACTACTGTTTACATCTGGGTGCAAACGCAATGCCGATGCACAAGCTTTTATAATCATATCGTTGAAAGATACTTTCACAGGGCTTAGTTCATTTATAGCAGTACGAGCTGTCATGGCATTATCCATATTTAGCTCCATGGTCAGGTAAAAATGTGGTGCCGTAAACATACTCTCACCCAAGCGTCGAGCAATTACTTTGCGCATTTGTGTAAGTGGAACGTCGGTGTAGCTTTCTGTAGTTGATGGCTGAAAGTTGTTTATTGTTTGTTGTTTGTTGTTTGTTGTTGTGCTAATGTCTAATGTCTGTTGTTTATTGTCTGCTGCCTGCTCTTTATATCCATCAATATCTTTTTTAGTAATTCTTCCACCATCCCCAGTACCAGACACTTTACTAATATCTAAACCCTTTTCAGCTGCTATTTTTTTAGCCAGTGGAGAGGCTTTGATTCTACCGCCATTTTCCGTGGTGGGTTGAGTAGTTTCGGGTTGCGGGTTATGTGCAGCTGCTTCAATGGTTGCTTGCCCTTCGCTTTCTGTTGCCAATTGCCCACTGCCATTTGCCAACTGGCTCTCTGCTGCCACATACGCACTCACATCTGTACCTGGCTTACCCACAATAGCAATAATTTGGTTAATCTTTGCTGCACTTCCTGCTTCTACACCAATATATAAAAGTGTCCCTTCTTCATAACCTACCACTTCCATAGTAGCTTTATCTGTTTCCACATCTGCCAATACATCATCTGCTTTTACTACATCTCCTATTTTTTTGTTCCAGGCTACTATTTTGCCTTCGGTCATAGTATCGCTCAACAGTGGCATGCGTATTTCTTTTGCTCCAGCAGGGAGAGAAACGGTTTCGGGTTTCGGGTTAGGGGTTACGGGTTTACCTTCTGCTGGCTGCTCCTTTACAACTTCAGGCTGCTCCTTGCCAACTGCCAACTTCTCCTTGCCAACTGACGCTTCCTCATCCAACAAATGCTTATAATCCTCCCCAGCCTTGCCTACTATAGCAATAATTTGATTAATTTTTGCAGCCTCGCCAGCTGGTACACCTATGTGAAGCAATGTGCCATCTACATAGCCATTTACTTCCATAGTAGCTTTGTCTGTTTCCACTTCTGCCAATACATCATCAGCTTTTACTTTGTCGCCCACTTGTTTGTTCCATGTCACTATCTTCCCTTCTGTCATAGTATCGCTTAGTAGCGGCATTCTTATTACTTCAGCCATAATTGTCTTTTTGTAAAATTTGTAGCGAAATTAATGCAAAAAAGGGGAAATTCCTTTTGTAACGAAAAGCAGGTAATAAAATTATCCAATATCCAATAAATCCTTGAGAGGGATATTTAATTCAAGCGCTATTTTATATAGTATAAAAATGGAGGTATTTACTTTCCCTTTTTCAATTTTGTGTAATGTTTGCCTATCCCAATCGCACATATGCGCTAGGTCAGTTTGTGAAAGTGATTGATTTGTTCTCAATTCAATAATTCTTTCACCTAATTTTTTTAGCAAAACTTCCTTGGTCATTCAAACCTAGATATATCACAAGGTTCTTATAAGAAAAAAATATATTGTCATATAATTGGCTGACAAACAAAAACTCATTATTTTTATGCCAGTATATTCTAGGTAACACTGGTAAGTAAGCTAAGAGCGCAATAAAATATTACATTTGTCATAACAGATTTAATAAAAATCATAATTACGATTTTCCTAGGTTGGCTGAATAATCTGAAACAGAGCCAATAAAAATCTGAAAGTAGGAATAACTTTAATTAATTAATTTAATGAAAAAAATTATGTATTCATGTTTGGTAGTAATGATTAGTTTTATAATGCTATCTAATACTAACAAAACAAAAGCTATTGGAGAAAGTGTTGTTGCACTCGAGATGAATCCTGCCGATTTAGTATTTGATGAAAATGGATTTATTTCTGAAAATGTGAAATACACTGCAATACCTAAGTATGCTGATGGAAGTACAGGGAGACATGCTTTGCCAGGGTGGTCAATATGCCCTGGTATGGGAGCAGATTGCAGTTATTCTATATGTTATGGAGGATTCTGTGTTGGATATGTTGATTATAAAGGGAAAGGTAGGGGTAGTATAGAGTGGGAGTGGTGATTATACAAATAAAGCAAATAATAAGGGAAGTAATTTATTACTTCCCTTATAAAAAAAATAATAAATGAAACCAAAATATTTTATTCTCATCTTTTTATTAGTATCCTTAGTATTGGTTTACATTTTTACTACTAAGCCAGAAAAAAAGATGTTAGCTAGGAATAGAAGAAATGTAACACATGAATTATTTTCATTCAAGGAAAAAAAAGGTTCTGCAGATGCATTCGAAATTTTGAAGAGTGATACTTCTTTTTTTATATTAAGTAACACCCCGTCTAGGATTAGCTATAATATGGATGTGAATAATTTTGATTTCGTTGGGACTACTTATTTCTTTGACATAAAGAAGGATACTTTGTTTTTCTTAAATAAGAATAGGACGACATTTAATAAAATTATTGGTACTGACACTTCCAAAATTGAATTACAGGAAAATTCGGGATACATTACCTATAATAATGGGTTTGTTTATTATTTAAAAAAAACGTCCCCTAGATTATTTATCTATAGAGAGAATATCTATAATAGAAGAATAGATTCTATATATGATTTAAATAGCTTTATTTCAAAAAATTTCAAAGACATAGATAAAACAGTTTATTCACAAGTTGCTACTGGGAGATTCTACTCATTGAATGAAAAGGTAACTGCATTTTTACCAAATGGCATAAGCAAAGTATTTTTGTTTAGTGATTTAAAAACAGAATCATTTACCCCATTAAATTCAAAAGACTATATCTCTTGGAAAAGTATAGAAACCAAAATACTTGGAGGTGCTACTATCACTACTTTTCAACCTTCTGATGGGGATAATGAAACACTTAATTTGGGAATTTTTCAATATAATAAGTCATATATAATAATCCCAAATGAATCTACAGTAAGAAAAGGTGAATATTACTATAATGTAGATTTTTATGATATTGAAACACTCAAATACCAAAAAACTCTATCTATAAAAACAACTAGAGAAGATTTTCTTTATTCTTTTGCTGTTAGTCAAAATATACTTGCTACTTTAAATTCTAAAGGACTAATTAATTATTATACATTGCAATAACAAGGAAATGAAATTAGTATTTAAGATAATTTTTACTCTCAGCTTTTTAGCATTACTTTTTTTTCATTTATTCAACTTTCAACTTCATTTTTTCAAGTTTAGCTCCTCCCCACTTATAAATGAATACAATTTACAAAAACTCTTTTTTGTGATGGTTTTCTGTGAACTTTTACTTCCAATTTCTATTTGGACATATAAGTTTAAATTTATTAACATTCTTGGAGACTTAGCAGCACTATTTTATTTTCCTCTCACAATCATAATGCTTCTAAAAATAAAAGAGATTACAGGTGGCTGTATTCCTTGCCATATCTCTATTTTTGAGCCTTACGGTGTAAAATATCATGCAATTTTATTCACTTTGATTTTTTTGGCAATCTCTTACATGTTCATAAAACATATTCAAAGCAAGGCTGTATCACAGTAGCGGCATTCTTATTACTTCAGCCATAATTGTCTTTTTGTAAAATTTGTAGCGAAATTAATGCAAAAAAGGGGAAATTCCTTTTGCAAAAAAAAGCAATTGATTTTTAATAATCCACCTCCAATCTCAGCCTATCCCTCAATTCCTTTATTAAGGGATATTTTTCTATTAAAAGTTGATATTGTTGCTTACTCGTTAGTGCTTTTGTAGCGTCAATTTCAGATGATTCTTGCTCCACTATTTCCATACTGTATTTCAATAACTTGTTACTAAAATATTTTTGTACAAATGTTATTAAACCAGAGCGCTCATTCTCAATAAATTTTTGTTGTACTTTCCCTTCGGTAATAATAGTGAAATTATTTTCATCAACTATTCTCAGCTGTGCAGCTCTAAATTGTGTAACTGTTGGGTGTTTTTTTTCTGCTTCTATTTTTTCAGTATATTTTACCCACGCTATTTTTAAATTTTCTAGTGTAAGTGGTAAGGCATTTATTTCTTTTCTATTTTCTTCAATTATCTGCGCCTTCATTTTGCTGAGCATACCAAAACCAACTTGCTTGGTTTCTGGCACTGCTTGCACAGGTATATTTTTTACTATTACTTTTTCTTTTTCAATATTAAGTGTGGCAGGTTGTGCAATTTCTTTTTTCGGTGGAATTGCAACAGCTTTTTCTTCTTTTATTTTAATGAAAGAAAGCCCTTTAAATGAAACTGGTTTTGCTGCATCAACTAATTTTTTTTTTACAATGCCATCTGCATTACCATTGGCTATTTCTACTGCTTGGTTTAAATAGCATAGTTTAATAAGCGCCATTTCTACACATAATCTTTTATTGCGTGCTTGCTTATAATCCATGCTGGCATTGTGTATGCTATTAAGCGCTGCTATTATCCAACCCGCAGATAATTCATTGGCTGCTTGCAAATATTTATCTCTAAAATCTTCTGCTACTTCTAATAAAATGGCTGCACGGGTATCTTTACTTACCAATAAATTTCTCAAAAATTCTGTAAGCCCTTCTAGCAAAGTATCACCTTCAAATCCTTTTTGGTTTATATCATCAAACAGTAATAATGCATCGCTTAACTTTTGATCTGTTGCAAATTGCAATAGTTTAAAAAAATAATCTTCATCTAAAATATTAAGATGCTCCAGCGTATTTGCATAAGTTAATTTACCACCTGTAAAGCTTACAATTTTATCAAGGATACTTAAGGAATCTCTCATGCAGCCTTCACTCTTTTGCGCTATTACATGTAGGGCTGCATTTTCTGCAGTAATATTTTCTTTATCACAAATTTCTTTGAGATGTGTTACGGTATCGTTGGTTGTTATTCTTTTAAAATCAAAAATTTGGCAACGACTAAGAATCGTTGGTAAAATTTTATGTTTTTCTGTAGTGGCTAAAATAAAAATAGCATAAGGCGGAGGCTCTTCTAATGTTTTTAAAAATGCATTGAATGCTGATGCGCTCAACATATGAACCTCATCTACAATATATACTTTGTAATCTCCCGCCTGTGGTGCAAAGCGCACTTGCTCTACGAGTGAGCGTATATCATCCACAGAGTTATTGCTGGCTGCATCTAGCTCGTGTATGTTCATAGATGAGCCATTGTCGAACGAAACGCAACTGTTACAAGTATTACAAGCTTCCCCATCTGCAGTTTTAGTTTCGCAGTTTATGGTTTTCGCTAATATTCTTGCACAGGTTGTTTTGCCCACACCACGTGGGCCACAAAATAAAAATGCATGGGCTAACTGGTTATTGCTAATGGCGTTTTTTAATGTAGTGGTAATATGCGCCTGCCCTACCACAGTGCTAAAATTCTGCGGCCTATATTTTCTTGCGGAAACGATAAATTTTTCTGCTTTTTCCATAATACTTTTTCTCCCTTTACTTGTGGATGTAATCTCTGATTCTATTTAAGCAAATCTAAATATTGTAAGTGGTATTGGCGAATACTTTTTAGAACACACCGCAGGTGTGTTCCTACAGTTCGAACACACTACACCCGGATTGTTCTAACCCTGAAGGGGTTCCCTTTTAGTTACCACGGGTGCAACCCGTGACCACAGGATTGCTCCTACAGCATCGGATGCCTTACAAATTCTTTCTCTCTATCAAACAAATATCGATAAGTGCATAAATTTCTACTTCTGTGCACATCGCCTAAGCTGGCAGCTATATTGAGCATTTTTGGATTAAAATCACCAATCCACTGCATTTCATAGTCTATGTATGGGCTTGTAGGAGATTGTAGGTATTTTGCTGATTCTGCAATAATGTAGGAGTCTACACCTTTGCCTTGCCACTCTGGTACCACACCAAATACTACGCCTGTAAATTTTGTATTTTTTGTAAATCGTTTTATCCAAAGAAATTTTAGTTTTTGGAACAAACCAAATTTTCCGTGTAAATGTTTAAACCATTGGTTGAGATCTGGAAGATTTATAAAAATGGCAATAGGGTCTTTTCCGTGGTAGGCATACAACAGAATTTTTTCGTCCATTATGGGTTTCATCTTTTTAAACATAAGCAAAACTTGCGCTTCGCTAAGTTGTTTTAACCCACCATGCCCAGCCCATGCTTTATTGTAAACGGTAGTAAAATCTTTTGCATATTTTTCTAAATTATTTTTGCGTGCATGGTCGCAAGAAATTTTTGGGTCTGCTTCTAAAGCATCATGCCTTTCCCATATTTTTTTATCGAGTGGGGGAGCTGTTTTCATGCCAAAACACACTTGTTCAAAAAATATTTTAAAACCATAATCTTCTATTAGGTTTACATAATACGGTGGATTATAGTTCATACAATACATTGGTTGCATAAAACCTTTTGTAACCAAGCCCCACCACTTATCTCTTTCGCCGAAGTTTACAGGGCCATCCATAGCCTGCATGCCTTGCTCTTGAAGCCATTGCTTAGCAGTGTCCAGTAATAAAGTTGCAGCAGCTTTATCATGTATGCATTCAAAAAACCCCATACATCCTACAGGTATATCATCGCCTTTATTTTTATATTTTGTATTGGTAAATGCAGCTATGCGACCTATTATTTTTTTAGTATCATCACTTAGTAGCCAGCGTTGTAGTTTGCCGTGTCTAAACGTTTTATTTTTTTTTTCGTCAAAAATATCTAACACATCTTTGTCAAGTGGCTGTATCCAATTAGGGTCATTTTTATAAATGAATAATGGTAGTTTTAAAAAAGCTTGTGCATCAGCAAGTGTAGTTACAGGGTAAATTTGCATGAAATAAAATTAGTAAAAAAGATGGGTAAATAACAAAACTTATTTTAATTCTTTTCTAAGCTGTACAGCGGTTTTTGTACTACCATCGTGGCTCCAACCAGGTGGCATTAGCAAGTATTTAATTTTGGTAAAAAATGGCAAATCCCTTTTCATGTCAGCATACATATTTTTCCACTCATGTGTTACATGGTTTAATGCATTATCTGGATTGTCTAAAGGTTTTGTAAGTCCATATACAACAGGTTCTTCTGGTAACTCATCTTGAAACGTACCAAACATTCTATCCCAAATAATAAGGCACATGCCCATATTTTTATCTAGGTATCTAATATTGCTTGCATGGTGTACACGATGGTGTGCTGGTGTTACAAAAATAGCCTCAATAAATTTTGGCATTTTGTTTATGTATCTGGTATGTACAATAATGCCATATGTTTGGGTAACGGCATACATAAACACAATATCTATTGGGTGAAAACCAATTAAAGTAAGTGGAATAAAATATATAAACCTGTACACAGGTTGAAAAACCGAAGAACGAAAACCAGTAGTAAGATTAAATTCTTCTGAAGAATGGTGGGTAAGGTGTACAGCCCAAAAAAGCCTGCAATAATGGTCTACCCTGTGTTCTATGTAAAAAGCAAAATCTTCTAATACAAAAAGCAGCGGCCAATAAATGTATGGGTTTTCTATTTTAAAAAAATGATGTTCATATGTCCACAATAAAATAGCTACATAAAATACGGTTCTCAATAAAAAATCTAGCGATGCATTCATGAGCGTCAGTAACACATTTTGAATTACATCTTTAATGGTATAAAACTTTTTACCTGCCCAATTGCTCATAAGAATCTCCCCACCAATAAGAATAGCGTAAAACGGTATTGATAGCAATAGAAACCAATTTTCTCGGGCTGATTGCATGTGTTTTAATTACGGGTTATTTAATTGCGGGTTAGGGGTTTTAAAGTCAATAACTATTTAAAGCGTCTAATGAATTTTGAAGTAAACATTATAGTCTAATATCTGACATCTAAATATCTATTACATAATTTACACCGCCATAATATCTACTTCCTTTGCAGCTAAATGTTTTTCTACCATTGCTATAAATTTATCAGTTGCAGTTTGCGCACTCGCTTCAGCATCCTTACATTCATCTTCGCTTGCGCCATCTTTTTGTAGTTTCTTTATTTGTTCAATAGCATCTCTACGAATGTTGCGTATAGATATTTTTGCATGCTCTCCTTCGCCTCCACATTTTTTAACCAGTTCTCTACGTCTTTCCTCTGTAAGTGGGGGTAAAAAAAGACGAATGGTAATACCATCGTTTTGTGGATTTATACCAATATTAGCGGCAATAATGGCTCTTTCAATTGGTGCAAGCATATTCTTTTCCCATGGTTGTACCGAAATTGTACGAGCATCTAATGTAGATATATTTGCCACCTGACTTATGGCTGTAGGGCTTCCATAATAATCTACCATAATACCTTCTAGCATTACTGGATTGGCTTTTCCTGCCCTTATTTTTGTAAGTTCAGTTTCTAAGTGATTGATAGCCTTTGTCATAGACAATTTGGCATCTTCAATAATGATATCTAAATCTTCTGACATAATTTTTTAATTGTGTGCAAAGCTAAAAAAATCTGATGTTTTATCATCAGATTTTTAATATTTTAAAAAAAGAAAATTGCTGGGTTACTCTACAGAAAGCGGCTCTTGTGCATAACCATAAACTTTATGGGTTGTTACCGTTTCTTCTGCTGCTATTGATTTTTTAAGTGGCGCTTTTGCTTTTTGCCTAAAATAATAAATAACACCAATGAGTGAAAAAGCCATAGTTAGGAGTATTCCTATTAAGAGAGTGGTATCTAAATTTCTACCAAAATATGCTACTACAATAAAAAATATAGATGTAATAACACAAGTAATTGTAATCTGCCTATGAGAAAATCCTAAATCTAATAAATAATGGTGTACATGAATTCTATCTGGACTAAAAGGAGACCGTCTATTTAAAATACGTAAGCCAAATACCCTCATGGTATCAAAAAGAGGAATCATAAGAACAGCAAAACCAAGTGCAGGAGCAGCATGAAAACTGAAAGTATTACCAGTAGTGCCAGCTACATTTATAAATTTTATTACCAATATAGAATTTACAAGACCTAGTAATAACGAACCTGTATCGCCCATAAATATTTTTGCAGGAGAATAATTATATATTAAAAATCCTACAATAGCTCCTGAAAGCGACAACGCCATTACTGCATATGTATACTCGTTTGCAAAATAAAAATATATGCCAAAAACAATGCTGGTAAGCAATCCTAGGCTGCCAGCAAGCCCATCTACACCATCTATTAAATTAAAAGAATTGGTAATTACAATTATGGTAAATAGAGTAAGAAATATACTTGCGAAGTGTGGAATTTGATTTACACCAAGAAAACCATGCATGTCGTTTAAATAAATATTTCCGAAACGCATAATTATACCAGCAGCAATAATTTGTCCAATAAATTTTTTGCTGGCAGATAAAATAACAAGATCATCTTTAAGGCCTAAGAAGAATATAACAATAGAAGCAGCAGCAAAATATTTTAGTTTGTTTGCGTCTGTAGCAAGCTCGGGCACACACATGAGCATGGCTACAATAAAGCCAGCAAAAATACCAACTCCTCCAATTGTAGGTATTACATCTTTATGTACTTTTCTTTCATCGGGCTCATCAAACAACTTTTTGCTCTTTGCTATGCCAATAATAATGGGTATAGCAAAGAATGTTATAATGAAAGCCAAAATGGCGCTGAGTATTATGTACTGCATAAATGCTAAAAGTATCTTTTACTTACAAAAGTATAGAATATGTTTGTACTACAAGCACAAAAAAAGGATTATTAGTTATTTAATAAAATTAAAAAGTACTTATTTTTGAATAGAAACGAATTAAAGTCGAACTTATTATCACTTTAAATAAATTAGACTATTTTAAACCAAAATTGTACACTTTTAAAGTAGGTTTGCAGTAAATTCTTCAAAAAACTAAAATTTATATAGAAATGACAAAACTTAAAGATATAGCTACTCAAGTAAGAAGGGATATAGTTCGTATGGTACATGGAGTACAAAGCGGTCACCCTGGAGGGTCTTTGGGCTGTACAGACTTTTTAACAGCGCTTTATTTTGATGCTATGAAACATGACCCAAATTTTACAATGGATGGCAAGGGCGAAGACCTTTTCTTTTTGAGCAATGGGCATATTTCCCCAGTATTTTATAGTGTACTTGCTCGTAGCGGCTACTTTCCAGTTGCAGAACTGGCTACTTTTCGCAAATTAAATACTCGTTTGCAAGGGCATCCCACCACACACGAGCATTTACCAGGGGTACGTGTAGCCAGTGGGTCATTAGGGCAGGGTATGAGTGTAGCTATTGGTGCTGCATCTGCCAAAAAACTAAATAAAGATGGGCAAACGGTTTATGTGTTGTTAGGCGATGGGGAACTAGAAGAGGGTCAAAACTGGGAAGCCATTATGTTTGCCGGTAGCAAGCATGTAGATAATTTGATAGCTACGATAGATTGGAACGGGCAGCAAATAGATGGCTCTACAGACAAAGTAATGAACCTCGGCAGTTTGCATGCAAAGTTTGAAGCTTTTAATTGGGATGTAATGGAAATGGAAGGCAACGATATGGATGCCGTAGTGGCGGGCTTAGCCGATGCAAAAAGTAGAACAGGCAAGGGAAAACCAGTAGTTATTTTAATGAAGACAGAAATGGGCTCGGGTGTATCGTTTATGGTGGGCTCGCACGAATGGCACGGCATAGCACCAAACGATGAGCAGTTGGCAAAAGCATTATCCGAATTGCCAGAAACATTGGGAGATTATTAGAGATTCAAAAAACTGAAGTTTTGCTTCGGTTTTTTATTATAAACTAATTTTTTTCATTTGGTGAGGATTGTTCTTTTTATTTAGAATTTCTTGCCCTTATATTTTAGGTAGGATTTAGCTTAGTATATAAGTCCGATTCTTCATAGAAAATTATTCAATTCACTCTTTTTTTCTGCTGTTTCACACCCAAACTTTTAAAATAATCGTAATTTTTTTTAAATTACATTTATCATGTAATTACTAAAAGTTAGTTATGGGATTATTGAAATTTACATTATTACTTTTTATGGTGTTTTTTTCTTTTAGAAGTAGTGGACAGTTGACTACGCAAAGAAAATATTCAATTGGTTTAGAGGGTAGATTATCCCAAACGTTAGATTTAAAATCTGCTGGCACGCTTCTTATATTAACGAACGCTTATGACTATGCAACCATTCAGTTTGACTCAGTAACAGCTAGCACTGTATTAATTAGATTAGATAGTAATTATGATACATTGTGGGTAAAAAGACTGCCTAATTTTTCAAGTAGAAATTGTATTCTAAATTCAAATAATGAAATTATTTTAGTAGGAGGAAAAGTAGCATCAACAGGATTACAAACCTTTTCCTTAGGCTTACAAATTTTGAAAATTTCTTTGAGCGGTTCTATTTTAATGTCAAAATATAAATTTGGTAGTTCTAATTATACAAGTAATCTCAATACAATTGTACGTGCCAATATACTAGAATATAAACCCAATTCATACATAATGACACTGTCTGGAAATTACTTTGGGATAAGCGATAAGTTAGATTTAAATATTTTAAAATTAAATAGTAACTTAGATATTGTTGATATAAAAAAAATAATTCGGGACGAAATTAATAAAATTGATTTTTTTATTGATAACAAGATAGCAAAAAAAGGCAATACCGAATTTGTTGTTTACTACAACAATTTTTCAGATTTTATTTATAATCTTGGAACATCATTGAGTAATTTTTTAGTAATAGATACTGGCTTAACCAATATACAATACAAACAATTAAGGAGTAACGATAAAATATATATAAAATCTATTATTGCAGATGATAATAATAATTTATTGATTGGTGGGCAAATGTTTTCACGCAAACTAATAAGAAATCAATTTGATACTGGTGATTACATAAACCATTTTTTGACAAAAGTAAAGTTTAATAATAGCATCTCTAACTTTTCTAAGACTTTGCTTTTTAAAGTTAATTTCAAAGCAAAACAAATACAAGATAAAACATATTATTACCAATATTTGGGTAGTACATATGTTGTAAATTTTAGTTCAGGTTATTATGGTTCTGGTAGCACTCAAGTGCATGATAGTATAATTAGAAATTTTAGGACTACTATATTCAAAATTGATAGCACCTTATCCATTAAATGGAACAAAAGATTACATGTTTATGGCTCCAGTGATACAGCTAATTTTGAAAATAATGACATTACTTTTAATAATGGATTGAGTGTAATTGATAATAACTTGTTTTTTAAAGCTGACAAAATTGTATCGACATCGTATCAAACAAATATAAATTCTATTCTTACTGAACAAATGAAAGATGAATTGGGTTTCTCAATAACCATGATTGATACACTAGGTAACAATGCACTATGTAATGCCACTACTACCGATATTTTACAAAAAATTGATAGCTTAGAATTTATAAATCTACCTGTAATTAATTTTAGTCAAAATGGTTTTCAACTCGAAAATAATACCCAATTATCTTTAAATATTCCGTTAAGGAAAATTAGTAATGTGTGCTTGCCATTAAAAAAGGCAAAATCAAAATTCTTTTGGAGTGCTTTTAACTCTAATGGATTTAGTACAATAGTTTGCAAAGATGCAAAACTTAATATCTATGACAGAAGCTATAATGAACCCAAAACATGGCATTGGATATTTCCGCCACAGGCTAATATCTCAGAATTAGATTCGCTTTATTTGCCAGATGTGCAAAGTATATTTAACCAAGCAGGTATCTATCCTGTAAAATTAGTAACCACAAACGATGCAGGCTCTGATACTTCCACACAATACATTACTGTAATAAATTTTATACCACAGCCAAATTTAGGTAACGATACTTTATTATGTGCGGGTGATACTTTAAAAATAATTTATCAAAATCCGCCTAATAGCTTACACTATTTTAATGGTCCAAATGGTAATACTACAAGTGATACCTTATTAATATCTGAAAGTGGGCAATATGAGATAACAGCTTACACCGCTTGTGGTTATTTGTATGATACCATTAATGTAAATTTTGCTGATAAGCCCAATGCAAACTTTGGTTTTGCTACCACCTGCAACAACCTAAACGTAGTTTTCACCGACAGCAGTTTACTCAATTCTAACCCAAGCCTTACGTATACGTACGCATACAAGCTTGCGCTTGCACCAGCAACGACGTATACAAACTTTAGTAGCTTGGCTAATAATAATTTTACGTTTGTAGCCTATGACAGTTTTGATATAAGGCTAGTTGTAAAAAGTAACCTTAGTTGCGTAACCAACGATACCACTGTAAAACGTATCATACTAAAAGCAAAGCCAGTAGCAGGTTTTGGCTATGCCAATAACTGTGGCAGTTTGCAAGTGGCGTTTACAAGTAACGCTACCATTACCGCAGGCAGTATAGCTTTGCAACAATATTTTGTAGGTAATACACTCATAGGCACAGGTGCAAATGTTAATTACAATTTTGCAAGCTATGGCAGCTACCAAATAAATCATGTTGTAAAAAGTAATTTTGGTTGTGTAAGTGATACATTAACACAAACAGTGGTAGTAAAAGATAAGCCAACCCTTAGTTTATCGATTTTAAGAGATAGTGTTTGCGCAAATACAAATTATACGATTGCTGCAAATGCCGCAGTAAATGCCAGTACAATTACCAACTACAATTGGGTAAAAGATAATGTGCTACAACCAATTGCCATTAACCAATTAACCGATAACCAACCAACAGGAATATATACCTACAAAGTTGTCACAACATCTGCACAAAGCTGCAAAAGCGATACTGCTACAAAAATAATAACTGTAGCAAGTAAGCCAGCAGCCTCATTTAGTACAACTAGTACTTGCGGTAGTAAGCTAATCAATATTACAAGTGGAGCAACTGTTATAAACGATAATATTACTTCGCACTACATAAACTATGGCGATGGTACAGTTGTTTTTATGAACCCACATAATACAACTTATACCTATGCAAACTATGGTACTTATACTTTAAAATATGTAGCAAAAGGAAGTGTAGGTTGTATAAGTGATACTGCATATTCTACTGTGGTTGTAAAAGATAAACCAACACTAAGCATAGCTTATAACAACGATGCTTGTAATAATAAAATTTTTACACTCACTGCAACAGCAGCTGTAAATGCAAGTACGATTACAAACTACACTTGGCTAAAAGATGGAGTAGTAGTACTAACCAACAGCAATATTTTAACACAAAATAATGCAGCAGGAACATACATTTATAAACTCGTAGCCACTGCAAACACAGGCTGCATAAGCGATACAGTTATACAAAGCGTAACAGTAGAAAAATATCCTACTACACTATTTACAGCTGTAAGCGGTTGTGTAGGTAAAAATATTCTACTCACAAATACAAGTATAAACAACAATATACTTGGTGCCATAACTTATACATGGATAACCAGTGATGGACAAACGAGCAATGCTGTATTACCCAATTTTAGCTTTGTTACAAGTGGTACAAAAATCATACAACTAAAAACAAACACTCAAAATAATTGTGCAGATAGCACCTCAAAAACAATAACGATAGATGATTTCCCCAAAGCGAATTTTAATATTACTGAGGCTTGCTTGGGCAAAAAAATAACTATAGAAAACAATAGTTTAGGAGCAACTAATTATGCATGGCAAACAAGCAATGGGGAGCTAAGTATTGCTACAGTTCCAGATTTTATTTTTAGCACGGCAGGCAATTATACAATCAGTTTAACTGTAGCTACGCCCAATAATTGTTCAGATGCTATTAATAAAAGTATAAGCATACAAGCAGTGAAATTATTTACAAAACCAGCTATTGATACCAATGCACTAGTAAACCAACCAATGCAATTGAGTATTACTGGTGCATCTACTTATATTTGGCAACCTTCGGTTGGTAATTTACAGTTGTCAAATAGCCCCACACCTATTTTTACTGCTACACAAACAGGTACTTATCCTTTACTAATAGAAGGCACAACCGTAGGGGGGTGCAAGGGCTCAGCAAGTATAAACATAAATGTGTTTGCCGCCAATAATTATGTGTGGATACCAAATGCATTTACCCCCAATGGCGATGGCTTAAATGATAAGATAAAAATTACTTGCAGTGGTTTACAATCGCTTACCAATTTTACATTGTACAACCGCTATGGAGAAATAGTATACACACAAAATACTTGCAATGCAAAAGGCTGGGATGGTATTTTTAAAGGCATAGCACAACCAATAGGTGCGTTTGTATACTATTGGACTGGGGTAGATTTTAGAGGGAAAGCAGTGAGTGGCAAAGGGACGGTGATGCTGGTGAGGTGAAAGAATTGAGAATATTTTATTTTAATGCTATTTCTTTATTAGCAGCTTTTCTTGCTGGAAACCAGGCTGCTAAAAAAGCTATTAAAATGGCAG
Source organism: Ferruginibacter sp. (assembly GCA_031408295.1). Lineage (GTDB taxonomy): Bacteria > Bacteroidota > Bacteroidia > Chitinophagales > Chitinophagaceae > Ferruginibacter. The sequence goes on from JANNVW010000043.1 coordinate 39,018, forward strand.
TAAAAGCTACGAGTATAAAATCTCCCACAATCATTTTTACTGGAAAATAATCTATTAAAAAAGTGCCGCCTACTATTTTAATGATGTGAAATTTTAATTGTAGCAGGCAAATAATTACGGCTAACAAAATACCACTTGCAGTACCAATAATGCCAAGTAATAATCCTTCTGCTAAAAATATTTTTTGTATACCTATTTTGGTTGTGCCCATACTGCGAAGTATACCTATGTCTTTTTGCTTTTCGAGCACTAGCATCGTAAGTGCACTTACCATATTAAAAGCGGCAATAATTAAAATAAGGGTTAGTACAAAATAGATAGCCCATTTTTCAAGCTTCATGGTGCTGTATAAATTGGCATTTTGTTGAAAACGAGTTTCTACTTTTAAAGTATTACCTAAAAGTTTCTGTAGTGCTATTTTTGTAATTTCTATTTCCGATTGGTTTTGAAGTTTTATTTCAACAGCACTGTATTCATTCTCTGCAAAATTCATTTGTTGTTTTACAAACCCAATATTGGTGATAGCATATTTATCATCTATTTCTTGCTGTATGGCAAATACGGCTGAGGCCATAGCGTTTCCTTCACTCATGGCATCTTCGGAGGTAATGGCTACAGTTTTTTTTGGTAAAATTACTGTTACGGTAGATTTTGGAAAGGCTTCGCTTACGCTTATGGCTGCTGCATTCTGAATGCCATAGCCTACTACTAATTTAGGGTTGTCTACGTCTCCAATGTCAAAATTGCCATCTGTTATTTTGGGCAATAAACCGCTTATGTTTTTATAATTTTCATCTACACCTTTTAGGGTAACTATTGTTTGTGATTCTTCATTTTTTAGGAGCGCTTTTTCTTCGGCTATCAAAGCTATTCCTTTAATATTTTCAAGTTTTTTTATGTCGCCAATTTGGGTAGCAGTAAGCGTATATGTTTTACCTTTTGTAGGCATAATCCTCACATCGCTATAAAAAGAAGAGTATAATGATTTTACTAAATCTTCGAAACCATTAAATACACTAAGCACCAATATTTGACAACAGGTAGCAAAGGCAATAACGGCAGTAGTAACCCACGCAATAATATTTATAGCATTTGCAGATTTCTTTGCCTTAAAATATCGCCAAGCAAATGAGAGGTACAAGGTGGAAAGTTGAAGGTTGTTGAATGTTGTTTAAAGGGTTGAAGGTTCAAAGTTGAAGGTTCAAAGTTTTTTGCAATCAGTCGTCGTTATGCTCATTGGGGTTTTCTTCAGTCTTTGGCGCAACAATGGGAGGCGTATTCTTTATCTCTTTAAAAAGCACTTCCATTTTATCTACATATTCCAGCGTATCGTCTATATAAAAAGTAAGTTGTGGCATGCTGCGAAGTTGGTGGCGTACCCTAGCTGTAAGCTCTTTTTTTATTTCCCAAGCTTGTTCTTGTATTTTGTTTAAAGTGGCTAGAGCATCTTTTACTTGAAAAAAGCTCAAATATATTCTTGCATCAAAAAGATCGGGCGTAATTTTTACGGAAGCTATAGAAACCATACCGCCATCTATCATTGTTAACCCCTTTCTTTGAAAAATTTCGTTTAAATCTTTCTCAATTACAGCGGCTACTTGTTTTTGCCTCTTACCTTCTATCATAATTTTACAACTTTAATAGCTGCAAAATTAGTTACTTTGCGGTTTCCCGAACGTTATTTTATACAATGAAAAAATATTCACTCGTTTTTGCATATCTAAAAGATTATAAGTTATCCTTAATTTCTTATGTAATATGTACTTTGCTTTCTATACTTTTTGGTGTAGCATCATTAGGTATGCTCTTTCCGTTTTTACAGGTATTGTTTAATGAGGGTAAAGAAGTGGCTATAAAAGCTACCAGCACAAGCTCTTTTGGCTGGGTAAAAGATAAAATAGGCGAAATGGTAAATTCGGGTAATAAAGTGGAGACACTGGCCATGATTTGTTTGCTTATTATGGCTAGTATTTTACTAAAAAATATATTTTTATATCTAGCTTCTCGGTCATTAATGCCAGTAAAAAACAAAGTTGCTACTCGTTTCAGGATAGATATTTTTAATAAAGTACTAAGCTTACCTATTGGCTATTTTACGGAACAGCGCAAGGGAGATCTTATGCAACGTATGACGGGTGATGTAGCACAGGTAGAGGTTTCGGTACTTGGTGCATTAGAGGGATGGGTAAAAGACCCTTTGCAAATAATTATTAATCTTGCGGTGTTACTTTTTATTAGTGTAAAACTCACTGTCATTATTTTATTTTTTATTCCATTAATGGGCTTTTTAATAGGGAGACTAGGACGCACTTTGAAACGACCATCTGGTATTATAGCTCAAAAAAGCGGCGAGTCTATTTCTATATTGGATGAAACTTTGAGTGGACTTAGGGTGATAAAAGCATTTAATGTAGAAAAATCTATCAGGCAAAAATTTGCAGATAACAGTAATCATTTGTTGAAAATGAGTAATAAAGTAAGTTATCGGCAGGCACTGGCTTCGCCTATGAGTGAGGTGCTGGGGGTGATGATGTTTACGGTTATATTATGGTATGGTGGTAGTCAAATATTAACTGGGAAAATGCCACAATTAAATGGAGCAGCTTTTTTAGGTTACATGGCTTTGTTTTTTGGTATTATAGATCCTGCAAAAAGTATATCAGGTGCATTTAGCAATTTGCAAAGAGGTACCGCTGCTATAGAAAGAATACAAGAAGTTTTAAACGCACCAGTTACTGTAAACGATAACCCTGCTGGTAAGCAAATAACGAGTTTTAAAGATAGCATTGAATTTAAAAATGTAAGTTTTTATTATGATGATGTAGCCATTTTAAAAGATATAAGTTTTAAAGTAGAGAAGGGAAAAACGATAGCGCTTGTGGGTAGTAGTGGTGCAGGAAAATCTACCTTGGCAGATTTGATACCACGCTTTCATGATGCAAGTGGTGGAGAAATATTGGTAGATGGTGTGAACATAAAAGATTACTCTTTGTTTTCTTTGCGTAGCTTAATGAGCATAGTAACGCAAGAGCCTATTTTGTTTAACGATACCATTGCAAATAACATAGCCCTTGGTATGGAAAATTGTAATAGGGAAGAGATTGTGGATGCTGCAAAAATTGCCAATGCACATTTATTTATTGACAAAAAAGAACAAGGTTATGATACAAATATTGGCGACAGGGGCAGCAAGTTAAGTGGTGGCGAAAGACAACGTTTAACAATAGCTAGAGCCGTTTTAAAAAATCCACCAATACTTATTTTAGATGAAGCTACATCGTCATTAGATACCGAAAGCGAACGCTTGGTGCAGGATGCCATAAATAATTTAATGGAAAACAGAACCTCAGTAGTAATAGCCCATAGGCTAAGTACCATAAAACATGCCGACGAAATATTGGTACTTAAAAAAGGAGAAATTGTAGAGCGTGGTACACACAATGGCTTAATAGGGCAAGATGGTTTTTATAAACGGTTGGTGGATATGCAGGAAGTGAAGTAGGTGAATTGTTGTATGTTTAATTGTTATGTTGTTGTTGGGTTTTTAGTTGTTCGCAAATCCGTTTTTCATGGCATACACTGCTAAGCCTACCCTTGTTTTTAAATCTAATTTTTCAAACAATGAATCTCTATAACTTTCCACCGTGCGTGGACTGCAAAACATTTTTTCTGCTATTTCTTTGTAGCTCATTTCGGTAATGGAGTATTGTAAAAATTCTTTTTCTCTAGCTGTAATTTGTATGTTGTTTTTTGCTGCAATATTATCATTTGTTAAACTCATAAAAACTTTGCTGGTAGCCCATTCAGGGTAGTAAGATCCATTTTTTACAAGTGCATTCAATGCTTTTTCTAATTCTGTGGGGTGTACATTTTTTAATAGGTAACCTTTAGCACCACTCTTTATCATTTTTATAAGGCTCTGCTCATCATCTTGCATGCTTAGTGCCATTATTAAAACTTCGGGGTGTGTTTCTTTAAGCCAAGCAGCTGTTGCAAAACCATCCATTATGGGCATACTAATATCTAACAAAACTATATCTGGTATATTTTTTTTTACAAAAAATTTTTCTTGCAATGCTTTGCCATTTTCGCACTCATACAATACATTAAATTGTTTAAAGTTTTCTATAATGCCAGTAAGGGCTTTTGCTATTAAAATATGGTCATCTATTATGGCTATGCTATTTATCATTTGCTATTTATTATTGGGTATTTCAATGGTTAGTTTTGTTCCTTTGCCTAGCTCGCTCTCCAGTGCAAATTTTCCACCAATTATTTCTGCTCTCTTTTTTATATTGCTTAAGCCAATACCTTTGTGCGTTTCAGTATTTGTATCAAAACCTTTTCCATCATCTTGCAAATGCAGTTGTAAAAAATTGCCGTTTTCGTTAAACGAAATATGTATGTTTTTACAATGCCCATGTTTTAAACTATTTTGCAAAAACTCTTGCACAATTCTTACTAAAATACTTTTTGTTTGATAAGGCAAAATAATATTTCTTTTATTGCTGTTAAATACAACACTACATTTTTTTAAATTATTTACATTCTCACATTCTTGCTGCAAAAGCGCATCAATATTATTATCATTGATACTATCGTCTGTTAATGATTTTGATAACTGCCTAAGCTCTGCTAGCGATTCGTTAATGATATTACCAATACTTTCTATCTTGTCATTTACATGTGGTGCTTTGTTTTCATACGCTAGCTGCTGTGTGTACAGGCTGGCGAGGGTTAGCTTTTGCCCTACGTTGTCGTGTATTTCTCTACCAATGTGCTGCATGGTTTGGGTTTGCATTTCGAGCTGGGTGGAGAGGAGTTCTTTTGCATGGGTTTCTGATATCATGTCTTTTTCTTTTTCGTGTTCTATTTTTCGCTTTCTAAATTGGAAAACAAATAATGCTATTCCAATAATGAAAATAAATAAAATGAGGTAAAATATTACTATAAAAGTTACTGTTTCGGTCTGCTGCATATAAAACCAATGGTGAATAAAATATACATGAGATAATTAAGTATAATAAATGCCCATCTAAAAATATGGCTAGCCATTTCATTTTTTGAAATAGCTAACGAATTATAAAATGTTAGATTCGGAAAATTGCCGAGATAAAAAATAAATACACCTATACAAAACCAAAATGGCATTAATCGTTTAAAATGTAAAATGTCATTACTTTTTAATAACTGAAAAAAATACACAAGGCTAAAAAATAAAATTGAAAGACATCCAAAACTTAGTGTTAAAGAAATAGAAAAAGAATGCTCTTTTGCCAAAAATAGATTTTCGAAAATAGCTAGTAATAATAATAAAGCACAGCTAAAAATTGCAATAAACTTATAAGGAATATTTACAATTTTATAAAATGCTATATGGTACATTGTAAAGATGTATGGTATAACCATCCATTTGTACAAATTTTTATTGTACTCATACATTTTATGATTACCAAACCAATGAGCTAAGGTTTCAAAGCCAAAAAGGCATATTAAAAAAACGGCAAAGGTAAACCAAATCGATTGCCGTTTTTTGTAATAACAAATAATACCCGTTAGCCCAGCTAATAGCTCAAAGTATCTTACTATATTAGTTGCAAATTCTGTTGTCATAATTTTTGATAAGATCCAGATCTTTGAGCAGTTGGTGGTTCAGAACATTGATTTCCCATATTACCAACTCCATCATTATTGGTTGTTGTATCACCTCCATCTTTTCCTTGAGAAACTTGTTTGCTTTTTACAACTTGTTTCATATTAAAGTAAAGTTCATTACTATTTTTATCCAAACCTGTTATTACAAATGTGTGGCTGTTATCTTTATTTACTGCATTATAAATTCGCACATTTTCTATTCCTTTTAATTTTAGCAATGCTTCAAATAAAGATTTATCAAACTCTTTACCCATTTCAAATTTCACTTTGCTTAAATTTTTAATGCTTTTTTTAAAACGTGTTATCATTTCCATTCCTAATGCTTTTGGAATAATGTGGTTCACTTTGTCAGTACTAATAGCTTTTGAAACTACTTGTTTTTTTACGGCTGTCTTTTTTTGGGGCACAGCTTTTTTTGCAGCTGCTTTGTTTGTTTTCATAATAAGTTTTTTGGTAAACGAATAATTAAATATATAATTTTTTAGAACACAAAGAAACAATTTCCTCAAAAACAATCAAATAGTCATTCACACATTTCTATATCCGTTAAACGACGGTACTTTTTTTAGTTGCTTTTTCTATAAGACTTAGTCATCTACCCATTGCTAGGGCTTTGTATTTATTGCATTTTTGTGTTGTAATTACGAGGCTAGTTTTTTGTGTGGCGCAAGGTACAAAGCACTTCCAAAGTAGCATTACATTTTACTTAGAGTGGTATTAAGATGCGCCTTATTATTTACTGTAAGCTAAAAGTTTTCAAAACCAAATTTATCAAAAAACGCAATGCAGTAATGCACTAGCTACTGCTTTGCCCAAATCATTTTAACAATTAAAAAAACGTCATGAAAAAATTAATTTATCAATCAATTTCAGCAATCATTTTAGCAACAACAATAATTTCTTGTGCTAAAGAAAACAACCTAGCATTAACAAATACCGCACAAAATGCTGCAAAAAAAGGAATGGAAAAAGGTATGCCTACCTCAAGTTTAAGTGCGCTAGATACTCCGTACGTAAGCGGTAGTAATTATAAAGCGTTGGATACTCCATATGTAACGGGAATATTATTAGACACTCCTTACCGTGCTGGAAAGTTATTGGATACTCCTTATGTGTCTAATATCAATGTAGATACTCCGTATGTAAATAAAATTGCAAAAGGAAATAATAAGTAGGAGCAACTCAGCTATTAGGTTATATAGAATTTTTACTTTAGAATTGTAGTATCGTATCAAGTCTTTTAATAAAACTTGATACGACTTTTTTGTATTTAAAAAAATCAAAAAGCAGCCAGCCCATTTTTTATTGCATATACCACTAGCCCTACTGTATTTTTTACGTGCATTTTTTCTAATATGTTTAAGCGATGCCCTTCTACGGTTCTAAAACTTATAAATAATTTATCGGCAATTTCTTTGTTGGAAAGTTCTTTACAAATAAGATCTATTATTTCTTTTTCTCTATCGCTAAACTCTACTTTTTCTGTTCTTTGGTATGGGTTAAATTTGCTTCTTGCAATAAGCCCCGCAAGCTTGTGGCTAATGCTTTTACAATAATAAGGCTCTCTGTTAAATACGGTTCTTACCGCTTCCGTAATTTCTAATTTACCTGCATTTTTTAAAAGAAAACCTTTTGCTCCTGCCTCTAACATTTCTATTATTAAATCGTCTTCGTCAAACATAGATAAACCAATAATACCAATGTTTGGATATTTGGCTGCTATAATTTTTGTAGCCTCTACGCCATCCATTACAGGCATTTTTATATCGGTAATAATAACATTTGGCTTTAGTTTTTTTGTAATTTCTACCAGCTCTTTTCCATTGGCGGCCTCACCCACCAATTGTATATCGGTAAATTTAGAGAGCATGAGTTTAAAACCATCTCTAAATATTTCATGATCATCTGCTATTATTAATTTTATTACTAAGTTGCTCATAATATTTAGATGGGTATTTCTATTTCGAAAGCTACACCAGTGCCAGGCTGTGTATGCACTACAAGATGCCCACCCAATAATTGTGCCCTGCTTTGCAAACTTAATAAACCTACACCTTTTGCTTCCAATGATTTTTCGTTGTAATTAAAACCTACACCATCATCTTTTGTTTGTACAAAAATAGTGTGTGCCTTTTTAATGATATGTATATTTAAAAAAGTAGCCCTAGAGTGTTTGATGGTATTTTGTATAATTTCTTGTATAATTCTATATAAGTTTACTTCCTTAGCTGCATCAAGCGAAAAATGCTCCGAAGCAAAATCAATTTTTAATGCATGCAATACTTTTAATTTTCCAACAAACTCTTCTGTAGCTTTTATAAAGCCTTTTCTTACTAGTGTATTGGGCAAAAGATCGTACGAAATTTCTCTAAAACGTTGGATGATGGTATCTATTTGTTTTGATGATTTTTCGAGTACGGCAGTTTCCGTTTCATCTTCTGGCTCGAGGTGGTTTATTTGTAGTTTTATGGCAGAGAGCATTGGTCCAAGTTCGTCATGCAAATCGCCAGCTATTCTTTTTCTTTCGGCTTCTAAAGTGTTTATTTCGGCAGCAATACGTGCTTGTTGCCAGTAAGATACTTTTCTTTGCTGTCGTACAATAGCTGATATAAAAAATATGACTACAACACCAATAATGATAGAAGCTATGTATGCTACGTTAAACATAATTTTTATTGCTTTATTGGTTTATTAAATTTTATCTTTTCTGGTATAATATAAATGGCGTAAGCAAAGAAAAGATAGGTGATTGCATTTATGTAGTAATGAATATTTAAAATAGCTCTACCATTTGGAGTTTTTGCAAAAGAGAAGAAAACCAAATTAAATAAAAGTATAAGAAATGCATTGTATAGTATTGAAAAACTGCTAGCCCAAAACCAAAAGTTTTTAATAATTTTTGTATTTACCTCTAGCATTTGTATGCTTAAAATATTGGTATAAATATATAATGTAACAATGGCAGAAAAAACAAATACAAGCCTATATAATTCTATAAAACTTTCATTAAGAATAGTATTACAAATAGCAAAAAATCCCCAGCAAATGAATAATATATTTCTTATCTTTTTTGTAATAAAATTATTTAAGTAAGCTAATTTCATAAAAAAATAAAATGAGATAAACATGTATAAATTGAAATGTAAATCTGACAAAAAAACAACCTTAAATGTATATTTAATAAAAATATTTATAAGTTCTATCAAAAAATCTGCAATAACCATATAAATAAATGGATGGTATTTTTGCTCTATTTTTTTATGTTTGTATAAGCCTATAATGCATGGTATTAAGCAAGTAAAGCCCAATACTTGCTGCAATATTTTCGTCATATTAATTTACTTTCAATTTTACTTTTTAAAAGTAAGTAATTATAACGTGACATTTTAAAAAAATACATAACATAAAAACCAACTAAGCCACACAAACTTGCTTAGTTGGTTTTATATTTTTACGGAGTATCTGCCCATTCTCCACCACCCAAATCGTCATCATCATCATCATCATCGTCATCTTTTGCAGCCATATTTTTTTCTAATCCGCAGCCTTTAGGTTTTCTTACATAAAGTGTACTATAATCAGGCTTTATACCAACTAATATTATATGTACCTTATTTACTTCATCCATACCATACACTACTCTAAGCCCAATACAGCTATCGTTTGTAATAATGGCTCTTACTATGCTATTATTAAAGGAGCAAGAGTCGCTAAATATAGCAGTAGTGCTTGGCAATGCCGTAGGTTTATTTTTTTGATATCGCTCTGTCCATACCGCTATGGTATCTTTTGGCATAAAATGACACTTGGCTTCTAGCGCAAGTGCTTGCTTGTTGGTTATTGGTCCAGTGTACCCATAGCAATCGGACATGTTAGCAGATTGGGTACATTTTGTAAAAACAGCCAATGTACATAGGGCAAAAACAAGGAGTTTCAATGCTGAGGAGCATACAAAATGTTTCATAATTGTAGTTTTGGTTTTGAGATAAACAATATTAGAGAAAACTAACTACAAACGAACAGGTATAAATACCTGTTTTTTCACCCTAAAAAAACAGGTGTTTATACCTGTTTTTTTTCAAAATAAAGGTTGCAACTTTACATCATGAAAGGGGCATAATTTTAGCCAGCTTCAAACAAGAAGAACGATAATAAAATAGAAAAATTAAACTTTTTATAAACGAATTAATCGGGGGGTTAATAAAAAAAATGCCATTGCTTAGTTGTAATGGTATTTTTTTATGTTGTAAAAAAAATTAAAGCACAAGCTATAATTAGTGCTTTTATCTAATCTAAATACTATTTAAAGTGTCTTTGGAATAGCTAATTTGATAATCAAAGCTACTTCTCGTGCTGTATTGTGCTGGGAGTCGTAAACTATCCTCTACTAGGTATAACACTTTAGATTATAATATTTTTGTTATATTCATACTCCAAAATGCCAAAAACTACCCCCTATATTGTCTTTTTGAGTATACTCTTATGCTCGTACAATGCTTTTGCACAACAGCCAGCATATACCTATTATAGTATACGAGAGGGATTACCATCCAACGATATTTACAATTGCGTAGAAGATAAAAGAGGATTTTTATGGATAGCCACCGAAAACGGCGTTTCTAAATTTGATGGAAAGAATTTTAAAAATTATGCTACAGCACAAGGTTTGCCAGACAATGATGTATTGAGTGTGCAAATGGATAGTAGTGGGGTAATATGGGTAATGCCGTTTCAACGAACGCCAGCATACTACGACGAAAAAAGTGATCGATTTATTAATAGTAAAACCGATACAGAATTAAAAAAAATAAATTTTGGTTCTTTAAATAATAGTAATGCCTTATCAGGTGGCGGTATGGGGTTTTGCAATAATGCTGGGCAAGTGTTTATTTATAAAAATAAAAAATGCAAAGGCTATAGTTTTAAAGGAGCTATAGGCATAATGTCCACCACTCGTGTAATACAGTTGCAGGATGATAAATACCTTATGGTTTGTAGTGATTCTTTACGAGTAATAGCAGATGGTAAAATTATACAATCATATAACTTAAATAAAAAAATAAAGCGAACTAGTTTTGTAAATAATCAATTGTACATAGCCGATTCCACCGAGCTTGTAAAGTTTTCGATATTGCAAGATGGCAGTATTGGCAAACAAGTAAAAGTGAATTTTCCCTTTGTGATAGCCGGTTTAAATTTTACAGGAAAACAAATAGCCATAGCCTCAGCCAGTGGAAATATTTATTTGGCAGATACGGCTTCACTAAACATTAGCCAACAGGGTTTTTCTTTTAATTCTTTAACTAAGTACGTATATGAAGATAGGGTAGGTAACACTTGGATTTGCACAAAAGAAAATGGATTGATACGTTATCAGCAGAAAGGAATTTTAACGATTAGTGATGATGCTTTTAAAAGAAATTTTAATGCCCTTACTTTTTTTAATAATAAACTGGTGGCTGGAGCCAATGATGGACAAGCTTATTTTTATAACGCTCCATACGATTTTAAAATAATTAGCTTGGGTAAAGAAAAAAATTACACAAGTTGGGTGCGGCAATTTTATGCTACTAAAAAAGATTTGTATGTATCTATAGAAGGCGGCTTTTATAAGATAAATAAAAATAAAAATGTTATAGAAGTATTTAATAAAAAGAATAGTATAGCTAATAAAGATTTTATTTTTGTGAATGATTCCATCATGTTTTCAGGAAATAGCTCCTTAGTTTCTAGAATAAATGTAGAAACCTTAAAAGCTACAGATACCTTAAGGATAAGGGTTACAGCTCTTGAGGCATCAACTCCTGATAATATTTATATAGGTTCAAATACTGGGTTGTATAAGTGGCAAAATTTAAAAGAGCGAAAATATTTTGGGGCTACATATTCCGTTTTAAGCAATAGGGTAAGTTCCCTCGCATATAATAAAGTAGACGAAATTTTGTGGACAGGGCTTGCAACCGATAGTTTGGTGGCCATGTATAAAGATGCTCCCATTGCAGTTATTCCACTTGGAGCACAATTGCCAGGTAATAATTGTAGGGCATTGTATAGTACAAAAAAAGGAATAGTGTGGGTAGGTACCAACCTTGCACTTGGCAGAATTGAATACAGCTTGCAAAATAGTAAAATGAGTTATGCCATTACAGTATTTACCACAGCCGATGGCATAGCTGGAAAACAAATAAACGATATTATGGAGCACAATGATACTATATATGTAGCTACTACATCAGGTATAAGTATGATACCTGCTCTTCTGCGCATAGGCGTGCCAGATATTGCTGTATATGTTACATCGGTAAAAATAAATAATACAGATACATCGTTATTAAATGAATACAATTTAGCGTACAAGAAAAAAAATATTTCTATTAATTTTTCTGCTGCTGACCTTGCTGCTACTACGGAGCGTATTTATCAGTATAAAATAAACAATGGCTTGTGGACAGAAACGCAACTGGAAAATATAGCATTGCAACAGCTTTCGCCTGGTAAATATAAAATACAGATAAGGGCTTTAAAAAGAGATGGTAATCCATCAACTAAAATAACTGAAATTATTTTTAATATATCGGCACCTTTTTGGAAAACAGTTTGGTTTTGGACATTTTTAGTTTTATCACTTGGAGGCTTAGTTTTTTATTTTACGCAGAGGCGAAATAAAATAAAAAGAGAGCAGGGCATACAAGCACTCTTAACGGAGAAAAAATTATCGGATTTAGAATTGAAAGCATTGAAGGCGCAGATAAATCCACATTTTGTATTTAACTGCCTAAACTCTATTAAGTTTTTAAACCACCAAAAAAGGTTTGCAGAAACAGATAAGTACTTAGATAAATTTTCTTACCTACTGCGCAAAACATTAGATTTTTCTGGTCTTCAAAAAATACCATTGGAAGAAGAATTGGCATATAGTAAAAATTATTTGGAGTTAGAAAAATTAAGATTGGGTGATAAATTAACCTACGAAATAATAACTGACGAAAGCATTGATGCTACAACAACGCTAGTGCCACCCATGTTATTGCAACCCTATTTGGAAAATGCCATAAAGCATGGTATAAGGCACTTGCAAGGCGAAGAGGGGAAAGTGGTTATAGATACAAAACGACAAGGAGATATTATTTTGTGTAGTATATCTGATAATGGTGTTGGTATAGAAAAGGCTGCAACCTTTAATAGACTAAATAACCCAAGGCATACCAGCCAAGGTACTACATTGCAACAGCGACGTGCTGATTTGTATAACGTAGCTGTGCAAACTACACAAGGCAAAAACGGGATAGGAACAACAGTAATACTTACTTTACACAACGAAGAATAAATATAAAAATGAAAAATATTAAAACCATTTTGGTAGATGATGAAGCTAACAATTTAGCGTATTTGCATTCTCTTATTTTAGAAAACTGCAAAATGCTCAATATAATAGAAATGGCTGCCAATGCAAACGATGGGTTGCTTATGATACAAGAATTGCAACCACAACTTGTATTTATGGATATAGATATGCCAGGCATGACAGGTTTTGAACTCCTGAAAAAATTAGAGCCGCTGCACTTTGAAGTTATTTTTGTAACAGCATACAACCAATATGCTATGGAGGCTTTTGAATACAATGCAGTAGCCTATATTACCAAACCAATTGTTACAGAAAAATTAATAGCTGCGGTAGAGAAAGCTGGTTTAAAAATTGAAGAAAAAAAATATACAGAGCACATTTTTACCTTATTAGAAAATGTACAACAAAAAAACAGCTCCGATAAAATAGCCTTGCCTACATTGCAAGGTTTGCAATTTGTAAAATTGGCGCAAATATTATACGTAGAAAGTAGTGGTAATTACTGCAATTTTTTTCTAGACGATAGTAGCAAAATAATGGTAAGCCGGCAGCTTGGAGAATATGAAAAGCTTTTGCCAACAGATGCCTTTGTACGCATACACGATAAGCATATTATAAACCTGCATTGTATAAAAGAGTACATTAAAGGTAGTGGTGGAGAAGTGATTTTGGAAAATGGAGCAAGGCTTACTGTAGCTGCTCGAAGAAAAGATGAACTGCTTAGTAGATTTGAAAAATGGTTGAGGAAGAAATAAAATATTAGATTTTAAAGCAGATAGAAAACTTTTAAAAATTATGCTTAAGTAATTTTATGTTCTTATCAGTATTAAATTATTTTATTGTAAAGTGGTTTTGTCTAAAATCTAATGTCTAACTTCTTAAATCTCTCGACGCTTATACAAAACTAGCCTACACTTATACAATGATGCTTTTTATTAGGTTAAAAGAATTGCATATTTACGTAAATATTATTTTATGCGTAAAGTATCTATTCTTACTGCATTTATTTTTTGTTTCTCTTGCATCACTCATGTTTTAGCGCAAACTCCGCTGAAGCAAATAAATATTGTATCATTTAATGTAAAAAACAAATTACCTGCCGATGTAAGTACTTGGGGTACTATACCAGCGGGTTTAATGTTAGTGGCACAAAAAGTACCACAAGTAAATTTGCAGGGCATAAAATTAGTAGTACAAATAAAGCAAGGCGGCTCTAGAATATGTGGTACTGCTGTAGACGCAGCACAATTAATTGATATTGGTACAGTGCGAAATTTTACTGCAAACGAATTGGTCGGCTATTTATCACAATGCCCAATATTGAAACCTGGTAATTATATTATTTGCGTGCAATTTTTTAATATTGACAGATATCCCATCAGCGAAGAAAGGTGTAGAGATTTTGTGGTGGAGGATCAAGTGCAAATTCAACAGAGCTACAGCCCTCCTCAAAATATAGCGCCAGTTAATGAAAAGAAATTTACTATAAACGAGCAAAGTGCTCCCATTACTTTTAGGTGGACTCCAATTGTACCTAAACCAAAAGCTACAGTTACATATAGGCTAAGGGTATGGCAACTTATGCAAGGTCAAACTGGTAGTGCCGCCATGAAGAGCAATGGAACAATATTTGAAAAAGATGTAAATAGTATTACACAGGCTATAGTTACAAATTTATACACTGGCCCATGTAAGCCGCCATACCTATGCGACTATGTTTGGAATGTGCAGGCGTTGGACAAGGAAGGTAAACCACTTGGTACAAATAATGGCACTAGCGAACTTAGCTCATGGAGCTTTGGCGCAACACAAACAAGCACTTTAAAATTATTATCACCAGAAAATAAATCAGTAATAGCGCCCGTAGAAAATGCACCTGTAAATTTTAGATGGACACCACTAGTACCAAAACCACAAGGCTCGGTAACCTATCGCTTAAGGGTATGGCAACTGATGCAGGGGCAAAATAGTACACAAGCTATGCGTACCAATAAACCTATTGTAACAAAGGATGTAGCAGATATTACTGAAGCATCTATTTCTAATATTTACACAGGCCCATGCCGCCCACCATACTTATGCGATTATGTATGGACAGTGCAAGCAATAGATAAAGAAGGAAAGCCCATTGACGATGATAAAAGTATAAGCGAAGAGTTTCGTTTTGGAATACAAGATGCTGGTTCTGTAAAATCACCATCATTAGTTTCACCAATTGATAATAAAATTATTCCTTTAGAGGAAGCAAAAAAATCAGTTACATTCCGTTGGACTCCCGTTATTGGAAAACCTGGAGAGCACATAACTTACCGATATATAAATTCTAATTTGGCAGGAAACAATACTTACAACGGGCAAGCATATAAAACAGCTGTTACCAAAGAAGTGGTTGATGTTACCGAAATAACCCTAAGCGAAATTTTTACAGGACCATGTAGACCACCTTACTTATGTGATTATACTTGGCAGGTGCAGGCATTTGGAAATGATGGAAAACCAATTGGCGAGAATGAAGGTAAAAGCGAGGTGTTCCACTATAGCATACAAGAAAACGATGAAACAAAACTACCAACACTTCTTGCTCCAGCCAATAACTCGTCACTAACGAAAGATGAAGCAGGCTTAGGATTGAAATTTAGATGGACACCACTTGTGCCAAAACCACAACAGCCAGTAACCTATCGCTTAAAAGTATGGCAACTAATGCAAGGGCAAAATAGTACACAAGCCATGCGTACCAATAAACCTATTGTAGTTAAAGATATGGGAGATATTACCGAAGCAAGTATTTCTAATATTTATACAGGGCCATGTAAGCCGCCATACCTATGTGACTTTGTGTGGACAGTACAGGCATTGGATAAAGAAGGCAAAGTATTAACAAGTAATGAAGGAACAAGCGCAATTTTCCAATTTAATATAAAATAATTTTTTCTTAAACAAAATAAAAACCTATGTAAAATTTTACAACTAAAAGCTCAATTTAATTTGAGCAAAGTATCCCTACTGCATTTTTAAAATATTAAAACTAACAAATCATGAAACAATTAAAAAGGCTTTTTCTCTCGCTGCTTTGTTTTACAAGCATAGCCACAATGGCTCAGCCAGGTAGCCCACAAGTAAACATTATAAACTTTACTGTAAAAAATAAATTGCCTGCCGATGTAAGCACTTGGAACACGGTGCCAGGCAGCTTAATAATGGTAGCCAAATACATGGGGCAAGGCAATGTGGTAGGCACAAAACTAATTCTGCAAATTAAAAAAGGGGGGGCTCGTGTTTGTGGAAGCGACTTGCAATCTTCAATATTTTTAGATGCGTTTCAAACAAGAAATTTTAGTGCAAATGAACTAACCGGCTATCTTACACAATGCCCAAAACTATCGCCAGGTAGTTACACTTTGTGTGTGCAATTTTACGGAGAAGATAGAAAAGAAAAAAGCCCTGAAGTATGCAGGCCATTTACGGTAGAAGATGATGTGCAAGTGCAGGAGTCATATAGCCCACCACAAAATATAACACCAGGAAATGGAAAAGTATTTAAGTCAGAAGAACTAAAAGGCCCTGTAACTTTTAGATGGACACCGCTTGTGCCTAAGCCTAAAGAACCCGTAACTTATCGCTTAAAAGTATGGCAACTAATGCAAGGGCAAACTGGTGTACAAGCTATGCGTAGCAATACACCTGTAGTAGAAAAAGATGTAAACAATATTACGCAAGCCGTAGTTACAAATATTTATACTGGGCCATGTAAGCCACCATACTTGTGCGATTTTGTATGGAATGTACAAGCACTTAATAAAGAAGGTAAGCCAGTAGGAAGCAGCAATGGTATGAGTGAGCTGTGGAGCTTTGCTGTATCGCAATACATTATACAACTAGATTCTATAAAAGTAAAATGTACCGCACAAGCAGGTGTTTATTCATTCTCTTATACCATCACAAACCCCAATGCTGGTCCTGCTACTTTAAATGTATTTACAGTAACCTCTAGTGTACCAGCTGGTGCAATTATCTCTTCTTTTTTACCTCCAATAAATACGGTAATAAATGCAGGCAATCAGTTAACCATTACAGGTACAATAACCGCAGCGCCTAACTTATCTAATATATGCATAGGTGCCGAAATAAAAGATGTGGGTAATGCTTTTTGGAAAGCATCTAAAGATACTTGTATAAATGTAGTACCATGTAGATGCGATGCATGTGATGAAAAGAATTTTTCACTAACTACCCCATCGCCTTCGCAAATAAATTTTGCTAACAATATCTTATCATTTACACAGCCAATAACAGTAGGCTCTGTAAAACCTGTAAAAAGTATAAAGGCAGAGTTGGTTTATTTTGAAATGGTACCAGAAAATGATTTTTGTATTCCTTGTAATAAAGATGCCGCTACTTATGGGCATTTTACAAACGGTACAAATAGTTTGCAGTGGGCATCAACTACACCACAATCTCCACTAAATATAAATATTACTACACCACAAATGACGCCTTGCTGTAGTGCTGTATTTAAATGGTGCATACGATACAAAATAGAATTTAAAGATTGTACCACTTGTAACAAACTAGTATGTTATGAAAAGAAAAAAGAAGGGTGTGTACAAAATCATTAATACAGCAATAAAATTATAACGACTTAAAATAAAAGTTATGAAAAAATTATCGAACTATACTAAACGACTTATTCTATTGCTAATGGCTATTGTTTTTTCAATAGCAGTAAACAATAATGTGCAAGCACAAAGTTGTAATCAAGTAAATATTTTATACAACAGTATTGATTGTTTTGAAAAAAGTAATTCTGCTGTTGGTGGTATTGACAGAGGCTGTAAAGAAACTGCAGTATGCTTTGGGCAAGCAGCTCCTTACTCCTCTTCTTTAAGCGGTGTGGGATGGACATACAATTGGGCAGCAACAGGGCCAACAGCCGTTACAATTTCTCCAAGCAATACACAAGCAGTAAGTATTATGTGGCCACAGGTAGGCGATTATACTTTAACATTAACTGTTACCGACCCTTCTGGCAATGTATTTACAACATGCTTAGTAGTACATGTAAAAGACAGGCCAATTGCTAATTTTACTTTTACACCTAATAATGTTTGTCAAAATTCTGTTATTACTTTTACTGGCACTACTACTTTTTCTAGTGGCTTTATTTCTTCTTGGAATTTTGGAGACCCCGCTTCTGGAAGTTTAAATTTTCAAACAGTTTCTGGTAATACCCCAGTTTCTCATCAATACAATGCAGCTGGTACTTATTGGGCTACTTTAATAACCTCTAGTTTTACTGTGGTAGCAGTACCAAGTCTTAATGGAGCAAAGGATACTATAATAAAAACTTGTTGCTCGGATACGATAAAAAAATTGGTGACTATTTTGCCTGGCACAATTAGTATTGAATGTATAAGCACCGTATGCGCAGGTAGCACGGCTACATACACAATTGTAGGTTGTGCAAACCCTACAGTAACGGTAACAGGTAATACAAGTGTAACACAAAGTGGTAATCAAATTACAGTTGTTTGGGGCAGTGGTACGCCACAAGGACAAATACAAGCCAGTTGCCCTGGTGGATGTACGGCATCTGTGCCTGTACCCATAATACCCACCACCCCACAAATTATTGGTAACATCACTCCATGCAATACTTCTATAGCATCTTATTCGTTGCCGCTATTACCTGGTACATTTTATACATGGACATTGCTGAACACTACCAATGGTAATTATTATAATTCAGCAT
The DNA here is from genome assembly GCA_031408295.1 of Ferruginibacter sp. GTDB lineage: Bacteria > Bacteroidota > Bacteroidia > Chitinophagales > Chitinophagaceae > Ferruginibacter. The sequence continues at coordinate 57,770 of JANNVW010000043.1, forward strand.
TAAACACATACCCCGATAATAATACTGTTTGGATAAACTGGGGTTCTATTCCAGCAGGTGTTTACCAACTTGGTATTACTTTAGAGAACAAACATATTTGCTGTAGAACTACAGGTTCGTTAACCATAACACCTACGGGCAAGTGGAAAGTATACATGGACAAAACGATTTGTGCAGGCACGGCAGCAAGCTTAAATGTAGCACCTGTAGCAGGTACATTTAACTGGACAGTGCTACCACCTAATGCAGGGGTAACACCATTAACAGGAGGCCCAGGCAATACCTTTAATCCTACTTTTGCCAATGCAGGTGTTTATACTGTGCAGGTAACAGAAACAGCCAATACATATTGCAACAGTGGTGCAGCTTATCCGCAGCAAGTAAAAATAACAGTAAGACCAGCCTTGGTTGCAGGTGTTATTGTAGGCCCAGCTACTGTATGTATAGGTAGCAATTACGATTATAGTATGAGCATACCTGCGCCTGCTGGTACACATTATGAGTGGACAATTTCTAGCGGTGCTGGTACATTTATGCCTAGCGGTACTCCTCCTATTATGGGAGATAATGTAACCATTCAATGGACTACAATACCCGGCACTATTAGTGTGATATTGAAATATAATGATTTTCCAAATTGCCCTGTTGGGCCGGTTACAAAATCAATAACTGCTGCAACGGTTGGCTCTATAGGTGGAAATCAAAATGTGTGTGTAGATGATACCTATGGCTATACATTAACAGGGGGTACTTTGGCACCAGGTGAAGTTGTCAATTGGGTAATTTCTCCTGCTAGCCTTGGTTCTATTTTATCGGGCAACGGTACAAGTACGCCAACTATAAAATGGCATGGTATGGTTGCAGGTGCTGGTCCATGGACGGCACAACTTCAAGCCACAACTAACTGTGGTAATTCTGCTCTTTACACAATTACCATTAGCAGACCGCCAGTTTTTAACCTAACGCAAACGGGCAATATTTGTGTGGGTGGTGTAAATTTATCAGCAACCAATACACCTGGTTACACTTATTCATGGAGCCCAGGAGTGCATCCTGCAACCAGTACTATTAATGTAACTACTACTGGCACTTACATATGTACCGTTACCAATGGTACTTGTACAAAAACAAAAACGATAACTGTTTATGACCCATTTGCTATTTTACCGATTCAAGAATGTGGTGGGCCACATTGTAATGGCTTAGCAACTAGTGAGCAATTACAAATAAGTGTAATTAAACCAGCTTCGGGTACTTTTACTTACCAGTGGTTTAAACAATATCCAACAGTAGTTTCGGTAAGTGGGCCAGTTACAAATACTAGTCTTTCCAATATTTACATGGCTGCCGATTCTGGTTATTACTTTGTGGTAGTAACGTACGGCTCTTGTAAGGATACTGCATATTTTTATGTGCAAAAAGAATGCTGTCCAGATGTTAATACTCCTGTGATTACAACTGTAAGAAATAGTTGTAAACAATTTACATTTACTGGTACTACGCCAAACCCAACAGGTGCAAGCATTACATGGAGTTTTGGAGATGGCATAACACAGCCTGGTGTATCTGGTGTACCCGTTACACATACTTATATAAATGCAGGTTCATACTGTGTTACATTTTGTGTAGGCCCACCATCTACAAACCCTACTAACTGCTATGGTAACTGTGCTGGCACAAATGTAATAGTTCCTATTCAGGCTAAGTTTGAATATGTATTAGGATGTAATGGATGTGTTCAAATAACTAACCTCTCTACAGCAATTCCTTTAAGTGGGTCTTCATTAATTAATTACGATTGGAATTTTGGGGATGGATTTGACCCTCCACCAAGCTCAAGCCCAATAGCACCAAACCATTGCTACTCTGCGGCTGGTACATATAATCTAACACTAACTATAAATTTTAAGGATGTTACAATTCCTTTAATATGCTCTGATACCTACACTTTACCGGTAACATTTACTCCATTAAGTATTACTGTTAACCCTACCCCTGTTTGTAGTGGCAATCTAGTAACCTTTACATCTACACCCGGTGGTTTTGCAAGTTATGCTTGGAATTTTGGAGACACGTATTCTTCTTACACATCTCCTACTACACATGCATATACTACCCCATCGCCACCCACTTATAATGTTATACTTACTGTGGTAGATTTATTAGGTATTACTTGTACTGCCACAAAACCTGTTACTGTTTTGCCAGGCATTACAAGTTGTACAATTTTACCAGCATTTATTTGCCCAGGTGGTTCTGCAACATTAACAGCACCTGTAGGCGCATACAGTTATTTATGGCAGGTAGAAACCAGCCCTGGAGTTTTTGTAAACGCATCTGGTACAAATACAAATGCTACATACAACACAACTATTCCCGGCTATTATCACATAATTGTTACAAACAGTAATGGGTGTACTTGCACATCAAATAAAGTACAGGTAAAAGCCGTTACAAAACCAAAAGCATTGATAGCAGTATCGCCAAGTGCAAAACTTTGTGGGCCTAGCTCAGTAATGTTAAATAGTGTAAATCATCTGCCTGGCTTTACATCTGAATGGTTTCAAAATAATGTGTATGGTGCGCCATTACAAACTGGACAAAACTGGTTTACGAATCTTACAACAACTACGGTTATTAATTTAGTTTTAACAAATCAGTACGGTTGTAAAGACACTTGTTCTCTAACCGTTTATGTAAACCCAATACCAGCACAACCAATAATTGCTGCACCTGCATTGCTTTGTGAGGGAGTACCAATTACGCTTAGCGTAACCAATTATGCCAGCAATATAACTTGGAACAATGGAGCCAATACTACCTCTATAACTGTAGTGGCAGCGGGTGCTTACACTGCTACTTATACAAATCCTGCAACGGGTTGTACAAGTAGCCAAACCATTACAATAAATCCAAGACCATCTACAAAATTGTTTCCACATTTTTGCGATAGTATAAAATGTACATGTAGAAATCCGGATGGCACATTTACAGTATATGCACCAAAACCATTGGTAGGTATTTTTGCCAATGCCTATAATATTGCTTGGTATTATAATGGAAATTTAGTAGGAGCTAATGCTAATAATCCATTGTTTAATCCTGCACTTACGGGCTCGTATTATGTAATACTTACAAACCCTGTTACAGGTTGTAAAGATACCAGTAGTACTTACTCTATTGTAGTGCCACCATGCGATACATGCGATTGTAAAGAAAGCCATTGGGGAGAAATACAATTAACCGAAGGTGGAATACAAAATAAAGCAGGAAAGAGTAATGTAAAATCAAACAATGTTCCTGTAGTTGGTAATCCAATTATACTTACTTGCAAAAAAGGCCAAAAATTAGATTGCAAAAAAACGTATACCATCAATGCAAATTATTTCTGTAAAGATTCATCCTGCAATAGTGCGGTTACTTATTCTTTGCAAACGGGTATGGGCAGCCCTATTACCGGCAACGCCCCACTTACTTTTACAACGCCAGGTGTAAGCACTACTTATATACTTACCTTATACGGCTGGTGCGGTGGCAAAAAATGTGATAGCTGCACAATAGACCTAATAATAGATTGTGATAGTATTCCTAAAGATTGTTGCGAAGGCAGCGTATGGGAAGTACAACCTTGGTATAGTTTTGATAATACAGGCAAGAAAAAACAAAAATTTAATTGTAACGAAAAAGAGCAAGTGCTTGTAATTACTGGAGATTTATGTAAGCTACCCTTAACTTTTGGTGGTACTATAAAATGCCCTACAGATTGTAAAAGTGTAGACAGTGTATTTATTTATGATGGAGCTAATATACTTGTGCAAAGCGGAGTGGCACCTTATACTATAACGCCTTTAATTAATGGCGGCTATACGGTAGAAGTAGTAGGGTATTGCGGTGGTAAACCATGCTTAAAATGTAGAATAATATTAAAGATAGATTGTGTAGAGAAAGAATGTGATTGTAGAGGTAGCCATTGGGGTGAGCATTATTATAGCATCAATAATATAAGTAAGCAAATAGATTGCAGCAATAAAAAACCTATTATTGTAAAATGTAAAGTACCTATAACTATTAATGCAAATTATATTTGTGCAGATGCTACTTGCAATGGTAATGTTACCTATACTTTGGTACAACCATCTGGCACTACTACTGGTAATGTTCCGCTTACTTTTACGCCTTCGCAAACAGGCACCTATAGTGTAACATTATATGGCTGGTGTGGTAGCAAAATTTGTGATAGTTGTGTGGTTATCTTTAAAACAGAATGTATAGAAGATACTACTTGCTGCCCATACTCAATAACCGTTACACCTAAAGTACCAACTTATACAGCAGGCACAGGTTCTACCATTGTAAGCAATAATTACACAATTACTATTCCTACAACTGCAAATATTACAGAGGTAAGAGCCAATGTAGTTAGCTATACAATTGACGATGATTTTAAAGGTGATTGTATGAAATGTGTAAATCTTCCGTTTACGTGGGCAAGTATAGCTACTGCAGCAAACATAAATACAGCGCCACCAAAAATTACGATGTATGGCGGCGCAAGTGTTCCTGCATTTAATGGCAGTGGTGCAGGTGCATACCAAAACCCAAGAGAAGTAATATGGAATAATGGTAGCAATTTGAATGCGTCGCCTTACATCACTAATATTGGTATGAGCTTTATATTACCTCCTACACCTGCAATAGATTGTTGTAAACTAAAAGGAAAAATTTGTGTGAAGTTTACTTTTAGAGACAATGATTGCAAAGAATGCGAGGTGATAGCTTGTTTTGATTTTGTGATAAAGAAGTAATTGTATAAACCAAAATAAGTTGTTTCACCAAAATGAATAATGCTAAAATCGACTAAACGATTAACTGCATACATTCCGTAATTAAAATAAAAAGTGGCTGACTCATAGTTTTGAGTCAGCCACTTTTTTACCTTTTACACAGCCATTCACCACTTTCACACAGTCAAAACCTATTTATGCTTGGGTTTATTATTTTTTACAAAAACAGTTTGTAACTTTAATTAAAGATAAAGTGTATGCTAACTGCTTATTTGGTAGATGATGAGATAAACAATATAGAAAATTTAAAATTTCTATTACAAAATGATTGTGCAGGTATAGAAGTAGTTGGGTATGCGCAAAATGGTATAGAGGCAAGAGAGTGGCTTACCCACAATACGGTGGATGTGGTTTTTTTAGATATTAGTATGCCTAAGGAAACAGGCTTAGAAATGTTGCAAAATATAGCTGTGCAAAATTTTAATGTCGTATTTGTAACTGCGCATAACGAGTACGCTATACAAGCTATAAAAGCGAGCGCTATTGATTATTTGCTAAAGCCAGTAAGCATTGTAGAGCTGCAAAACACGGTAAACAAACTGCATCAAAAATTTAATAATAGCACTATACTTAACCAAAACAAAGAGCTCGTAAATAACTTAATAAAAAATTACACACTAGGTATAGCGCCAAACAAAATAGCATTGCCACAGCTTGGCGGCATAAGTTTTTTAGATATAAATGAAATAATAGCCCTACAAGCTGATAGCAACTATACCATCATTCACAAAAAGGAAATGCAAAAAGTAGTAGTGAGCAAAAGCCTAAAAGATTTTGAAGATATATTAGATGATAACCAATTTATACGCATACATAAAAGCTATATGGTAAATATAAATTACATTGTAGAGTATAGCACTATAGATGGTGGTATGGTAAAAATGCATGATGGTAACATGTGGAGTGTAAGCCGCCGCCAAACCGATACGCTATTAAACAAAATGAAAGAACACAATATTTTATTTTTTAAATAAGCTAACTTCATAGAATGTATTTTTATCGTCTATTTTGTATTGGAGTTATTTTTTTGCTTAGCGGATTGTGTGCTGCTGCACAATCTTTTAAATACACACAATATACTACCTACAATGGCTTACCTATAGATAATGTGTATGCTGCTGCACAAGATGATAAAGGCTATATGTGGTTTGGTACGGACTTTGGCATTGCAAAATTTGATGGGTATCGGTTTCAAAATTACAATAGAAATAATGGTATAGCTACTAAAGCCATAACAGATATTGTATATGCTGGTGGTGACTCTTGTATTTTTTTATCTTATCCTTTTACATTACAATCTATACAAGGCAATGGTATTGTGCACACACTTGCAACCATTCCCAAAACATCTTTACAACAAATAATTAAGCACCAAAATAGCTTTTATTTTTATGAAAGAAATAGAGAAGTGTTTTACATTTTTCAAAATGGCAAAGCAAGAATGCATAATGTAGATAGCATATTTCATACAAAAGGACTCATACTACATGCCATTACTTCTTTGCATGAAAAAGGTATATTTTTTAATACCAACAAAGGTATTTTTTGGCAGTACAATAATGAGATAAAACAATTGTTGCCAAACGAAGATGTTTATTTTACTATATTAAGAAAAGACAATACACTATTGACTGCCACTGCATTTCAATTAAAAAGTTCTACTGCTAATTTTGAATTTAACAATAATGGTATACCTATTACTGGCAAAGATTTTATTTATAACATGGCAGAAAATGCCAATGGTACAGTATGGCTGCGAGGTATGGAAAAAGGTATATACCAATTTGCGGATAATAAATTGGAAGAGAAATCTATTGCACTAAGTTTACAAAATAAAGTAGTGCATAAATTTTTTATGGATAGAGAAAACAATACCTGGTTTTGTACCGATGGTGCAGGTGTATTGTTTAAGGGAGCAAACATGTTTACGAACTACGAAACCCAAGATGGGCTAGCAAATAATAAAGTGCTACAATTGTTATTAAAAAAGGATGCATTATTTATAGGTACTGCTAATGGATTAAGTGTAAAAAAAGGCAATAGCATAAAGCCCATTAATTTTCCGCAAACAAGCGCTGGGCTGCAATATGTATATAAATTGTTTGATGATGTGCATGCAGATGTTGGTATATGCATGGCGAATACATTTCCCAAAGGAAAAGACACAAGCAATAAAAATAAATTCCCTATTGAAAAAAAAGTGATTAATGGGTATCAAATTAGCCATGCGAATACCATTATGGCATGGCAACAAGATGCAAATATCTATTGTTTTTTTGATAATGGTACTGTAAGTAGAGTTGAGAATAATACATCAACTAATCAATATGACCTACGGAAACTTGGCATAAGAAAGATATATGGGTTTATAGAATTTGAGCATAAGGTTTACATTGGTACATCTGATGGTATTGTGATAATAGAAAATGAAAAATTAATTTTTAACAAGACAATAAACAATCAAAAGCTTGGCGAAGTATTTCAATTTTTGATAGACAAAAAAAATACATTGTGGATAGCTACAGAAAATGGATTGATAACATACCAAAATAATAAATACACATTTGTACCAAAGTCTAATACCTATGGCGGCAATTATTGTAAAGCCATGGCATTAGATGATGATAATAAAATATGGTGTGCCAGCTGGGATGGTATTTTTGTAACAGATGGTATTACAAGAAAAAACTTTAATACCAACAACGGATTAATATCTAAAACCTGCCATAGTGTTTTGTATGATAGCACTACAAAACAATTGTACATAGGTACAGATAATGGCTTGAGTGTAATAAAAAAAGAATCCCTTATTACAAGCAGCGCCAATGCTACTTTATATGTGGGCTGTTTTAATGACAGCATACCAATATCTGAAAACGCTACACTCAAAAGCTTTCAAACCAATTTATCTTTTTATTGTAACGTGCCTTATTTTGCTGGCGGTAAAAATATTGTGTATGAATATAAATTGGATAATGCCAATTGGCTTGTATCCACTACGCCTACCATAAACCTTACTAATATAGCAGGCGGCTCACATACACTAAAACTAAGGGCAAGGTTAAATGGTGATATTTTAAGTGATAATGAAACCGTTTTTAAGTTTAGTATAAAAAGTAAATTTTATAAAACTTGGTGGTTTTGGTTATTGATAGCATTGGTATTCCAATATTTGGTATTTAAAATTATAAACCACTATAATAAAAAATCAAGAGAAAAGAAATTAGTTATTCAAAAGCAAGAAATTGAATTAACTACTTTAAAGCAGCAAGCTTTTTCTTCGTTAATGAATCCACATTTTATTTTTAATGCGCTTAATAGCATACAGCATTATATAAACAAACAAGATAGGCAAATGGCTAATAAATATTTAAGTGATTTTGCCATGCTGGTGCGCAAAAGTTTTGATGCTGCACAAAAGCCCTTTGTACCATTAGAAGATGAATTAGAAACCATACGGCTTTATTTGCAACTAGAGCAAATGCGCTTTGCCAATAAATTTGAATACAGTATTATCCTAAAAGAAGAAGTGGAAGAAGAAGATTGGATGCTGCCAAGTATGGTACTACAACCGTTTTTAGAAAATGCTATTATACACGGCATAGCCCCATTAAACGAGCAAGGAAAATTGAATATAACCATTGGGGCAAAAGAAAATACACTCTACATTACCATTACAGATAATGGTATAGGCATAGAAAAGAGCCAACAATTAAAAACCGATACCAAGCATAAAAGCAAAGGCATGTATTTAATAAAAGAGCGCTTGCAATTATTAAGCAGATATAGCAAAAATCCAATAGAGCTTAGCATTACTCCAAATAATGCTACCGCAGAAAATACGGGTACATGCATTACGCTCATAGTACCACAAGCAGTGGTAGATGAGTTTAAAAAGCATGATATGAATGGGGTTAAATTGTAAAGAAATACCTTATCGGCGGGGTTTTCGCAAGCCGAAACGCTAAACTATAAAAAAGATTGCTGCGAAACCCCGACGCTTGCAGAGATCTTAATCTTTCTTAAACCAAACCTCTAATCATTAAAAGATGCTGCGAAAAATAATATTTTCTTGTTTGAAGTATATCATACTTTTTACAATTGAGTTTCTAATAAGTTATGCTTCTTTTCTGCGTCGGGGTTTCGCAGATAGTTCTTTTATACTTTAAAGTGTATTTGTGTTAAAACCCTGCCGAGACAGCTAATTTGATTAATTGTTCAGAATATAGATTTACATTTTTAGATGAAGATTTTAATGGAACGGCTGTTGAATTCAGTTTGAATAATGTAAAAGTAGGATTCGATTTTAATAAATCAAGAATTAGTCTACCATTAGCAGAGGTAAATCACTTTACACACTAGATGGAGCATAATTTTTTGAGTTTAATGTAAACTAGTTTTTTAAAACTCGTTTATATTAAATTTTAAGCCGAATTACTGCGCTTAGTTATTAAAATTTTTTACTAAAATTATTAGTTTTAGAACTTTTTCCTTACCTTCATTTTATGGCTAATATAAAATTATTTGAAAGTAAAACGGTACGTTCTCAATATAATAAGGAAGAGGGTAAATGGTATTTTTCTGTACAAGATATTGTAACAGTATTAACAGATAGTAATGATGCAAAGCAATACATTAAAAGAATGATTAGCAGAGATGAAATGCTTAAAAACAACTGGGGTACAATTTGTACCCTAGTTGATATGGAAGCTGCGGATGGTAAAACCCGTAAAATACAAGCAGCAAATACAGAAGGGATATTACGTATTATCCAATCCATCCCCTCCCCAAAGGCAGAGCCATTTAAGCAATGGCTTGCTAGCGTAGGTGCTGAGCGAATAGCCGAAATAGAAAACCCAGAATTGGCTCAACAGCGCATTAGAGATACCTACAAAGCCAAAGGCTATAGTGATGCTTGGATAGAAAAACGAATAAGAGGTATTGTAGTAAGAGATGAACTAACCAGCCAATGGAAAGAAAGAGGTGTAAAAGAAGGTATGGAATATGCCATACTAACAGCTGAAATAAGCAAAGCCACTTTTGGTATTGTACCTAGCGATTATAAAAAACTAAAAGGGCTTACAAAGGCAAATGAAAACCTGCGAGACCATATGACGGATTTAGAATTAATATTTGTAATGCTTGGTGAAGCATCTACCACAGAAATTGCAAAAAATAAAAATGCGCAAGGGTTTGTGCAAAATGAAAAAGCTGCCAAAGAAGGTGGCAGTGTAGCGGGAAAAGCAAGAAAAGATTTAGAAAAAAAATCAGGTAAAAAAATTGTTACAGCACAGAATTTTAAAAGCTTAGCTGAAATAAAAAATAAAAAGTAAAGAGAAATTTAAACAGCTACTTTGAAAATCTAAAATGCCATTTGACATTTACAAAGTAGATAATATGAATAAAGCTTCTACATATTAATCGTTTAGTAATTAGTAAGGTTTTGTTACGCTACAATACAGGAGTTTAGTGGGTTTAGGAGTTTAGTTTGCGCACTAAATACTAAACGATTAATAACTGGGTTAAACTACCAAATAAACTTGCTACTTTGCATTTACGTATAGCACAATTACACTTACCGTTCCCTCACCCATTGTTACAACTCACACAATCATTTGGTTACTACATACAATCTGTAAAAAAATATCTTTTTTGTAGAATATTTTTACGTTACCCAAAACGTATTGTATGAGCACTCCATGTATCTCCATTTTCTTTTACCTACCGTTAAACGACGATATTAAAATCGTTTGTTGTGCTGTAGGTTTTAGTTAATGGCACATTGCACAGCATATAGGTTATTGGCAATTTTGCATTACCGTTTTACAACATCATCCTTATAATAAAAACAAACACACATGAACAAGTTTATCAAAAAAATTATGCTGCTATTGGGTTGCCTTATTTCTTTTTGTGCAGGGGCACAAAATTTAGTAAGCCCCATTACCATAAACCTACCTGCTAACCCACCAGCCAATACTGCGGACTGGGCTACAGCCGTGCCACCAGTAATGATACTAGCACAAACAAAACTTGTAAACGGGCAAGTAAATGGACTGGTACAAGAAAGTAGAATACTAGTAACTATAAAAAGTGCTGGCAATAAAGTATGTGGTACCTACACCCCACAAAATGCACCCATGAGTAGTTTTAGTAGCGCATCTAAAAATTGGAGCGGTGCAAATGTATTAAGCTTGCTAGGGCAGGAGTGTACATTAAAACCTGGTAGCTACGAATTGTGTGTGCAGTTTTACAGCATGCCAGGTGCAGTACAATCTCGTATATTAGGCGAAAGCTGCAAACCCTTTACCATTGCTGATAAAAAAGATAAACCAACCTACTCTCCACCTACCAATGTAAGCCCAGTAAATGAAAAAACATTTACAGAAAAAGAATTGATAGCACCCGTTACATTTAGGTGGACACCTATAATACCAAGGCCAAAAGACCCCGTGGTATATAAACTTAGAGTATGGCAATTAATGCAAGGGCAAAGTGCTACACAAGCAATGAAAACAACTACTCCTATTGTAGAAGAAGAGGTAACCAATATAACTCAAATGGTAAAGAAAATTACTTTTCCTCCAAATGCTATAGCTCAAAAATTATTTACATGGAATGTGGAGGCAAGTAAGAAAAATGCAATGGGAGAGGTGGAGATGTTGGGAGTGAGTGAGGCAAGTGCATTTAGTATTCAATCTGGAACTGATGTTAGTGTAACTAAAGATTCTGTTTTTTGTAAAAATCAGCAAGGGGTTTACCCTTTTAAGTTTACAATCTTAAATAATAATAATTATAATAGAACATTTACTAATTTATCTGTTTACAGCATCAATGCAGTTGTTCAAGGGACTGCTCCAAATTATCTTGTTATTCCAGCATCTCAGCTCACTCCAGGTATTGGGGCAAATATTGCTGCAAACAATAGTTTGACTGTTACTGGTAATTTAAACTATTCTGGAAACATAAACGAAATAATTTTCCTTGGTTCAACATCAGGAGGGATTCCCCCAAAATCTGGCGATTTTGATTTTACTGATACTCTTAGGTGCATCTGCACCTCTTGCGACAGCATAAAAATAAACTTGCCTCCAGCAACCAAAGGTCAGTTGTTAGATAATGTAACTATTAGTCAATCTATAAGTACACAATTATTACCAAGCAATGCTCCATTGGCTATTAAGTCTATAACAGCGGAAATTATATATTTTGATATTGTAAAAAATGATACGCTTTGTTATCGTTGCGAAAAAAATAGCGACCGATTTGGCAAGTTTAAAATTGCCACTATAAGCAATACAGCGTTTACAAATACAACCACTACTTTGCCTAATAACGAAGTTTTATTTACAGCAACTACCGCACAAGCACTTACTAATGCAACTTTCAATTTTGAAATAGCTGCCCCAGATATTAATAAATGCTGCACCGATAAAATAAATGCTTGCATACGCTACACAATAGTTACACAAGATTGTAAAACCTGTAGCATAACACAGTGTTACGAATTACCAAGAACAAAATAATAAACACTGAAAATTATTAAAATGAAAAAGATAATTTATATATTTTTTCTCTTGGTGAATACAATATTCAGTATTCAAAAAGCAACTGCTCAAAGCTGTGCTACATGTACATTTACAACATCGTTTTATTCAAGTGGAGCGTTGCAGCCGCCTCTATCTACATCAATAACGAATAATGTTACTTGTAATCAAACTATAGATGTTGTATTGCAAAAAATTTGTAACCCTTCTAATGCTATTTTAAATATTACTGCAAGTTTGTATGATGCAAATAATGTAACTCCAGCATGGGCAAATATTCCTAGTTTAAATAATAATCTTTTTATAATTCCTGCAAATGTAACTGGTGCATTTTCTCTAAAGTATGTTTGGAAAATGCCTGGTTCAAATACTATTTGTGGCACTATAATTTACCCTATAAATATTACTTGTACTACAATACCTCCTGTATGCAATTTAGTCGTTACAGGCATACCTAACTGTAACTCTGCTACTACAGCTACAAATAGTATTAATGCAACGGCAACTGGGGGCATAGCACCATATACATATTCATGGAATACTACACCAGCACAAACTACTGCTAGTTTATTAAATGTAATGCCAGGCTCTTATTCTGTAACTGTTACCGATGCGTTAGGTTGTTCAAAAACACAACCATTAAGCGTTAATTGTAATCTGAATTTGCCCACACCTTTCTGTGAAGGGCCTGATGGGTTTCAATTATCTTACGACTTTAGTTTACCAACGGGTACTCCACTTATTTCTTATAAAATTAAATTAGAAGTTTATCAAAATGGTAATCTTATTAATTGTCCTACATCAACGGAGTTAATAAAAACTTCGCCTCTAAATTTTACAAGTTATACTGGTAATATTGTATGGTATGTAAGTACTCCAATATGTTCTCAATTTACTGGAAGCAGATGTTTAGATTATAGAATTATCATTACTAAAGAAGGTCCAATAACTCCCATTGTTGTACAAACTATTGGAGGCTTTGGTGCGGAAGGAACTATTGCAGGAGTAGACAATGATTTGTGTTGTACTCCACCACCTTCTTGTTGCCCTACTGTCTCTACAGCATTAGCAAATTTAGGAGGGCATTGTGGTATTCAAGATACCATAAGAAATAATTGTAATAAAAATATTAGCTCGTGGACACTTAAAGTAAATGGTTCAATCTATAATGTATCGGGTTATCCATTAACTCCTCAAGCTATCGCCGCTAATTCTACCGCTATAACAGGTATTGTTAGTCTAGTAGGTTACCCACTTACTACCATTCCAATGGTATATACATTTACTTATGCTGATGGTACAACTTGCACCGTAACCAAACAGTTTAATATGGCAACTTGTGTTCCTACATCATGCCCATTTTGTTCTGTTACTACAATGGCAACATTGCAAGGGCAAACAACTAGTATTAATTTAAGCAATAGTACTCTATCAAATCCTACAACCTTAAAATGCAATTCAACATACGCTTTAAACAATATTGTAGGCTGTAGCCCAATACAGACTTATGTTTTTGATGCTAACTATGCTACTATTTTAAACAACACTACTACTACATTATTAACTGGTATAACGAATGCAACAGGTACACAATTATTGTTGCCAAACAATATGAACGCTGCTAACAGTTATACTTTAAAATTTAGATGGTATTGGCTAAGAGGTGCAGGTGATACATGTTTTTTTGTAAGAAATTATCCTTTTAAAATTGATTGCACACCATGTGGTACTGTTTGTATTCCTATGATAACAGCAACTTCAGCCACTACTACCCAAATGTTAGGCGGGCTTGTGTCCTCAGGTACTTATAATTGCAATACAAATTATACTTTTACTGTAAATTTAGGTTGTAGTCCTGCAAATGGTATAATTGTAAAGCAAATAAAAGTACTAGATGCTTTAAATAATTTTGTTGTAGTGCCATGGATAACTGGCCCAACATCAAATGTTGTAAATGTAAATATTCCAAGTGCCACAAGCGGTGTATATAAGATAAGATTTTATAAAGGCACGACAACTGGTCCTATTTGTGATTCGTTTTTAACAGTTTTAAACATTAGTTGTACCCCGCCGCCTCCACCACCTTGCTTTTCAAATGAATTAATTATTAGTACAGGCGCCAATCCCCAAATTTTTCCACCAGGCTCAAATATATTGCCTCAAGATAATGATTGGGTTGGCGTTGGTACCTCACCTCAAAAAATAATGACTTTGGGAGCCCTACCATATTACGGAACTACAGGCACTGGAAATGCAGGAATTCTTAACCAAAATGAATCACAGATTGCTAATATCCCATTTTTCACAACCTACAGAAATTTCTATGTGTGTAATAATGGAAATATAAGTTTTAGTGGCATATTAGGTATTGAAAAAGTAAATTTAACTACATGGGGTACATTATTTAGATCGTTCAAGCTTTATAAAGGTACATCAAATCTAGTTTGGTCTCATGTTTCAACTACAGCTGGTACTACAGGTAATTTTGTAACAAATAATTTTACTGGTACCATTGCTGTTACACCAGGACAGTACCGTTTTGTATTTGAATATGAAAAAGCTGGAACAGATTTATATAGAAATTTAGCATTTGTATCCTGCAAGCTTACAGGCAATTCATTAACTAATAGTAGTAGCTGCTGCCCACCACCGCCAGATTGTAATTTTATAGCCAATGCAGGTCCTGATAAAACAATCTGCCAAGGCACATCAACCACCATTGGTACAGCCATATTAACCACTAATGGCGAAACTTATACTTGGACTTCAAACCCGGCAAGTACAATTCCCAATACATCAATGCCAACGGTAAGCCCAACAGTTACTACAACGTATACCCTTACGGTAACTAAACCAAACTGCCCAACAAAAACAGATGATGTAGTTGTAACCGTAAATAATTGTTGCAATTGCCAAACAGCAAATTGCACAGCAAAATATTTTTATAAAAATGCAGCTGGGGGTAATGTGGCACTTGCTTGTGGGCAAACAATACAGTTAGAGTGTAATAAAGTATATCCTTTTGTAGCCACTACCAATTGCCAAAATAATTGCACAGCTACTGTAAATGCAGACTTGTATAAAGCAGGTGTATTGGTACAATCTTACCCAATTATTAATAACACAAATTTTGCAAATATTACCTTTACCACAAGTGGAAATTATACTTTGGTCTATCGCTTATTGGTAAATGGTGTAGAGTGTGATAAATGCCCAATTAAAATAAATGTTAATTGCCCGCCGCCTACTTGCAATCCATGCAACGTAGCAGTTACAAGTACTACAAAATATTGGTTGGCTAATAATGATGTTGAAAAAATGAGTGCTTTAATTCAATCGTTTAATTTTAGTGGATTACCTGCAAACATTACTGAGGTAAGGGCAGTAGTAACAGATGTAAAAATATTTGCGGTAGACCTTAATGGAAATGCAAATGAAGAATGTTTATCCTGCAATAATAATCCTATTACTTGGGCAAGTATTATTGGCGGAGACCCAATAAGTAATATAAAACCTACAGTAAATGTTAATGGCACAGAATTAATGCCCCCTTTAAGCAGCCCACAAATTTCTGTAAATAGTAATCCAAGGCAAGTTACTTGGAAAAACGGAGGAATTTTTACTGTAACAAATCCTATTAAACTAAGTTTTGTTCTCCCTCCATTTTCAGTACTATCATGTTGTACTCGTAAAGCTACAATATGCGTAAAATTTATTTTTAGAAATGATAAATGTGAGGAGTGTGTGGTGAGGAAATGTTTTGATGTGGAGTTGAAATAATATAAACCTAACTAAAAAAATTGTTTGATATGAGAAAGTTAAAAATAGTTTTAAATTTTATTTTAATGATAGCTTGTTCTTCTGATGTAAATGCGCAAAAAAAACAAGTGAAAAATATAAATACATTGGGTAATAGAAACAATACAACTTCACAAACACTTGCTGGAACAACTTGTACCTCTACATTTATTCAAAAATTTACAAATCTAGCTGGCACGGGCAGTTCTGCTACAATAGCTACAAGTAAAGTAAATATATTTCCAAACCCAAGTGGTGGTTTTTATATTACGGGTTTAATAAATGACAGTACAACGATTTCTTTTTTTGATAATAATGATATTATAAGGTGGACAAGGAAATTCAAGTTTCCTTTAATTACTAATGCAATTCAGCAGATTAATAGTATGTTTTTAAATAGTGATGGTGACCTAATTGGGGTCACAGACCAAGGTACTTATGGAGGGTATATTTTTAAATATAATATTTCAACAAGTAATTTTGTTTGGATAAAACAACATAGTCTTTATATTCCTTTTATACATTCAGCTGGAGGAGTAGAGTGTATTGTTACTGGCACCATAAACTCAAGAACTCATTTATTGAGAATAGATAAATCTACTGGAACTACAATATCTTATATAATGACGGGTGAATCTGGGGATTTTAATTCTATTGTAAAAAATACTAAAATTTATGGTACAAGCAGAAGATATTATAATAATAATAGTGATTTTAGAGCTTCATTATTTTCACACGACGCAGTTACAGGTAATTTTTTATGGCAAAAATCTTTGATTTCAGAAACTCCTTTTCCAAATTCAAATAATTTAAGAACAAGAATGTATCCTGTGCCACCAGTATATGATAATGACAGTTTATTAATGTTTGCATCTGGAGATATTAACGGATTTGGACAATATAATTCTGCAAATTTAGAAGTAGCATTAACGAAGACAGATACTTTAGGAACTCCAAAATGGAATATACAATATAATTTCCCATTTTCAGATAGGCCAAGTGCTACAGCAATTTGTAACACATCTGATGGATATTTTTTGGTTGGGAATTTCTATTCATCCACTTTGGCTGATTATTCTCACGGGTTTATTGTCAAGATAAATAAAGATGGTGGTGTCATTTGGGGCAAACGACTTGGTATATCAAGTAGGAATCAAATAAACAAAGTACTAGAGCAAAATGGAAATATTTATGTAGCTATGTCATCTAAAAGTTACAGCACAACAGATGATTTACTTCTTATAAAAATGGATAAAGATGGGAATACAGATACATCTTGCCATTTAATTATAGATTTGGTAGTTGATACTGTAAATTTAAAAAAAATTATAAATGATAGAAGTTATACGACAAATAACCCCAGTTCAAATCTAATTTCAAAAACAGCTGTAGTTGATTCATTAAAAATTGAGCCAGAAACAATTTGTATTAAGTGTTGTAAAAAGGTGCTAGAAATTATACCTAATAATATCAGCGGTAAATATTGCTTTGGGAACAGCGTGTGTTTTTCTTCCAAAGTAAATGACTCTTTAAACGTAACAGGTGGTTACAAGTATAAATGGTATCAAAAAAATAGTATCGGTAATTGGATTATTACAAATGCAAATGATACAATACCTAATCCCTGTATCTCTTATACATCTACAGGAATATTTACTTATAGAGTAATTGTTTCAACGAATTCTGGATTATGTTTAGATACCTCAGCAATCATAATAACAATTAACCCTAAACCTATTGCTAATGCTGGTGCTGACAAAACAATTTGTCCTTCAATATCCACTACAATTGGCACGGCAGCTTTAAGTGGCAGTACATACGCTTGGGCGAGCGCATCAGGTTTTACATCTACACTTGCAACCCCATCTGTAAGCCCATCTGTAACTACGACTTATTATTTAACAGTAACAAATGTAAATACACAATGTATAGCTAAAGATACGGTATTGGTTACAGTTAATAATTGTCAACCTATTGCTTGCATCCCTTGTTCAACAACAATTTCAAACACTTCAAAAGTTAGTTTAATAAATAATAACACAACAGGTATAAGCCTGCTTTTGCAATCATTTTCTTTTAGTGACTTGCCTACTAATATTACAGAAGTAAGAGCAGTACTTACCAATATTAAAATTTTTGCAGAGAATGAAAATGGTATAAAAACAGAAGAATGTTTATCATGTTTAAACGACCCTATAGCTTGGGGTAGTATTGTAAATGGTAGTACAATTACAACTACTACAAAAAAAATAAATATTAATGGTGTAGAAACAATAGCTACAGGTACAATACTAAAAAACCAAAACCCTAAGCAAATTACTTGGACAAATGGGGGAAATGTATTTGCAGTTTCTACCCCTATCGAATTGTCATTTTTATTGCCTAAAAAATCTACATTGCCTTGCTGCACTCGTAAAGCAACTATATGTGTAAAATTTATTTTTAGAAATGATAAGTGTGAAGAGTGTATAGTAAAAAAATGCTTCGATGTAGAAATTAAATAACCAAAAATAAATTAAAAATGAAAAAATTAAATCTTCTTACTACAGTTTGCTTTATAGCAATAACCTTTGCGGCTTGTAAAAAAACTGCAGACCCAGTTTTGCCTGCTGTAGCAGCTGTTTGTAATACTACTAACACGCCTTTTCAAGCAGTATACAATTCAATGATTAACCCTTTGTATCAAGTTAGGCAAACGATAGATGTGCCTATTCATGAGTATGATTTTGAAATAACTACAGGTGATCATACTATTTGTTCTATAGGTTATCAAGCTCAGCCAAGTTTACCTGGCGGTACTTATGTAATGACCATAAAAGATAATGTTACTGGTGTTAATGTGTATAGTGGCTCACTTAATTTTGTAACTACAGGTTTAACCTATGCATCTATTCCTCCTGTAACATTATTATTAAATAGAAAATATACATTAAGTAGAAATGCTACAAATGCTAGTGGTTTATTAATGAGTTTAATTGGGTTTGTAAAAACCAATGTTACAGGAGTTCCATTAGTTTTACCTCTTGTAGTTGGTAATATGAAAGTTACTGCTACACGATTTGTAGGAGCTTCAACAACATCTTTAGATGATAAATACTTGCCGTTTATTGATTTTGGGTTACAACCATAAATAACCACACTTATACACCCAACCCACACACTTATACAATCACCCTTTTTTAAACAAAAACTAAGTATAATATTTACACTACCATTAAACTAACCAACATGAAACGTATTTTTTTAATGATTTTTTTAATAGCTAGTTTGCAAGGCTACGCCCAAAAGAAAAGCCCTGTAAGCATAAGTGGTACTGCTGGCATTACATACGAGGGTTATGGGCTAGACCGCAACCCTGCTGGTTTTACGGGCTATCAACCTCGCCGCCCATGGAACCAAGTACGGTTCAATTTTATGCCTACCATTAAGTTTAGCAAAAATTTTTCGCTGCCAATGAACTTTAATTTTGCAGCTTTTCCAACCAGTTTTGCTGGGCCATATGCAGGGCTAAAAAACCAAAACTTTGGGCAGTTTCTTACAAATCCAATGAACAATTTTGGGCTAAACCCAACCTACAAATGGGCAGAGTTTCAGTTGGGTACACAGTATTTAAAATACTCCGATTTGTCTACTGGCGATGTAGGAATTTTTGGTGCGGGGTTTTCGCTAAAGCCTGGTAATTACAGGTTCAAATTTTTTGCAGGTAATTCGCAAACAGGTATTGATTACTCGCTTGCGCCAGCGCCTGGTGTGCAAGGTGCATACAAGCGCAGCCATTATATGTTTAGCATAGGCAAAGAAAAAGAAGGAGACTATTTGGTAGCATTTAATTTTGCAAAAGGAAAAGACCAAGTAAATTCTATAAGCTCACCTCCACCACTTATAAAACCACAAGAAGGGTTTACAATAAGCATGCAGGTAAACAAAGATTTTAAAAAAGGCTGGTACATAAAATCTGAAGGTGCAAATTCTATTTATACAACAGACGAAAATGCTGCAATCAACCCTGCAATGCGTTCTTTCAAGCCATTTATAGAAGCAAGAAACTCTACCGTTACAGATTATGCAGCACAACTTGCCTTTGGTAAAAAATCTACAAATTTTGATATAGGAGCAGCTACAAAGTACATTGGTGCTGGGTTTCAGCTGCCTGGTTATCCGTACATGCAGCCCGATAGATTTGAGTATACATTAAATACTCGCTTCAATGCTTTTAAAAATAAAACAAATGTAGTAGCAAGTATTGGGCAGCGTATAAATAATTTGAGCAACACTACCACAAGGGCTACGCAGCTTATTGCAAACATAAATTGGTTTACACAATTTACAGATGCGTTTAGTTTAAATGTAAGCTTTAATAATTTTGGTTTTAATACCAATGGCAATACTTTATCGGGCATACCTAGCGTAAAAAATGTAAGTAACGATATTGGTGTAAATCCTACTTATACTTGGAGCAATACAAAAATGAGTAATACTTTAAGCCTTAGTTACAATTATAGTAATTATAAAGAGACGTATATTCCATTGCCAGTTTTAGTACCCGTTACACAATTAAATAAAACCCACACCGCATTGTTATCTTACATACCTGTTTATTTTAATAGAAAAATTTCACCAGACTTTAGTGCATTGTATTTTTACAACGATGCCTCATTAGCAAAAATTACGTTTTTTACTTTAACGGCGGGTTTAGCAGTACCAGTGGCAAAAGATAAAATAAAACTACGAGGACAATTGCAATACACACTTAGTAAATTTAATAGTTTTACACCCGAAAATAATTTTGTGGCAAGCTGCAATGTAGATTGTAAGCTTAGCAAAAAACTTACTTGGACAAATTTTTTTACAACCAATTATTACAAATACGGAAACCAATTGGCACCCACTTATATTGGCGCTAAATATTTGGAAAGTACTTTACGCACAGGATTTCAATATAGGTTTTAGAAGTTAGATATGAGATGTTAGACATGAGATGATAGACATTAGACATAAGATGAAGACAGTATAATTAAAAAATGCGCCTTTGCTCCTCTGCGAGCTTTGCGTGAAAAAATAAAAACATGAAAAATAAAATATTAATTGCATTTTTTTTGCTAACAACAATTGTAGCAAATGCACAGCTCACTACAAATTTTGTAATGAGTAGCAGACCATCTGCAAACCTTAGTGAGTGGGCTTTTAAAAATGAAACAATGACTTTAATTGTTTCTAACGTAGGGGCAACACAATCTAAAGATGTAAAAATAAGAACGTCTTTAAAAACTGCGGATGGAACTGAGGTAGCCTCTACCGATATGAGCCAAGCCAAAGTGTATGTTTTTAGAGATGGTAATACTGTGCTAAATGCTGCTGCCGTTTTTCCTTTAGAAATTCAAAAGTTTTCTGGAAAATTTCAAAATAGTTTAAACAGAACAGGAAAGCTACCAGCAGAAAGTTATACACTTTGTGTAGAAATAGTGCTTGCTACTACATTAGAGCCGCAAACACCTCCACGTTGCCGCACATTTTTTGTGGCATCTGCACAATTACCAATAAGCCTAATGCCTTACAACAATCAAGTACTAGATGCTACTGTAGCAAACACTGCTATTACTTTTAGATGGACACCATTGGTACCAAGGCCACAAGGCGCAATAAGGTATCGCATACAGGTTTTTGAAGTGCTCGATAACCAACAGCCTATGCAGGCATTGCGTAGTAACCAACCGATATTAGATAAAGAAGTATTTGGTACTACACAATACATTTGGCAACCACAAGGTATTTTAGGATTTGTAAAAGAAGAAACAGTAGATTCTACTTCGCAAAAAAAAGGTTGGAATGGTCTTACGAAGGGTAAACAATTCATTTGGAGTGTTCAATCTTTAGATGCATCTGGTGTTCCTGTAGCGGTAGACGGAAATTATGAAGGAAGGAGTGAACCAGTAATTTTTATAATTTCAAATAAAGGCCAGCAAAATGCTGAAAAAAGAAAAAAAGGTTATGTAGGGCATGTTACCCTAATAAAATAATTCAATTGGGGGATTGAATACGGGGAATAAAATAGGTGTGCTTTTTGCGCACCTATTTTTTTACGAGCTAGCTACCTATTTCATTATTTATGAATGAAATACAAACTATAAATGTCTTTACGTATACAAAAGATGCCATTTTAAAAAAATAACTATATTTTTAGGTACTATTTAGCCAACATAATCGTTCTAATTAAAGTATATACATAATACAATTTTAAAATATTCATGACCAATACGATTTCTAGCATTGAGAAAAAGATAGCGCTTCTTTTGGAGGAGGCTTTTGCAATACGGGTAAATAATCTCAAGAGAAGTGTGGAATTTACAAAACAAGCTTTGGAACTAAGCAATGAGCATGGTATTAAAAATTTAATTGCTATAAGCCTTGCACGCTTAGCTTTTTTTTACATGATTCAAGGAGATTATAAGTTGGCTATTTCTTTTGCCAATAATGCTGCAGAAATATTTGAAGTAATAGGCGATGAGCAAGGCTTAGCAGAAGCTAAATACACAATTGCTAGTGTTTATTATAAATCAGATAATCTCCAACTTGGCTTAAAGTATTTATTAGATTGCTTGGTTACATTTACTAAATACAATGACTATGCAAGCCAAGCCAAAGTGTACAAATCTTTAGGTGTTATATACGAATATTTTGGTGATATGGATAGTGCTAAAGATGTGTATCAGTCGGCAATAGAAGCCGCAGAGAAGGTGGGAGATACTAATATGATGACGAATGTTTATAACCCATTATCAGGCCTTTTTTTAAATGAGAATAAGATAGATGACGCAATGGATTTAATACAAAAATCTATTGATTTAAAAACCGAAACGGGAGATATTAGAGGGCTAGCATTTGCATATTATGGCAGGGGAAAAGTATATGCTAAAACACAGCAATACCAACTGGCCGAAGATGACTATAAAAAAGCAATTGAAATACATATAGAGATGGGCGAAAAATTGGGACAGGGAATTGCTTATCAAAAAATGGCAGTATTGTATTTTCTGCAAGAAAGGTTTGAGGAGTCAAAAATACAGGCTTCCAAAGCACTGGAGTTTAGTATTATTTATAAAAGTAGAATGGTAAAAACAAAGTCAAGTTTTTTACTTTACGAAATTTTTAAAAAACAACAGCTTACAGATGAGGCATTATTGTATTTAGAAATGCATCATGCAGAAATGCAAGAAAATGTGCACAACCAAACATTGCAGATTATAGATAGTTATAAAATGATTCATAACATGGCAGCAAAAGAACTAGAGGATAAAATGGCTGTAGAAAAGCATGAAATAATTGAGAAAAAAAACAAAGCAGAATTTATAGCAAAAGCTAAGCAAGATTTTTTATCTAACATGAGCCATGAAATAAGAACACCCTTAAATGCTGTTACAACTATTGTAGCATTATTAAAAGAGCGCTCCGATGCCGAAGATCAGCAATTATTAGAATCTTTAAAATTCTCGTCTAACAACTTATTGTTATTGATAAACGATATACTAGATTTTACTAAGTTAGAAACAGATAAAATTCAGTTGGAGCTAAGACCAGCAGGTATAAGAAATCTTTTAGTAAATATTAAAAACACATACGAGAGCCTTGCTAAAGAAAAAGGGCTTCAACTTTTATTGGAAATAGATGATAAAATTGATGGGGCTTTTGAAATGGATGAGATGAAGCTGGCACAAATACTTGGTAATTTAATAAACAATGCAATTAAGTTTACGGAAAGTGGTGTAGTTAAGTTAGTGGTTAATTGTTTAGAATTTAAAGCAGATGCAGTTAGATTATTGTTTAAAGTACAAGATACTGGGGTAGGCATACCTAGCGATTTTCTTTCAGAAATATTTGACACATTTACCCAGCCAAAATCTGTTACTACAAGAAAGCAGGGTGGCTCCGGACTGGGGTTAGCTATTGTAAAAAAACTGGCTACATTATATAGCACAGAAGTTACTATAGAAACCAAAGTGGGAGTAGGTTCTACTTTTGCATTTGAATTATTATTAAAGCCAGCTATACAAAGTATTGAACCAAAACAAAAAGAAAACGAACAATTAAATGAGTTATGTGTACTGCTGGCTGAAGATAATAAGATAAATATGCTTGTGGCTAATAAATTACTATCTAGATGGGGAGTAAAACCCGACTGCGCCGTAAATGGTATTGAAGCACTAGAAAAAGCAGCAAGTAAAAAATATGATATTATACTTATGGATATTCATATGCCAGAATTAAATGGATATGATGCTACAAAACAACTACGAGAGTCTGATGGAATAAATAAACATACAACAGTCTTTGCTTTTACGGCAGATATTGTTGCCAATGTACAAAAAGAGTATGTTGATTATTTTGATGGTTTTTTGCGCAAGCCTATTGAGATAGATGAGTTGTATCGTGCATTAAGTTCGGTGGTTGTGGTAGAATTGACATAGTTGTAAAAAAGTAACTTAATCAGCTACAGTATATTCAAAGAGTTTCATGTATTTACCGTGTCCAGTATCTAAACTTATTTTTTCCTTTTTTAGTATAAATCTATTTTCAAGCATTAATTGTTTAAATGTAGCCTCGGTAAAGAAAGGGTAGTTGCAGTGCCGTTCTTTTTTGGTAGGTTTATAAACCAGCACTTCTTCAATAAATAAGGAACCACCTTTTTGTAAGATTCTTTTAATATCATTCAACATAATTTTCCTGTCAGATATTTCGTGTACTACATCAAACATTAATACTTTAGTAAAACTTGCGGAGGGAAGGTTGGTGGAAGTTTCAGTGCCGTACACAATTTTAAATTGTTCTATCTTAGCTTTGTTTCCAAACCTTTTTATTTGAGCAATTAGTTTTTTTCTGTTGAGTGTAGTACTATCTATATCTTCTACTGTAAAAGTAAGATTTGGATTTATGCCAGCAATAGGTACAAGCGAGTAGCCTGCGCCTGTGCCTACATCTGCTATTATATCTTTATCAGTAAGTGATAAAAAATCGTTTACGAGTTTATGTTTTACATTGAGTAGGCTATCTGTATTTATCTTTTGTGCATAAGTAAATTGCATACAATAAAGCAATATCATAAAACAGACAATATTCTTTCTGGCCATTATTTTTTTATTAGAATTAACGTTTCTGCCATGCCACTTCTATTCATATCAAATACCAAACTATCTCCATTAAGTTTTGTAATTTTTACCATCATTTCTTGTTGGTCTTTTGGTGTAGTAAACAGGTTGTCGTTTTCTACTTTATAAGTACCTTCTTCTACGTTTCCATTATTTTCAAAGCTGTACGTTCCTTTTTCATCAAAATTAAAAAAAGTGGTTTCTACATTTCTATCTAAGGGTTTTCCATTTGATTCCCATTGTACGCCTTTCCATTTTCCAATAATTAGTTTATTGTTTTTGGTATCTGCGCAAGAGGTTAGGAGTAAAATTGCGAATGTGATTAAATGGGTTATTTTTTTCATGTTATTTAGTTTTACATTTCTACGAAAACATTTTTACAGTATCATTTTAAAGTATCATTTTGACGAACTATTTTTGGTGTAGCATTTTTGATGTAGCACTTATGCGTATAAAATCTATCCCCCAAGTTAGTATTGCCTAAAATCGCTGTAATGCTTACTTGTAAAGGATTTTAGCATATTATTAATGAATTTAGATGTATAAAATTTAGACTTGTATTTCATTGTTGTCATTTTCATTCGTCATTTTACAGTAACATTTACAGTAACATTTTAACGGTTTTATTCTACAATTTCTCATACTGTAATTTTTTATCCGCCTGCTTTGTTATGATAATATTCTTCTATAATATTTTTCTTGTCTCATTTTCTTGTCTCTTTTTTCTACTACTTTTTTCTACTGCATTTTAGAAATATATTGAAAATATTTCTATTTATATTTTTTTGATTTCGCCATTAGATATTTAGCACTATGCTTTATTCTTTTAATTTTCAGTTGTTTATAAAATTTATTTAACATTTTTTACAAAAATCTGTAAAGATATTTGTATGTGTGTTTGTATGTGTGTTTGTATGAACGTTTCTTGTCTCATTTTCTTGTCTCATTGTACTAATAAAGTAACAATAAAGTATATACAAAATATTCACTTTACAGCCTTACTTTTTTAAAGATTAGAATTTGAAATAACTTCCCAGCTCCCATTCTTTGTACTTCCATCTCTTTTAATAATATTTTCATCTTGCATTTTTTTGAGAAGCCTTTTTATGGTTACTTCTGCCACACCAATTTCTTTAGCTAACTGCACAATTGTTATATTTCCATTTTGAGCAATTTTATTAATTATATTATCTTGAGTATTTGTTATTGGTAATTCAAACTCCACTACAAACCCAGCCATATCATACCTGAAACTTGGCACTGGAATTTTAGCTGTCCTACAATCATTTATAATTTTAATGGTACCTCTTCCCCATGCTTCTATCATGCCTGCACGAAAAAAAGCATTTGCTACATCAGGGTTAAACGGAATTGAAGGATGTTTTTTCTTTAGATACTCTACTGTCCATTTATCAGGTAGTCACGCCAGCTCTCTTTTATTCTATATTTTGATGTTCCATTTTTGCTAAATCTATATCGTAATATTAATGCATTATAACTATATAAAATAAATATTGTAAAAGAATATCTTCTTGAAAACCTTTGAACCTTAAATCATCTTATAGACGAACACAGCTTCTACTTTTAGCTTTTAACTTTCAGCAATAAAACTTTCTTCCCAACATTCACCAAAACTCCATAATTTTAAATTCTAAATTTTACCTTATGGCTTTACACATGGTTGATGATCCAGATAATCAAGACGACTACGTAGATAACAATACTGGCGGTGGCGGCGGAAATAGTGGCGGCGGAGGAGGAATGAACCTCGGCGGCTTGCTTAGTTTTTTACCTTTGGTAATAGGTTTGTTTCGCAACAGAGGTGGTGGTAGTAATCCCGATGGCTCAAAGAAAACTGGCGGTTGTGGTGGCAAGAGCGTTATTTTACTTTTAGTAGTAGCTGTGGCGGCTTACTTCTTATTTTTTAAAGGAGGTTGTAATTTGTTTAAACAAACTGCAAGTGGTGGTAATAAAACATTTACCGAAAGTGGGTATAATTTTAATGCCGATGAAACCAAAAAAGCCCAAGTATACGAAGGTTTGGAAGATGACAATACTAAAAACCCACTGCCCGAAATGGTATCGCTTGCTGCATTTGCACCAAGCCGCCAAAACCAAGGCAAGCAAGGCAGTTGCGTAGCGTGGAGCAGTGCTTATGCTGCACGTACAATTTTAGAAGCTGCAAGTACTAAGCAAGATCCCAACAGCATTGCATACAGCCCTGCATACATGTACAATTCAATAGCACTCGAAGATTGCCAAGGCTCTTATATACAAAAAGCCATGGAGTTTATGCAGCAAAATGGGGCAGTTCGTTATCAAGATTTTAAATACGATGAAAACGATTGTAGTCGCCAAGCAAATGGTTCTTTAGTACAACAAGGGCAACAAAATAAAATTCATGGATTCCATCGCCTTACAGAAACGGATGATGTAACAGGTATAAATATTCGTGCAGTAAAAGAACACCTTGCTAAAGATGCGCCAGTGGTTATTGGAATGATGGTAGGAGGTACATTTATGCAAGAAATGATGGGGCAAAAAGTATGGCGCCCAAGTGCAGATGATAAGGATATGACAGGCTTTGGCGGGCATGCCATGTGTGTAATAGGTTATGATGATAGGGTAGAAGGTGGTGCATTTCAAATAATGAATAGCTGGGGGCCACAGTGGGGGCAAAATGGCATTGGTTATGTACGTTATGGTGATTTTAAAAACTTTGTAAGAGAGGCTTATGGTTTAGATCCCTTACCAAAAAGAGGAGCAGCGCTCAATGTTGCGTTTGAGTGTAATATTGGTTTATTCAATCCCGAAACTCGTACAAACGTAGCTTTAAAATCTGCTGGCGGAAATTTATTTAGAACAGTGTCGCCTATAAAAAAAGGTTCAAAATTTAAGATAGAAATAAAAAATGCGGTAGAATGTTACATCTATATTTTTACGCCAGATGTGGCAGGTAAAAGCTCAGTGCTTTTTCCTTACAAACCTATACACTCTCCATATTGTGGTATTACGGGTTATCGTTTGTTTCCACGAAAAGAATCTATACAGGCAGACGAAGTAGGCAACAAAGAAGAAATGGGAATTGTAGTGAGTAAAAAACAGTTGGATTATAATGCGGTGAATGCTGCTATAAATGCAAGCACAAAAACAAATTTTGCAGGCAAACTAAACGATGCTGTTGCTGCCAATGCTATCACAAATGCATCATTTGGTAATACAACCAATGGTATGATGTATTTTAAAAGTATTGGAGACAGTAAAAGTATTGTAGCTTGTGTAGTGGAGATAGATAAGCAGTAGAGGGTACAAAGTATTTAAAATTGAGTATTTAGACGGCGCTTCAAAATGATAAGCGCTCTCTAAATACTCAATTTTTTTGTGGCTATTACAAATCAAAAACAATGATGAGTGGTCTTTGCATTTACAAACTATTCTATAACTTTAGTAATTAGAAAATGCGATTAAAAATCATTTAATAAAATGTATTGCTATGTATAAAAGACGCTTCAATATTTTTCGTTATACGCTCTCTTTTGCAATTACGCTTTTCAACATTACAAAAATGGAGGCACAAACGATTGACTGTGGATTTAAAGAACCTAGTATAAAGATAGATTTTGGAAGCACTAATAATGCCAAAGATATTAATTTGTCTATTTTAAAAAAGTATCGAAAAAGCAGAACTAGCTGCCCGGATGATGGACAATATAATTTTGTAGCCGCTACTGCTAATTGTTTTGACAGCAAGTGGCACAATCTAAGCGAAGACCACACTGTAAATGATGTGGATGGAAAATTTATGCTTGTAAATGCCAGCGAAACGCCAAGCCCTTTTTTTATGAGCAATATCATAGGACTTACGGCAGGCAAAACCTATGAGTTATCTTTTTGGGTTGTAAATATTTGTAAGTATGCCGATGGTTGTAGCCCTACGCCCCCAAACTTGAAAATAACTTTGTTAAATGGAAATAGCGAGATAACAAATTTTCAAACAAAAGCAATAGCACAAACCGCACAACCTTTTTGGAAAAAGTTTTATGGTGAGTTTGCCATACCGCAAAATGCAAGTATGATAACAATAAAAATGGAAGATTTAACCATTGGTGGTTGTGGTAATGATTTTGCTATAGATGATATAATGTTTAAAGAATGTAAAATAAAAGATGTAGAAGTTAAGGTAAGAATTCCATCAACAGATGTGCAAATTACTAAGCCAAAACAAGAAGAGAAAACTAAGCCTATACAAGAAGTTAAAGTAAAGCCCCAACAACAAACGCCGCCAGTAGTAACGATTCAAAAAATTGAACAACCAAAAGTAATAATAAAAACATTAGAGCCTAGTGCAATAAAAACAACTGTAAAACAAATGCCAGTAGTAATGCCTAAGCTCATTGCTACAAGAGAAAATACACTTATACGCAAAATAGAAACGGAAGAAAGCGAAATACAAATTGAATTGTATGACAATGGCGAAATAGATGGAGATACTGTTACCATTTTTCACAACAATAAGTTAGTAGTAAATCATGCAGGTCTTTCGGCAAAACCTATAGCAGTAAAAATAAAAGTAGATAAAAATAACCCGCATCATGAGTTAGTAATGGTGGCAGATAATTTGGGAACTATACCACCCAATACTTCTCTCATGATTATTACAGCAAATAAAAAACGATACGAAGTTTATATCTCTTCATCCGAACAAAAAAATGCTAAAGTTGTAATAGATTTAAAATAAAGTTTATGAATTATAAATGCCAAAAGGGTTTACTCATAATCATTTGGTATATTTAATTTTTTAAACCACCATTATGCAAAAATATTTTATAAGCTTATCCCTTCTAGTAACATTCACTTGCAATGCTCAAGAAGCTAAGTTATATAACCCAAATGCAAATGCATCTAAAGATATTGCAGCTGCCGTAAAAAGGGCAAAAGCAGAACATAAATTTGTACTTATACAAGCTGGAGGTAATTGGTGCTCCTGGTGTATAGAGTTTGCTAGATTTGCAAAAGCAGATACTAAAATAGATTCTGTAATAAATGCATCATTTGTTTGGTATCACTTAAATTATAGCAAAGAAAACGAGAATAAAGCTATATATGCAAAACTTGGATATCCACAGCGTTTTGGCTACCCAGTATTTGTTATATTAGACGAAAAAGGAAATCGTATACATACCCAAGCAAGTGAATATTTTGAAGACGGTAAAAAAAGTTATGACAAACAGAAGGTACAAAACTTTTTAGAAATGTGGAGCCCAAGGGTTTTAGAACCAAGTATATGGGGCAGCAAATAAATTTTAGTAACAGTAATGGCAGTAGAAATTTTACTACAAAGCTTTGATTATATTGAGTTAATAAAAAAGTATAATTATAATAATATAAAAATAATTTCGTTATTACAGGTATATCCAATAAACCTGTTCAAAAATGAAGAGAGACCTTCGTATGTTCGATAAATTTACAACACGTATAAGTAACCCTTTTTTTATTAGATTTTTTCTGATAACAAAATTGCCGAGTGCTTACTTTAGTGGCGTTAGGCTAAAGTATACAGACGAAAATAAATGTATAACTACTGTGCCATACAAGTGGTTCTCTAAAAATCCTTTCAAAAGCACCTACTTTGCTTGCCTTTCTATGGCTGCAGAAATGTGTACTGGTGTACTGGCTATGGGGCATGTATACAAAAAAGACCCACAAGTAAGTATGTTGGTAAGAAAAATTGAAGGTAATTTCTTTAAAAAAGCAACTGGTAGAACCACATTTACTTGCGATGATGGCATGCGTATTGAACATGCTGTAAAAGAAGCAATGGCATCTGGTAAGAGTGTTTTGGTAAATACCTATGCATCTGGTGTAGATAAAGATGGTGAAAGAATAGCCGAGTTTATTGTAAGTTGGTCGTTTAAGTCAAAAATCAATTAGATTTCCCCCACATTTCTCCTGCTTGTTTTTAATTCTGTAAATTGCAATCCATTCTGTAGAATGTTTTAAAAATGCAAGTACTACTCACATAGGTATGGCTTGTACTCAATACATTTTATTACACAATAAAGCATGCAATTTTTAGCTTGAAGAATAAAAATTTATGGCAAAAGAACTACGTAGACAACTAGCATTAGAATATCATTCAAAAGGTAGACCAGGCAAAATAGAAGTGGTGCCTACCAAAGAAGCAAAAACCCAGCGTGATTTATCTCTTGCATACTCACCAGGGGTTGCAGAACCCTGCAATGAAATTGTAAGAAATCCTGATGATGTTTTTAAATATACTGCTAAAGGTAATTTAGTGGGTGTAATAACAAATGGTACAGCAGTGCTTGGTCTTGGCAATATTGGGCCCGAAGCGAGCAAGCCAGTAATGGAGGGTAAAGCAGTTTTGTTTAAAATTTTTGCAGATATCGATGTGTTTGACATTGAGATAAACGAAACGGACCCTGTAAAATTTGTAGAAATTGTAAAGTCGTTAGAGCCTACTTTTGGTGGAATAAATTTAGAAGATATAAAAGCACCTGAATGTTTTTATATAGAACAAGAATTGAAAAAGCATTGCAAAATACCAGTGATGCACGACGACCAGCATGGAACGGCCATTATTTCTTCGGCAGCATTGCTCAATGCATTAGAATTACAAAAGAAAAAAATAGAAAAAGTACATTTTGTTGTAAATGGCGCTGGCGCTGCTGCTACAGCTTGTATGCGTTTGTATATTTCACTTGGCGCAAGGCCCGAAAATTTTATTGTGTTTGATAAAGAAGGAATATTGCACAATGGCAGAACGGATATTCCTGAATTACAACAACCATTTACCAGAGATAAAAAATACAGCACTTGGGATTTAGCAAAAGCCATGAAAGATGCAGATGTGTTTCTTGGCTTGAGTGTGGGTGATGTAGTAACACCCGAAATGGTAAAATCGATGGCAAAAAATCCAATCGTTTTTGCCATGGCTAATCCAGTACCAGAAATAATGTACGACGTTGCAAAAGCTTCTAGAAAAGATTTGATAATGGCAACGGGTAGAAGCGATACACCTAATATGGTGAACAATGTATTGGGCTTTCCATATATTTTTAGGGGAGCATTAGATGTAAGAGCCACTACTATTAACGAAGCCATGAAACTAGCAGCAGTAAAGGCGTTGGCAGGATTGGCAAAAACACCTGTACCAGATATTGTAAACCTTGCTTACAATGAAAAAGCACTTTCTTTTGGCGATGAATATATTATTCCAAAACCATTAGACCCTCGCTTGCTTGCAGCAGTAGCACCCGCAGTAGCAAAAGCTGCTATAGATAGTGGTGTTGCAAGAAAAATTATTACAGATTGGGATGCATA
This sequence comes from Ferruginibacter sp., assembly GCA_031408295.1. Classification (GTDB taxonomy): domain Bacteria; phylum Bacteroidota; class Bacteroidia; order Chitinophagales; family Chitinophagaceae; genus Ferruginibacter. Next base: position 90,443 of record JANNVW010000043.1, read on the forward strand.
TGAAATAGAGATGAATAGCAGACTTGGTTTGGACAATCAATTGAGTAGGGCTATTGGAAACAAGGCAAGGCAAAATCCAAAACGAGTTGTATTTGCTGATGCAGAAAACTCTAAAGTTTTAAAAGCTGCGCAATTGGTGTTGGAAGAAAAAATTGGTTTTCCAATTTTATTGGGCAATGAAAAAAGAATAAGACAAATAGCAGAAGACAATGCGGTGGATTTAGAAGGTATGCCAATTATAAATCCGCAAGATGATGACACGGAAGAAATGCGTAAATCGTTTGGAGAAATATTTTTTGAAAAAAGACAACGCAAGGGTGTAAATAATTATGAAGCATACAAAGCCATGAAAGATAGAAATCACTTTGGTTGTATGATGGTAGAAACTGGTGTGGCAGATTGTATGATTAGTGGGCTCAGCAAAAATTATCCAGATACCATTCGCCCAGCATTGCAAATAATAGGTACAGACCCTACTGTGAAAAAAATAGCAGGCATGTATTTGTTGTTTACAAAACGTGGCCCATTATTCTTAGCAGATACTACGGTAAATTTTAATCCCACTGCTGAAGAGCTTGCAGAAATAACACTGATGGTGGCCAAGGAAGTTAGGCAATTTAACCTTGTGCCAAAAATTGCCATGTTGTCTTATTCAAACTTTGGTAGTAGCAATTCACCCGAGGCAAAGCTTGTACAACGGGCACATGAAATAGTAAAAGAAAAAGAACCTAATTTAATTTGCGATGGTGAGATGCAGGGTATTTTGGCTTTTAATAAAGATATTTTAAAAGAGAATTATCCTTTTTCTGAATTGGTGAAGGGGGATGTAAATACACTCATTTTTCCAAACCTTGCAGCAGGAAATATTGCATATAATTTATTGCAAGAGGTAGGAGGAGCAGATAGTATAGGCCCGATATTGTTGGGCTTAAACAAACCAGTACACGTTTTGCAATTAGGAAGCAGTATTCGTAGTATCTTTAATATGGTAGTAATAGCAGTTGTAGATGCACAATCAAAAAGTAAAAATAGAGAAGCTACATTGCCAGCTACACAAGATGAAATAAAAAGACATAAATGGTGGAAGAGTAAGCGGAAAGCTGTTGAGAGTTAGCAATTGGCAAAATGCAGTTGGCAAAAATGCAGTTGGCAAAAGGCAGATGGCAATTGGCAGTTGGCAAAAACAGTAGGCAAAGAGCAACTTTAAGCTTGCAACAAATAGCACTTACTTACCTGTCGTTCGTCGTCCGTTGTCTGTCGTCCGCTGTCCGTTTTAAAAAGTACACACAAATAAAAATATAAATGAATTTAGTAACCCATATTGGCAAATATGTTCTCATGTTAAAAGGCATGATTGCAAAACCTGAAAATGCTAAAGTTTATTGGAAAGAATTTATGCTTCAGTGTGCAGATATTGGCATTGGGTCGTTGGGTATTGTATGCATTGTATCTGTATTTATGGGTGCAGTAAGTACAGTGCAAACGGCTTATCAATTGGTGAGCCCGCTAATACCACTCACCACCATAGCGCAAATTGTAAGAGATACTGTAATTCTAGAGTTTTCTCCCACACTGTTGTGTATTGTACTTGCTGGAGTTGTAGGTAGTAGAATAGCAAGTGAGTTAGGAAATATGCGTGTGAGCGAACAAATAGATGCCTTAGAAATAATGGGTATAAATACAAAAACATATTTGATTATGCCCAAAATAGCTGCAGCATTATTAATGATTCCTTTGTTGGTAATCTTATCTATGGTATTGGGTATTATGGGGGGAAGGTTTGCTGGAAACGCATCTGGCATTTTATCTTACGACACCTTTGATCGTGGGCTGTTACAACAGTTTAAAGCTTTTAATGTTTGGTTTGGCTTAATTAAAGGATACACTTTTGCATTTATCATTAGTTCTATTCCAGCATACTATGGATATTTTGTGCAAGGCGGTGCACTAGAAATTGGTCGGTCTAGCACAAAAGCTGTAGTTGTAAGTTGTATTTTAATTTTACTTTCAGATTATTTGTTGGCAGCGTTGCTACTATAAAAAAATATTACAAAACTTTTGTATGATAGAGTTTAAAAATTTAAAAAAAGTTTTTGGAAATAAGGTTGTACTAGATGGTGTAAGCCATGTAATGGAAACCGGTAAAACAAATCTTATTATTGGTACGAGTGGAAGTGGTAAAACGGTTTTGCAAAAATGTTTGGTGGGTTTGTTTGAACCTGATGAAGGCGAAATAATTTATGACGGTAAAAGTTTTACAGAGATGACGGAGGAGGATAGAAAACTCCTGCGCCAACAAATTGGAATGTTGTTTCAAGGTTCTGCATTGTTTGATAGTATGACGGTGGAAGAGAATATTATGTTTCCCCTAAACATGTTTACACATGATACAGTTTCAAAAAAACTACAAAGAGTAAATGAAGTGTTGGATAGAGTAAACTTGAAAGATGCGAATAAAAAATTTCCATCTGAGTTAAGTGGAGGTATGAAAAAAAGAGTAGGTATTGCAAGGGCAATAGTACTTAACCCTAAATATCTTTTTTGCGACGAACCTAATTCTGGTCTAGATCCTGTTACATCTATGGTTATAGATAAATTAATAAAAGACCTTACCATTGAATATAATATTACTACCATTGTAAATACACATGATATGAATAGTGTAATGGAAATAGGAGATAATATTTTGTACATGGTTCAAGGAAAAAAAGAATGGACTGGTAATAGCAAGGATATTATTTTTTCTGATAATAAACTTTTGAATGAATTTATCTTTGCATCTGAATTTTTACAAGATGCTAAAAATATGCGTATGCAAATGGCTAGTAAAAAATAATTTAATATGCTATTTTGTTTTCAGTATAAGTGCGTTGACATTTTTATAATTCCCCATTTTTTATGGACCAGTACTTAATTTTTTTGCTAAATGAAGTATGTTAAAATATAAAGCATAATTGCTAATATTTACTTAAACCTAATTTTCACATTTCGTGTGGCATACTTTTAGCTAAATTGCTTCTATATTAAAATCTTAAAAAATCAGTTTAATTTACCTTAAACAAAAATTATGAAAAATAAAGTAAGTTTTCTTATGTATCTCAAAAGTATTTTTACAGTACTAATAATCTTCATTTTTGCAAATCAAAGTCAGGCGCAAAAAGAAAGTTTTTTTAGGCTTGGGGCAAAGGCCGGTGTCAACATAAATAAAATTAATGGCAAGTCTTATAATAGTGGGTTTAATTATAATTTTCAAGGAGGTGCCTTTGTACAACTTAATTTAACCAAAAAAATAGGATTGCAAACAGAGGTTAATTTTGTACAAACACAATCAGAATATACAGATGATGTAAACCTTATTTATGATGATTTATTTGGTGGGGGTAAACAACACAAATCAAAATTAGATTACTTAGAAATACCAGTATTGCTCAATATTAATGTAGGGCCTACTCGAAAAGTAAAATTACAATTTGGACCTGCTTATGGCGCTTTGTTAAAGCAAACTGTAGATAGTTTAAAAGTAGGTGTTAACAGCAATGTTTTTAAGAATGGGGAGTGGAGTGCAATAGGGGGGCTTTGGATTCAATTGCCACTTATAAACATAAGTGCTAGGTATAAAGTTGGTTTAAGTGATATCAATGCAGTGAGTGCATCATCACCACAGCAATGGAAAAATCAAGCCATTCAAGTTTCTGTTGGCTTTACCTTATAGAACCGAAATTGTATGTTTAGAGGACATAATTCTAGTACCTACCATTTGATAGGTACTTTTTTATTTTTTGAGCGATATTTTTTGCATAAATTGTATTATCAATACAAACTGCTATGCATAATATACGCACCGAAGATCTTATCGTTATTGATATTGAGACTGCATCAGTTTCATCATCATTTAATTTATTGGATGAAAGATGGCAAACGCTTTGGCAAGAGAAAACGGCAAGGGTAATTCCAGAAGGGCTTACAGCTTCAGATTTCTATCCTATGAGGGCAGGAGTAATGGCAGAGTTTTCTAAAATTGTATGCATTAGTATTGGTTATTTTATAAAAGAACAGCAGCTAAAAATTAGGGTAAAATCTTTTTATGGAGACGACGAACAAAAAATATTGTCAGACTTTTTACAAACGGTCACAAAAATTGAAAGTTTTAATAGCAAGTGGTGTTTTGCAGGCCATAATATAAAAGAGTTTGATATTCCCTTTATCTGTAGGAGATTATTAGTAAACAATATGCTTATACCTCCGTATCTCAATTTTCAAAATATGAAACCTTGGGAAACAAATATTGTAGATACATTTCAATATTGGCGTTTTGGAGATTATAAGCATTATACTTCTTTAAAATTATTGGCAGCAGCAATGGGGCTACCTTCTCCTAAAGATGATATAGATGGTAGTATGGTTGGAGAACTTTACCATAATGGCACTCCGGAAGAACGATTGATAAACATAAAAAGAATAGCAACGTATTGTCAAAAAGATGTTGTTACAACAGCCAATATTATTTTGCGGTTTAAAAATATTTTACCAGTGCATGAAGATGATGTAGAAATCGTAGAATAGTATTCCTAATTCAATGCCGTTAAGTTAACGCTGTGGGTGGAACACCCACAGCGGCGGACATAAAAAGAATAGCAACGTATTGTCAAAAAGATGTTGTTACAACAGCCAATATTATTTTGCGGTTTAAAAATATTTTACCAGTGCATGAAGACGATGTAGAAATCGTAGAATAGCGTACTTTTTATTATTTTTCTACTCCAATATTTTTTCCATAGCCATACCTCTAGATCCTTTTATCAAGATATGTGAATCAATAATATTTTGGGCTTTATACCATGCTTTAGTTTCTGATGGAGTATCAAAGTGTAAAATACTTTCAGGCATATTTTGATAATCTTTACCAGTAAGCACAACCTTTTCCCAATTGTATTTCAACAACAAATTTATTACAGCACTATGTTCTGCAATACTGTCTTTGCCAAGTTCCATCATAGCACCAAGTATCACTATTTTTTTTGGCCCTGCCATAGCAGCAAAATTTTCTATAGCGGCTTTCATACTGCTCGGGTTTGCATTATAAGCATCTAATAAAATGGTGTTGCTATCGCTCTGTATAATTTGAGAACGACTGTTGGAAGGAGCGTAATTTTCTATAGCTTCTTTTATTTTTTCATCAGCTACATCAAATGTCTTTCCTATACAAACGGCACTTAACACATTTGGAAGATTGTAATTACCCGCAAGCTGCGTTTTTATAGATTTTAAATTTTGGTTATTAAAAATTTCTACTTCAAGAAAATGGCTATCCTCTTTTACGACACCAATATATGCTGCATTTTTTGTACCATAACTTATTTTAGTTTTTACGTTCTTGCTCATCTCTTGCAAGTACTCGTAATCATTATTTATAAATATAGTACCACTGTTTGTTGCTATAAATTCGTACAACTCCCCCTTGCCTTGCCTTACGCCAGCCTCGCTTCCAAAACCTTCTAAGTGTGCTTTGCCACAGTTAACTATTAAGCCATGTGTAGGTAGTGTGTATGCACAATAGCTTTCTATTTCTTTAATATGGTTTGCTCCCATTTCTATTACAGCTATTTGCGCATCTTTTTTTATAGACAGTAGTGTAAGCGGTACTCCTATATGATTATTTAAATTGCCCTTAGTAGTGTAACAAATATATTTTTTGCTAAGCACAGCATGCACCAGTTCTTTAGTTGTTGTTTTGCCATTGCTACCAGTTATTGCTACAAAAGGGATATCAAATTGTTGCCGATGATATTTTGCCAGAGCTTGCATTGTTGTTAACGCATCATCTACATAAATAATTCTATCCGTTTCTCCATCTTGTTTTTCATCGCATACTGCATATGCTGCGCCACTGGCCAAGGCATCTTTTGCAAATGAGTTGCCATTAAAATTTTCACCCTTTAATGCAAAAAAAATGTCTCCACTTTTTATTTTTCTAGTGTCCGTTTCTACCGAAGGGAATTGCAGAAATAATTTATATAATTCTTCTATTGTCATTTTACAAAATTAAGTACAAGCTACTATATGGGCATAAAAAAGGGTGCATTTAAATTTCTCGCAGTTTACAAATAGGGTTGTCAACCTTTATGTAGTACATTTATTTTGAAATTTCTCGCAGTTTACAACCCTTGCAACATTTTTAAATGCGCCCACAAAAAAACCCTTCAATTTTTTGAAGGGCTTTTAAAAAATTATTATTTTTTACTTTTTTGTTTTCTTTTTGGGAACATATTACCCTCTTTAAAGCCTGGTCCTTCTGGTGGTCCTAAGTAAGTTTGTGCACACCTAAATCCCACCGTGCTTGCAGCTTGATCTTCTTGCATAAAGCGGCGTGTACCTGGCGATAGCCAGTATGCTCTATCATTCCAACTACCACCTTTTATTACACGAGACTGGTCACTAACAAGCGAAGTAATACCATATCCGTAAAAAACGCCACTAGCAGAATCTCCATCCAAATAATTTATTACATTGTTTTTTTGGTAGTTAGCTCTGTTCTTTACTTCATCATCAGAAATGTCTTGTCTTTTTAAACGCCCCATACTGTCTCTTTCAAATTCACCAGAAGCATTTTTGAAAAGCTTTGTAAATTTATTACCACGGAAATAGTTAAAATCTTGACCATCTATAGAGGTCATTGGTCTGTATACATCAGCTACCCACTCACTCACATTTCCACTCATATTAAATAAGCCAAACGAATTTGGATAAAACGAAACTACGTTACCAGGTATAGCTGCTCTATCATTTAAACCCCCTGCAATACCCATGTTATCACCACTGCCTCTTTTAAAGTTTGCAAGAAATTTACCTTGAAAACTACCTCTACGATTATCTCTAAGTCCATTTGGATTTTTTGACCAAGAGTAAACTTGTTGGTTTAAGCGATTCTCTTCACCACTACCTTTTTCTTTTTTTCTAATATTAGGGTTTTGGTCAAGCAAGCCGTAAGCAGCATACTCCCACTCTGCTTCTGTTGGTAAACGATAACCCATGTTTAAAATTCCATCTTCCATTCTTACGCTAGAACGTGGTTTACCATTTATGTCTTTTAAATTAGACTTCTTAGGTTTTGCTTTTGCCATTTGTACAAGCTCGGGGTTTACTAAATAAGACTCTGTATTAAAAGAACCTTCAGCTCCACCACCTTTCATTTCTTTTTTTATTGCATCTGGCTTAAAGTAACCTTTCTTCATTAATATAAGCTCGTTTACTCTATCTGTTCTCCAAATACAAAAATCATGTGCTTGCTGCCAACTAACACCTACAACAGGGTAGTAATTGTAAGATGGAAACCTGAAATAGTATTCTACATAAGGCTCATTGTATGCAAGCTCTTCTCTCCATACCAAAGTATCTGGTAGTGCTTTAGATATAATAGCAGTGTCGCTACTAAAAGTATTGTCTAACCAATAAAGATATTCACGGTAATGTACATTAGCTACTTCAGTTTCATCCATAAAGAAAGAAGGAATAGTTACACGTCTTGGCACATTGTTCCAATCTCCCATTACATCATCATCTTTGGCACCCATTACAAACGAACCACCCTGCACAAAAGTTAGCCCTGGACCAGCTTTTGGGTACTTTACTTTAGCAACATTGAAATTGCCCATTTTTTTGTCGTTGTAATTCCAACCTGTTACTTTGGATTTTCCGCCTGAACTGCTTTTTTTACAGGCATTTAAAGAGATAGCTACAACTAATGCTATTAAAAGATATCTCACTGATAATGTTTTGAACATATTTAATGGTATTTTACAGTTTATTGAACGAAAAGAAAAGAAAGTTATTGTATTAATATAGTATCAAGTTGCGAATATAAATACTTTACCTTAAAAAAAAAGGATGCTTTTTAATCTTTAGCATTTTTTTTACCAAATTTTTTTTCTATGTTTGTGCAGCGAAACGCAAAAATAGTGTGTCTAAATAAAAATTTTGCAGGTTTTGTATAATTTCCCCCCCATTTGAACGTTATAGAAGAACTTTATAAAAAAAATATTTTTTGTTACAAAAAATAAATATTTATAAATTTGAAAAAAATTGTTGTTTCTTTAACAAAAATTTATAAATTGCATTTGTATTTAAGAATACAAAGATTTAACAGATTATTTTAAACATTAAAATTTAACGCTTATAGAGGTAAGTCTACCTAACCAAGACAAAAAAAAAGCATGAAAAAAGCAATCTTAAGACTAGCTGCCGTAGCTATTGTAATAGGCAGTACTACAACTAACGCTGAAGCACAAACAATATCTGATAAATTGAATGTAGTTACCACTGCTGTTCCAATGTTGCGCATCTCTCCTGATGCCCGTGCTACTGGTATGGGTGAAACAGGTATTGCTACTAGTGCAGATGCGTACTCAAACTTTTGGAATTTAGGAAAAACTACTTTCTCAAAAAAATCTGGAGGTGTAGGTGTTACATACACTCCATGGTTAAGTGATTTAAACTTAAAAGATGTTTATTTATTAACACTTGCAGGATATTATAAATTTGATGATAAGCAAGCAATTACTTTAGGGTTAAGATATTTTAGCTTAGGTGAAATACAATTTACTGATGCTAACGGTAACCAACTTAACAGCAACCGCCCTCGTGAATATGCTGCTGAAGTTGGATATTCTAGAAAATTAAGTGCTAAAACTGGTCTAGGGCTTGGCGTAAGATACATAAGCTCTAGCCTTGCTACTGGTAACTATGGTGGTATAAACTACAAAAAAGGTAGTTCTATAGCTGCTGATTTACATTTGTTTCATACAGGTGTAAAAGAAAATGGCGAAGGTTTTAACTGGGGTGTAGCTTTAAGCAACCTTGGTTCTAAAATTTCTTACACTGACGATAATACCAAAAGAGATTTTATTCCTGCTAACTTAGGTGTTGGCGCTGCTTACACTAAAGTATTTGATGCAGATAGCAAACTTAGTTTCTCTTTAGATTTAAACAAATTGTTAGTTCCATTAGATACAACAGCAAGTGGTACTGCTGGTTACCAAACTAAAAGTGTAGTAAGTAGCTGGACAAAATCATTTGGTGATGGTTCTGGTGAATCAAAAGAAATTACTGCTGGTATTGGTGCTGAGTATACCTACAAAGATCAATTCTCTTTCCGTGCAGGTTATTTCTACGAAAATAAACTTAAAGGAGACCGTCGTTATGCAACAGTAGGTGCTGGTTTAAAGTATAGCGTAGTTGGAATAAACTTAGCTTACATTGTTCCATCTGGTTCTGGTGTTACTCGTACACCACTTTCAAATACAATTCGTTTTAGTCTTATGTTTGATTTCGACAAAAACTAATTCTCATATCTTATAAAAAAAGCGTTCTGTTTTACAGAACGCTTTTTTTTTACAAAAGGTTTTGTGCATCTTTGCCACAAATAAAAATTATGGCTTTTAGAATAGGTTCTGGAATAGATTTTCATCAACTTGTAGAAGGACGAGACTTATGGATAGGTGGAGTGAAAATACCGCACACAAAAGGAGCTTTAGGACATAGCGATGCAGATGTGCTACTTCATGCCATATGTGATGCGCTTTTAGGAGCACTAAGCTTGGGAGATATTGGCAAACATTTTCCAGATACAGATGCATCTTTAAAAAATATAGATAGCAAAATCTTATTGGCTAAAACATTTGCACTTGTAAAAGCTAAGGGTTATAAAATAATAAATATTGATAGTAATATTTGTTTAGAAAAACCTAAAGTAATGCCCTATGCTACCGAAATGCAAAAAGTGATATCTAGCATTCTAGAAATTGAAAAAGATGATATTTCCATTAAAGCTACTACCACAGAAAAAATGGGTTTTGCAGGAAGAGAAGAAGGCTTATTTGCAAATGCTACTGTATTATTAGAAAAATTTTAATTTTAGATAAATGAGTGTAGAAATAAAAATAGTGAATAGTTCTGCAAACGAACTTCCGCATTATGCTACAGCAGGTGCTGCAGGAATGGATATACGAGCACATTTAGCAGAGCAAATAACACTTGCACCACTAGAAAGAAAACTAATTCCTACAGGTATTTTTATGGAGATACCTACTGGGTACGAAGTGCAAATAAGACCAAGAAGTGGGCTTGCATTAAAGAATGGAATTACTTGCCTTAATACACCTGGTACAATTGATAGTGACTATAGAGGGGAGTTAAAAGTGTTGTTGATAAACCTGAGTAGCGAAACTCAATTAATAAATAACAACGACCGTATTGCTCAATTGGTGGTAGCAGCAGTAGAAACGGCCACTCTAGCGGAAGTAGATCAATTAAATGAAACTGTAAGGTCAGCTGGAGGATTTGGACATACAGGAGTATAAATTAAAAATAATCCTTAGAACAAAATAATACATTTTGGTATTAATATATTATGATAAAATATTTTAAAATAGCATCTAATAAAAGTACAGAATTATTTTTTTATGTAGGTCTATTAATGCTAGTAATTCTATTTTTTTCTGTAGGCTGTAAATCAAGTAAAGTTATTACTAAAGCAATAGCTCCAAGGGATACAACAAATGCTATTCAAATAAAAACGAGTGAAGATTCTATTTTATTGGTAAATAGCACAAAAGAAATTCTACAGAAAAATATAATTAAGTATACTACTTTTTCTGCTAAAATAAAATTAGATATTGAGGATAGTAAAGGCAAAAAACCCGATCTAGTAGCAAATGTTCGTATGATAAAAGACAGTGCTATTTGGATATCTATAACAGCTCCTATTTTATTGAATACTGAAGTATATAGAGCACTCATAACAAGAGATAGTGTGATACTTGTAGATAAACAAGAAAGGGAAATACACTATAGGTCTATAGATTATTTGCAAGAGCTTACAAATATTCCCTTCGATTTAAAAACTATACAAGACCTAATAGTAGGAAATGTAATTTTTTTTAATGAGAATAGTATATCAATAAAGAAACTTGAAAAGTTTTTGTTAATAGCATCTTTATCCAAAGAGTTTAAAAATTTAGTTACACTATCATTGCCAGATAATTTATTGCAACATTGTAAATTAGATGATATTAACATTATGCAAAATAGAACTGCAGATTTTTCGTATGATAATTATACCAATAGCAATGGGATATCTTTTTCTACTTACAGACAAATTTTTGTAACAGAAAAGAATAAATTAGACGTGCGTATGAATTTTAAGCAATTTGAGTTTAACAAAGAATTATCTGTTTCTTTTTCGGTTCCTAAAAATTATAAAAAGAATTAATCGTTATTTTAGCAGTCACAGAATTTTTTATTCTAATGAAGCAGACACTTTTTGTCTATTATATGATTTCAAACCAGTAAAACTATGATGAGAGTAATTTTATTTTTTGTGTTTTTTTGTTCTTCTACTCAAGCATTATTTGCACAAACGAGAGAAGAGCTTGAGAAGCAACGCCAGCAACTCAAAAAAGAAATAGAAGACGCACAAAAATTACTCAACAATAACAAAGCTGAAACAAACAAAAACCTTTCTACGCTTATAATGCTTAGTAATAAAGCGGCTTTACAAGATAGAGTTGTAAATAATATATCTAAAGACATAAATATTTTGGACAACAATATTTATGGTATACAAAAAGATGTAAACAAGTATGACAGGTTGTTAGATACGTTAAGGCAAGAGTATGCAAAGAGTATGGTATTTGCTTATAAGAACAGGGGTAATTATGAGTTCTTAAATTTTATTTTTTCTGCAGATAATTTTAATGATGCGGTAAAAAGAATTGCCTATCTAAAAAGTTACCGAACTTTTAGAGAAATGCAGGGGCAGAATATATTACGTACACAAGATTTGCGTAAGCAAAGATTAGAAGACTTGGGTGCAACTAAGCAAACCAAGAATACTACTTTAGTTGCTCAAACTGATGAGATGAAAAAGCTTGCGGAGCAGAAACAAGAACAAGATAGAGTTGTAGAGCAATTAAAAAAGCAAGGTAAAGATATAAATGCTAGAATTGCTGAAAGGCAAAGGCAAGTAGCAAAAGTAAATGCACTTGTAAAAGCGGCTATTGCAAAAGCTTTAAAAGAGGAAAAAGAAAGAGCGAGGTTGGCAGAAATTGCAGAAAAAAAGAAAAGGGATGCAGCCAGAGCAGCTGAAGAAAAAATAGCAAGAGATAAAAAGGCATTGGAAGATAAGGCGAATAAAGAAAAGAGAGCAGCAGCCATAGCAGCAGGCAAAACACCAGACCCTGAAATTGTTAAAACCACCACAACTAAAGCTAGTAAAGAAACAAAAGTTGCAGAGCCAGTAAACATAAGTTCAGAGAGCGTTGCTTTAAATGCAAGTTTGGAACGTAATAGAGGAATACTTCCATGGCCAGTTGATAACCCTTCAATTTTGTATCATTATGGCATTAACCAATTCGGTAGTGGATCAAAATTCATAAATGATGGGGTTACAATAGCTGCACCTATTGGGGCAACTGTAAAATCTGTTTTTCAAGGTACAGTAATAATGGTTTTAGAGCCTGCAGAAGAAGGTAAATATGTAGTGATGGTAAAAAATGGTAGTTATTTCTTTTCCTATGTTAATATAAGCAATGTATCTGTAAAGGTAAATGATGAAGTAAAAACTGGACAGGCATTGGGTAGAGTTGCATCAAACTTAGATGGTGTAGGTGCAATTGATTTTAAAGCTGCAAAAAACAATACAGACCTTAATCCAGAACAATGGCTTCGCAGAAGATAAAAATGATCTATAATACCTTTTTATATAATGCTTCATATTGAGGTACTATATTTTCAATATCAAATCGTTGAGCCTGTTTTAAGGCATTAGCCTTGAATGTTGCGTACACGTCATCGTCTTTCAAAATCTTAATAGCATTAGCAGCCATGTCTTCTACATCGCCAACATTGCTCATGTAGCCACAATCGCCATTTATTATTATTTCTGGTAAGCCACCAGCATTTGATGATATTACGGGCACTTCTGCAGCCATGGCTTCCAATGCAGCAAGGCCAAAGCTTTCATACTCGCTTGGCAATAAAAATAAATCTGCAATGGGCAATAAATCTTCCATTTGCTCTTGCTTACCCAAAAATTTTATATCATCTTTAAAATCACATTCTCTTGTTGCAGATTCTAGTTCTGGTCTTTCAGGCCCATCACCTATCAACAATAATTTTGCAGGAATTTGTTCAGCAATTAATTTAAAAATCTTTATAACATCCCCAACACGTTTTACTTTTCTAAAATTAGATGCGTGTACAATAATACGCTCACCATTTGGTGCTATTAATTTTTTAAAAGCAGTAATTGGTTTTTTATGAAAGCGTTTTACATCTACAAAATTGTAAATAACATCTATTGGTTTATCAATTTCAAAATTGCGATAGGTTTCTTCTTTTAAGTTATTTGATACCGCAGTAAGTATATCGCTCTCTTCCATAGAAAACGTAACCACTGGGCTATACGTTTTATCTTTCCCTACCAAGGTAATATCTGTACCATGCAAGGTTGTTATTACAGGCACTTTAATATTTTCTTTTGCCAATATTTGTTTTGCCATGTATGCTGCCGCTGCATGCGGTATGGCATAGTGTACATGCAACAAATCTACATGGTGATTTTTTACTACATCTACCATTGTACTTGCTAGTGCCGTTTCATAGGGAGGGAAATCAAATAATGGATAGGTAGGTACACGTACCTCATGGTAAAAAATATTTGCATGAAAACCACCGAGTCTTACTGGCTGTTGATAAGTAATAAAATGAATATTGTGCCCTTTATCTGCAAGGGCTTTTCCTAATTCTGTTGCCAATACTCCACTGCCGCCAAAAGTAGGATAACAAACAATCGCTATGTTCATATTATAAAAAGTAAAAGTTGTAAAATGGATACACAAGATACTGATTTAATAAACAGTGCATTTTATTACTTCATTTTTTGTGGCAAATGTTTAAGTTTGTAGCATGAAGAAATTATTAACACTTTTCGTTTTTTTATTTTTCAGCCAATTGTTGTTAGCGCAAAATGAAAATAATAGAAATGACAGTATTGCCATAAAAAAAATAGCTGACGAAATAATGATAAATAGCACGGCTTATGAAAATTTACGTTTTTTATGCAAAAAAATAGGTGCTAGGCTCAGCGGCAGTGATAATGCAGCAAAAGCGGTGTTGGCTACAAAAAAAATGCTGACATATGCTGGAGCAGATACGGTATACTTGCAGCCATGTGTAGTACCACATTGGGTTCGCAAAAGTAAGGAGGAGGGTTATTTTATAGCAGATGGTAAAAAAGTATCTTTACAACTTACATCATTGGGCAATAGCGAAGGTACAAAAGGGCAAATGATGGGGGCAGAAGTAGTGGAAGTAAAAAATATGGCCGCCTTACATAAACTTGGTAATGCTGTGAAAGGTAAAGTTGTATTTTTTAACATAGCTATGAATCCTACTTATATTGGCACTTTTAATGCATATGGCGAAGCTGGTATTGGACGAAGGAGTGGGGCAGCACAAGCAGCTAAGTATGGCGCCATTGCTGTATTGGTTCGTTCGCTTGCCAGCAATGCAGATGATTATCCGCATACAGGTATGACAAGGTATAATGACTCTTTTCCTAAAATACCTGCTGTAGCAATAAGTACAAATAATGCAAATGCAATAAGTAAATTAATTATAGAGGGAAAAAAAGTACAAGGTTTTTTTAAAAACGATTGTACGATGTTAGCTCCTGTACTTTCTTATAATGTTATTGGCGAAATAAGAGGTACAGAATTTCCGCAAGAAATTATAACTGTAGGTGGGCATTTAGATAGTTGGGACTTGGCAGAAGGCGCACAAGATGATGGAGCGGGAATAGTACAAAGTATAGAAGTACTTCGTGTATTGAAAGCAGTAGGAGCAAAGCCCAAAAGAACTATTAGAGCCGTAATGTACATGAACGAAGAGAATGGAAGTGGTGGCGCAGATGCTTATTTGGAAAATGCCAAACAAAAGAAAGAGCAGCATATATTTGCATTGGAAAGTGATGCAGGCGGCTTTACACCTAGAGGTTTTTCTTTAGAAATGAGTGAACAAAAAAGAATGAAAGTGAAGACTTGGGCGCCATTATTTTATAACCTTGGCGTCTATGAATTTAGAGAGGGTGGGAGCGGTTCAGATATTGATAATTTGAAAGAAATAGGTGCAGCGCTTGCTGGGTTAAGTCCCGACAGCCAACGTTATTTTGACCTGCACCATGCAAGTACGGATGTTTTTGAAAGTGTAAGCAAAAGAGAATTAGATTTAGGAGCAGTAAATATGGCGGCATTGATATGGCTGGTGAGTGAATATGGGCTTTAGCAGAGTTGAGGGTTACGAGTTTGAAAGTTACGGAGTGTATAATTGTAACATTGTATAATTTTTTGGCCTAAAAGAATATTGGGTTTCTTTTAAGATGCGAACCTGTCCGCCGAAGGAGGAGCATTTTTCTTCCTGCCTTTTCTTTAATTAGAAAGAATTAAATTTGAATGAATCAAGAATAAAAAAAGCCTACCCTTTTTTTCGGTAAAAATAAAAAGGGTAGATAATTATAAAACTATAAATAAAAAATAATGGAAGATGTAAAAAATGAAAGTGCAAAAGATTTTGCAAAAGATATTCAACCAAAGAAGAAAGGTGGATGCGGTAAATACGTATTTATGTTTTTATTTGCTTTCTTAATTATTGGTGGAGTAGTGTTTTGGTGGAAATATTATTACACTTATAGTGATGGGTTTCGCTCGGGTATGTTACAAAAGCTTTCTCATAAAGGAAATCTTATGAAAACGTATGAAGGAGAGTTGGTATTGAGTAGCGTTTCTTCAACGGCTAATGTTGCTTTAGCATCAGAGAAATTTTTCTTCTCTATTGCAAATGATAGCTTAGCAAAATCTGTTCAGCATTTAGAAGGTAAAAGAGTTCGTGTACATTATGAACAAAAGAAAGGAGCGCTTCCTTGGCGTGGTGATAGTGACTATATTGTAGATGCTATTACGTTGGAACAATAGTTATTGGTTTATTCTTCAATAAAATATAAATGATATTATCGTAAAGAGGTTTTGATTTAAACAATTAAAACCTCTTTCTATTTCTTGGAATTTATAGAGTTAATTCTCGTGTACTAAAAAAATCTGCAAACCGAAATTTGATACTAAGTCAAAGGCTTGGGTTGACGAAAATTTCTTTATTAGATAATTGTATACTGTTCATTAACGATAAGCTTGTCCCATATTTATGGGAAATTATACCAAGTATAAATTTTAACTAGTCCATTAAATTATAAAAATTGTCTCCGCCACGGCGGATGTCGAAGGCAGGTTCATTGTGTGTATCGGGTTCAACAAGCTGGTAATGGCACGTGCCAAGAGACGCTAAAAAACAATGCAATAAAAACTCCACTAATCCCACAAAGAAAAACTTAGTGAAGCTTAGTGAACTTTGTGGGAATCCTAGGTGTCATTTACAAAGAGCTTAAAAAACTTTTTATGAGTGCCTCACCCTAACAGTATTCTTTTTTGGACTTTGTAATATTTATAATTCAATGTTATTAAGTAAAGCCTAACTCCACACTACCTAATATCACCCATTCGGGGTTTTACTATATTTATTTATTTGTGAGCTATATTAATATCAGCCTTTCAGGCATTAAATCCCAAAGAGCCTGTCCCTATTTTTCGGGAGATGATATTACTATAGTTATTGTTACAAAATTAAAGCCCTAACCCCGAAGGGGTGATAGTAGCTGGATAATATAAATCCTTAACTAAATGACATTGATTTATAATTGGTATTACTACCATTTAATAAAGGATAGAAAAGAGGAGTAAATATAAAATTTAAATGAAAAGGGTTTAATTTAATTAGACAAGCGTTTTAGACTATGGCTTAATTACCTTTTTGAAAAGCATAACATAACCACCAACTTGCTTTTTCTTTTTGTTAACTTGTACAGGTCTAATCATGTGGTATTCAGAGAAACGAGGTATATAATCATAGTTGATAATGTTACCATCTACATCTCCCCACATTTTCTTTTGGTATACAACTTGCTTTTCGTTCCAGTCAAACATACGCACTTCGTATAATCTTGAAGTAATATCACCAATAAAAATTACACGATACCAAGTTCCTTCTCTAAGTGGAACAACAACTGGAATTTCATATTCACTTTCCATAGCCATTGCTGCTTCTTTAACTACAGTAAAGCCTTGTTTTTCAAATTCAATCTTTAAACTATCTACTTGGGCAAGTATAGATGGATTATCAAAAGCTACTTTCTTAACCATTGGTTGAGCGTAAGAGCTTATACCGCAAATTAATGCTATGAATAATAAAAATATGGTTGCTAAGTTTTTGATAGGTTCTTGGTTTTTAATTATGTCTTTCTAAAGGATATCGAATACTTTTCAAGAATCATGCCTAGATTCTTTCTTTGGATTTATAATGTAAATATAGAATCATATTTTTCGGAGAAAAGTAATTGGATGTACATATCGTAGCTAGAATTATTACTACACCCAGTGCAAGTATTTCTACTAGATTAGAAACATTTGTGCAATATATTTATAATCAATAGTATATATAATGAAAGATTATTTTATTTTGTGAGCTTGAAATTTCAAAAATCAGTATTTTTTTGAAAAATATAGCTATTAGCTTGCTGGGTGCAAGTAATAATGATATCATTTATACAAACATGCTCGGGTAAAGTGCAACAATAATAAATAGTATCGGCGATATCATCTCCAGTTAGAGGTATAAATCCTTTGTAGGCTGCGTCAGCTTTGCTTTTATCTCCTTTAAAACGAACAATAGAAAATTCGGTTTCCACTGCTCCAGGGTTTATAGAGGTAACCTTTATCCCAAATTTTAACAAATCAATTCGCATTGCTTTAGATATAGCATCTACTGCAAACTTACTAGCACAATATCCATTCCCGTTTTCATATACCTCTTTTCCAGCTATAGATCCAATGTTTACTATATGCCCCTTGCTATTTTTTAAAAATGGCAATAATGCTCTACTTACATACAATAGCCCATTTACATTAGTATTCATCATGGTTTCCCAATCTGTAATATCTGCTTCATCAAAAGCATCTCTACCTAAAGCTAGGCCTGCATTATTTATGAGGATGTCAATATGTTTCTTAGCTTCTTGTAAGCTAGCAACGGCATCAAAAACGGCGGTTTTATTTTGTACATCAAAACAAAGTATAGAAACATCTATTTTATATTTTTCTTCTAATTCCTTTTTTACTTGTTCAAGCAATTCTTGTCGCCTTCCTGTAATAATAATATTGAAATTGTTAGCTGCAAATTTTTTTGCACACGCCTTACCAATGCCAGATGTAGCACCAGTAATGAAAACTGTTTTATTCATATTTATGTAGTTGTTTCTCTATAAAAAATTAAAGAGAAATTATATGCTTGTTTTTAATATCTAAATTTTGAAACACTCGAATATTGGGTTCCGTCTAAATACTAAGTACTCAATACTAAATACTTTTATCTAATCAAAATTACCGTCCCTTTTTTATATACTTTTTGGTTTTTATAATCTACAGCCGATGCTTGCCATACATAAGTGCCAGGATTTTGTTTTGCTCCTTTATATGTTCCATCCCACCCTGCACCTATTTTATTAGTGCTATATAAAGGCAGCCCCCACCTACTAAAAATGCTAAAATTCTCTAAATATTTTATGCCTAATGCAACAGGTCTGAATAACTCATTATTACCATCGCCAGTGGGCGAAAAGGCAGATGGTACATACAAACCTGGTGGTACAAAAAACACTTTTACATTTATTGTATCTGTAGCAAAACAACCAATATTATTACTTACAGTAACGGTATACTTAATATTATTTTGTGGCAATGAAATAGGATTATAAACATTGTCTTTATCTAACCATGTATTTGGTGTCCATAAATAATTTGTGCTACCTGTAGCTTGTAGTTGCAATGGTTGGTCTAAAACTACTGAAGTGTCCGATGGACCTGCATCTGCAATAATTCTAACCACATTTACCGTAAAAGAATTAAACGCAGGTTTGGGGCAGCCCAAAGTATCATTCACTTGTACAGTATAAGTAAGGGTTTGTTTTGGTATAACAGATATTGGATTAGCAATATTAGCGTTGTTTAAATATGCAACCGGAGTCCATAAATATTTACTACCGCCACTTGCATTTAGTTGCGATGATTTTCCGTAGCAAATAGGATTGTCGCCACTTACAATTGCCTTTGGATAGGGTACCGTTTTTACAATAATATCTTTTGTTTTAAAACACTTGTTAGAAATAGATGCTTTTACACGAAATATTTCTGTAGGATTTGTTGGAAAAATTAAAGGATTTTGCACAGTTGGGTTTACCATTAAATTAGTTGGTGTCCATGCAAAATACAAAGCATCAGTTTTTAAAAATAGAGTAGCTGTATCTGTTCTACATATTGTGGTATCGTTCGATGCCAGTAAGGATACTTCTGTCACTACAGTAACTGTAATGGTATCAGCAGCTGGGCAATTAAAAGCATCTTGATAGTTTGCAATATAAGTTGTAGTAACATCTGGACTTACGAAAGGGTTTAAACTATTTACATTGCTTATCATATAATTTGGACTCCAAGTAATAGTACCATTGGTTACATTGGAGCGAAGTTGTAAGGTGTCTATTGTGCAAATCAGTGTATCGTTGGTTATAAAAAATTCTGGCTTATCTACAATGGTTACAATAGGATATAAGGTATCTCTACAGCCTTTAGCGGTTTCCACTATAAACTCGGCATTGTAAGTGCCAGCAGTAGTATAAACGTATGTAGGGTTTTGCAAACGACTAGTGTCATTGGTTAGTGTTGGTACACCAAAATCCCAACGCCAAAATGTAACAGGTGGAAAACTTGTAGTGGTAAGGTCTGTAAATTGTACTGGTACATTTTTGCATTGTGGAGGTATGGGTGCAAATGCTGGAATAAACCCTGGCCAGACCCTTACCAATGCATATGCAGTATCTGCACAAGGAGTATTTCTGTTTACAATAAGTCTTATTGTATAATCTCCAGCAGTCAAATAAATATGTGTTGGAAATTCTAAAGTAGATGTATTATTTGCACCTGAGGCAGGTTCACCAAAATCCCAATCAAAAGTTGTATTTAGTATTGATGTGTTTACATTGGCAAAGGATAGTGTAAATCCATCACAGTTATAAAATACACTCGGCGTTAAATCTGCTCCCCCAAAGTCGCAAGGTGCTACGGTTACTATAAAATCTTTTCTATGTGCACCAATTAAATTGCCGTTGCGATATGATAGTACAACTACGCAAATAATATACTTACCTGCACCTGGTGCAATTCCAGAAATAATACCAGTAAGAGGATTTATTGAAGCTGAAGCACCAAGAGGGCTACCTCCACTGTAAGGAGAGCTGTACGGAACTGAGCCATATGGAGGAGCTGCTGGAGTAGCAAATGATGCATCAGTAGCTGCTCCTCCACTATATGCATTCGCAAAACTATAAACTAAGCTGTCTCCATTTGAATCTGTAGCAGAAAAATTAAGATTGAAACGTTTATTCTGGCAAATAACGGATATTCCAGTTTCAAACCTTGGACTATTGTCTGTGCCTGTGGGAAGTGTAGAAGTACCAGGAATAGACCCGACAAAAGAACTACCAGCACTTGGGGCAAGCCCAATATTTTCTATACCGTCCACCCTGCAACAAGTTTGATAAACAATTGTATATCCTCTTGCGTTGTTTGGTAGCTCTATATCAAAATTATAGTAGCCAACGCTGTAATCAAATATGGGAGGATTTGTTAGGCAAGGTGGCGCTGCAATAATAGATAGCGGATCGGTAGAAGAAAGAGATATTATTTGATAGTTACCAAACCTCATATTATCATCATTATTGTAAATACCAAGAGAAACATTAGCTGGCATTACCGAACAGCCAGTACAAAAATTATCTCTAAAAAGCCTAAGGGTTACGGTGTAATTTTTAGAAATTCCTGAACTGGAATTTCTATAGTCATAAATTACCTCCCCACCAGTAACGTGTTTAGCAAACACAGTATTAATAGAAAAAACAGTAAGTATTATAAGTATAATTTTCCTCATTGATATGTATGAATTACTAAATTAGGACAATATTTTTGTATTATTAGTTGCACCTTTATATATTAGTGCAAAAACCCTGCTAAAATTTCATTGAGTTTATCTATATCCTCCAACATACACATATGTGCACTGTTCTATATAATATGTATATACGCTAGCGTGGGTAAATAAGTTTGTGCTGAGCTTTGTAAGAAAGTTAGAGCTTTATCATACTCACCAATAACAAAAATAATAGGTTTCTTACCCCTGCGAAAACTTTTTTATCCCCTGTTCTCTGTAGTGACTAAAGCTTCGCCACACTAGCAAAACCACAATAGGTAACAATCCATTATTCATAAGCTGCGGCAGAAAAAACCAACTACATAAAACCAATACCAAATAAATACAAACAAATAATGATATTCTTTTTGATTGCGTTGTTTTTCTATTTATAACAAAAGCATAAATAATAAATAATGGCGAAGCCCACAGTAAATTATAATTATTTTTTGTCATGATATGGTCGGTACCCACCCACATAAAAATTAATAAGACGCCTAGCGCACCTACAATAAAAAATAAAAATGCATCAAAAAATTGCAATAGTTTTTTACCAAAATTATTTTTAAATAAACTTAGTATTACAAAAAATAAAAGTATAGTCGATGATAAAAATAGCGGTGTAAAAAAACTGCTTTTATTTTTTGTAGGATTGAAAATATACAATTGACTAGATGTAGAAACAACTTTTGTATTGGTTGTAGAATCTAAGGCTCTCATTAAATTATCTGGTAAAAATTCTTGTTGTTCTGTGGTCATTATTGCGTCGGTTCTTGCGCCTAGTAAAATATCTATACCAAGTTTACTCCAATACTGGTTATTATCATCAAGATATTGATGTATGGCATTGCGAAACGTATAACTAGTGGGCATTACTGCAGGTAAAGCAGGGGTAGGGTTGTGGTATTTTTTTATAATATCTCTTAGCCTTGTGGTACAATTATCTAAAAAGAAATCGTACTGATAATATTTATTTTCTTCTTTTGCGTTTTCTATGAGTGCGTGATAAATATTTTGCTTTTCTTGCTCAGATAAATTTAATACTTGCTCTGTTATTCCTCTATTGTATTGTTGGTAAAAAAAACTAAATTCTTGAAACTGATCTATGTTTACAAAATACCTAAGCTTACCTTTTATAAATTTTATGTAAAAATTTTTGTCTTCAAAATCGAATGTGCCATAATTGTACACATGGTCGGTAACACTATTGCTGTCAATAACTCGTATGGCGCTGTGTCCAAAAGTTTCGTTTAGTTCTTGGCCAGGTGTGCAGGTTAGTAATGAAATTCTAAGACGGGAAGAATCTTGTGCAAATGTGCAAATGTGTAAATATGCAAATATGCAAATGAAGAAAGCTCGAAGTATTATTTTTTTCACAATTGTTTAAATTAAATGTTGCAAATCAAAATTGCACAATCTACTGCATAATAAAAGATGAATAAAGATAAAATGTTGAACGGAGCGTCGCCACTGAAGTTACACGTAGTTGCTTCTTTGTTTGGACAAAAAACAATATCACATAATCTGTTGCATAATCTATTACGTCTCTTCCCCTTTTGGGGTGATAGAGGGGGTATTTTACCTACTGTAATTTGGCGCCTCCTTCGTAATTGCAATATCGTGTGCATGGCTTTCTTTCATACCTGCATTGGTTATTTTTACAAACTGTCCGTTTGCTTGCAAAGCCTTTAAATTGGCGGCTCCGCAATAACCCATACCAGCTTTTAAACCGCCTGTAAATTGATGCACCACTTCTTTTAAACTTCCTTTAAATGCCACACGTCCTTCAATACCTTCGGGTACAAATTTCTTTATATCATCTTCCACATCTTGAAAATATCTGTCGCTGCTGCCTTGCGCCATGGCACCTAGCGAACCCATGCCTCGGTATTGTTTAAATTTTCTGCCTTCGTAAATAATCGTTTCGCCTGGGCTTTCTTCTGTACCTGCAAATACATTGCCCATCATTACACATGTGGCACCAGCAGCAAGTGCTTTTACCATATCGCCTGTATAACGAATGCCACCATCGCTAATGATACCAATATTTTTATTTTTTATAGCTGCTGCTGCTTCCATTACCGCCGTAATTTGTGGTACACCCGTGCCGGCTACAACCCTTGTTGTACAAATAGAACCTGGACCAATACCCACTTTCACAGCATCGGCACCAGCATCTGCTAATGCTTTTGCACCAGCGGCTGTGGCTATATTTCCTGCAATTACATCTAAGGTTTTGTACGATTTTTTTATGGCTTTCAACATGTCTATTACACCTTTCGTATGGCCATGTGCACTATCCAAACAAATGGCATCTACGCCTGCTTTGTATAATGCTTCTACACGCTGCATGGTATCGTGTGTAATGCCTACGCCTGCGCCTACAAGTAAGCGCCCGTAAGAATCTTTTACGGCATGCGGGTGATTTTTTAGTTTTAAAATATCACCAAATGTTACCAAGCCAATTAATTTACCTGCTTTGTTCACCACAGGTAATTTTTCTATTTTATTTTTTTGGAAAATGAGTTCGGCTTTTTTTAAATCGGTGCCTTCGGGTGCAGTTATGAGGTTGTCTTTTGTCATTACCTCACTCACTTTTATTTTTCTGTTTATTTCAAAACGTAAATCTCTGTTGGTAAGAATGCCTACCAATTTATGTTGTGAGTCAACAATAGGAATACCGCCAATTTTATTTTCTCTCATCAGCATCAAAGCTTCACCCACTGTGGCATCAGGCGATAGGGTTATGGGGTCAAGTATCAAACCATTTTCGCTACGTTTTACTTTTCGCACTTGCTCGGCTTGCTGCTCTATGCTCATATTTTTGTGTAAAATACCAAGGCCTCCTTCCCTTGCCAATGCAATAGCTAGGGTAGCTTCGGTTACAGTATCCATGGCTGCACTCAGCAATGGAACATTGAGAGTAATATTTTTGGTGAGCATGGTTTGTATGTTCACATCTCGGGGGAGTACCTGCGAGTATGCGGGCATTAATAATACATCATCGAAGGTGAGCCCTTCGCCAAAAAATTTGTTTACTTTACTGTTTGTGGGAGATTTTCTTATTGCCATAGGCAAAGATAGGGAGGTTGGGGGGAAGTTCAAAGTTGGATTATGGTTTCGGGTTGCGAGTTTATGGGTTACGGGTTTTTTAAGAGCGATGTTCGATATGTATAGTTAAGGATTAATTTATTGAAAGCCATCAGTCGTCTCTCGTCGGTTCACTCCTACTTAAATAATGCATCCATTGATACTTCATTTTGTACAATTCCTGCTGCATAAGTATTTGTTTCTAAACCAAAACTTGTAATCATTGTAAGAAATATTGATTTTCTTGTGCCCGTTTCTTTTTTAAATGCTGCAATTTTATCTCTTAATTCTGTATCATATTTTTTATCTACTATAAATTTATTAACGCTATATTTTATTTCACAAATATTTATTACACGATCTCTTCTATCTATAACTAAATCTATTTGTGCGCCATTGTTCAACGTTGTACTACGCCAGCTAGATATATTTGTTTCTACTGCCGCTATACCTAAGCTTTCTTTTATTTCGTTTATGTGATATAAGCAGACTTGCTCAAATGCATAACCACTCCAAGCCCTGTAAGTAGGCAGTTCAAAGCTGTTTAGCCATTTGTTTTTATCATATACTTCGTTGTCATTATCGCTTAAATAGCGCAAATAAAACAACGTGTAAAAATCTACTAACTGATAAAGGCTTGTTCTTCTTTTCTTTTCAAATGGCTTGTACTTTCTTATAAAACCACTTTGTTCTAATTCATCTAAAAGGCGGGTCAATCCTCCTCCATCGGTAAGTTTAGATCCCTTAATAATTTCTTCTCTTGTTAATCCTTTTGTTTTCTTTGCTAGCGCATGTACAATGGCTAGATGCCTTTCTGCATTTTTGAATAATGAGCTAAATAGTTTTTTAAATTCAGTGCGTAGTATTCCGCCTTCGCTAAAACAAATTTCTTGTATATTTTGTGTAGCACTTAATGCTGTTGAAACTTCATCCCAATAAAATGGAATGCCACCCAATACCATATATAGTTGCACAAGTTGGTATCTATCTAAAACTGATTTTTTTGATCGTACAAGTTGCTCACACTCATTTAAAGTGAAAGGCGAAATTTTTATTCGCTTTGTAACTCTATTGTGCAATCCGCCTCTATTATTAATGAGTTTATTTATCATCCACGATGCTGCGGAGCCACAGGTTACCAAAATTATATCTTTACGTGCTGATGCCCAGCTGTTCCAAAAATGTTCTAATGCTTGTATAAAACGAGCGTTTGGAGTATCTAGCCAAGGGAGTTCGTCTATAAATATTACTTTTTTTTCTGCTGTAGATTTTTCTAAAAATTCTTCAAGTTGCACAAATGCAGCAAACCAAGTATCTTTAATAGGTGTTTTTGGTTTTTTATTTACTTTTATAAGTGCAGTATTAAAATTTACAAGTTGTTCTTGTGTATCAGAATTGGCCAATCCTGTAAGTTGAAACACAAAATGTGAAGCAAAGGCATTGCGTATTAAAAATGTTTTTCCTACTCTTCTTCTTCCATATACTGCAATAAATTCTGAACGATTACCCTTTAAAACAGCAGAAAATATTTTCATTTCTTTTTGTCGTCCTATGATATCTTTCATAATTTTGATTTGGCTGTAAATATACAAAAAATACCACTTACAGCCAACTCAAAATATTTAAAACTCCTATATTTAATTTATGTGGAGAGATAAAGTAATAGCATTTATACTGAATATTTTAAAGAGAATACTAGATTAATTCGTTTTCGATACTTATTATCTTGATGTTACAATGAACCAAAGGGATAGTAATATTAATCTAAATATAAAAATTTCGATTTGGCTGTATATACTTTTAAAATACTACTTACAGCCAAGTCAAAAATATTCAATTTGTACTACTTTATATAAGTTTAAACACTTTTCCTGGCAACGATGCCACCAAGCCTTGCATTTCCAACATGAGTAATGCTTGTGCCACAGCACTGCTACTTAGCCCGCTTTTAAAATACAATTCATCTATTTGAATGTTTTCTCGTTCTTTTAAAATATCTGTAATTATTTTTTCATCTGGTGTAAGTTCTATAAAAAGTTCTCGCTGTTGTTTTATTTTTTTAGGCGCTTCTTTCCAGTTCATAATATGTAATAAATCATCGGCAGATGTAATAAGTAATGCCTTATTATTTCTAATGAGATAGTTACAACCTTCGCTTCTGCTATCAGTAACTCGGCCGGGTATGGCAAACACATCTTTATTATAACTATTGGCAAGCTCTGCTGTTATAAGCGAACCACCTTTTGCACTACTTTCTATCACAATAAGTGCATCACAAATTCCCGCTACTATTCTGTTTCGTCGTGGAAAATTTTGCCTGTCAGGATTTGTACCGCTCATAAAATCTGTAAGAAGCCCACCTTGGTTAAGCATTTCTACCGCAAGGGTTTTATTTTGTGCAGGATAAACTTTATCTAACCCATGCGCCATTACACCTACGGTTTTTAAATTATTTTTTAGTGATGCTTTGTGTGCAATGGTATCTATGCCAAATGCAAGGCCACTTATTATTAAAACATTTTGTTCTGCCAAATCTTCTATAATTTTATCGCATACATTTTTGCCGTAATCGCTATTGCTTCTTGTACCTACAATAGAAATTATTTTTGTGGTATTTAAATCGGCATTGCCTTTGTAATACAGTAGGGTAGGGCTATCGTAGCAATTTAATAAACGCTGTGGATAATGTTCATCGGTAATAAAGAGTGGTGTTATCTTTGCTTTTTCTATAAACTTAATTTCGTCTTCACAAATTTTAAAATCTCCAAAATGTTTAATACTATTTGCTGCAATGCTACCAATACCATCAATACTTTCTAACGTTTTTTTAGAAGCTTTAAAAATACTTTCAGCATCACCAAAAGTTTCGAGGAGTGCTTTTGCACGCACATCGCCAATGTTTGGGACTAGAGTTAGTGCTATTTGGTAGAGTAAATCTTGATGCATTTTTTAAACAGTTGGTTATTAGAATTCGTAATGGTATCTACAAGAAATAACAACTATTTTATCTTGGTCAACGGCATAAACAATCCTGTGCTCTTCATTTATTCTCCTACTCCAATAACCTGTAAGATTACCTTTTAATAATTCTGGCTTTCCAATGCCGTCAAATGGATTTCTAGAAATGGCAATAAATAATTCTGCTATTTTCTTTAATGTTTTCAAATCATTCATCGACCAAAATTAAAAATCTTCAATAGCATTATCTTCCAATAAAATTTTTCTCATTCGCCATCATCATTTAAGATTTGTTGCAAATCAGCAAAATTAATTTCTTTTAAGTCAATATTATTTTTCACATTTCCGATGGACTCATACAACCTTTTTTTATTTGCATTGCTTTGGAGTAAGAATTCAGTCTCGTCAGTATTTTCTTCATAAATATGCAATGCAATTTTCTTTCCTTTAAATGACGTTTTAATAAAATCAATAAAACTCATATTTATTTCTTCTGCCTTCATTTTAACTAAAGTATCCATAACTCAAAATTTTAGTAAAAGTATAAATTAATTGCTAATAACTCTTATTTCTGTTCTTCTATTTTGCGCTTTTCCAAGTTCTGTATTATTGCTCGCTATAGGTTTAGTCTCGCCAAAACCTTTGCCTGTAAGCCGTTTGGCATCTATTCCTCTTTCTTGTAAATAGGCAATTACAGATTTTGTACGGTTTAGACTTAGTTTAAGATTATCTGCTGGTTTTCCAACATTGTCTGTATATCCATTAATTTGGATGATGAGTTTATTATTTTCTAATAATACGTTTGCCAATTTATCTAACTCTGCAAAAGAACTTGTTTGCAGGTCTGCTTTTTTAGAATCGAAAAATATATTTTTCAAAATGATGGATGCCCCTTTTTCTATGGGTTGCAAAGCAATATTTACCACCAGGGGCGAGTCTGAAACATTAGCTTTCATAGCAAAGTTTTCAGAATATAATAAGTAGCCTTTTCTGTTTACGTTAAAGGCATAATTTTTACCTAGTGGTAGTGTTGTTAAATAATTTCCTTCCTCATCGGTTTGTAATTTTGACAATACAAAACCAGAATCTATTGTTGTTAATTCTACCGTGGATGGCAAACCCGCATTTGTTTTTTTATCATAAATTTTTCCTTTTACCCAAAGTGTTTTTAGCGCTTGTATATCATCTCTCAATGTAAAACTGTACAAGTCAATTTTATTTTTAAAATCTCCATTATCACTTGCATAATATGCGGTTTTGCCATCTGCAGCTACTATCATAGAGCCTTCGTCATCTACAGTGTTTATTGGGTATCCGAGGTTTTCAGGTGTTTGCCATTTGCCACTTTCGTTCCTTCTTGTTACAAATAAATCGCTCATGCCATAGCCTAATCTTCCATTGCTATTAAAATACAATGTTTGGTTATCTGCATGTATGTATGGGCAGCCATCATCCCCGCTTGTGTTTATGTCTGTGCCTAGGTTTTCTGGTTTTTGCCATTGCCCATTTATATTGTGGCTTACCCAAATATCTGAACCTCCAAAACCACCAGGCCTTGTACTAGAAAAATACAAATCTCTTTTATCTGGCGATAAGGTTGGAGCACTTTCCCAAGCATCTGTATTTATTATTTTACCTAAATTTTCTGCTTCTGTCCACTGCCCATTTTTATTTTTGTAGGAAACGTATAAATCACAACTCCCGAGCCCTTCTGGATAATTGCATCCAGTAAAAATTAACCATTGCCCATCTTGCGAAATATTTTGTGCACCTTCATTTAAGTTCGTATTTATTTTGCCAGGCACTAGATTTGCCTTTTGCCAAACGCCGTTTATTTTTTCACTTTCATAAAAATCTTCGTCACTATCTATTCGTTTATTAAAAATCATTTTATTGCCATCTACAGTAATGGATGGTAAATATTCTAAGTTTGTACTATTTATATTTTCACCCATGTTTATTGGATTAAAAATATAATTTTTGGAAGCTATTTTTTTTGCAAAATTTACAGCAAACGCATAACTATTTTGTTTTCCAAGCCCAGCTTTTTTATTTTTTTCTTGAAGATTAGGAATGGCTAAAAACTTAATTGTGTTTTCTAAGGCCTTTTCAAATTTGCCATTACCAGCAAGGCTTGTAGCGTATTGCAGTAAAAATGATTTTGCATATAAAGAATCCTTTCTAAAAATACTTTCGTAGTCAGAGGCGGATGCCGAATAATTTTTCACTCTTGCATACATATCGGCTCTGGCTAATAATGCATCTAAATAATTGGGGTCAATTTTTAATGCTTCTGTAAGATTTGTTATTGAGTTTATAAAACTGCCAGCAGTTGCATCTTGATATGCCGTTTCATAAACGGCAATTGCTTTTTTATTTACCTTATCAGGGTTGTACCATTGGGCATTTGCACAAAAGGTTATTAATATTAAAATGATAGCCAATGCAGCTTTAAGCGTTTTTTTTATGTCCATTACAAAAAATATATTTTTGAAAGATAATATTTTTAAAATTAGCTTTAATGGTTAGTATTGTTAAATTATTTTTTAAATACAGTTTATAACTCAATCAAATAATTTAACTAAAAAAAATGAATAACATGTTCCATAAAAAATATCCATTCTTAACACTTAGCTCTAGTATTGTTTTACTTAGAATAGTAGTTGCGGCAATGTTTATGATACATGCTACCGTTAGAATTTATAGTAATACCATCAATCAATTTGGAGGCTTTCTAGAAACAAAAGGCTTTCCAAGCGGCTCAATAATAGTTTGGCTAATTACTATATTTGAAATTGTTGGTGGATTAGTTTTAATACTTGGGTACTTTAAAAAATGGATTGCGCTTGGTTTTATCATCTTACTAGCCGTAGGAATTGTTATTATTCATGTAGACCAAGGCTGGTTTAATGGAGAGTTTGGCACTGGTGGCTGCGAATATAGTGTCACTTTAATTGCAGCACTAATAGTCATTGCATCTTCAGATAAATAATTTCTCAAAGAAAATTAAGGCACATTAATATACTTGTGCAATTGTAAACTCAATTCCCATTTTGGGTTTTCTTTTATGTACTCTACAATAAGCGGTGTTACAATAGATGCTTTGCTCCACTCTGGTTGTAAGTATAATTTGCAATTGGGCGAAACTTGCTCTGCAAATTCTTCTGCCCAAGTAAAATCACTTTTATTAAACACTACAATTTTTAATTCATTTGCAAATGGAACAACTTCTGGCAGCGGGGCTTTAAATTTTTTAGGAGATAAACAAACCCAATTCCACGAGCCAGATAGTAGTGAAGAACCTGAGGTTTCAATATTGGTTTCTAAACCTGCTTCTTGCAATTTTTTTGTTAGTAAATCTAAAGTATGCATTAATGGCTCGCCCCCCGTAATTACAACGAGTTTTGCGGCTGTTTTCTTTACTTCATTTACTAAAGTTTCTATTGCAATCATTGGGTGTTTGCTTTCATCCCAACTGTCTTTTACATCGCACCATACACAGCCTACATCGCAGCCGCCAAGTCTAATAAAATATGCTGCTCTTCCTTGGTGAAATCCTTCTCCTTGGATAGTGTAAAAATGTTCCATTACTGGTAGTGCTATCATTAATTAGATTTATAATTATTATTTTTTTTCATTTCCATATTTTGGAAATGTTTCTTTTATTTCCAAAATATGGAAATAAATATTTTGCTTATCTTGTTATAGGTAAAATCCAAATTGAAAAACTAAATTTGAAAGAAGCCCTTCGATGAACTCAGGATAAACTTGCCAATAAAGCTCAATCAAGGTTCTTGTGCTCGTAAACAAAAAGGATAAAAAACCAAAGGCTTATTCTGCCCCTGCAGCTTTCAATGTATTTTCTAACAAAGCAGCTATCGTCATCAAGCCCACACCACCTGGTACAGGTGTAACGTAACTACATTTTGGTGCTACATTTTCAAAGTCCACATCGCCTTTTATAGCAAAGCCACTTTTTTTTGTTTCGTCTGCAACCCTTGTTATGCCTACATCTATCACCACTGCTCCTTCTTTTACCATGTCTGCTGTAAGAAAGCCGGGTATGCCCAGTGCAGCTACAATAATATCTGCTTCGCTACAAATTTTTTCTAAATTTTTTGTGCGGCTATGGCAAAGTGTAACAGTACAATTTCCAGGGTTTGTATTTGCACTTAGCAAAATACTCATTGGTCTTCCCACAATATTACTTCTACCAATTACCACAGCATTTTTCCCTTCTGTTTCTATGCCGTAATGCTTTAGCATCATCATCACCCCAAGTGGAGTAGCCGGTACAAACGTTTCTAGCCCTTGCACCAATTTGCCAACACTTATTGGGTGAAAACCATCCACATCTTTTTTTGGATTTATTAAATTTATGATAGCAGATTCATCAATATGTTTTGGCAAAGGAAGTTGCACCAAAATGCCATGCACATCATCATCATTATTTAATTTTTCAATGCTTTCTATAATTTCATCTTGTGTTACCGATACATCAAAACGAATAAGGGTACTTTTAAAACCAACATCAGCACAGTTTTTTATTTTACTCGCCACATAAGTTTCGCTAGCGCCATTGCTACCAATTAAAATTGCAGCCAAATGAGGTGTAACTCCCGTGTTATTTTTATGTAAAGTTGTTTGTGTCTTTACATGCACTTTTGCAGCTTCTGCAACTACTTTTCCATCTAAAATTTGCATTTGGCAAAAGTATAAAACAATCTCCATTTAATATTTGACAAATTGAAGTGAATATTTTAGCGAAATTATTTTATCTTGTTGCCATATAATTCGTTTGCTTTGAGAAAAATAATACATTCAATATTTTTATCCAGTATTTTTATTTTCACATTTTGTGTGTCTGCTGCCCAATCTTTACGATATAGTATTAGCATGCCTTACATAAATTTAGGTGCATACAGTACCAAGCAAATAGACCCTTTTTCTTTTACAAGTAATCAGGCAGCTTTGGCTCAGGTAAAGAATGCAGGTGTGGGTGTGTATGGAGAACGTAGGTTTTTATTAGCTCAAAATAGTGTTTATGGGCTAGCAGTAGCCATACCTACAAAAAAAGGAAATGTTGGCGTACAAATAAATTACGCAGGATTTGCAAATTTTAATGAGCAAAAAGCAGGTTTAGCATATGCTAGAACCCTCGGCAAATTGGTTGATATTGGCGTACAGTTTAATTACTACGGCTATAAAATTCCTGCTTACAATAATGCTTCCGCCATCAATTTCGAAGCAGGAGTAATCGTTCATCTTTCTGAAAAATTAAATGCTGGCGTACACTTGTACAACCCTGTAAGCGGCAAACTGGGTAAAAATAGCGATGAAAAATTAGCCTCTGCTTATAAGTTTGGTTTGGGATACGATGCTTCGGATAATTTTTTTGTAAGTACAGAAATTGTGAAAGAAGAAGACCAACCGATAAATGTAACTGGCGGTATTCAATACCATTTTAAAAAACAGTTTTTTGCACGTGCTGGTTTTAGAAGCGATAACAGTACAGGCTTTGCTGGCATTGGTTTTGCAGTAAATAATTTTAGGGTAGATGTCGCTTCAAGTTTCCATCCTCAGCTAGGTGTATCGCCTGGGTTATTGCTTGTATATAATTTTAAAGGAAATAAAAAATGAAGCAAGTAGCAACATTATTATGCCTCGTTTTTGTGTATATGCACTGCGTAGCGCAAACAACTCAAAAAATAGAGAAAAAGCAAGAACAAACAAGCACAACTGATGAGCAGCAGCTAGAAAATATTACCAATAGCAATGAAGATGCTGAAACAGAAGATGATTCGTATTTACAACAAATGATAAGCTTTCAAAAGAACCCTATAAATATTAATTATGCAACAGAAGCAGAATTAAGAGAGCTTCGAGTACTTACACCAATACAAATAGCTAATTTAATAAGTTATAGAAATTATTTAGGTTTATTGGTAAATATTTATGAGCTACAAGCCATACCAGGCTGGGATGTGGAGACTATACAAAAAATAAGAAATTATATTACCAGCAACAAAAACGCTAACTTAATTTCTTCTTTTAAGCAGCGAATAAAGGGAGGAGAGCATTCCTTATTGGTAAGAGCCTCACAATATTTAGAAAAATCTAAGGGCTATCAAATAGACCCGAGTGCAGGCAAAAATTACTACCCAGGTTCGCAACAAAGATTGTTTATGCGCTATCGTTATCAATACAAAAACCTTTTGCAATATGGCATTGTGGGGGAAAAAGATGCTGGGGAGCAATTTTTTAAGGGAACTCAAAAACAGGGATTCGACTTTTACTCCGCACATGTTTTTGTAAGAAATGTAGGTATAGTAAAGGCAATAGCTTTAGGAGATTATACTGTAAATATGGGGCAGGGGCTTACACAGTGGATGAGTTTGGCTTTTAAAAAAGGGCCAGATGTATTGTCTACAAAAAGAGAAGCAGATGTTTTGCGACCATATAACTCTGCTGGAGAAATAGCTTTTCACAGAGGAGCAGCCATTACCATTGGCAAAAACAATTGGGCTGCCACTGCGTTTGGCTCATATAAAAGAACAGATGCAAATTTTGCATTGGGGGATACCACAAATGCAGATGATGATGTGGTAACTTCGCTCCAAACCTCTGGCTTTCATCGCACTGCAAGCGAGTATGCCGATAAAGGAATACAGCGCCAGCTAGCATTTGGAGGCAATTTTTCTTATAAAATAAAAAATATCCATATTGGTGTAAATGCCATTCAATATAGCTTTAAATATCCACTACAAAAATCTACTGAGCCATACAATTTATATGCACTTGCGGGCAAAAGCTTTGGTAACTATAGTGCAGATTATAGCTATACTTACCGAAACCTTCATTTTTTTGGAGAGCTGGCTATGAGCAGTAAAAAATTTCCAGCTACAGTAAATGGCTTACTTATAAGTGTAGCTAATAATGTAGACATGAGTTTTGTATACCGCAATATTTCTAGAGGGTATCAATCACTATATAGTAATGCCTTTACCGAAAGTAGTACGCCAAATAATGAAAAAGGGTTGTTTTCTGGAATTGCAATAAGACCAAACAATGCTTGGGCAATAAGCGCTTATGTAGATTTTTATAAATTCCCATGGCTAAAGTTTAGGATAAATGCACCTACCACTGGTTCAGATTATTTTGTACAACTTAATTACAAGCCCAACAAAATATTTGAAATATACACTCGTTTCAAATCAGAATCTAAATCTATCAATTATAATCCTAAAGACCTCACTATTAGTCCTGTAATACCACAACCAAAGCAAAATTGGCGTACGCAGTTTTCCTATAAAATAAACCCAACTTTTACGTTTAGGAGTAGGGTAGAAGCCGTATGGTTCGATAAAAAGGGAGAAGCCAAAGAAAATGGCTTTCTTTTATACACTGATTTGCTCTATAAACCCTTATTGAAACCACTCTCTGCCAGTATACGCCTACAGTATTTTGAGACTGATGGTTACAATAGCAGGCTTTATGCATATGAAAATGATGTGTTGTATAGCTTTTCCATTCCTGTTTTCTACGATAAGGGGTACAGATACTACTTAAATGTAAACTATGATTTAACAAAAAAAATATCGCTTTGGGGCAGGGTGGCACAGTACTTATACCCTGGTAAAACCTCTATAGGCAGTGGTTTAGACGAAATAAAGGGCAATAGACGTACCGAAGTAAAACTACAGGCTTTATATAAATTTTAACTTTTTTTATTTTTTACGCAGCGAATTAAGAAACTATGCTGTCTCTAATATTTGTATAGGGGATTTAAATATTTTTTTAACAAAATTTTTATGTTAAATGTTAAATCCCTATTTTTACGTTTCATTAATTATTAATTTTTAACTCATGACAAGAATCTTATCACTATTTGTGGTGTTTATGCTCTCTGGAGCGTTGGCATTTTCACAAAGCCGGGTAGTGACCGGAAGGATTACTAATGATAAAGGTGCTGGAGTACCAAACGCCTCTATAAAGGCAAGTGGCTCTGCTGTAGGAACTTCTACAGATGCTGATGGTTCGTTTTCTATTAGAGTAGCTACTGGTACCACGCTTAATGTATCTTCTGTTGGTTTCGAATCTCAAACAATTAACGTAGGTACGCAATCAGTTGTAGGAGCTTCTTTAAAGTCTTCTAACGTTGCGTTACAAGAAGTTGTAATTACTACGGCTTTGGGTATACAAAGAACTAAGAAAAGTACTGGATATGCTGCCGCTAAAGTTGCAAGTGCAGAGCTTATACAAGCTGCACCAGTTAACCTTGTAAATGGTTTACAGGGTAAAGTTTCTGGTTTGAACATTACAAGCCTAAATGGGGGTGTTCTTGAAGAAACTAAAATTACACTCCGTGGTATTCGTTCACTTACTGGTAATAATAGCCCAATGTTAGTGTTGGATGGTGTACCTACACCTTTATCTTTCTTAAATTCTATCAACCCACAAGACATTATAGATGTAAACATACTTAAATCACAATCTGCGGCTGGTATTTATGGCTCTGATGCGGTGAACGGGGTAATGATGGTAACTACAAGAAGGGGTAGCAAAGAGGGTAAACCAATTATTACATTGAGCAATACAACTCAGTTTACTTCGGTTTCATTTTATCCAAAATTTCAAAACCAATTTGGTAGTGGAGGTTCTGGTTCTTACATTCCTTTTGAGAACTGGTCTTGGGGACCAGCCTATGATGGTAGCTTACAACCATTGGGTTCTCCACTTAAAGACGGTACGCAACAAACTGTTGTGTACAGTCCTAATAATTCTAGAAGAGAATTTTTTAATACCGGTGTAACTTCACAAACTGACTTGTCTTTTGCAGCTAAAGAATTCTTTTTTAGTGTGCAAGATGCTAAAATAACAGGTATTGTACCAGATGATAAAAATCGTCGTACAAACTTCCGTATGAATGCTGATAAAACCTATGACAAGTTAAAAATTGGATTAAATGTAAATTATACTCAGCAAAATTTCAACATGTTTGATGATAATGCAATGGGGAACTATAATGCTGCCAATAATGTGGGGCTTAACAATGGCTTGTTAAATTTAATATTTAATACACCAGCTCAAGTACCACTCACAAGCTACAAAAATTATAAGAATAGTAAATTTGGAGGTTACAACACTTATTTTAACCACTATGGTATAAATCCATATAATGCTATAGATAACTGGCGTAGGATTGGTAAAGTAGATAATATTCTTACCAATTTAGATTTAAGTTATAAAGCTTCTCAAGCACTTAGTTTTACTTGGAGAGTGGGTGCACAATTTAGAAATACCAATGTGCGCAATATATCTGAAGGGCAAAAAGTAACTGCGGATAATGTAAACACAAATACACTTATACCCGGTAGTATAAATGAGTCGTTTAATAGAAATAGTAGAATGTCTTCTGAAATCTTTGCTACATACACAAAATCAATTAAGCGCTTCAAAACCACCCTTATAGCTGGTCATTACCTGAGAGAAACTCAAGTAAAAGCTAATTCAGTTGGTGCTACCAACCTAGTTGTGCCAAATATTCTCAGTATTTCTAATGGTGTAGGTGGTACATCAGGTAGTAACAGTTTTAGTAAAAGGCGTGATGCTGCTGTTTATGGTTCTCTTGGGTTGAGCTATAATAACTGGGCTTTTGTGGATTTTGTAGGAAGAAATGAGTGGACATCTATACTTGGGGTAAATGACAAACAAGGTAAAGCCGGTAACAATAGTTACTTCTACCCTACTTTAAACGCCTCTTTTGTATTGTCAGACGCTATTCCCTCTCTAAAAGGTAACAACACACTATCTTTCTTGAAACTTAGAGCTAGTTATTCTGAAACAGGAAATGTTAGTGGAATAGGTGTTTATGAAACAGAAACTGTTTATAATTCTAATAGCTTCGGATTCCCTTTCAACGTACCAGGTTTTACTGCAGGAAATGCTGCGAGAGACCCTTTTGTAGCACCAGAATTTGTAAAAGGTACTGAGTATGGTATTGAAATTGGTTTGTTTAAAAATAAAGTAAATTTTGAGTTCTCTGCATACAATCAGAATAATACTAAACAAATTATTGATATAAGTGTGCCAGCTGCAACAGGCTATACTACTTCAACAGTGAATGCGGCTAGATTTATCAACAAAGGGTATGAATTCGATTTAAAACTTACTCCACTTTTAAAATTAGGAGAATTTGATTTTAATGTAAAAACGAATGTATCTTATAATAATACCGAAATAAAAGAATTATTTGAAGGTGTGGATAGGTTAGGAGTTGGTGGTCTTCAGGCAGCTGGTAATTTCGGTTTGCTTAACAAGCCAGCTTTTACATGGCAAGCTACCGATTATAAAAGAGATGCTGCTGGCAGAGTAGAGGTTGATAGAGTAACTGGTATACCAGTTTTAGATCCTACTACAAAAGATTTTGGTCGCACATCTCCATTATGGATTGTTGGAATTGTTCCTTCTATTTCGTACAAAAACATAACCATGACAATTGTGGGTGAGTACCGTGGAGGTCACTATGCATACCATGGTATTGCAGATGGTATGGCTTGGACAGGTGTATCCGCCGTTACAGGTCAAAATAGCCGTGAGCGTTTTGTTTTTCCTAATTCTTATTATGTTGATGCTACTGGTAAGGCTATTACGAATACAAATGTGCAAGTAAATGACGTTAACAACTTCTACACTTCTGAATTTAGAAATGCAAGATCTAATTTTATTACGAGTGCAGCATCTTGGAGGATACGTGAAGTATCTCTTGGTTATGATTTTCCTGCTCATTTGTTCAATGGTCAAAATATAATTAAGGGGTTAAGCGTAAGCATCAATGCAAGAAACTTAGCTTTATGGGTACCAAAATCCAATCAATTTAATGATCCTGATTTCGCAGACCCAGGTACTAGTATTAATGGCGGGTTGGGTACGAATAATACTACAACAGGTGGTGTTGCAAGTAATAACGCTATCGGTTTTCAAACGTCAAATGTAAACCCAGCTACAAGGGTAGTAGGTTTTAATATAACTGCTAAATTTTAATTATTAAATATATATAGTATGAAAAAATATTTTTTATATGTAGCTATTCTTTTCAGTTTTGTACTGCTAAGTTGTAATAAGAGTTACTTCGACATTAATCAAAATCCTAACCAAGCTACTGAGGGCTCTGTTACACCAGATTTATTACTACCTACAGCTCTTCACAATACTGGTACATCGGTAGGTGCAGCTTACGCTCCATTAGCACGTTGGATGGGTTCTTGGACAAGAGGTGGAGACTATGGTCCTAACCAAGAAGAAGAGTCATACATTCTTACTACTGGTTTTGGTGGTGTACAATGGGCTAACTGGTACAACTTTACCTTTGACTACGATGTAATGGAAAAGAAAGCACTTGCTTCAGGTCAAAATATATATGCAGCAATAGCCAAAACTATGAAAACCATCGCATTTATGAATCTTGTGGATTTGTATAATAATGTACCTTATAGCTCGGCATTTGATTTGTCGGGTAATCTACAACCTAAGTACGACAAAGGATCGGCTATTTATTTGGACTTATTTAAGCAATTAGACCAAGCTACAGCTTTACTAAATTCGGCAGTACCAAATGCTGATTTTAATATAGCTAAAGCTGATATCATGTATGGTGGTAATATCACAAGCTGGAAAAAATTTATTAATACACAAAGATTAAAATTGTTGCTAAGAGTTGGAACTAACACTACTTTGGTTACACCAGCTACAGAAATTGCTAAAATAACCGCTGACGGTAGTGGTTTTATTACTTCTACTACTCAGGCTATTGTTAACCCTGGTTATGTAAAAGGTAATAACCCTGCTGGGCAATCTCAGCAAAACCCTTTTTGGGATACTTACAAGGCAAATGTTGCTGGTGTTGAGTTCGATAACTTTAACAGAGCGAATAATTTTATCTTGGATACATTTAAAACAACCAATGATATAAGACATCAATATTATTTTGATAAGGCAACCACACCGCTTACAGGTGTACAATATAGAGGTATGCCTTATGGTTATCCATCTGTAGCTGGTCTTCCTTCATCTCTTAATGCATCTGGTGTAGGTGGTCCTGGGTTAGCAAAATCAGTATCGCAAGGTCAGTGGATTATGACATCTGTGGAAAGTCTTTGGTTACAAGCAG
Source organism: Ferruginibacter sp. (assembly GCA_031408295.1). GTDB lineage: Bacteria > Bacteroidota > Bacteroidia > Chitinophagales > Chitinophagaceae > Ferruginibacter. The sequence goes on from JANNVW010000043.1 coordinate 129,837, forward strand.
AAGCGGTACAAAGAGGTTGGATTACAGGTCGTACACCACTAGACGCTTTTCAGGATGCTGTTAGAGAATCTTATATTTTTCTAGGTGTTCCTAATGCTATAACAGCTGCTAACAACTACATGGCTGATCCGCTTAACGCTATTAAGCCATATATTAATTTTGCTTCTTCAACAACCCCAATTGCCTCAATTATTATTCAAAAGCACTTAAGCATGGTAGGGATGAACAATTTTGAACCTTGGTGCGATTATAGAAGAATTTCAACTGGAAGACCAGGTGATACTGGGGATGGAGCAGCTTTGTTTACTTTCTATAGAAATGCAAAGTCGGTAAACTTATCTGCGGCTTCTAACGAAATACCAAGAAGATTCAGATATCCACAAAGAGAGTTTAATTTTAATGCAAGCGTAGTAGCTGCTGAGGGTAACCCTGATCCGCAAACTGCTAAAATTTTCTGGGCTAAGTAAATTATATTAACAATTAATAATTAATAAATATGAAAAAATATTTTAAAATAATCGCTTTTGCTGGGTTAGCTTTATCGTTAAACTCATGCTTAAAAGATAAAAATTACGACGAAGGTAAAACCGGTCTAGATTTATCTGGTGCTTCAAAAGTAATAGAGCTTGCTCAAGCATTCTCTCCAGCAAATGGTAGAACTGTAGGGTTAGCTTATGTTGATCAAACAATAAATGCTGAGTTTGCAACTGTTCGTCTTGCAGCTACAAATCCAGCAGAGGAAGATATAAGGGTTACCCTAGACACTACAGGTACATACGCTTTTATTCAAGCTTACAATATTGCAAACTCGCTTAATATCGAAAAATTGCCTAATAGTTTTTACACTTTCCCTAATGGTTTAACAGTCACTATACCAAAAGGTTCTAGAGAAGCTAGTTTTAAGATAAGAACAAACGCAATAGCATATAACACTTCTACCACTTATGCATTGCTTTTCAAAATTGCTTCTGTAGCAAATGCAGGTTATGTAATTAGTGGTAATTTTGGTCAATATTTCACACAAGTAGGTGCTAAAAATAAGTATGATGGTGTTTACAAGGTAACTGGTTCATTTGTTGATTTAACAAATGCAACTTTTACGGGTAACTATCCAAGAGAGTACCAACTTGTAACTACAGGTGCTAATACTGTAGATGTTAAACAACTTATTAATGGTTCAATTGACCCAGGTTATTTATTTTTGACACCAACTGGTGGTTCTTTCTTTGGAAATTTCGGTATCTCTTTAATTTTTGATCCTGTTACAGAAAATGTTCTGGAAATAAGAAACTACTATGGTGTAACATCAAATGCAACAACAGCTGTTGGTACACCGTCTTTAGGTACAGGTGCGCCTCTTTATGCTGCTACTAATACACGTAGAGCTGGTTTAGATGCTACTGGTCCTAGCTTTTATGATGCTGCTAATAAAATCGTAAACTTAAAATATCTAATGTATCAACCTAGTATTGCAGCTACTGCACCATTTGGGGGTGTTAGATGTAAATTTTCTGAGATTTTAGTATACGACCGTCCAAGATAATATTAATTTTCTTTAATTTTTTATAGAGACTGTTTCATTAATTTGAGGCAGTCTCTTTTTATATCGTTTAAATTTTATTATGAATCAACCAGAACAACCAAACCAAATAAACATAGAGATTTCGGAGGAAACATCTGAAGGTACTTATATAAACCTTGCCATTATTACACATAGCCATGCGGAGTTTGTTTATGATTTTGTAAATGTAATGCCAGGGGCACCAAAAAGCAAAGTGAAAAGTAGAATTATAATGACACCCTTTCATGCCAAGCGTTTTATGAAAGCAATGGTAGAAAATGTACAAAAATTTGAAGCTGTAAATGGTACTATACAAGATTTAGAAGCGGTAGAAATACCTTTTAATTTTGGTGGCCCAGCTGGGCAAGCGTAATTTTTTGGGAATAAAAAACCTGAGAATGTTTAGAAGAAGCTTTAAGGCTGCTTAAAAAAGCAAAAAAGGATTTTTATAAAATGTATTTTTCTGTGTATCTGTGGCAAAACTTCTACCTCAAATTGCGCAGAGACACAGTTTTATTTTGTAATACTGGTAACATTTTATCAGGTAAGTATAATACTTACCTGATAAGCGTAAAATATCCTTTCCTTGTTACAATATTACCTTTTATATCAATTCCTTCTGCAATCCAAATATAGCTACCCGTATTTTGTCTTATGCCATTTATATTGCCGTCCCAACCATTAGCAAAAATATTAGAATAGAAAACCATTTGCCCGAAGCGATTAAATATTTTAAAATAATTCAATTTTTTCATTCCCCTCGGAACAGCATGTAAAATGTCATTTTTATAGTCATTATTAGGTGAAAAAGCTGTGGGAACAAAAATTCCAATTTCCTTATACACATCAATATGTATGGTATCAGTTGCAGTGCACCCAACCTGATTAGTAGCAGTCACAAAATAATCTATGTCCTTATCTATTATTGCAATCGGGTTTTGAATATTGGCATCGTTTAATTTGTAATTAGGCTCCCATTTGTAACTGATAAAATTACTATTGGTTAAATCTTTTGCAAATAATTTTATGTCTTGATTTATAAAAATACCTGTATCCCTACCAGCATTTATCTTAAGATTGTTTAGTGTAGTGAGGTTTAAAATTTTTGTATCGGTGCAGCCACTGGCATCTTTTACAGTAAAAGTTACTATGCCAATTGAAAGATTTGTGAAAAGGCTATCAGTTTGAAATGTTACTCCATCCTTGGAATATAAAAAAGGGCTCACTCCATTTGTAGCTCTTAATTCAACATTTCCATTATTTAACCCACAATCTGGCTTTTTAGTTTTAAAAATAGCCAACGAAATGGAATTTGTTTTAGGAACAGATAAGTTAACTTTGCGTTCTAGTAAATTAGCATCCAAAACTGTAATTGTGTAATCAGCATTGGGCAAGTTCGTAAAAATATTACTACTCTGAAAAACTACGCCATCAATTGAATATTTATACGGAGCGCTACCAAAAGAAGCATTAACAACAATCTTTACATCATTATTTGCGCATAAGGTAGTATGTGTATATGTGGCACGCAGCCCACCACAGAATATGCCATTATATTTATTTATTAAATTCGGCAATCCTGCTGCACAAGTTTTGCCGTTTAAGTTTATGGCGTTATTTGTATAACTACAGCTAGAACCTAATGCGTTTGGGTTATTAATAACATCTAATGATTGCCTGCCCGACCTTGCAATATAAATTTTACCATCTGGACCTAATTGTAAAGCACCACCTAGCTCTGAACTTGTAGCGTTTATCAGAAATTCAGAATTTTTAATTGTTGTAGCATTATTTGAGCTTAAATCATACTGGGTTAGTCTAAATTGTCCATATCTAGCAAGATAAAGTTTAGAATTATCTGTAGAAAACTCCATACCGTATGCAGCAGTATCTGATAAAATAAATCCATTTGATACAACTCCTGTACTATTATCAAAATCAAATAATTGACATTTTCTATGTCCAATTTCACTTACACAGCCTAGTTTAGTGCCATTTGGTGATATTTTTAGGGATCCAATTACATCCTGAACAGTTAAATTATCAACACCTACATTTGAGATTACTGGATTAAAATCTACCCCGGCAGATGTTACAGAAAAACTTAAAAAGGCATTAGAACCTAACTCTTGTGTAACTACCCAGTAATCTGTACCATTACTCTTTAAAGTTGCCGTCACTCTTTCAGTAGTAGGGTTAGCTACTAAAATATTTTTATTTGTTAAATCTCCATTTCCATTGTTCAATCTCATGTCTACTACGGAGTAATAAATACCACCTAAAAACGTCTGTGAAGGGGTTGTAAAAATATAGTAGACGTCACAATCTCCTGGCTTGGGCACAATTAATATTTGGGAGGAAGAGTTATTGCCCAAGAGACCTACACCATTTGGCATCACATTTAAATTAGCATCCCAAACATTAATGCCATTTGTATAAAAAAGTAAATCTCCAGCAGAGTTACATATCGAACTCACACCTTCTGCATGTGTATTTACGCCATCTGTTAATACTGTTGGGGGAGTTGTATTAAAACTTATGCCAGCCCGATCTCCAAAATACCAAACATTATTTCGGTTTTGTGCAAACGAAATGGTTTTTAAGAGTATAAATAATGCAGTAATGTATAATTTAATGTTGTTCATAAATGATATAGTGCTTTCTATTCCGAGTATAAAGTTACATCATTTAAGGCTATTTAGATTTACCAGTATTAAAACTTTATATCTTCTTCATTTTATGCTCACATCACCCCTTCATCTGCAAAACTATAATACCCTTCATCACTAACAATAATATGGTCTAACACTGTTATATCAAAATACGATGCCGCTATTTTTAACTTTTGTGTAAGCGCTAGGTCTGCTTGGCTGGGTCTTAAATTACCAGATGGGTGATTGTGGCTTAATACCAATGAAGTAGCTCCTTCATCTAGCGCTTGTTTCAAAATTATTCTAGGGTCAGCAACCGTGCCTGAAATGCCACCACGACTTATTATTTTAAAATTTTTAACCTTTTTGGCTTGGTTTAGAAAAAGGATAGCAAAAACTTCATGCTGGTTATCTTTTAAAATATGGCGCAAATAGTTTGCAATTTCTTTACTACTTGTTACTTGTGGTAGTTGCAATATTTCGCCAGCAGTGCGCCTTCTCCCAATTTCCAAAGCGGCAGCTATAGAAATAGCTTTGGCAAGCCCAATCCCTTTTATTTTTTGTAAATCTTTTAAAGATAATTTACCTAGCTCATCTAAATTATCTTGCCCTAGCTTTAGTATCTCCTTGGCAAGTTCTACAGCGGATTTTTCTTTGCTGCCATTGTTAATTATAATAGCAAGGAGTTCGGAATTGCTTAAAATTTCCGCACCATGTTTTGCCATTTTCTCCCTTGGTCTATCGTCTTCTGCCCAATTTTTTATAGAAGTTTTATTATTCTCAATATTTTCCATACTTAATAAAGTTATTGATGCAAACTAAATGTATTTTCGCACAAAATTCATCAAATAATAACCTTCCTCATGCAACCAAACGTAAAAATATTTTCTGGAACAGGCTCCCAGTATTTAGCTTCTAAAATTGCTACCAAATTTGGAGAGCCATTAGGGCAAGTAAATATTCAACGATTTAGTGATGGAGAAATAGGAGTGGAGTTTCAAGAAAGTATCAGAGGGCGTTCCGTTTTTTTGATACAAAGTACATACTCACCTACAGATAATTTAATGGAGTTACTGTTAATGATAGATGCGGCAAAAAGAGCATCAGCTTATAAAGTAATTGCTGTAATACCATACTACGGCTATGCAAGGCAAGATAGAAAAGATAGACCCCGTGTGGCTATCGGTTCAAAATTAGTTGCCAATATGCTTACAGCTGCAGGTGCGGATAGGGTGGTAACAATGGATTTACATGCGCCACAAATACAAGGTTATTTCGATATACCTGTAGATCATTTAGACTCATCAGCCATCTTTATTCCCTATATAGAAAACCTAAATTTAAAAAACCTAACATTTGCTGCGCCAGATGTAGGCAGTGCCAATAGAATCAGAGAAATAGCAACCTTTTTTGAATGCGAAATGGTTATATGCGATAAGCATCGTAAACGTGCAAATGAAATAGCTAGTATGGTGTTGATAGGCGATGTGTCTGATAGAGATGTGGTATTGATAGATGATATATGTGATACTGGCGGAACCTTGTGCAAGAGTGCTGCTTTGATGAAAGAAAAAGGGGCAAGAAGTGTACGTGCTTTATGTACGCACCCTGTATTGAGCGGTAAAGCCTATGAAAATATTGCTAACAGTGTATTAGAAGAGTTAGTGGTTTGTGATACAATTCCTGTAAAAAATATATGTGATAAAATAAAGGTATTGTCTGTAGATGAGTTATTTGCAGTAGCACTAAGGAATGCTTATGAAAATAAGAGTATAAATAGTTTATTTATAAGGGGTAGGACGAAAGCTGGAAAATAAATTGTTAGACACAAGAGTGTTAGACATAAGATATCAGACAAAAAAATTAGATGCTACTTTTTTATAATCAAGATAATAGATGCAAAACTATTTTGTTAAAATTACTAAACATCTTACGGAGAACTAAGTTTTTGACCTTCGAAAATGAAATTATGCTTTCTAATAACATACTCTTTATTTGATTTATGGCTTTCCGTATTTAGTGTCCAAGAATATTTTAGGTCTAAAGTCTAACATCTATCAATCTAACGTCTAATATCTAACTAAAAAACCCTACTTTTGCACCTCATAAAAAAAATAACAATGAAAACAATTACAATCGAAGGACAACTGAGGACCGA
>JANNVW010000044.1:0-71458 GCA_031408295.1 Ferruginibacter sp.
GCAGGCCACCAATGGTAATAATTTCTATAAGGGTTATCTCTACTTTTTTTACTTTCCTTAAACCACTTGTGTTCATCGCTGCTATGGTTCACTACCAAATCCAACACACACTTTATTCCTCTATCGTGCATGCCTTGTAGCAATGCATCAAAATCATCCATAGTTCCAAATTCTTTCATAATGCTTTCGTAGTCGCTTATGTCGTAACCATTATCTGCATTTGGGCTACCATAAATTGGATTGAGCCAAACAATATCTATACCCAAACTTTTTATATAATCCAATTTTTCAATAATACCTTTTAAATCACCAACACCATCACCATCACTATCTTTAAAACTGCGAGGATAAATTTGATATACCACCGCTTCCTTCCACCATTTATCATTTTTAGGGTTAGTAGCGGTTACTTCGTTGGAAGTAGTAGATGTTTTATTGCCATTGCAACTTAATAATGCTACTAATAGCATTGCAGACATAATCTGTTTAAACATATTTTAAAGTTTTGATATCAATTTGGTTAAAGAATAGTGTAATTAAAAACTAACATTTGATATCGTAATTTAATTTTTTTAAACTGATATTTGTCGAAATAATAAAAATAAAAATGAAACAAACGTTTGCGGTGGTAATTTCGGCAGTTATACTATTTTTTGGGGTTGTGTATTTTGCATTGCCAAATAAATCTAGTGTTGCAGTTTCAATAAAAGCAAATGCGCCACTTGCTTGTGTGCAAAGGGTTTTGTCTAATAAAACACTATGTACAAAGTGGCTTCCAAAAGAAGGGAAACAACTAACTGCAAATGAATTTTTGTTAGATGATTGTACTTTTACTTTTGTATCAGATAATTTTCAAAATAATAATATTGCTGTTAAATACAAAGGCGTAACCGCTAATAGTATGATTATATCTGCAGCAGCTAGAGATTCTTCTTTTACAAGTGTTAATTTTCAATTTCCCAATAGTACAAATCCATTTAAAAAAATAGTAAATTATTTTACTTACAAGCATGTAGAAACAACAACACAAAAATTGCTGAATAGTTTGCAATCATTTTTGAGTAATACAGAAAATATTTACGGAGTAAGCATGAAAAGAGAAATTTTAAAAGATAGCACATTGATAGCCTTAAAATCAAGTTCTAAAAATTATCCAACGGTATTCGAAATTTACAAGAACATTGATATACTGAAAGCTTATGCAACTACAAATGGGGCTGCTGAAAATAATCCTCCAATGCTTAATATTTATAAGGATGGAGAAAATGGCTATGCCTTTATGGTTGCATTGCCCATAAATAAATGGTTAGAAAATAAAGGAAATATTATTGCTAAGCGTATGCTTGCAGGTGGAAATATTTTAGAAAGTGGCGAAATAAAAGGCGGTTTTTATACAGTAGATCATTTCTTAAAAGAATTAGAAAATTTTCGTGCAGATGTAAATGGTATGTCTCCAGCCATTCCTTTTCAATCTTTAATTACAGATAGAAGCAAAGAATCGGATACAAGTAAATGGGTTACTAAATTGTATTTTCCTGTTTTTTGATATGGGGTTACATTGTTTAGTTTGCTACAATCTTCGAGCAACACCCTCTTCACGAAGTGGAGAAGGAAGGGGTGAGGTATCAGAATTTCATCACCACCAAACTATCATTATTCCTCACTAAAATAAACGCTTTTTCTCCTTTTATAGTTATTGGTAAAATATGCCTTACTTCACCTTTAATAATAATGTCTTTAATATTTTCTGCGGCAAAATTATTTTTCCCTTTGTTTGCTAAAACGGTTCCATAATCTGCATCATATTTTCCCAATCTAATATTGCTATGGTAAAAATTTCCACCAAGTAAAATATTGGGTAAGCTATCTTTTGTATAATTAATAACAGCAGCTGTTTTGCAAGATGATAATTGAGCTTGCCATGGGAATGCCTGTACACTAAAATTCCAATTACCATCGTTTATTAAAAATGCATTGGAAAAATAATTTGCTTGTATTTTCTCAGCCTTGCCCATTTTATCTGTTCCTACAATATCCTTCAATGGGCTATTGGTAAAATCTTCTGCATATAAAAATTTCTTTTTTAATGAAGGCATTTGTTTGGTCAGTTCATCTTTATCTGCAAAAGGAATCTCTCTCCCCATTAAAAAATAAGTAAGAAATTGTTCTTTCTTTTCATTATCGTCAAAATCATTGTAGTAAAGGCTTACAGGTTTTTCTACACTTGCTTTAAACCTATTATTTTCCCCAAGGTTTCCTGCTATTAAATCTTCATTTCCGTCTCCGTTAATGTCAAGCGGAAAAACAAAATTCCACCAACCTAATTTATCGGTGATTACTTTTTTATCAAAACTCGTTTTATTGTTTTTAAATGCAACAATGCCACCCCATTCTAAACTTACTACCAAGTCTTTTGCGCCATCTTTATCTAAGTCTGCCCATGCGGCATTGGTAACCAATCCGATTTTTGCTAAGTCTACATTGTATTTATTGGAGACATCAATAAATTTTCCTGCGCCATCATTTTGTAATAAGTAGGAGGTTGGGGTTTTGCTATATTCCCAAGGTATTGCTCTGCCACCAATAAATAAATCTACAAAACCATCAGCATTAAAATCATAAGGCTTTATGCAAGATGCAGTAAGTTGTGTTGTGGCAACAAATGCATCTTTTTTTCTTGTAAAATTTCCTTTGCCATCATTTAAATATATTCTTGGTAAAAGCATTTCGCTATTGCCATAGAATTCGTTACCGCCGCTTGCTACCAACAAATCTTTAAAGCCGTCATTATTTACATCTGCGAAATTTGCATCTACATCTTCATATGTACTATCGTTATCTAATGCTGTTTGAGTAGACTTTATAAACTTTCCATTAGCAACTTGAAAAAACAATATAGGTTTTATAAACTTTGCTGATCCAATAAATACATCATCTAACCCATCGCCATTTACATCTCCCACAGCAAGTGCAGGTCCTTCTCTCGACACCATAAATGGCATCAAGCCTTCTCTATCAAATTCATTAAAATTATTTTCTTCGTGTGTAAATAATAATCCTGTTTCTGCAGTTATATCTTTTGCAATATTATTAGTAGCATTAAATTCAGTTATTATTTTGTAATCAAATGCAGGCAAGCCTATTTTATAAGCAATTGTTTGAATTGAATCTGTTTTGTAGTTAAGTTTCTCGTAAGTATTATCAGGCCAAACTAGTAAAATGGAATCTATCGCTATATTTCCAAAACCTACGTGCAGCGGCACTTCCATGCTGCTTTGAAAACCCCGAACAGGGTATTTTTCATACGTTCTTATTTCATTTTTGGCAAACACAATTGCTTTTGCACCAATAGCATTTACATTATTTCCATCTCCTTTTAGTTTTAGCTCAACCCATTTGTTTGAATCTGCTTTGTTGGTTTTGTTTTCGTACAACAATACAGGGTCTTCAATATTATTTACTACTACATCTACATCGCCATCATTATCAAAATCTGCATACACAGCACCATTGCTAAATGTAGGCTTGTCGTTTTTTATTTGGGTTTCTACATCTTCAAATTTTGCATCATGCATGTTTAGAAAAAATTTATTGGGCAATTTTATTTCAGGAAATTTATTGATCAATGCCATTTCCTTTTCATCCATTTTATTGCTACGTATCTTATCTTGAATGTCTGTATTGGTTACATAATTCACATAATCCATATCATTTAACCGCTTTGGAATACCATTGCTTACAAATAAATCTTTCCATCCATCGTTATCAAAATCTGTCCATAATGCAGCCCAACTCCAGTCTGTCGCTTCTATGCCCGCATACATTGCTGATTCGCTAAACATGCCGTTACCTCTATTTATTTGTAAAGCATTTCTACTAAATTGTGGATGATAACCCGCCTTTACTTTGTAATTAAATAAATTATAATCATCATCTTCCAATGAGCGTTTCAATATTTTAGGTTCGTATGGAAGCATGTCCATCGAAATGATTTCGGGTAATGCATCATTATTTATATCCGCCACATCTACACCCATACTAAATTGGCTTGTATGCATGGTTTGTGTTTGCAAGGTTTCTGCAAACGTTCCATTCTTTTGGTTAATGTACAAATAATCATTTTCATGAAAATCATTTCCAATATAAATATCAGGCCACCCGTCCATGTTTATATCTGCCACACATATTCCTAATCCATAACTAATGATAGAACCGCTTATACCTGCTTGTTTCGACACATCAGTAAATTTCCCATTCTCGTTTTTAAACAATACATCGCCAGCCAAACTATCCCTTGTGTTTTCATATGTTTGTTTATCATTAAATGTACCATTGTACCGCAATGAATGGTTCATCAAGTACATATCCAAATCGCCATCCATATCATAATCTATAAAAGCAGCTTGCGTACCAAAGGTAGATTTTGCCACCCCCATTTGCTTGGCTTGATCTTCATAAAAAGGAATGCCATTTTTATCAATGCCTTTACAAATTAAAAATTGATTGTGGCTTTGTAAAGATTCGTAATTGCCCACTCTGCATACATACATATCTAAAAGCCCGTCGTTATTGATGTCCACTACAGATACACCAGTGCTCCATGCGCTATCTTTTGGTATCTTTGCAGCTACGGTGGCATCTTCAAATTTCAGATTGCCTTTATTTAGAAATAATTTATTTTGATGTTGATTGCTTGTGAAAAATAAATCTGTAAAGCCATCATTATTAAAATCTCCTGCACCTACACCAGCACCATTATAAAAATACATGTACTTAAACATGTTAAAATCTGAACGAGGAGTAAGTTTGTTGGAAAAGTTAAGGCCTGTTTGGGTGCTTTCTAATACTTCAAATAAAGCGGGTTTGGATATTTCTTTTTTATGTGTGCAAGAAATAAAAGCAGTTAGTAAAAAAAATAGAATTATATTTTTTGAAATAATAAAATTGAGGGTGTTAATTTTCATAAATATCTTATATGCTTTTATCTATACCAATTTGAAAACACAAAGCTTCTAAGATTTCTTCTTGTTTTTCAACTTCATTTATATAGCCATAATTTATTGAAAGTCTTCTTTTATCTAGTGTTCTTATTTGGTGACAAAGTATGATAGAATCGCTAACTAAGCCCGAATTATTTTGTTGTAGAAAAGCCTCATTAGGATAAATTCTTCTGCCCTCTTTTTTTGAAGTAAGTGGAATTACATTTACTGTATTTAATATATTATTTATTTCGTTTTCACTAATTACCAACACGGGTCTTGTTTTACCTTGCTCTGAGCCAATAACAGGGTCTAGGTTAGCTCTATAAATACCCCACTTTTCTATATTCATAAAAAATCAATATTTTCAAAATCATTTAAAACTTCATCAACATCATTCTTAAATAGCACATCAGTTTTAGACAACTTTAGCAATTCAAGTTTTTTTTCGAATACTTCGTCTGTTTGTTCTAAGGTTACAATTACCTTTTTTTTATTATTGAATGATGATGGGATATTTATCAATAACTGACTATTGTTTATTTCATATACTTGTCTTACTTGCATATTATAAATTTTAAAGTAAAAGTACTAAAAATTATTTTCTTTTGTACACCATAGGATAACCATCATTCCTCAAAAACAACATCACATCCCCATTCTTCGTTTTTAAATTTTGGATATCTCTAACAACTCCACTCAGCATTATCCCACTTTCATTAAATGACATTTCTTCAAATTTTTTATTTCCTTTATTCATCAATACTGTCCCAAAACTAGCATCCAATCTGCCAAACTGCGGCAAACAATCTGGCAAGTTTCCTCCAAGTATTAAATCTATTTTACCATCAGCATTTATGTCTTTGCATAAAATGGAATTAATGCAAGATAACTGAGTAGTTAATGGCAAGGAAACAATACTAAAATTACCATTACCTTTATTGTAAGCTACACAACTACTGTTATAATTAAATGTTTTTACGGTAGATGTTTTTATGAGTTCTGGTTTAAACAATGTTTGTATTGTTTTTTCAGCAAAAGCATGATGCCTCAAGTTATCTTTTTTAAACGAAGGCAGCGCTTCTGTAAATTCTTTTTTTAAAAATACAGGCACATCTTTTCCATTAATAGTTTGCGAAAATATTTTATCGGGCAAACTATTTTGGTCATAATCATTTATCCAAAGTTTTACAGGGTTTAAAGAGTCGGGTTGTAAATAAAAGTTTTCACCAATATTTCCCAATACCAAATCTTCTTTGCCATCGCCATCTAAATCGGCTGCTTTTATAGTTTGCCACCAGCCATTCATATTGCTCATGTTGGTTTGCGTTTCTATAAATTTTCCATCTGTATATGAAAATATTTTCGGACTCATCCATTCACCTACAATCACTAGTTCTTTTTTTGTATCGCCTACAACGTCCACCCATAGCGCATCTGTAACCATTCCTATTTTTTCAATAGTAGCAGCTTTTGTTTTTGTTATATCTAAAAAATGCCCCTTGCCATCGTTTTCATAAATACTGCTAGTGGGGTTTGCTCCATAATTATAACTCAAACTTCTTCCTCCTACAAATAAATCTTGGTCGCTATCCCCATCATAGTCATAAGCAATAGCTACAGAAATATTAGCGCTATTTTCAGAAAAATTATTCAATGATTTTGTAAAATTACCCTTGCCATCATTAATGTATAATCGATGTTGTAATCTAATACTTCTCGGTGCCTCATTATTACCACCACTGCCCACAAACAAATCATTATCTCCATCTCCATCTGCATCAAAAAAACAAAGTGCTACATCTTCAAACGCTTTATCTTCTTCAAATACTTCTTCTATTTTCTTTACAAAACTACCACTGTTCATTTGCAAATACAATTGCCCTGCTTGGTCTTTTGCGCCAGCAATAAACACATCCTCTAATCCATCGCCATTCACATCTGCATTTGCGGCTTTTGGACCTTCTTTGCTTTGCATGGTAGGCACATTTCTTTCTTGGTAAAAGTCTATAAAATCATTTTCAATATGCTTATCAAATTTAAAACTACTGTCCGCTATAAATAGAGTAGGGGTGTAGTTTACAGGCAAATATGTAAATGTATTTTTTTGTGCTTTTGAATAATCAATTACATAATTTTTATTTATACCAATCGTATCTATTTTCGTAACCATTGCATTTGGCCATACAATTAAAATAGAATCTATTTTTCTATTGCCAATACCAATTATATTTTTATAATCTACACTGCTTTGAAAACCACGAGCAGGATATATTTCTCTATTAATAATTTCATTTTTGCAAAACACTTTTATGGTACTACCAATAGCAAAGCTATTGCTGCCAGTATCTTTCAATAAAATGCTAATGTAATTTGTGCTATCATTTTCCCTACCCATATTTTTGTAGACAAAGCTTGGCATGTTCACATTGTTCACAATCAAATCTAAATCGCCATCATTATCCAAATCGGCATAAGCAGAACCGTTGCTAAATGAAGGTTGTGCAAGCCCACTTGCTTCAGCTGCATCTTCAAATTTCAATCCGCCTTTATTTTTAAAAAAATGATTAGGTATAGGCGCAGAGGGCATAGAATCTACAATGCTTTGCATATTTTGTTTCTCTCCACTCATTGCCATTTTCTGTATCACATCATTGGCGAAAAAATCTATAAAATCTTGGTCGGTTACATCTTTGTAAATGCCATTGCATACAAAAATATCTTGCATACCATCATTGTTGGCATCAAACATAAGTGCGCCCCAGCTCCAATCGCTTGCTGCTACGCCACTGTAATGAGCAGTTTCTACAAATTTATTATTGCCTGTATTTATTTGCAAAGCATTTTGTTGTATCTGCTCATAAAAGCCTTGTTTTTTCTTAAACTGATAGGTATCAAAATTATCAAACGAAGAAGTTGTTTTTAAACGCTTATCATCACTCGGCAACATATCGGTTGTAAAAATATCTGGTCTGCCATCGTTGTTTACATCAGCAGCATCTGCTCCCATAGAGGCTGTGCTTGTATGACCCATTTGGTTTTGTAAATCTTCTTTAAAACTGCCATTTTTTTGGTTGATGTACAAATAATCTCTTTCAAAAAAATCGTTGCTTATGTATATGTCTGGGTAAGTATCGCCGTTTACATCGCTTATGGTAACACCAAGCCCAAAGCCAATAAGGCTTCCATAAATATTGGCTGCCACACTTATGTCTCTAAATTTACCCTTATCATTTCTAAGCAGTTTATCTCCGCCTCCCTTTGCAAAATCTTCCACAGGCCAATCAGCCGCTCTAAGTTCTCTTTTATTGCTATAGTTAAGGGTATTTACGGGTATAAAACTATTGTTTAAAATATAACAATCAAGGTCACCATCTTTATCATAATCAAAAAAGGCAGCGTGTGTAGTATAGCCTGTTTCATCTAAGCCATATTCTTTTGCTTTTTCCGTAAAAGTGACCTCACCCCTTCCCTCTCCAAGGGGAGAGGGGGAAGCTCCGTTATTGATGAATAATTTATTAAAATCTTTGTTTTTCCATTTGTCATAGCCAGCATTGCATACATACATATCAAGCCAACCATCGCCATTTATATCTACCATTACCACACCCGTATTCCATTTGCCTTTTTCTTCTATGCCTGCTTTGCTGCTAATATCTTCAAATGTAAAATTGCTTTTATTTAAAAATAATTTGTTGCTGCCTTGGTTGCTTGTAAAAAAAACATCTGCCAAGCCATCGTTATTTATATCGCCTGTAGCTACACCGCCGCCGTTATAAAAATTACGATAGCTAAAGATATTAAAGTCTTTTGTATTTTCTACTTTGTTGGTAAAGCTTATGCCTGTTGTGGTGGAATCTTGTAGTTGAAAAAGGGTAGGGGTGCTGCTCTTTTGTTTGCAAGTAATACAAAAAACATTAAGTAGAATAAAGAAAATAAAGTAAGAAAGGAGGTTGTTCTTCATTTGAAATAAAAGAAAATGAAAGTACGTAAAAAAACAAGAGGCAGCCAAATAAATTTGAACTGCCCCTTATCTTATTTATGAAAATAAAAACCAAAACTAAAACTGAAAAAAATTAATAACCTGGGTTTTGTTGTAAACTAGGATTTGCCGCTAAGTCATTGTTTGGAATTGGAAACAATAAACATTTATCAGGACTTACAGAAGGCTTATATTGATTTGGAGCTAGAAAAGTACCAAACCTAATTTGATCATTTCTTCTCCATCCTTCCCAATATAATTCTCTTCCTCTCTCATCTAGCATATTTGAATTAGTTAAACTAGCTAATGCAGCAACCCCTCTTGTTGCTCTTAAGCTATTAACTATTGCCAAGCCGCCAGCTCCACCAGAACGTAAAAGAGCTTCAGCTTTCATAAGTAAAACATCGCTGTACCTAAAGAATACGAATTCATTAGCTGGAGCATCATCATTTGCATAATCTGGTGTGTATTTAACAACTCTTATTCCGGTCAATTCTAAAGTAGTAGGGCTGCTTTCTTGCAGATTAGTTGCAACATTTCTAGAAAAAATAAGACTATTACCTCTAGTGTCATTCAAAGGTGCATCAGTTGTAAGATTATATTGTTGACCAATTAAGAACCCTGCATTAATTCGATTTCCAGGATTTGTATAACCTGTTGAAGGATGAACTGCAGCTTTTCTTTTATCCGTTGCTTCGAACTTGTCATAAAAGTCGGCAATGGTAGTAAATCCATTCCATCCTCCAGGATTTTGATTGTAATGCATGCTCATATGCCAACGGCTTCTCACATTATTGCCAGCCCTCCCTTGGTTCTCACTTGTCCCACCTCCGTAGGTAAAAATATTTTCTAGTGAGGCAGAATTGCTTGGATCGAAATTTGAGAAATAATTAGGAGAAACTGTATAGCCAGTAATTTGATCAGCTAAACTTACGACTTGAGCCATATCAGCATTGTCAAAAGTTATTGTTTTCCTGTTTCCGGTATATACAGCTTTATTCAAATAACACTTCATTAATAAAAATCTTGCAGCATTTTTATTCGCTCTATTCTTCGGCCCATTTGTTAATTCTGGGATTATAGCAGTTAACTCATTAATAATAGAATCTAATGCTTGTTTTCCTTTTAGGACTAATGGAGGATCTGCCAAACTACTTCCAGCTGTCCTATATGGAACTACATTCCATCCATCTAATACTGCCCACATCGAAAAAGCTCTGAGAAATCTAGCTTCAGCAGCTATAGCGGGAGTAGGATTAAAGTTTAATACGTTAGTTGCGTTGTATTGCATTATTAACAAATTCTGAAAACTTCTTGTAATGTATGCATGGTCGGCATCCCATGTATGTTGATGTAATACTCTCCATACACCATTATCATCCCAATCAGTGGCTCTAGTTGGACCAACCATTGCGTCAGAGGGATGTTCTTGTAATGCAATAAATCTATCTTGAGAAGTCAAAGCATCTTGCATTGAATTATAAGTAGAGCGAAGCAAAGGAGCTGCACTTGTTAATGCTTTAGCTTCATCAAATGTTAGGGCACTATTAAGTTTTTCATCTAATTTACTACATCCTAGCATAGTCGAAATAAGTATCCCTAGGATAGCAATATTTCTAATTTGATTTGATTTCATATTTTTTAATTTAAATTTTCTGATTAAAATGACACTCTAAATCCTGCTAAAAATGTTTTTGCAGCAGGGTATGGTGTGTATTCAATTCCAAAAGAAGAAACACCATCAATTTGTTTATTTGTGTTTACTTCGGGATCAAATCCAGTAAATTTTGTTATCACAAATAAATTTGTACCAGTGAGAAATACGTTTACATTTTTTAAAGTGTTTCCAATATTTCCAATATTATAAGATAATGACGCATTGGATAGTCTAAAAAAACTTCCGTCTTCTATATATCTTGTCGATGCGCTAGGTGTGTTAGCAACGGCTTCACCTGTTCCAATAAATCTTACATCTACATTTCCTTTGCCGAGATTGCCTAAACCTACAGTGGCGTTAGCAGTATTATTATATACCTTTTGTCCA
The DNA here is from genome assembly GCA_031408295.1 of Ferruginibacter sp. GTDB lineage: Bacteria > Bacteroidota > Bacteroidia > Chitinophagales > Chitinophagaceae > Ferruginibacter. The sequence goes on from JANNVW010000044.1 coordinate 11,006, forward strand.
AAAATTCCATACCCGTTTAGTACTAAACTTATTTTTTTATAGTTCAGCTCAGATCTAATACCAAGTAAAGTATTAGGGTTAGGATTCCCTGCATATGTTTTTGTCAATCCATTGGGGAATTTAGAACCGCCAGAACCATCAAAACCTTCAAATTGTTTGGTGTAAAATGCGTTTAATGGCTGGTCGTTCACTAACTCCTGAACTGAAACACCTGATAAACCTTGACCACTAATTACACCAGTTAAAACTTTCCCGAACTTATAGTTAGTAAGTTTATTTTTCATGAAGGTAGCATTAACTGCAAGATTCCATGTCAAATCTTTTCTACTTACAATATCTGCATTTAAATTAACTTCTATACCAGTATTAATAATATTACAAGGCACATTAACCCAATATTTTGTTGCTGGGCCAGGTAGCGTTACTTGGGTATTAAATAAAATATCTGTCCTGTCTTTTTTGAAATAATCGATATTTACATTAATGTTTTTAAATAAGCTAAAATCCATTCCAATATTCAATTGTTTTTCTTTTTCCCATTTCAACTTTGGATTAGCTACGTTATTCAATGCAAAAGATTGTTGCGAAAAGGTATATTGATCTTGCGCTGCGCCAGAAGGGAATTCTTGACTTCCAGTAACGCCATAACCTAATCTTATTTTCAAGTTATTTACTGCTGATATATCCTTCATGAAAGATTCGTTACTAACATTCCAGCCAATCGCAAATGATGGGAAATAACCATATTTATTATCCTTTCCAAATTTAGAAGAACCATCGGCTCTTAGTGTTGCCGTAACTAAATATCTATCTTTGAAGTTCAACGCAGCCCTTCCAAAATAAGATTGTAACTCCCAACTTGGATCAACAAATGAACCTATAGCCAAACTAGACTGGGAAGCATATTGCAATATGTTTGTGTAATTTACTGGAATATCTTTGAAATCCTTTCCAAAAGCAGATGAGCCTTTTCTGTCAGATTTGAAATATTCATAACCAACAAGTGCATCAATTTTTATGTTAGAGCCTAAACTTTTTTTATAATTTAAGACTGTATTGATTAAAGAAGTTGACAAAGTGTTATCAGCAGAAAAAGCCCATCCTTTTCCAACTATATCTGTCTGGTTAAGAAAATCTTTCATAAAAGCATTTCTTTTTCCAGTTTGAGTCGATATACTGCTACTTACTTTAAATTCCAAGTCTTTAGTTATTTTAATTGTTGGAGAGAAGAATATACTTGCATTCAATAAATTACTTCTATCATTATAAGCTTCTAATAGTGCTAGTGGATTTAATGCGCCAGCTGGCTGGTCAAATTCCCCGTTAGGTTTTCTGAATGCTCTTGTTGGATTCCACTGTAGTGCATTTCCTATCAAGCTTCCTTCAAACCCTGCATTTTCAGAAACAGGAGCAATTTTTTCATTTACTTGCCCAACACGAACTCCATAATCTAGATTCAATTTATTACCTATAACTTTTGAAGAACCTTGAAAGTTTAGCATATATTTTTTGAGGTCAGAGCTTTTTACAACACCTTCTTGTCCAAAATACCCAAGTGAAATTCTGTAATTACTTTTATCAGTGCTACCACTGACTGCTACATTTACATTTTGGGATAGCCCTTTGCGAAATATTTCAGATTGTGCATCTACTGCCGACCCTTGATCACCACTAACAATTCCATATTGAGACAATGCAGATTTATAACCAGCAGCGTCTAAGACATTGTATTTTTTTGAAACTTTACTACTTCCAATTTGATATAAAAAGTCCACTTTTGGCGCACCATTACCTTTCTTAGTCTCAATTAGTATAACACCATTTGCTCCACGACTACCAAATATTGCTGATGCTGATGCATCTTTCAAAACTTGTACATTAGAAATATCGTTAGCATTAATAAACAAAAGTGGGTCAACATCTGGCGTTGACCCTAAGCCAACTGCACTTAATTGTGGTCGAGCATTTCTTCCATCTAATGGAATACCGTCGACTACATATAGCGGTTGACCTGCCCCTTGCCTGACTGAAGCATTACCTCTTATTCTTACAGTTGTTGCAGCTCCTGGTTGTCCACTATTACTTAATACCTGAAGTCCAGCAACTTTACCTTGAATAAGTTGATCAGGACTAGCAAGAGCACCCTGATTAAAATTCTTGGCAGTTACAACCGCTACAGACCCTGTTAAATCTTTTTTACGAGCTGTACCATAACCAACAACTACAATTTCTGTCAATCCCTCATTGTTAGCTTTCAATATCGAATTAGCAGTATTGTCAGCTCCAATTGTTAACTCCTGTGTTCCAAAACCCACAGAAGAAATTACTAGTTTTGTAGTAGCAACTGGTACTTCTATAACAAAAGAACCATCGGCGGCAGTTTGCGTGCCTTTTTTAGAACCCTTGGCAAGTACGGTAGCTCCACTTATGGGAGAACCATCCTTGTCGCTGGTTATTTTTCCATTAACTGTTTTTTGCTGAGCACTTACTAAAAAAGGCATCGCTAATAATAGTAAGGCAGCTGTGAGCCTTTTTGCAAGCAATTTTAAATTCATAAATATATGTTTTACGTTAGTGGTATAAATGTATATCCTTTATTTTGTATTAATTTATTGTTAATGTTTTTTTAATCCTGCAAACGTTTGCACAATTGTTTGCAGGGGAAAAAACATTACTATTGTGCTAAATTAAAACCAGCTATGGAAGTAATAACACTTAAAAAAATATCGGAAGTACTTGGATTAAGCATATCTACAGTATCTAGAGCATTAAAAAATCATCCAGATATTTCGTTGGCTACAAAAAAACGAGTAAATGAATTGGCCGATACTTTGGAGTATGAGCCCAATATTAATGCCATAAACCTTCGATCTAAAAAAAATAGGGTACTAAGTTTAATAGTGCCATCTATTTCTGGCTTTTTTTATGATTCATTTATTTCGGCAGTGGAGGAGGAGAGTAGAAAGAATAATTATACGCTTATGATATTGCAATCGAGCAATGATGCAGAAATAGAAAAAAGTAGTTTGCATATTTGTAGGCAAAATAGAATTTCTGGTTTGTTTGTATGTTTATCTACACAAACAACATCTATGGCAGCTTTTGAAAAATTTAAGGAGGCTGATATACCATTGGTTTTTTTTGATAAAGTGCCAGAAGGGACGGCATACAATAAAGTATGTATTGCTGATGAGCAAGCAGCAAAACTTGCTGCAGAATTATTGCTAAGCAAAAACAAAAAAAATGTATTATCTATATTTGGTAACGAAAACCTCTCTATTACTCGTACCAGAAACAAAGCTTACCAAAGAATTATTTCTCTACAGAAAGATGTGGTAACGCATAATGAATTTTGCAACTCTACAGAAGATGCAAAAAAAATTACTCGACAATATTTCTCAAAAAAACAAAAGCCAGATGCTGTTTTTTGTATGAGCGATGAAATTTTAATTGGTGTAATGAAAAGTCTAAATGAACTGAAAGTAAGTATTCCAGATGATGTGTCTGTAATTTCGCTTAGCGATGGTTATTTACCCAAATTATACACACCAGAAATCACTTACATAGAAACAAGCGGCTATAAACTTGGCAAACTGGCTTTTACAAAAATGATGCAGTGTTTAAACGGCTCTGCTGAGCCAGAGGAGTTGTATACCACTTCTCCGTTAATAAAAGGAGGTTCGTTGTAAGCAAATTTAATTTTGCAATGTCATAACTTTACATCATGATTTTTCTTTAAAATCAATTTTACTATTTTAAAATCTACATAATGAAATTTATAATTACTTCAAGCTTATTATTTATAAGTATAGTTTTGCTATCATTATTTTCTTGTAATTCTAGTGCACAATCTTCTGCCATATCTGTTGCCGAATTTGAGAAAGGAATAGCTCAAAAAGATATTCAAATATTAGATGTAAGGACTGCTGAGGAATACAACAGTGGGCATATTGCTAATACCTTGCAAGCAGACTGGAATGACGAAGCGGTTTTTAAAACAAGGGTAGCATCTTTAGACAAACTAAAACCTTTATATACTTATTGCTTAAGTGGAGGTAGGAGTGGGGCTGCAATGCAATGGCTAACACAAAATGGTTTTAAAACGGTATATAATTTAAAGGGCGGTATTAGTGCATGGAAACAAGCAAATAAACCTTTAGAAGCAGTAAAAGATATAGCTCAAATGACCATGCAAGCATATCAAAATTTGCTACCATTAGATAAAACGGTATTGGTAGATGTAGGTGCAGAGTGGTGCCCACCTTGTAAAAAAATGAAGCCTGTTTTAGATAGCTTGGAAAAACAAAATTTTACAGTAATAAAAATTGATGGTGGAAGTCAGACATTTATTAGCAAGCAATTAAAAATAGATGCTTTCCCTGTATTTATTGTGTACAAAAATGGTAAAGAAATAGCACGCAAAGAAGGGGTTCAAACTTTTGAGGCATTAAAAAATTTGTTGTTGTAATTTTTTACAAAATTTATTTTTCTGTGGCTCTGTGGCAATTTTGTTTGCAACAGAACCACAGTTTTGTACAAATTATAAATTTTAACTAATCCATTAAATTATAAAAGTTGTAAGCCTGAGGTACTGATAAAATAAATTTTTAAGCTCTTTCCGAAAAAAATTGCATTGGCGTAGTAGCAATAAATCTTCCGTAATCTGATAAATCAACAAATTTATGTTGAAGAGAAAGTTTTGACATTAAGAATCTAAGAAAATGTAGTGGACAGTCTAGTCCACATACAAAAGTATTTTGTTTTATTTGATACAACAAACAAGTTTCTTTAGCTATTTTCTCAGGAGGTAGTAATTTAATTTTTTATTTTTGCCATCCAAGTAAGCCAACTATTATAGGAAGGTCGTTCTGTTCCATTTTCATCAATGAGCCCAGTATCTCTCCATAGTTTTAGTAGATTTAAAATATAGGGAGTAGCACCTGGTTGGTTTTGAAAGGTTATAATTAATGCATCGTAGTCTTTTGGACAAAACCAGATAAATAATTTTGCTTTTTTTTCATTGCATAATTTTAGTACAAGTTCCAAATAATCTCTTTGCCATTCAGCATTACCTTGCTTATTTAAACTGAATGCTGGTATAACTAAATCTTGAGCTATGTATCCTGTTTCGGCAAATGCCAAAGGTTTGTTGGGAGCAAGATTAATAAATTTTTCAAAATAGTTACTTGGAAAATTTTGAGGATTCGTATTGCCGTTTGCTGAAGAGCTTACGCCTGTATAAGGATAAGCACTAAGACCTATAAAATCGGTATAATCTATTAGTTGATTTGCAAAACTAAATGCCTTGTTACTTTCGTCTACTATAAAACTATTAAAAAAAGAAATATTCGGATACAATGTTTTTAGCTTTGGATAAACCTGCGATAAAAAAGTTTTGTATTTATTGAAATCAACATCATTCCATAATTGCCCATTGCTTTCTACAGCATAATTTACATAAATAGGTTTAAATTTTTCAATTAGCCAACTTACATAATTTACATATGCAGTTACCACTCTTGCGTCATCAAAAACAAGTTGTTCCCAAAAATTTTTTATAATTGCACTAGTACTTGCATTATTATAATACGGGGCTTTAGAAATTCTATTTATACCTAGTGCTGCTACGCTTAAAAATACTTTTTTATCTGGAGCAGTTTTATTTTTTCTGGAGGTTACATTTTCTAAAAGATTATTTGGCATTACTGTATTATAATATGCCTCGTCGTAAGGTATCCCTTCGTCAAAATGATGAGAAACAATATCGCAATGATTATTTATAAATTGGTACGTTTTGTCAACTTCGCTTACAGTTAAATCAGCTGGCCACGGCGTGGTTCCCATATAAAAACTTCGTGTGGCTATATCATTACTAGTATTCTTTTTCGTACACTGAAAATTTGTTAACCCGATTAAAATACAAACTAAAATTATGGCGGTTATCTTTTTCATAATTAAAAATAAACAATTAGTAATTTATTGTTGCTATAAATATTTAGAAACAATTTGAGTTGATTATTCTCTTTCGCTTAGCGCAGAGCGTAACTTTTAACTTAATCATCAATTTTTGTCTCATCTTCTAAGCGTTGGAAATAAGACAAAATATAAATAGTAATAAAAGAATTTAATTTAAACAGCTTCTGCTTAAATGTTTTAAAAGGTTTTATTGTATTGTCGTTTTACAAATATCATTATTGTACTAAAACCTTTTCAACCTGTTGTTTATTATTAGCAATTACTATTACATTATATATCCCTTTAGCAAGGCTACTTACGCCTATACTAAACGTTGATGTTCCAGTAATTTTATTTGTATAAACTATTTGCCCAATAGCATTGGATAAAACAATTTTTGCCTCTTTTGTATTTTGAAGTGCGATATTAATGTTGCCGTTGGCTGGGTTATTTATTATGGAAAATAGCTTATCTGTTTTTTGTACTTTTATTATTACAATTTCAGAGTAAGATACTTTGCCATCTTGGTCTATTACTTTTATTCTGTAATAACCTACAGGCAATATATTTTTATCTACAAAAGAATATTCTGCCCCTGTATTTGCACTCCCTTTAGGTAAAATTTGCTGACTTATTTGGTAAAAGAAAATACCATTTTCGCTTCTTTCTACCAACATATGGCTGGTATTTATTTCAGCTAATGTAGTAAAGTTAATAAGGTTATTTGTACCATTATTTTTGCCAGAAATAGTAAGCCCGGTAATGGGCACTATGGCTGGAGTAAGGTATGCCACTGCATTACACATTAAATTATTGCGCACAGCAGCAGAGGTAATAGCTTCAAAAGGAAAAGCAAGGTATAAGACATTGAACGTTCCCTTATACCCAACAGCTGCGCCATCAGCCGTGCCTCCAGAATAGTTTAGTGCAATATTCCCACCTCCATTTGCCGCTATTCTATCTGGGAAGTCAACATCGTAATAACCATTGTTACTATTATCGAAAGTGCCAGTTTGTGCATCAAATAATATAGTGGTGCCAGCAAAATCATACGTGGTTGCATCGTCACCAATATACAATGCTTTTAAATAATTATTATAAAAATCAGCATCTACATTAGCAGATGCAGCTCTGCCAATATCCCATCCAATTTCTGCGCCCGATATTAATAAATTGCCGCCAGCATTTAAATATGCTTTGAGTAATATAACTTCTGCTGGGTCTACAGATTTGTCTACCGTTGATTCTTCGCCAGTAAACCAATCTACAGCAGTGTAAGTTGATAACAAAACTGTACCCGCAGTTACTGCTTCATTTTGGCAGCCATCAAAGGCAATATTACTGTTACAATTGCCTAGTGCTTGTGCATGCTCTATCATGTAATCGTATCTATTCATACGCTCCAAAAACATTCTTCTTACACTGCCTAGTGCCACACTTTCAGTTCTGGCTATTAGCGCACTTCCATCTAATCTATCAAAGGCATCTACTATTAAATATGGAATACTGGAGTTGCCTGTAGCTGGTGTTTTTGCTGCAACTACACTGCTGCTAAAAGACTCGCCACCCGCATTGGTAGCTGTTACTTTAAAATAATAAATGGTTTGTGCATTACCATTAAAAGTAAAGCTTGTACCTAATGATGTAATGCCATCTTTAAAACTTTTTCCATTGGTACTTACATACACTTTATACGCTGTAGCTGCATCACCATATGCTCCTCCAGATATTGGTGCAGCCCAACTTATTTCAATATTATTGCTGCCAATATTTTTTGCAATAACATTGGTAGGTTGCTCTGGTAAAAATGTTTGTATAATACCATCTCTATTGCTGAAAAATTTTAGAATGCCTTTGTAAATTGCCCTTGCTGCTATGCGTCTAAACTCTGGGTGTTTCAAATCTGTAGCATCGGCAGCAAGGTCGTGAAAGGCAAGCTCTACAAGTGTTCCAGGGATTGTGTTTAGTTCTCGCAGCTCTCCAAAGTTTGCCACTTTTACGCCTCTATCTGCCCAAGCAGGTTTCCAAAGTGCTCTTATATCTGCCACCACTTGGTTATGTATAAAATTCCTTAGTTCAACACTACCTAAAGTAATATTTGGCCTGCCACTACCTAAGCCATTGTAAGAATACGTTTCTGTGCCTGTACCGCCGCCTGCATTGCTGTGTAAGCTTACAAATACAGCATTGTTTATTTCAGTTGCCATTCCTTTTTGTAATTCGTACTCAGAATACTTTGGTCTTACCGTTACATCTTCTATGCAAAAAGGATGACCTTGATATATGGCATATTGCTTTGCAGATTCTTCAAACCTTGCTCTTCCACTTGCAGGTTGCCCAGTATTTGTGCAGTCTAGCGTAGCTCCAATACCGCCACCTAAGCGAACTGCATCTGCAATAATAGCCTGCCCAGTTTCCAAAGAAAAATTACTGAGGGTAATTTTATTTGTAGCACCAGTAATAAAATAAAATTGCCCAAGATATACCCATGTTTCACCATGTATTTCTTGGTTTACTTTTACTAAAGATGTATCACCAGCATGTATTACGGTGTATGAAACATCAGTAGCTCTATTTGTACCAGCAATACATCGTACCGAAACCCAATATAAACCACTTTGTGTTACATTAGGAACGAATGAAGCTGTAGCATTTTCTGAACCACTAGAAGTTGCTACTCTGTAGGTGCCACCATAACCAGCAACGGAGCCATTACTCCAAGTGCCAGTTTCTGAATAGCCAGATGAAGGGACATCATTATCAATTATTATTTCATTCGTATTAACATCTCTTTCTCTCACACTCCACACATTAGCACCCGCATTATACAAGTATCCCATTAAATAATAATCTACACTTTCGGCACTTACAAAATCTTCTACAATAGCATTGGTAGTGCCACGCTGCGTTACAAAGCCACTGCCAGTATTGTGCCAACCATGACCAGGGCTTAGCCAAACCGTTTTACCAGCTAAAGCACCAACTGGAGTAGGAGAGCCAGTAGTAGGAAAAACCCTATTTGCAACCGTATTATTCTTACCTACTTTTGCAGGGTAGGGGTCGTTGTTTTGTATGGGATTGTAAGTTGGTGTTTTAGGTTGATTACCAAAATAGTCGAGTGTTTTCCACTCATTCGTCATGGCTTCTTTTGCAAACAATAGTAATTGCATGTCTGTTGTGTGGGCTGTAAGCGGCATTAATATTTCGGGCAGCATTTCTACATAATCTGCAGGTAAATCTCCTTTTTTGTAAGCGCTTTGTGTATTAAAATAAAGGTTTATGGTAGAAGATGATACTGAAAAACTATCTACTAAAAAAGGCATTTTTGTTTTCGGCAAATGGGCACTATCATTTTTTATTAGGGTATTTGCAGCTGCTGCAAAATCTGTATTTATAGATTGTGATTTACTTTCTACAATTGATAAAATAAAGAATAGAGAAATAATAAATTTTGCCATGTTTTTTATTTTAATGTAAGTTACAATTTTCTCATATGTTAAGCAATCATTTTCTTTTAAAAGAAACGATTAAAATTACAATATGATTATTACATCATTGTAAGGCATTCAGCTAAAGTAGAAGGTAGTTTATATTTGTTCATTAAAGGCTTTGCTTGATGTTTGATACACATCAACCAAATGAATGTAAGAATGTAGTATTTTTTTGTGATAATAATTTTAATGATTATTCAATGGTAATCCTCTTTTTACAAATTCTGTCCAGTTTAAATATTCATCCCCTTTTCTTTGCTCCAGCATCGTTATACAATCATTTACAGGGCATACAATTTTGCATAAGTTACAACCCACACATTCTTCTTCTTTAATAGTGTATTTGTTATATGGATTTCCTCTTTCGATATTTATAGATTGGTGAGAAGTGTCTTCGCAAGCTATATAACACAAACCACAATGAATGCAGGCATCTTGATTAATGTTTGCCACAATATGATAATTAATATCCAACTCTTCCCATTTGGTAATTTTTGGAACAGATAAGCCTACAAAATCATCAATGGTTTCATACCCTTTTTCATCCATCCAATTGTTTAAGCCATCACATAAATCGGTAATTATTTTAAAACCACTTATCATAGCGGCTGTACATACTTGCACATTACTTGCGCCAAGTAGCATAAACTCTGCTGCATCTTTCCAAGTAGTTATTCCACCAATACCAGATATTGGCATCGCTTTTATTTTTTCGTGCTGTGCAAGACTTGTGAGCATTTTTAATGCAATGGGTTTTACAGCTGGGCCGCAATAACCACCATACACTGATTTGCCGCCAACATTTGGATTTGGTACAAGCGTATCTAAATTTATTCCTGTAATAGATTGTATGGTGTTTATTAACGAAAGTCCATTGCTACCACCTTCAATTGCAGCAATAGCGCCAGGTACAGCCGAGTGTACATTGGGAGTCAATTTTGTAATTACTGGAATGTTGGCTACTTCCATTACCCATTCTACCACCATTTTTGCAATTTCAGGGTCTTGTCCAACCGCAGCACCCATGCCTCTTTCCACCATTCCATGCGGACAACCAAAATTTAATTCCAACCCATGTGCGCCAGTATCTTCTACTTTTTTTATTAACTCGTGCCAGCTTTTTCTATCATTATCTGCCATCAAAGAAACCACCATGGCACGGTCAGGAAAAAGTTGCAATACTTCTTTTATTTCTTTCAAATTAATATCGAGTGGCCTATCCGATATTAATTCAATATTATTAAAACCCACCGCTTTTCTTCCATTATAATCAAATGATGAATAACGAGAAGAAACATTTTTTACTTGACTACCCAATGTTTTCCAAACCACACCACCCCAGCCAGCTTCAAATGCACGAAGCACATTTATTTTTTTATCTGTAGGTGGTGCAGATGCTAACCAAAATGGATTAGGTGATTTTATACCGAGAAAATTTGATTGTAAGTTTGCCATATATAATTTTTTTTTGAACATGGATGACACGGATTAAACGGATAAGAAAAGGATTTTATTTCTTATCTGTGTTAATCCATTAAATCCGTGTCATCCGTGTTCCATTCTTATTTCTTATCTGTGTAATTCCTTTTAATCCTTGTCATCTGGGTTCTATTTTTTTCTTATCCGTGTAAATCCGTCAAATCTGTGTCATCCGTGTTCCATTAGTATTCATGTTCCATTTTTCAATTCCTAAATATTCTAAAATCCCTTTCGCTCCATCCTTCCCCGCCTGCACTGCATCCACTACCTCTTTACCTCCATTCACTGCATCGCCACCAGCAAATACGCCCTTCAAATTTGTACTTCCATTTTTTTCTATAATAATTTTTCCATTTTTATTTTGAATAGATGCATCATTAACCAAACCTTCAAAAGGAATTTGCCCAGCAGCTTTTATCACCATATCTACATCCAATGAAAAAGTTTCTCCAGTTTCTACTGGTGCTCTTCTGCCAGATGCATCTGGTTCGCCCAATGCCATTTTATTACAAACCAATTTTTTTACGATTCCATTTTCGCCAATAATTTCTTTTGGACTTGCCAACCAAATAAATGAACAACCATCCAGTTTTGCAATATCCAATTCCACATCGGTGCAAGGTTTTTCATTTTCTGTTCTGCGGTAAATAAGCGTTACTTCTTTTGCGCCCAATCTTTTTGATTGTGTAGCAGCATCAATGGCCGTCATACCCATACCAATTACTGCTACATTATCGCCAACCGATATTTTTGAATAATCATTTGTACGAATGTTGTAAATAAATGAAATAGCATCTTCCACACCTTGCAAATCTTCGCCAGGTATTTCTAATGAGCGAGCTACGCCTACACCAATACCTAGAAAAACTGCATCATAATTTTGTTGCAACTCTGCAAGCGAAATATTTTTTCCTAATGCTATATTATATTCAATTTTTATTCCGCCAACCGAAAGAATATAATCTACTTCTTCTTTGCAAAATTGAGGCGTAACTTTATACGCAGCCACACCATATGTCATCAACCCTCCGCCTCTTTCTTCTTTCTCAAAAATGGTAACATCAATACCTTGCAACGATAATGCGTGTGCGCAAGCCAATCCTGCGGGGCCAGCACCCACAACAGCAACTTTTTTGCCAATAGAATTTTTTCTGGTAAATAATTTCCATTGTTTCTCCATGGCTTTTTCGGTAGAGTAACGTTGTAGCTTTGCGATATTGATGGGCTCTTCTTCCAAAAAATTATATACACAAGCACCTTCACATAATTTTTCTACTGGGCACACTTTAGAACAACCTGCACCCACAATGTTAGATGATAAAATTGTTTTTGCAGAACCTTTTATATTGCCAGAAGATATTTGCTTGATGAACAAAGGCACATCAATGCTAGTAGGGCAAAGCTTTGTGCAAGGGGCATCATAACAGTTAAGGCATCTGTTGGCTTCAATAGCAGCGGCTTCATCATGCTCAAATGGCGGATGAATATCGCTGAAATTTTTTGCGTATTGTTCTTGTACTAATTTATTATTTTGAATCATATATTAAATTTTGAATGATGAGTATAATTACAAAGAAATTCATAATTCATAACTCATTATTCATAGTTACAGTTCAGTTAATTTACCATAAGTCTCTGGTCTTCTATCTCTAAAAAATTGCCATGTGTTTCTTACTTCTTCTATCATATCCAAATCAAAATCGCAAATCAATAGTTCATCATTATCTTCTGACGCTGTGGCTAAAATTTGCCCACGAGGATCTACAAAATAAGAACTGCCATAAAATTTTCCAAGATTCCAAGGTTTTTCTTCACCCACACGATTTATACAACCCATAAAATATCCATTGGCTGCGGCATGTGCAGGTTGCTCTAGTTTCCATAAATATTGTGATAAGCCAGCAACAGTAGCAGATGGATTGTAAACGATCTCTGCACCATTTAATCCCAAACATCTTGCCCCATCAGGAAAATGTCTATCATAACAAATATATACACCCACCTTTGCATGCTTGGTCTGAAACACAGGGTAGCCTAGGTTTCCGGGCTTAAAGAAAAACTTTTCCCAAAAACCAGATGTGTGTGGAATATGATTTTTTCTATATTTTCCCAAGTAGGTTCCATCGGCATCTATAACTGCGGCGGTGTTGTACAAAACCCCTGCTTGTTCCTTTTCATAAATAGGAACAATGATAACCATGTTATACTTTTTTGCATAAGTTGCCATTAAATCTGTTGTAGGGCCAGGTACTGTTTCTGCAGAGGCGTACCATTTTTTATCTTGCCCTGGGCAAAAATATGGCGTATTAAAAATTTCTTGCAAGCACAAAATTTGCACCCCTTTTTGTCCTGCTTCTTCAATAAGCGGAATATGTTTTTGTACCATTGCATCGCATATTTCTTGTATGGTACCTTCACCTTCTGTTTTTGGAAGACTCATTTGTATAAGACCCGATTTGATTATTCTTGGCATGATGATTAATTTTTGATGTTTAGAAAGATTTTGATTGCAAAAAAATTGCTTTATCGTTTAATTATTTAGATGTCAGCCTGAGCTTGTCGAAGGCGGGTTAATAATTTTAAGATGAGCTTCTGTTCTAATATGCACCGCCTTCGACAAGCTCAGGCTGACAGTTTTTTTAATCATAGCTTAACCATTTTTTAATTCAAAATATACTTAGGATTGTCAATTAGAAATTGCTAATTAATATTTTTAAGAAATTATATTTTCGAATGTACTTTATTTCTCTTTATAAATTTACCATATCCTTTTTCAATTTTACATTCATTATTTTCAATGGCAATTTGTCCACGGAGCAATACTGTTTTTACTTTGCCTGTAACTTCCCAGCCTTCGTATGCGCTATAGTCCACATTCATGTGATGTGTGCTTGCAGAAAGCGTATGTTTTTCATTAGGGTCAAATAATACAATGTCCGCATCGCTTCCTACAGCAATGGTGCCTTTTTTAGGAAACATGCCAAATATTTTTGCCGCATTTGTGCTTGCTACTTCCACATATTTATTCAATGTTATTTTGCCTTTGTGTACACCTTCGCTAAACAATAATTCCATTCTATTTTCAATAGCAGGATGCCCATTGGGGATTTTACTAAAATCATACTTACCCATTAATTTTTGTTCCCACATAAAAGGGCAGTGGTCGGTAGCTACTACATTTACAATGCCTTGGTTTATGCCTGCCCACAATGTAGCTTGGTCTTTCTTTTCTCTCAATGGTGGGCTCATTACCCATTTTGCGCCATCCTCTTTTTCGTATAAAGATGCATCAATAATTAAATATTGAATGCAGGTTTCTACAAATACTTTTTGGTTTCGTTTGGTAGCATTGCGCACTGCATTCAACGCACCTTCGCAGGTAAGGTGTACAATATACCCTGGGCAGCCAGTATAGTTTGACATATCTGCAAAGCGCCCACTAGCTTCGGCTTCGGTCACTTCTGGTTGCGATAAATAATGATACAGTGGAGATAGTTTTCCTTCGGCTCTATGTTTAGCAATTAAAAAATCTATCATATCGCCATTGGTGGCATGTACATTTATTAACCCGCCATGTTTTTTTACTTCCTGCATTAAACCTATCATCTGCCTATCATCTATCATCAACGCACCTTTGTATGCCATAAACGTTTTAAAAGATGTGATGCCTTCTTCTTCAATAAAATGTTGTATTTCTTTTTTTGTATTTTCATTAAAATCGGTAACCGCCATGTGAAAACTATAATCACCCACACAATTATTATTAGACCTACTTTGCCATTCTTCCAATGCAGATTGCAAACTCTTGCCTTGTATTTGTAAAATAAAATCTATTACAGAAGTTGTGCCGCCAAATAATGCGGCTCTTGTTCCTGTTTCATAATTATCGCTTGAATATGTGCCCATAAAAGGCATATCCAAATGCACATGCGGGTCTATACCACCAGGAAAAACAAGTTTGCCGGTTGCGTCTATTTCTTTATCGGCTTTTACTTGTAGGTTTTTACCAATGGCAGAAATGGTTTCGCCTTCAATAAAAATATCTGCTACGTAATTGTCAGTAGCAGTGATGATGTTTCCGTTTTTGATTAAGATACTCATGATATGATATATTTTATAGAACTATACATTCTGTTCATTGGTATTCCTTTACTAAAACAAAGTATTTCTGCCACAATTTGACAATTCCGTTTTTGGTGTATTATTTTTTAATCCCACCATAACCAAACCCCTTTCATTTCTTTAATTACTTCTTTCAATTTGTCTATTGTTCCAACTCCTTGATCGACAGAGTCTGGACAGAATTCATAAACTTCTTTTGCAAATGCGTCTAAATCTGTTGGTAGTCTTTCAAACTCAACTTGTAGCCAATCTCTACTACACCCAATTACAATTAGTCCATATTTTGAATTCCATTCAAAAATTTTCTTAACTACATCATCATTTTCTAAATCGTGGTTTATTCCATCAGTTCTTCTATATCTCAAAATTTCTAAGTCGTCTTTTCCTTTAATTACTGCAACATTTTTTTTATTGTCTTCACTTTCAAATACAAAAATCAAGTATCCATTTTCTCTATATTTTGATTTCAGTTTTTTCACATAATCTATTGCTTTGTTTTCTGTTGTTTCTGAATAAACTCCATTAAAATATTTGCCATTAAGAACATCACCCGTTTCTTCGTCAATAGCTGGAAGCTGTTTGAAATCTTTATTTGTTAAATCTTTTAATTCAGTTGCTAACTCTGTATTAAAGTCTATTTTTTTAAGTAAATCAGTTTCGGTTTGTGTTAATTTACTTTTCTGTCCACAACCAAAAAGCGAAAATAATCCCATAGTAATAATTGTTAATTTTAGTTTCATAGTAAATTAATATTTTCTTTATTTTTTTGTTATATGTTCTAATTTCTTCATTAAAATTAAATAAATAATCCCACTCACAAACAGCCCCACAAACCATGCATAATGATACAAATCTGAAATCCAAACAGGGAATACATTACTAGAAACAACTTTAATTTGTAACAAAAATCCTGGTATATTTGGAATTATGCCGCATAGTAAGGCAATGATGGCCTTGTTGTTGAACCCATTGCTGTAGCTATATTCACCACTATGTTTATACAAATCATCTGCTACTAAATTTTTCTTGCGTATAAAAAAATAATCTGCAATCATAATACCACCAACAGGGCCAAGTAAACTTGAGTAAGCTACCAACCATGTAAAAATATATCCATCGGGGCTGGCAATTAATTTCCAAGGAAAAATTAAAATGCCAATAATGCCTGTAAGGTAACCACCAGTTTTAAAACTTATTTTATTGGGTGAAAGATTTGAAAAATCGTTTGCAGGGCTTACAATATTTGCGGCAATATTTGTAGCCAAGGTAGAAATGATAATGCCAATCATAGCAATCGTAACCATTATTTTATTTTCAAATTTACCAGCAAGCTTTACAATATCCCATTCGGTACTGCCATAAATAATTGCCGTAGCAGATGTTACAACCACGCCTATAAATGCAAAAAAAGTCATGCTTGTAGGTAAGCCAATTATTTGTCCTTTTACTTGTGCATCTTGGCGTTTTGCATAGCGTGTAAAATCTGGAATGTTTAAAGACAACGTAGCCCAAAAGCCCACCATACCTGTTAATGCAGGAAAAAAGAAATGCAAAAATGATTTTGTATCTGCAAATTTTGATGGCTGATTTAAAATTGGACCAAGCCCATTTGCAGCACTAATAGCCCAAAATAATAATGCCAATGCTGCAACTGGTAAAAAGATGGCTTTAAAAACCAATAATTTTTTTATGCTTTCTACACCTAAGTAAACGATATACATATTTAACAACCAAAAAATAAAAAAACAAACCAATGGTAATGCTTGCGGAAAAAGTGTTGTAAAATTTATTTCTTCTAAAGATGGATTCCATGCACGCAAAATATTATATAGCGATGCACCACCAATCCATGTTTGAATACCAAACCAACCGCAGGCTACAATGGCACGCAGCATTGCAGGAATGTTTGCACCCTTAGTTCCAAAACTTGCTCTTGCCAATACAGGAAAAGGAATGCCATATTTTGCACCAGCATGTCCATTTAAAACCATTGGAATTAATACAATGGCATTACCAAGAAAAATGGTGAGGATTGCTTGCCACCAATTCATTCCGCCTTGTATGAGCGAGCTTGCAAGCATGTATGTAGGTATGCACAAGCTCATGCTAATCCATAAGGCTGTATAATTCCAAGTGCCCCAGGTTCTTTTTTCAAGAGAGATGGGAGCAAGGTCTTCGTTCGTAAGTGAAGCGTTAGAAATTATGTTTGTTTGTTCTGGCATACTTATTATTAAATAGTTTAGACTTAAGCCAAAATAATTTATTTACAAATTATAAAATGTAAATGTTTAAATAATTTTACTGTCAGCCTGAGCCTGCCTTTGTCGGCAGACAGGCTTGTCGAAGGCGGGTTCGTTTATATCAACGGGTTCGACAAGCTCACCCTGACACCCCAATTTAAACGAACTTTTTATCATTCAAAAAAGCTTAAAAATTTTTTTTGAATGCTTCACCCTAGCGCCTTAATTTATTAACTCTATTACACTACATGCTCATCTGCAATGGCAATAGCTTGTGAAATTATCGCAAGCCCTTCATCTACTTGTTCTTTATTAATACAAAGTGGTGGCGCAACAAAAATATAATTCCAACGTACAAATGTGTACATGCCAAGTTCTTTTATTTTAGCAGCTACTTTATTCATTACTTCCATTTCATTCGGCTTGGCATTAAATGGCGCCATCGGTTCTTTTGTTGTTCTGTTTTTTACCAACTCTATACAACCTAGCAAACCAGTATTTCTAAAGTCACCAATGGAAGGATGTTTTAATTTTAGTGTTTCTACTTTTTCTTCAATATATTTTCCCATTGCCGCAGCATTGGCTACCATATTTTCATCTTCATAAATATTTAAAACTTCCAAAGCAGCCGCACAGCCCACCGCATGAGCAGAGTAGGTGAGGCCGAGCATCAATGGCTTATCATCATAATGTGCGGCTATTTTATCGCTTACAATTAATGCACCCATGGGTAAATAGCCAGCAGTCAATCCTTTTGCAGTAGCAATAATATCTGGTATTACGCCATGGTTATCTATGCCAAACCATTTACCCGTTCTTCCAAAACCACTCATCACTTCGTCTATAATTAATAAAATACCATGCTTGTCGCAAATGGCTTTTAATTTTTTAAAATAATCTGGGGGATATTTTATGCAACCACTACTTCCGCTTTCACCTTCCATTAAAATTGCCGCTACATTTTCTGGGCCTTCAAATTCTATAACTCTTTCTACATGGCTTGCACACTCGTATTGGCATGCGCCAAATGTTTGTCCAAATGGACAGCGATAACAAAATGGATCTTCTACATGTATAAAGTTTGGTGCTTGTTGGCTATCTGCTGGTAACTTACGTGGGTCGCCACCAGCGCTAAGTCCACCATAACTTGCACCATGAAAAGCCCTGTACTTTGCAATTATTTTATGGCGGCCAGTATAAAGTCTGGCTAATTTTATGGCATTGTCAATGGCAGTTGCACCACACACGGTAAACAATGTTTTGTTTAATCCTTCTGGCGTAATGGATGCTAATTTTTTTCCTAATTCGCCACGCACTTTTGTAACACAGCTTGGTGTAACGTAACTTATTTCTTGCATTTGTTTTACCACTGCATCCGTTACTCGTTGGTTGCCATGGCCAATGTTTACATTCATTAACCCACTAGAAAAATCTATATAGCGCTTATCATCATAATCGTATAAATAAACACCGCTTCCATATTTTACAGCAATAGGAGAGATGCCTTTTTGTTTGCTCCAGCTAAATAAAGTATAGTCTGAATTATTTTTAATGATTTCTTCTGTTTCGGAAATTGTTTGTGTTTCTAACATAATTTTTTTTTGTTAACCAGCATTTGTTATTCTATTTATCTTCAGTGGTCCACGCATTCGGCGGGACACATTTCAACAGTATATCGCTATTTAGCTTTTATATTTTATCTATTTTCTAATATCACCCCTTCGGGGTTAGCTACCATTTATTTATTTTGCTATAGTAATATCAGCCCTTCGGGCTTAGTTTAAAAAAATTTTCCTTTCTTAAAAACAATTCCTACACCCTGATATTAACAATAAATCAATTATTAATTTCAAACTTTTTTCTAATGTCACCCCTTCGGGGTTTTGACCACTGTTAATCTATTACGCTATATTAATATCAGCCCTTTGGGCTTTGTTTTATAATTTTTGTCTTTTAAATAATATACACTTTTCATTCTTCAAATCCCGAAGGGATGGCATTAATATAGAAATCATTTTTCTATTAGTACTCCAACCCCGAAGGGGTGACATTAGAATTGAAAACTTTAATTATTTATAAAATCTAACCACATTTATAAAATTTAAATAAGAATTAAAAATTCAAACTCAATCGTAAAATTCAAACAAATATTTATCTTCAAATGGGATATTAAACTTTTTTAAAAACCCTAAATACTCTTGTCTAAATGTTTTTGTTTCATGATGTTTCTTTTGATTTTTTATATAATCAATTACACTTCCAAAATTTGATTGCGAATAAGAAAATGCACCATATCCTTCTTGCCAAGAAAACTTTTGTTTCAAAAACCCTTTATCATTTATAAAGTTGCTTGAATTGTTTTTAATATCTCGTATTAAATCTGAAATCCTCATAGCAGGCCGTAAGCCTACTAGTACATGAATATGATCTTCCATTCCATTTACAGCTAAAGATTTTTGTTCTTTTCCTTCTACTATTCCTGCAATGTATTTATACAATTCTCCTTGAAATGCAGGTTTAATCATATTCTCTCTGCCTTTTACAGCGAAAACATACTGAACATATAATTGAGAAAATGTACCAGGCATATTATTACCATTTTAAAATTAAAATAATTTTTATGATTCTACATCATCATTAACTCATCCAATTCGTCTTCGCTTCCGCATTCCACTTCGTTGTTGTCTTTTTCAATTTTGTCCAAAACTCAATTGAACTTTTTCCTGTTAAATCGCCCACACCAAATTTAGAATCATTCCATCCACCAAAAGAAAAAGGCTCTCTTGGTACAGGCACGCCAATGTTTACGCCTATCATGCCAGCGCTTGCACGCTCAATGATGTAACGTGCCATGCCACCATCTTGTGTAAATACTGCGGCCGCATTTCCGTAAGGATTATTGTTTTCGATTGCCAATGCTTCATCAACCGTTTTTGCACGCATGATGGAAATTACTGGGCCAAAAATTTCTTCTTTTGCTACACTCATTTCTGCTGTGACAAAGTCTATAACCGTTGGGCCTACATACGAACCATTTTCTTTTCCTTTTACCGTTGCATGTCGCCCATCCACTAAAATTTTTGCACCTTGCGACTCTGCTTCGGTAATATATTTTTCTATTCTTTCTTTAGCAGCTTTAGAAATAACCGCACCAAGGTTTTCTCCTGGAATTATTTTTCTTGCTTCTACACAAATTTGTTCTATGATTGGATCTACATTGCCTACTGCTACCATAGCCGATGCCGCCATACAACGTTGCCCTGCACAGCCAGACATAGATGCAGTAACGTTTGTAGCCGTCATGGTAGGATGCGCATCTGGCAAAACAAGCAAATGATTTTTTGCACCACCGAGTGTAAGCACTCTTTTAAAACTTGCTGATGCACGTGCATAAACAATCTTTGCCACTTTTGTAGAACCAACAAATGATACCGCTTCAATACCTGGATGATCACAAATGGCTTCTACAATTTCTCTATCGCCGTTTATAATATTTAAAACACCATCAGGCAAACCAGCTTCTTTTAAAAGTTCTGCAATTTTTATAGAACTTAATGGAACAGTTTCCGAAGGTTTTAAAATCATTGTATTTCCCAAAGCCAGTGCATTTGGTATTGTCCAATTGGGTACCATGCTCGGAAAATTAAATGGCACAATAGATGCTACTACACCAATCGCACAATAGTCTGTACGACATTCTACACCTTTGCTTACTTCTAAAATTTCGCCACCAATAAGTTGTGGCAGCGAGCAAGCAAATTCTGTAAGTTCAATACTTTTTTCAACTTCTGCTCTGGCTTCATCTAAGGTTTTGCCATTTTCTTCTTTTACCAATTGCGATAGCTCCAACATATTTTTTTCTAGCAAAGCTCTATATCTATAAAAAATTTGCACACGCTCTTTTATAGATGTTTTAGACCAAGTTTCAAATGCTTTTTGCGCAGCTATCACCGCCTCATTTAAATCTTCGTTGTTCGATAATGGAACAGTAGATAATAAACTGCCATCTAATGGAGATATTACATCTAATGTTTTATTTGTTTTACTAGTAACAAATTTTCCACCAACAAAATTTTTTATTTCAGGATATTTCATGGTAACATATTAATTTAAAAAGATAACGTACAAAATTTGGTATGTCAGAACAATACTAATCATTAAATATAAGTCAATTTTTGTAAATGGAAACTAGCGTAATGAATTTTTAAATCATAAATGGATTTTATTTTTCGTAGATAAAATACAGGAGTAAATACAACTTATTTAAAAATAATGAGTAATAATTTCTAAACCTTTTTTGTAATATCAAGTAAGTGAAATTTTAAAAATATCAGATATGACAATACTTTAATAGCCTAAATCGTTTTAACTAATAAGAAAATAGGCTTTAACGAAATGACTTAACCCATATAACTAAAAAAGACTGCCATATGACAGTCTTTTTAGTTATGCTTTTTTTGTTATTGCTTTATCACTTTAGTACTCGCCAATACTTTTCCTGAGGCATCCATCAAACGAATAAAATATAAACCTTTGGTATACTTTGCCATATCTATATTCATTACACCGTAGCTGTTTGTTAAATCATATGCCTTGGTATAAACTTTTGCTCCATCAGCATTATACAAATTCACATTTGTACCTCTGCTAGCAAGGTAGTTTGTATTAAACCTTACAAACAATACTGAGGTTACAGGATTTGGATATGTAAAAATTCTACCAAACATTAGATTATCGCTATTAGAAGCATCTACGATTACAATGTTAGATAAGCTCTTACAACCAGTCAATGCATCGTTTAAAGTAACTTGGTAGCTACCATAACTGTCTATTTTTAGAGGAATAAAATTTGATGTTGTTGTGTTTGGAATATTCAATCCATTTCTTTTCCATTCATAAGAATAACTACCTAGTGGGCTTACTGTAGTAAATAAGCTTTGGTTTATTGCTCCATTCAAGTTTGATGTTTGTGGTAGAGTAAGTACAATAGAAGCTTTATTGCTAAGTGTAAGTTTTACTGCAGCACTAGTGTCAGTAGAAATACCTGTGCCACATGGTACAGAAATAAACACTCTGTAGTAAGTACCATTTAAAAATAATGGTGCAGGATTAATTGAATAAGAAGCAGAATTGGCACTTCCAATATTAATAAATGTACCAGGGTTTCCATTAGCTGATGTTTGCCATTGGTATGTAAGTGTATTTCCTGGAGATACTGCAGTTACACTAAACGTATAATTATCCATAGCACAACCACTTTGTGCAACTGGCTGCTGGGTAATAGATACTGGGTTGTTTACAGTAAGTAACACAGCATTTGATGTGGTTGGCGTAGTAGGAGAACATGTGCTTAAAATATTTACACGATAAAGATTACCATTCATGGTTAAAACACTCGAGGCTGTTGTAAAACTCGGATTAGTAGCTCCAATAATATCTGTGAATACAGTTGGAGTAGCAGCAAGGGCAACTTGCCATTGATAAGTAAGGCCAGTACCAGTGGCTCCTACATTAAATGTTGCCGTTTGAGGAATACAAGCTGACTGGGCTAAAGGTTGAGTACCAATAACAGCCACTGTATTTACGGTAAGCAATGCAGCATTTGTGTTTACAATAGCCGCACAAGTAGTGGTCGTTATTTTTAAACGATATTGATTACCGTTCATACTAGGCGTAGTTAACGGCGTAGTATATGTAACGTTGGTAGCACCTAAAATGTCTGTAAAAGTAGGAACAGCTAAAGTGCTTACTTGCCATTGATATGTAGCACCAGTACCACTAGCAGAAGCCGTAAATGTTGCTGATGCATTATTACAAATTGTAACAGGAGTTGGATTGGTAACAACTGTAGCAGCTGTGTTTACAGTAAGTAATACAGCATTTGATGTAACTGCATTACAAGAACCAGTTACTATTACACGGTACATATTGCCATTCATTGAAGCAGATGTAGTGCCTGTATTATAAGTAGCAGATGTAGCACCCGAAATGTTTGTGTAGGTTGGAACTGCTATAGTACTCACTTGCCATTGGTAAGTAATACCAGTACCAGTAGCCGAAGCAGTAAAGCTTGCCGCTGCTGGTGCACACGCTATTTGTGCTAGCGGTTGTAATCCAATAGTAGCAGTACTACTTATTGCTAACGTAGCAACATTAGAAGTTGCTGTGCTTGCACAAGTAGTTGTAGTAGCTATTACTTGATAGAATGCAGGTGTAGCAATCGTTACTGGGCCAGTGGTATATGATGCATTTGTAGCGCCTAATATATTTGTATAAGGTCCACCTACAGCAGTTGCAGACTGCCATTGATAAGTAACGCCAGCACCAGAAGCTAATGAATTAAAAGTTGCTGTTAAGCCAGTACAAGCAGATTGGTTTGCTGGTTGTGTAACTATAGCAGCTGGAATATTAACAGTAAGGGTTGCATCACTAGAAGTAAGTGGACAAGTACTGTTTAGTAAAACTACCTTGTACTTATAATTATTCATACTTGCTGTAGCATTTGTAATAGACAAAGTAGCTGTTAGTACTCCTGAGTAAGGGGCTGCGTTTGGTACATCAATATAATTTGCTCCACCATCAGTGCTATATTGCCATTTGTAAGAACTAATGTTTGCACCAGCTACTGAAAAAGAAGTATTTGCACCAACACATATTACTGTATTTAAGGGTTGAGTAGAAATAGTTGGTATTGCATTTACGGTGAGTGTAGCAGCTGTAGATGTAGCTGTAAGTGGTGCACAATTACCAGTAACAATGCAACGATACTGATTACCATTTTGTGCTATTGTAGCAGTAAAAGAATATGTAGCACTATTAGCTCCAGTTATTGGCGTAAAAGGACCACTTGCTACACTTACTTGCCATTGATATGTAAAAGGGCCTGTGCTAGCAGTAGCTGCGGTTACAGAAAAACTTGCAGTTGCATTTGCACAAACGGTTGTATTAGTGGGGTTTTGTGAAATAGATACGGGCACACATGAATTCGGAGGTATAGTTGAACTCCAGACTCCTCTTCCATGGGTTGCTGCGGCTATTGTTCTATCAGATGCACGATACTTTATCATATGTGTACTTACACTTGGGAAGGTAGGACTAGGTGCCCAAACGGTAGATGAACCATTCAATAAATCTGTTTCCCATACACCTGTTTCAGTTGCTATAAATGCTTTAGTGTCATCATCTGGGTGTACCAATGCCCAACGAACAGGCATATCAGGAAGGTTACCATCGCAAGCTGTCCAGCTTGTACCTCCATTGGTGGAGCGCCAAACATTTGTAACGCCATAGCTTGAATAGCATGCCAATAAATCTTGGTCAGAAGAACCTGTTACCACACAATTTGGATAACCAGTAGCACCAGTTGGTGTAATAATTGTGCTTGTTGGTGCAGCAGAATTGGCATCATCTACCCTTACTATTCTACTATTTCCTACTCCAAAGTATACTCTGTTTAAAGTATACGGAGATGCATGTATTGCAGAAACTTGTCCGCCTCCAAAATCCGCAATCGGAATTAAATTATTTGTATTGCCAGTTTGTGGATTATCCCATCTTAAATACTGACCAGCTGCATGAGCTGCGTATATAATGTTTTCGGTATTTGCATATTCAAATGGATTTATAAAGCGACCAACAGAGCTAGAAAAGTTAACGCTTGACCATGCTGTACCACCATTTGTACTTCTTCTATATTGATTATAAACATATGCTCCAAATTGAAAAAGTGGCTGGTCTTGATCTATAGCTGTGTAAGCCCCATCACCACCCGTAACTTCCACTGAGCTATTAAGTCCAGTGCCAGTAAGTAAATGCATACCATTATCTTGTGCACCTGCTAAAAAGTGATTTGTAGTTGTAGGATGCATGGCAACAGAGTAAAATTGTTTTAAACGCAAACCAATATTTCTGTCTCTTATAGTAGTGCCACCATTAGAACTAAAGTGTATTCCTCCATCGCAAGCAAACATTAATTTATTACCTCCATCCCACCACTGCAAATTATGCTGATCAGCATGTACATACTGTCCAGTAAAACCAACCCATGTAGATATTCTTGTCCATGAGTTACCACCATTGGTAGTTTTATAGGTATCCAAACCACCTACAATACATTCGTTGGCATTTGCTGGATTTATACCAGCAGAAATAGCATACCAGCCTTGTCCAGATGCCCAACCAGTTGCAGGTTGTCCCGCTGTAGCGGTCCAATTGTCACCACCATCAATAGATTTGTAAATGGTAGGAACTTGGTAACCTGCATCAGCAGGGCATGCATACAGTGTATTGCCTAAAACAGTAATTTCTGCTCTATTATTAAAGGTAGCAAAAGGCGTTAAGGGTGCGTTCCAGCCTGCAGCAGTAGTAGCAGTAGCGGGTATATCAGTATTTCTATATGTTTGTGCAGAAAAAATACCCATTACCACATGAAGCCTTCCTGTAGAACTTATTTCAAGGTCACAGATATTAGCTCCAACACCAGCTGGTGTTATGTTTGTCCAGCTAGTACCACCATTTGTAGAGCGCAAAAGACCAGCTCCACGAGTACCTAAATAAATATTACCACTATTATCACAAACTATTCTTGTGCCAGATGTAAAGCCTGTTGTGCTTGGCAATACATTCCAGGTAGCACCAGCATCAGTACTTTTAAAAACGCCTACACCTCTTACTGATCCTAAATTTCCATAAGATTCGCCCGTGCAGAAATACATATTGTTTTGGTTGCCGACTCTTGGGTCCTGGCATATAGCTGAAACAGCAAGATTGCTTAAAAAATCATTTACTAGTATCCAATTTGCTGGTGAAGTAGTAATATCTATACTTTTCCATAGACCACCAGCAACACCTCCTGCCCATACTGTTTTCTTTGTTGGATCAAGCGAATCAACCATTACTGCTCTAATTCGACCAGCAGTAACATCGCCATTGGGTCTGCTATTACCTGATGGACCAGAAACATCTCTATCTGGTCCACGCTCTATCCAGTTAAGTGCTGTTGTAGATTCTGTAAAAGATGAAGATTTGGCTGTTTCAGTTTGGTCAAGGGCAACCAACAATTTATCCCAAGGTACTCGTCCAGTACTAGGGTCTTTGGTTCTTTCTATTTCAAATTCAATTGCTTTGTCTGGATTATCGTAAGCATCATGCTCTTCCTTTTCAGCTTCAGCACCATTGTTTTGATTGCAACTTGTATTTGTAAGTATGCATGTAAGCGCAAATAATAAAATGGTTTGAGTAAATAATTTTTTCATTTGTTTGTTTTAGTTAATTATAGTGCTTAAAATTTTGTTTATTATGATTTTTATATGAAACCATAAAGTTATTAAATCATATTTGGTTTAGTTACGTTATTTGATAAAAATAAGTTTGATGTGCGTTTCGTTGCAGGCTCTGATTTGCCAGCTAAAAATCTTAAAAGTATTTGCCCTGCCCCTTTTTTATAATTTATGAATCCTATTAATTTTACTCAACCAATTGTTAGTTAACATTATGTATTTTCTTGTACAAGTTAATTAGCCCATTCGTACTGCTATCATGGGTTATAACCTCTTGGTCATTTACCAATTCTGTTTGAATGTTTACGGCTAATTTTTTGCCAAGTTCTACGCCCCACTGGTCAAAACTATAAATGTTCCAAATTACGCCTTGCACAAAAATTTTATGTTCATAAAAGGCAATTAATTGTCCAAGAGAGTAGGGCGTAATCTTGTTAAGTAAAAAAGAATTACTTGGTCTATTGCCTTCAAAAATACGATAAGGATTTTCGTTGTCAGAACCGTTCATCAACGCCTCAGATTGTGCAAAGAAATTGCTCATCAATTTCATCTGATGATTACCAATAGGATTATGACTGTTTGCAGCAGCAATAAAATCTACAGGAATTATTTCTGTGCCTTGGTGTATAAGTTGATAGAAAGCATGCTGCCCGTTTGTACCAGGCTCACCCCAAATAACTGGGCCAGTTTGATAGCTTACTTTCTTCCCATTTCTGTGTATATATTTTCCATTGCTTTCCATATTTCCTTGTTGAAAATATGCGGCAAATCGATGTAAATATTGGTCGTAAGGTAAAATGGCTTCGCTAGCTGTACCATAAAAATTTCTGTACCAAATACCTACTAGAGCCATTAAAACCGGGATGTTTTTATCGAATGTAGTTTCTTTAAAATGCACATCTGTACTATGCGCACCTTTTAGCAATTGTTTAAAATTTTCGTATCCGATTGTAGCGGCAATACTCAAACCAATAGCACTCCATAGACTGTAACGGCCACCAACCCAATCCCAAAATACAAACATGTTTTTTGGGTCTATACCAAACTTTTCTACATCTATTTTATTTGTACTTAGTGCTACAAAATGTTTTGAAATATCAGCCACAGTTCCTCCATTAGCAATAAACCATTCTCTTGCTGTATGAGCGTTTGTCATGGTTTCTTGCGTAGTAAATGTTTTGCTTGCAATAAGAAAAATCGTTTCGTCAACAGTAATTTTTTTCAACGTTTCGGCTATATGTGTACCATCTACGTTGCTCACAAAAAATGTTTGAATACCTTCTACCCAATATGGTTTCAGGGCTTCTGTAACCATTACAGGACCAAGATCACTACCACCAATTCCAATGTTTACAATGTATTTTATTTTCTTATTGGTGTAACCTTTCCATGTACCCGAATGAATATCGTCGCAAAAAGTTTTCATTTGTTTAAGCACAGTTTGAATATCTGGCATTACATCATTCCCTTCAAATAAAATGGGCTTACCAGAAAAATTGCGCAACGCAGTATGTAGTACAGCACGCTTTTCCGTTTCGTTTATTTTTTCTCCAGCAAACATGGCATCCATTGCATCTTTTAATCCACATTCTTCTGCAAGTTCTACTAACAAATCTAGGGTTTCTATGTCAATGTTATTTTTAGAAAAGTCGAAAAGGATATCTTCAAATTCAATCGAAAATTTTTTAAATCTGTTGGCATCTTGTGCAAACAACTCCTTAATTTTTGTGGTGTTTTTTCTTGCAAAAGCTGAGGTTAATTTTTTCCATGCTTCTGTATTTGTCAAATCTATTTTTGGAAACATTTTATTTACTATTTTTTAGTGATAAAAAATCTTTCATTGTTATAAATTCTGAAAAACTAGAAAGGTCTATGATGAGTTTTTCTAACCTTGCAACCAATAGTGTACCATCGGGCTTTTTTACATAATTTGGCAAATTAAATTTACTAATATCTGTAAACTCCCAAGGGTGAAAATACAAACAAAGGTATTTGTCTTTTTGCAAGGTTTGCTTACACAATTTTAAAAAAAGCCAGTATGGATAATTTTTAAATCCGAGCCAAAAAAGTGGTAACCTTAGCCCTGGCGAAACACTTGCTGGCACTCTTGTAATGCCTTCTTGCACATAAGTAGTTCTTGGAAGATTAAAATTATTATACCTGCCAGGAAGATATGTTGGGTTTATAGATGAATCATATGTGTAGCCAGCTTTTAAAACTTCTTGAATGTCTACATCACGCATACGTGGCATACGAAGCCCATAAATTTTTGTATTGGTTATTTCTTCTAATGTTTCCCTCGATTTTAAAAGGTCTTCATTTTTAAAAGAAGAATGGTAGAAAGTATGCGACGCAATTTCATGTTTTTGTGATAACGCTTTGATGGTTTCAGGAAAACTAAGTGCATAATTTGCAGTAGTGAAAAGTGTACAAGGGGTTTGATACTTTTCCCATATTGGTATAAGTGCATCAAGGCCTTTTTTTCCTATTTCCATTTGTGCTGCTACATCAATTTCTTGTTTGTATTCTAATGGAATATCAAACTCTTCTACATCAAAACTAAGCATGCTGTATTTGTTCATGTTAGTTTACTTTCATTAATTATATAATGAGGACGTTGTTTGCTTTGCATAAAAAGCTTACCAAGGTATGTTCCTATAATACCTAATATCATAAGTTGCAAACCTCCAAAAAAAGCTATTGTAACTATTACAGAAGACCATCCAGATATTGAATTGCCAGAATAGTAACTTATTAAGGCATAAGGGATATAAAAAATAGCCACTAACGCACTCACAAACCCTAAATAAATGGCAATTGTTAGCGGTTTTGTGCTGAAAGATGTAATTCCTTTTATTGCAAATTCCATCATTTTTCTGTAGCTGTATTTAGATACACCTGAGGCTCTTTCAGCAGGAATATATTCCACCGAAACTTGCTTAAAGCCAAGCCATTTTACTAGCCCTCTCCAAAATAAATCGTATTCTTTTATTTCTCTTAAAACATCCACTACTTTTTTATCTAATAATCTAAAATCTGCTGTACCTTTTTCTAAATCTATTGTAGATAGTCTATTAATGATATTGTAAAAAAAATTACTTGTTGCACGTTTTAGTATGGGTAATTTTTTATCTTCTTTTCGTATAGTGTATACTACATCGTTACCCGCTTCCCATAGCGAAAGTAATTTTGGTAATAGAGTAGGAGGGTGTTGCATATCACCATCCATACTTATTACAGCATCGGCTGTACTCATGTCAAAACCTGCTTTTAAAGCATTTTGATGACCAAAATTTCTTGAAAAAGACAAGTAATTTACTTCAGTATGAACAGTTGCTAGCTGTTTTATAAATTGCAAACTATCATCATCACTTCCATCATCTACAAAAATAATATTGTAATGATATGGCAGGGGTTGCAGGGCAGAATTTATAGCCTCTAACATTATGGTGAGGTTACTCACTTCGTTATAAACTGGAATTATAATAGATACTTTTTTATTCACAGCGTTTCCATTTTGGGCATAAATTTTTTAATAAGCAATTCATAAAACAAAGCTAACCAAATAAAGAAACAAGGCAAAGCTTTTAATGCATATGGGCGCACATAATTAAATTTTACACTTGATGAAAATAAATCTGTTGTGGATAAGCTAGTAAATACAATTGCAAAAAACAGTAATCCATAAATCAAAGGTTTTTTATTTTCTACAGTAATAAACCAAATACCCACGCCCATCATAGCTATTACAAATGTAGCAGCCTCCGCTGATGAGCTAAAGATTACAACACCTATTAGCAAAAAGGCTAAGTACTTTAATTGAAAATGTACATACTTAAAATACTTAACTCTTATAAATGGAAGTAAATAACAAATAGCAGCTGTGGCTAATACATAAATATCTGGCAAGTTCTTAATATGCAAAAACTTTTTTATTAAACGCATTACAGACATGCCTTGCATATTCGATTCTATATTTGTTGCATTTTTTTCAACCAGAACATTATACCAATCTTTATATGATTGAATTATAAATGTAGGAGAAGATATGAGCATTGGCAATGCAAATAAGGCCGCCATCCAAAAAATAAAAGAAAGAATAAATGTTTTTTTATCAGATGAAAACAAGAAAAATGCTAATCCTACAATACCATATAATTTTGTAAGTAAGCCTGCTGCAATAAAAAGCGTAGCCCAAAAATCTTTTTGCTGAATTACTAAAACATAACTTAAAATTATCCAAGCAGTAAGCATTGGATTGAATTGTACATTATGAATAGCAGTCATCATTTCTATAGCACCAATTAATAAAATAAGCTGCTTATTTTTTGTAGAAATAGGCAACTTTTGTACAGCGTAAAATAATATACTCGCATTTAGTACACACCAAAGAAAACAGCCAATTACATTTGGCAGTAATGCAAATGGAGCTATTATTAAACTAAATACTGGGCCATAATGGTTACAGTCTCCATATTCCAAAGGATACAAGCCATATAAGTTAACTTGCTGAATAGTATGCCAAAAAACGCCCTTAAAAATTAGGTAATTGTGTATGCCTACAGCTGGACTTTTTATGAGTTGAATGATAGCTGCTATTATGGCTAGTGAAAACCAAAAGAAATTTGCAAATGGTATTTTTTTCTTTGCAATATTAAAATATTTAAATAAAAATGACATGAATAATGATTGTGTAATAATAAATAAAATGTATAGAAAGTATTACATAATATGAATGCTGTGTAATACATGTTTTACCATATCTTCATTTACATTTAAATGAGTAACCATTCTAACTTGTGTTTCAGAAATTGGCAAACAAAGTATTCCATTATTTTTCATTCTTTCACAAAATGCAACCGGACCACCACCACTTAGTATTTCAAAAATTATGATGTTCGTTTCTACAGGCATCATTTTACCCACAAAATCTTTTTTAAGAAGTTCTTCAGCTATTTCTTTAGCATGAAAGTGGTCTACCGCAAGCCGCTCTACATGATGTTGCAATCCAAATAAACCAGCGGCAGCCATATAGCCAGCTTGCCTCATTCCGCCACCTAATACTTTTCTAATACGTCTTGCTTTTTTAATGAAAGTTTCAGTTCCTAAAAGTATACTCCCAATAGGTGCCCCAAGCCCTTTGCTTAAACAAATAGAAATACTATCAAATACTTCTCCGTACTGTTTTTCTGTTTGCTTTGTTGCTACAAGTGCATTAAAAAGTCTAGCCCCATCTAAATGTAACTTTAAATTGTTTTGTTCGCATACTTTTTTAATGGCTACAATCTCATTAAAGTCATAACAACTTCCACCACCTCTATTACCAGTGTTTTCCAACACTACAAGAGATGTATTTGCTTTGTGAACATCGTCAGGATTGATGCATTCTTTTACATCTTCTGCAGTTATTAATCCTCTAATACCACTTATTGTTTTTACTTGACAACCGCTGTTAAATGCAATACCACCGCCTTCATAGATGTATACATGGCTTACTTTGTCGCATATAACTTCATCGCCTGGTTGTGTATGGCATTTTATGGCTATTTGGTTTGTCATGGTACCCGTAGGGCAGTACATTGCAGCGTTCATACCAAATAACCCAGCGCAATATTTTTCTAATGCATTTACACTAGCGTCTTCGCCAAAAACATCATCGCCTACCTCTGCCTTAAACATAGTTTCTAGCATTGCAGGTGTAGGTTTGGTAAAAGTGTCTGAGCGTAGGTCTATCATCATATAACAAATGTAATCAAGCGTTTCAATACTTTTTAATTTTTTTTAGTTTTTCATGTAACTAGTAAATTTTCAATTTGTGTAAAAGTCCTAAGTATTGTGTACATTCAGTTTTCAAATAGTTAATCATGCGCCACTTATTTATTTTTTTATCTCTTTCTATTTTTCTTGCCTGTAATACGCCTACAAATAAAATAACTGTAGATGATTATTTTAAAAGTGCTGATACCGACTCCGTAAAAACTGGTGGAGTACAAATGGTTGATATTCTCACGCCAAGTGGAAAATTTAAAGTATGGACAAAACGTTTTGGAAATAACCCCACCATAAAAGTTTTGTTGTTGCATGGCGGGCCTGGAGGCGACCATGAGTTTTTTGAAAGTTTCGAAAGCTTTTTACCAAAGGAAGGAATTGAATTTATATACTACGACCAGCTTGGTAGTTACAGGAGCGATAAGCCTACAGATTCTACACTATGGACTACAGAAAGGTTTGTAGAAGAAGTGGAGCAAGTGCGACAGGCATTACATTTAGACAGTTCAAATTTCTTTTTATTAGGGCATAGTTGGGGAGGTATATTGGCTATGGAGTATGCTCTAAAATACCAGCAACATTTAAAAGGATTGATAGTAAGTAATATGATGAGTAGCTGCCCAGCTTATGCAGCTTACAACAAAGATGTGTTGCAAAAAAAGATGAACCCAAAAGTTGTTGATAGTATTTTGAATTTTGAAAGAACAAAAACGACCAACGACCCTCGCTACATGAATTTATTGATGAATAATTATTACAATAAACATATTTGTAGGGTTTATCCTTTTCCAGAGCCAATCGATAGAGCATTTGCACATTTAAATGGCACGGTATACAATATAATGCAAGGTCCATCGGAGTTTGGCATCAGCGGCAGACTTGCTTTGTGGGATAGAACAGCAGACTTGCCTAAAATAAAAATACCCACACTTGTTATAAGAGGCATGCACGATACGATGGATCCAGAATTTATGAAAATGATGAGCGAAAAATTTGCAAATGGGTCTTTACTTACTTGCACAAATGGAAGCCATTGCAGCATGTGGGATGATCAAGAAACTTATTTTAAAGGATTGATAGAATTTTTAAAAAAATAAAAATATGAATTATTTAGTTACAGGAGCAGGAACAGGAATTGGAAGAGCAATAGCAATTGAAATAGCAAAAAACAAGCATACCTGTTTTTTAATGGGAAGAAATGAGGCAAGCTTGCAGGAAACTTTATCTCTTTTGGAAAATGGAAACCACCAAGTTTTTTGCGCTGATATAGCTAATGATATTTCTTTGAAAAATATTGTAGATAAAAATAGAGACTTGGTTTTAAATGGAATTATTGCCAATGCAGGTGTAGGAGGCGAAAATTATTTTGGAGAAAATGATAGATGGAATGAAATAATTAATACAAACCTTACAGGAACATATTTGAGTGTGCAACACTTTTTACCTGCACTCATGCGAAGTGAAAATACCTTAAAACAAATTGTAATTACATCATCTATACTTGCTAGGCTTGGCATAGCAAATTACGCTGCTTATTGTGCATCTAAAGCTGGTCTGCTAGGGCTTATGCGCAGCTGGGCTGTACAATATGCATATGATAATATTTTAGTAAATGCTATTTGCCCAGGGTGGGTAAATACAAGTATGGCACAAGATGGGTTGCAAGGTATTGCTGATGGAATTGGCATTACCAAAAATGAGTTTTACAACATTGCTATGCAGAGCGTACCACTAAGAAAAATGAGCGAGCCAGAGGAAGTAGCTGCTTTGGTCTATTACTTACTAAATCAATCATCTATAACTGGACAAGCAATTGATATAAATGGTGGTGCAGTTATGAATAGCTAAAAAATTACTCTACTTCAATTTCATCTACAAACAACCACGCTCCTTTACCCTCGCCTGGTTGCCCTGCTGGTATTGTGCCGAAGTTTTTTGCACGCAAGCGCATATAGCGACAAGTCTTTGGTTCGGCTAATTTTATTACTTGCACATTACTATTATCGGTCACTTTTTGGTTTACAAAAACAATTGGTGGATGCCTTGTAACAATCGTTGTATCTATGTATGGGATAAATGAAACCTCAATTTCTGATGGCAAATAAATCCAACTTCTATTTTGATGGAGCGTATGTAATTTTATTGTTGATATTTCTATATCTTTTCCAAAATCAATCATAGCATCTAAATCTGTACCTTGAAATCCTAGAAACTCTGATGAACGTGCTGTGCCTTTTTCATTTTGTATGCCATTCACTAGAGTAAATGCACCATCGCCTGGGTAGGTTTTGCTCGGTTGGTTTACAAGAGTTATTTTTTTGCCTGTTGCTTTATTGAAATGGAATTTTTGAGAAATACAAGAGATAGGTTTTTGATTAAAAAAATAGCAAGCTTGCTTTTGCTCAGAATTTGTTACTAAAAATGGTGTGGTATATTTTTTAGCATCTGAACTACCTTTAAAAGGAGGATATGCTATAAAACCATCTTTCAAATTTGTTTCTAATTTCCAATAAACCCCTTCATTATTTTCCGTTGGTAAAACCGTCGCTTCCAAATCATAATACGCCTTACTATAATTGATTTTTGCTGCATCTAATCTTTCAAAAATAGTTGGCAATCTTCTTTCAAAATCTTTCCAATCTCTTTTATTTTTTGGGCTCCACAATACTTCGCTTAATGCTATCATACGAGGAAAAATCATGTACTCTAATTTGCTAGTGTTGTTCATGTATTCTGTCCATACATTGCCTTGTGCGCCTAGGATATGTGTTTGTTGTTTGTTGTTGAGTACTGATGGAATGGGTTCGTAAGCATAAATCTTTTCTAATGGTAGATAACTGCCAATCGTAACACTATCTTCATTTTTAGTTTGACTATGGTCGAGATAGCAATGGCTACCAGGAGTCATTATTAGATCGTGGTTTTGTTTGGCAGCTTCAATACCACCTGCTTCGCCACGCCAACTCATTACCGTAGCGTTTGGTGCAAGCCCACCTTCTAATATTTCATCCCAACCAATAATGCTTCTGCCCTTACTGTTCAAATATTTTTCCATGCGTTGTATAAAATAACTTTGCAAAGCATGTTCATCTTTAAGATTATTATCCTTCATTCTTTGTTGGCAAGCAGCACATTTTTTCCAACGTTCTTTTGGGCATTCATCGCCGCCAATATGTATGTACTTGCTTGGGAAGAGTTGTATTACTTCATCTAATACATTCTGCAAAAAAGTAAACGTACTATCATTGCCTGCACAATACACATCATCCAATATACCCCAAGTATCCATTACTTTATACGGACCTTTAGTACAACCTAAAAATGGATAACTTGCTAGTGCAGCTGTGCTATGCCCAGGCATTTCTATTTCTGGAATAACAGTGATGTAGCG
Organism: Ferruginibacter sp.; assembly: GCA_031408295.1. Classification (GTDB taxonomy): domain Bacteria; phylum Bacteroidota; class Bacteroidia; order Chitinophagales; family Chitinophagaceae; genus Ferruginibacter. The sequence goes on from JANNVW010000044.1 coordinate 46,731, forward strand.
GTCTGTAGCATATTGTACAATTTCTTTTATTTGTGCTTGGGTGTAGTAACCACCATATTTAATGTTATCATAAGTATTGCTACCATATCGGCCTATCAATGTTCTATCTCTATAAGCACCCACTTTGGTAAGGTTAGGATATTTTTTTATTTCTATTCGCCAGCCTTGGTCTTCGGTAAGGTGCCAATGAAAAGTATTGTACTTGTATGCAGCTAAGTAATCAATGTATTTTTTTACATAATCTACAGAAAAAAAATGTCTGCCAACATCTAGGTGCATGCCACGGTAGGGGAAGCGGGGGTAGTCTTTTATTGTTAATTGTTTTATTGTAAAATTGTTTGTGGTTAATTGTTTGTTTGTGGTTAATTGTTTGTTTGTTGTTTGTTGTTTGTTGTTTGTTTTGTTATTGTTTTCTATTAATTGAAGTAGGGTTTGAATTGCATAAAAGACAGCTTCACTATTATCTCCTCCAATGTAAACGTTGTTTTTATTTACCTCCAACACATATGCACCTGCTAATTTGTAATCTAACTTATCAAAATTTAGGGTTATATAATTTGAAGTAGGTTCAGTTTTCATAATGCCATTTTCATACCCCATAATTATTTGTAACCCATAACCTGTTTTTTGGTGCAAATAACTATTTAGCATAGCAGCTTCTTTATCTAAGCTTCCGCCAGCAACAAAAATTTTCGTTTGTTTATTTAATACAAAGTTGCCTTCACCCATTTTTACCTCAGCAGGCATAGGCACAACATTTATTTGCGAAAAACAATTTGCAGCAATTAAAATAAGTAGGATAGAAAATATTTTTTTCATAAAAGTGAAAATATGTTTTTTAAAAGATGTTGTAATTTACTATTTCTTATTTTCTAAATCAGTAAAAGGAATTACTTTTAAACAATAATTTATAAAATGAGAAAGTATTGCCTTTTTGTTTGTTTACTATTTTCTGTAAAATGTTTTTGTCAATACAAAATACATTTCATAGTTACCGATAATGCTATGTATAAAGCTACAAAAATGTTTGCAGCAGGTAATTTTAATAGTTGGCAGCCAGCTGATAAAAATTATCAATTCACTAAAAAAGAAAATAACAATTGGGAGTTGACATTGTCAAATTTTGCAAAAGCCGCTTATAGCGTTAAGTTTACACAAGGTAGTTGGCAAACGGTGGAATACGCTATCAATGGCGGAGATAGAGAAAATAGACAGATTACTATAAACAGCGATACTACTTTTTATTTTACAACAATTGGATGGGGCATGGAAGATAAGCCTCGTAACCATACTTCCTCCAAAAATGTGCACATCATTTCCGATTCATTTTTTATGCCACAACTCAATCGCAAAAGAAAAATATGGATTTATCTTCCCTCAAATTATGCAAATAGTAAAGAAAAATATCCTGTGCTATATATGCATGATGCACAAAATTTGTTTGATGAATTTACAGCTCCGTATGGCGAATGGGGAGTTGATGAAGCATTAGATTCTTTACAAAAGCGAACCAGTAAATATGCAATAGTAGTAGGCGTAGACCATGGTGATGCCAAGCGCTTAGTAGAATACAATCCATATGATACAAAAGAATATGGCAAAGGAGAAGGGGAAGCCTACACCGATTTTTTGGTACAAACACTAAAACCGTATGTTGATAATAATTATAGAACAAAAAAAGATGCCGCACATACAAGTGTAGCTGGTAGTAGCTTAGGAGGGTTAATAAGCACATACGCTATTTTAAAATATCCCAACATATTTGGAAGCGCAGGTATTTTTTCGCCTGCATATTGGATAGCACCAGCTTTGCAAAAGCTAGTAAAACAAGCGAATAAAAAGCATTTTGCCAATAAGCTCTGGTTTTATGGAGGCGAGAAAGAAGGCTATACTATGATGGAAGATATGGAGCGTATAAAAAATTTGCTTCCAAAAAATGTTGAATTAGTATTGTTGAAAGTTAAAGATGGAGAACACAACGAAAAAGCTTGGCGAAATATTTTTCCTCTTTTTTATACCTGGTGGATAGCAAAATAATATAATTGCACAATAAAGTACATGGAAGATATGAAGTTGAATATCTACGCCCGATAGAAACGAAAAGCCCGCAAACGAGGAACGAGTGCGGACTTGTATTGTATAGCGGGGCTAATGCTTAATAGTTCGGTAATGCTTACGTCAAAAAAAATAATTCTTTATTTGTAAGGCAACACAATATCTGTTTGCATTTTGTAAGCATCCTTTTTATCGGTAGTAGTAGCAAAAATATTATCTACATATACTTCGTAAATATTACCAGTTTTTGTTTTGTGAGCATCTTTCAATTTTTCATTAAGCGCATCGTATGCACCGGCAGCTAACTCATTAGGGCCAAAAAAATGAGCTATAAAAACACTATCTGTATTGGTATTTTTTACATAAATACCTTTGCCAAGTTTTGTTGGTAATTTATTTATAGGAATACCGGCTTCAAAAAAAAATGCGTTCTTTATTTTTGTGTGCCAAGCCATAGGCGCACCTATAGCATTAATTTTATTAAGCTTTATTGCTTCTGGCAATTTATTATTGTAGATATTGCTAAGTTTTATAAACATACCTTCTCTGGAATTGGAACTGTCTTTGTAACAAAGTACTATTCTCTTTAGTTGAATAGTATCAGCCATATTTATAATAGGTGCTTTTTGTGTAACTGTTGTAGGCGTCTCTACTGTTGGTTTATCGGACGCAATTTGTGGAGCTGTCTTTTTTTCTTCTTTATCTGCACAATTTATGGTAAAGAAAATAATGTAAATAGCTCCAAGGGTAAGGGTAAGTGTTTTCATGTGTTCATTTTTTATCCTTAAAATAATAGTAAGTATCTTCTTGCTAAAATTGACAAATTTGCATACTGTATTTAAAAAATATTTGTGTTAACGAAATGTTAGGGACGGCTAAAATAAGGATTTTTATAGATACAAACTTCATATAAACGGGTAGATATTTTATATGACCGTAAAATTGCAGTACTTTTGCGCTTCGAAAAAAGAACTATGTACAATATCACATTCAAATTTGAACAAAAAGGACTAGAACCAATCACAATATCTAATATTGAAGGAAACCAATCTATACTTGAAGTAGCTTTAAAAAATAATATCGATTTACATCACAATTGTGGCGGTGTATGTGCTTGTAGTACATGCCATTTATATGTAGAAAAAGGTGATATGCTTATTGAAGAACTTACGGACAGGGAAGAAGATTTTATTGACAGAGCCATAAATCCAAGGCTGAGTAGCAGGTTAGGGTGCCAATGCGTATTGGTAGCTGCTGGCGGAGATATAGAGGTTTGTTTGCCAGATCAAACACAATTTTTAGGAGAGTAGAAGCAGTTGGCAAAGGACAGTTGGCAAGTTTTTTATGCAGACACATTTTTTAGGAATTGGCAAATTATAACATTTACAAATTTTTACATTTTACACATGAGTTTTGAATTACCCATACACTGGAACGATTACGAAGATATAGCCATAAAATTATACGAACGCTTTGGCGATGATTTTAATGAAGGAAAAATTTACAGACTTCGTTTTACTGATTTACTTACTTGGATTTTGGAAATACCAAGTTTTGTAGGCAAGCGTGAGGAAAGTAATGAAGGTCATTTAGAAATGATACAAAGTACTTGGGTATACGAATGGAGAGATAACCAAAAATAATAATGTATGAATGTGCTTAGCCTTTTTAAAAACATAAAATTATTTGTGCTAGATGTAGATGGTGTGCTCACGGATGGATCACTTCTACTTATGGACAATGGTGAAATGGCAAGGCGCATGAATATAAAAGATGGTTATGCTTTGCAACTTGCTATAAAAAAAGGCTACGATATTTTAATTATTTCAGGAGGCGCATCTCATGCTATAAAAAATAGGCTAGAGAAACTTGGTATTTCTAAAATAGAATTAGCCGTAAAAAACAAGCCCGCAGTATTGCAAAAATATGTAAATGATAATAAGTTAGATTGGGCAGAAGTGTTGTATATGGGAGATGATGTGCCTGATGTAGCAGCTATGCAAATGGTAGGTCTAGCATGTGCGCCGGCAGATGCTGTGCAGGAAATAAAAAGTATTGCACATTATATTTCACCTATAAAAGGAGGAGAAGGCTGCGTGAGGGATGTGATAGAGAAAGTTTTAAAACTCAACAACAACTGGAATGATTTGGAAAATGTAAGCTCCATTTAAAGCATACTCAAAAGATATATTTTCTTTTAAAGCAATAAAATTCTCAATGAAATTATTTGCAGCATTTTTAAAATTGGTAAGATGGCCAAATTTGGTTTTCATCATACTTACTCAATTGCTGTTTTATTATTGTGTTTATGCTCCTATGCTAAAAGTGCAATCAAGCAATCAAATAAATCTTTTATTTTTTCTCTTAATAATAGCTTCTGTTTTTATAGCTGCCGCAGGGTATATCATCAACGATTATTTTGATGTACAAATAGATTTAATTAATAAACCCAATAGAATAATCATTGGTAAATTTATTAAGCGTAGATGGGCAATTGTATGGCATTTGGTTTTATCTGCAATTGCAGTTTTATTGAGTTTGTATGTTAGCTATCGTACAGCTGAGTGGCTTATTGTTGTTGTAAACATAGCTTGTGTATTTGCTTTATGGTTTTATTCCACTACGCTAAAGCGAAAGTTATTATCTGGTAATTTAATGATAGCAGCGCTAACCGCTTGGGTTATTTTAGTTGTGTATATTTTTGTAGGAGCAAATATTTTATCGCTACAAGGTTGGGTAGAAAATACGCATGCTTTTAATGTACAAAAGCTATTTAAATTTACTTTTTTATATGCGGGTTTTGCTTTTGTAACTACACTTATACGAGAAGTTGTAAAAGATTTAGAAGATATGGATGGAGATAGAAAATATGATTGCCGAACCATGCCCATTGCTTGGGGCGTACCAGCTTCCAAGGTTTTTGTAGCTGTTTGGTTGGTTGTAGCTACTACAGCTTTGGCTATTGTTATGCTCTATGCATGGCAGTCGGGTTGGTGGTTTGCAGCTGTATATTTTTTAATACTAGTTATTTTACCATTATTACTCATGCTAAAAAAATTATACAGCGCTGTGGAGTCAAAAGATTATCATGCACTTAGTAATATTATTAAATTTGTAATGCTAGCTGGTATCATCTCTATGCTATTTCTAAAATTTACAATTTAGTCCTATGGAAAAAATTATTTTGGCATCACAATCACCAAGGCGAAAAGCATTATTGGAGCTTGCTGAAATAGACTTTGAAGTTATTGTAGCCGATACCGATGAAAGCTTTCCATCAGGTTTGTCTTTTGAAGAAACGGCTATTTTTATAGCAAAGCAAAAAGCTCTGGTTGTGGCAAATATAAATCCAAATAGAATAATAATTGGAGCTGACACGATTGTGGTTTGCAATAACAAAATTATTGGTAAGCCAAAAGATAGAGCCGATACAGTAGAAATCCTCACCCAGCTTTCTGGAAATACACACAATGTAATCACCGGTGTTTTTATTTTATTGCAAAATGAGAGTGTCTTTTTTGCTGATGTAACAACGGTAAGTTTTCATGAACTTACCAATGAGCAAATTTCTTTTTACGTAGATAAATACAAACCCTTTGACAAAGCAGGTGGGTATGCCATTCAAGAATGGATAGGAGCAGTAGGCATTAAAAAAATAGATGGCGATTTTTATAATGTAATGGGGTTGCCTATAAGTAGGGTAGTGGCTAGTTTGAAACAAATATAGGAGGCTAAGTTATTTTTGATTATTCTGATTTCATTTTATTTAGGAGCATCATCAAAAGAGCATAAATCAACATTGGTATCCTGCTATCCGTTATAATATTTTTTCGTTCCTCAAAAATATTTCCACTTCTATCAAGGCTAGTTTCGGCAGCAAATCTTTATTGTACATTTATTATGCAATGTCGTTAAGTTAAGGGTTTGTGCTTTGCCCCGTGCTTTATGCTTTGCCCCGTGCTTTAGCACGGGGACAAAATAATAAAAAACGAAAGTGGCTTTAGCCACAATGGCTTTGGTTTTTGGGCTTTAGCCATTTTACTAAAATGCTGCTTAACTTAACTACATTGATTTATTATGCAATAGATTTTTTAAAGAATAAATTTTCACTTTGATTGTAGCACTATTTTTTCTTATATTGTGTTTACAAGCTATTTGTTTATGACAGAGCAACTTCTTCAATATATATGGCAGTTTCAGTATTACAATAATACCAATCTACTTACTACAGAGGGTGAACCCTTACAAGTAGTTTATGCTGGCATACACAACAGCAATCAAGGTCCCGATTTTTTAAACGCCAAGGTAAAGTGTGGAGCTACATTGCTTGCAGGTAGCGTAGAGATACATATAAAAGCTTCTGAATGGAAACAGCATAAGCACAGCAGCGATAAAAACTACAACAATGTTATTTTACATATTGTATGGGAGGAAGATAAAGAACTTCAATTAAACTTTCCGGTACTAGAATTAAAAAGCAGGGTGTCAAATTTGCTTCTAAAAAAATATGAAGGCTTAATGAATGCTCAGAGTTTTATTCCTTGTGAGCAGCACATAGGTATGGTAGATGATTTTGTTTTCTCCGCTTGGAAAGAAAGATTAGTAGTAGAGCGATTGCAAGAAAAAGCTTTATATGTAAAAAAAATGCTAGAACAAAATAACCAACATTGGGAGGAGGTATTTTGGCAAATGATAGCAAGGAATTTTGGTTTAAAAATAAATAGTGATGCTTTTGAAGGTATTGCAAAGTCTATTTCATTATCAATATTAGGGAAGCATAAAAATCAATTGCTTCAGCTAGAAGCTTTACTTATGGGGCAAGCAGGGTTATTGGAAAATGTTTATGCAGATGATTATGCATTAATGCTGCAAAGGGAGTATCGATTTTTAAAACAAAAATATTTATTAGAAAAAATACATTTCCCAGTTTTCTTTTTGAGGATGCGCCCAGCTAATTTTCCAACCATTAGGCTTTCTCAATTGGCTTCTTTAGTTTTTCAAAGCAATCACTTATTTTCTAAAATTAAAGAAGCTTTAAATTTAAGCGAAGTTGAAAAAATGTTTGATGTAGTTGCAAATGACTATTGGCATTACCACTACAATTTTGATGAACTAACCACATTTAAAAAAAAGGCACTGGGTAAGCAAATGATACAAAATATAATTACCAATACTGTGCTTCCTGTATTGTACGCATATGGTTGGCATAATAATAATGAGATATATAAGTTAAGAGCATTGGAATGGGCAGAAAAATTGTTACCCGAAAAAAATAGTATTACAAAAGGTTTCGAAAAGCTTGGAATAGTAAATAAGTCTGTGTACGACTCTCAAGCACTGATACAGTTGAAGAATAATTATTGCAATAAAAAGAAATGTCTGGAGTGTGCAATAGGAAATAAAATTTTAAAGGCGTAAAAATTCACTATTATTCTTTGGTAATTTCAAACATTACAAAATAAGTTATTTTATTCTTGATACTGTCAATAGTTAAATAAATATTATCAATTATTAAATATAAAAATCCTTACCAAATTCTTGTTAAAAAAGAAACTATTTCCCTTTGTTTTAGGTCTTTATACTTATAGTCCTATAACTTGCAGTTCCATTATCCAAAATCTAATTGCTATACCTTACAAGAAATTATGAAAACACCATCTTTGGTTTATTTGCGATTTGTAAAACTTGGATTTATCCTTTTTATACTATTATCAGCATCAGTATTTTATTTTGCACCTATTTACTTTAATATTGAACTCACTTCAGGTTTCAAAAGACTTCATTTACTTCAAACAATTATATATGTAGTTAGTTCGCTAGTTTTTATGTTTTTGACAATTTTTGTGTTAAAACAAAAATCAAAAAAGATAGTTTCTCAATACAATGAAACGCTCCATCGTTTTGAGGCTTTAGGCAATGCTACTAACGATGCCATTTGGGATTATGACATGGTTACCGAAAAGGTTTTTTACAATAAAAGAATACTAGATATTTTTGGATATACTAATGAAGAATTAAAGGATAACACATCTTGGTGGGAAAATAATATACATCCCGAAGATATTGAAAGGGTTAAAAATAGAATTGATGAACAGCTTACTGGTACTTTAAACTCTTGGGAAGATGAATATAAATTTCGTTGCAAAAATGGAACGTATAAAATTGTATATGATAGAAGTTACATAACAAGAGATAATACAGGAAAGCCAACTAGACTGATAGGCGCAATGAAAGATATTTCTCATTTAAGGGCTTTAGAAAATGAACTTCATAAACAACAATTAGAACAAAAAAATTTATTGGGAAAAGAATTAATCGTTTCTCATGAAAATGAAAGAAAGAAAATAAAAGACGAATTAAATGAAGATGTAAATCAAATTTTAGTTTCTATAAAATTTTATATTAGTATGCTTAGAGCACAATATAAAAATGAAAATATTACTATCGGATTAAATCATTTAGACGAGGCTATAAAGAAAATAAGAACAATTTCTAACACACTATTTTCTTCTACATTCGAGCTTTTAGGGCTTACAGAAGCCTTAAAAGAACTGTTTACAGTATACGAAACGGAGACGCCCGTAAAAATAAATTTTATGGCTAACACTTTTGATGAAGCCAAAATCGATAAAGACTTATCTCTTCATATTTATAGAATTGTAGAAGATAAATTAGAAAATATAGTTGGAAAAATTGGAGCAAAAGAGGTAAGTGTTTTTCTTATCCATATAGACGCAAAGCCTGAATTAAAAATTATTTTTGATAGCAACAGTAGCAATGTAATAAACGCATTAGATGATTATGCTGTTGACTTAAAACGTAAGATGGAACTTTTTGGCAGTGAAATGAAAATAGAAAACAATGATGATAATATTTACACTATCTCAATAATTGTTTAAAATTTTCTTTGCAAAAATGATATTTAATTGTAGCCTTTTATGATTAGTTTTTTAAAAATAGGGTGTAGCTATAAAAAAGACTATAATCCATAGTTTCTTTTTAGTTCTCTATCATTTTCCCTACTTTTTATTGTTTCTCTTTTATCATAATTCTTTTTTCCTTTTCCAAGACCAATATCCATTTTAGCAAAACCTTTTTCGTTAATAAAAATTTTTAACGGAATAATACTATAACCTTTCTCTTTAATTTTTGATTCTAGTTTTTTTAATTCCTTTTTGTTTAGCAAAAGTTTTCGCTCTTGCAATGGCTCATGGTTGGCATATGTACCAAAGGCATATTCTGATATGTGCAGACTTTTTACATAAAGCTCACCTCTATCAAAAATACAATAGCTATCATTAAAGCTTGCTTTGCCGTTGCGTAGCGATTTTATTTCGGTACCCTGCAATACAAGCCCAGCTGTATATGTAGCTTCAAAAAAATATTCGTAATATGCCTTTTTATTATTTATCTCCACATTATAATTTTACCAAAGTTATAAAAACAAAAGTTCAAGTTTTATATTAATAAAAATGCTCCTTTTACGGGAGCATTTTTTTAATTTCTAAACATCAGCAATAAATCGGTTAGTTTTTGTTTTAAATTTTTTCTGTGTATTATAAAATCTAAGAAACCATGTTCCAATAAAAACTCACTCCGTTGAAAACCCTCGGGCAAATCTTTTTTAATAGTTTCTTTAACTATGCGAGGGCCAGCAAAACCAATAAGTGCACCTGGCTCTCCACAAATTACATCTCCCAGCATGGCAAAAGATGCTGTAGTACCGCCAAATGTAGGATCTGTACAAAGCGATATGTAGGGTATTTTTGCCTCTGCCAATTGATACAATTTTCCAGAAGTTTTTGCTAACTGCATCAAAGAAAATGCACTTTCCATCATACGTGCACCGCCACTTTTATTAATAATCATAAACGGAATACGATGTTCTATACAATAGTCACAACCACGACTAATTTTTTCGCCCATTACACTGCCCAAACTTCCACCAATAAATTCAAAATCCATGCAGGCAACCACAAAATCCATTTCATTTATTTTGCCATGCGCTACAGTAATAGAATCATGTATATCTGTTTTTTTATAGGTATCCTCCAAACGTTTTCCGTATGGTTTTAAATCTACAAAACCCAACATGTCTCTAGATTTGATGTTGGCAAAAAGCTCATTATATTCTTTGTTATCAAATAAAATTTCAAAATATTCTTCGCTCCCAATTCTATGGTGATATTCGCATTTAGGACACACAAAATAATGATCATCTAATTCTGATATTGTACAAGTGTACTTGCATTCAGGGCATTTTTCCCATAACCCATCTGGTGCATCTCTTTTATCTTTTGTAGATGTTAAAATGCCCTTTTTTATACGTTTAAACCAACTGGTTTTCAAATGATTTGCACTATCACTATCACCAGTTATACTAGCTTCAAAATCTTCTTCTTTTTTCATGTATTATTTATTGTTTGCCTCTTAAATAAAATAACCAACCCTTTTTATTTAAGTATAAAAAAATATGAAATATCGTTAAGCATTTCTATTGATGCAATTCAAATCTTGAAAAGCTACTTCCAATCGCTTAGAAAAATGCTCTTCGCCTTTTCGTAACCAAACCCTAGGGTCGTAATGCTTTTTGTTTGGGGAATCTGCCCCATCTGGGTTACCTAATTGGCCTTGCAAATAACCTTCGTGTACCTTGTAGTTGTTTAGTATTCCTTCCCAAAATGCCCATTGCAAATCGGTATCTATATTCATTTTTATAGCACCATAACTAATGGCTTCTCTTATTTGATTTTGTGGCGAGCCACTACCTCCATGAAATACAAAATAAACAGGTTTTGGTCCAGTTTTTAATTCACGCTCTATATAATCTTGGCTATTTTTTAAAATGATTGGAGTTAATTGCACATTACCAGATTTATAAACACCATGTACGTTTCCAAATGCCGCAGCTACGGTAAACAAACTACCAACTTTGCTAAGCTCTTTATATGAATAGGCAACATGCTCTGGTTGTGTATACAGTTTATCATTATCTACATCTTCATTATCTACGCCATCTTCTTCTCCACCTGTTACACCAAGTTCAATTTCTATACCCATACCCAATGGTTGCATACGCTTAAAAAATTCTACAGATGTAGCTATATTATCTTCAATAGGTTCTTCTGATAAATCTAGCATGTGAGAACTAAATAAAGGCTGACCTTTTTCTTTGTAAAATTGCTCTCCTGCATCTATCAATCCACTTATCCATGGCAACCATTTTTTTGCAGCATGATCGGTATGTAAAACTACAGGTACACCATAATGCTTAGCTACGTTGTGTATGTGTAATGCACCTGAAATGCCGCCTGCAATATTTCCCTGAAGTTTATCATTAGGCATTCCCTTGCCAGCTATAAATTGTGCTCCACCGTTTGAAAATTGAATAATTACAGGTGAGTTTACTTTAGCAGCTGTTTCCAGTGTTGCGTTTATTGTATTTGTACCAATAGTATTTACTGCTGGTAATGCAAATTCATTGTCTTTTGCATCATTGTACAATGCTTCAAGTTCAGCGCCAAACAAAACGCCAGATCCATATTTTGCCATAGTGGTTTTTTACAAAAATAAGGAACTGCAAGCAAAATAAGACAGCGTAGCATTTATAGGCTTTTATAAAAACATAATTATTCGTTCCTTAATAACAGCTCTTACAAAGTAAGCTCATGTTAAATACTTTTTCACGCTTTATAAAAGTTTGATTTGTGCTTGTAGTTTATTAAAATACTCAGCAGCATAAAGCATTCTACTACCATACCAACTAAACATTTCTCCGTCTACCAACAGTATTTTTGTATCTGGCAAAGTTTGCTTTATCTCCTGTATATGTTTTTCTTTAAAAGGGTAGGGTTCAGAAGATAGTAATACAAGTGTAGGATTTAGTTGCTTTAATTCTTCTAAACTTATTTCTGGATAACGAAATTTATTTTTAAAAACATTTTCAAATCCTGCTATACGCATCATGTCAGATATATAGGTATCTCCACCTACAGTCATGTAAGGCGATTTCCAAATTAAGTATGCGGCAGTAATATTTCCTTTATTAGCAATATTCTTTTCAAAGGAAGCTTCTATATTTTGAATGAGCAATGCGGCTTCTGCGGTTTTATTTGTTATGCTAGCAATTGCTGTAATAGCTTGCATTGCTTGTTTGTAAGTGCTAATATCTGATACAAATACGGGATATTTTTCTGCTAGTACATCTATTTGCTCTTTTACATTTTCTTCCTTATTGCAAATAATAAGGTCTGGTTCTAATTCAAATATTTTTTTAATATTTACTTGCTTTGTACCACCAACCCTTGTTTTTGATGTATACCATTCCTTTGGATGAATGCAGAATTTGGTTATGCCCACTGTTTCTTCATAGAGACCAAGATGCCACAGTAGCTCGGTTTGTGATGGCACAAGGCTAATAATTCTTTTAGGAGTAATATCAGGTTTATTAGTAACGGTTATAAACATACATAAAAGTACGAAACCATCTAAAAACAAAAAACTTCCACAAATATTTGCAAAAGCAAAAGTTTGGGGAAGTAGTTTTATTCAAACCAACGACAAAAACATGAATGGTTTTCCAGGAAGATTTTAAAGGCTGGGTTTTTGTGTCAGTCAATTATTTTCCGGTTTCAATGTGTTCTGTTTTTTCACAAATAAACTGGGTTAGCAGTTTGTTGGTTTTGAATTTTTGTTAGGTTCTTTTTAAGGATTAGATTCTTTTTTTGCCATTATCGCTTTTTACAGCATAGTCAAAAAACATTGTTTTGGTTTTTAATAGGAACATGCGATTCTAAAACGTTTTTGCTATCATCGCTTTTTACAGCATAAGCAGGATAATGGTTTTTGGTTTTTCAATCGATATTTAAAGATTGTAAAGCAAAACTGAAACTTTTAGCTGTAGAGTTTTGTAGAACAGCTTTTTAATTTCTTTTACAAAGATGCGGTGTTAATAACTTGTGCACAAGAGCAAAACTTCTCTTTTATTAAAATGAAGTAATTACAGTTTTTTAAGTAGATATGCTAGTTTTATGTTGGAATTAATACTTTTAAAATATCGTAAAACTACGTAGATGTGATTTTTAAAAATCTGGAATATATAAAAAGCCATGCTCTTAAAACATGGCTTTTATATAGATTTTATTAATATAAAGTAACTGCGTATAAAAACGTACTACTATTTTGAAAGACTTTGTATAATATCGTGCTTGGTTACAATATGGTGCATGCCGCTTTCATCTTTACTCAATGCTGCGCCATTTTCTTTTGTAATAAATGTGCTCAATCTTTCTACAGCTGTATCAAAAGCTACAATTGGGTAAGCTTTTTCCATTACTGATGCAATGCTTTGGTTTTTTATATCTGCATTATTTAAAATTTTGTCAAATAAACCATGGGCAGATATTGCACCCACATTGGCTTCTGCCTCAAACACTGGAATATTTTCAATATCATATTTTTTCATTAATTCTATTGCTTCCATTACAGTTTGTTTTGGTGTAACGGTAATAAGTTTTTGCGAACCTCTGCCACTTACTAAATCTTTAAATGTTTTTACATCTAAAAAGCCACGCTCCATCATCCATTGGTCATTGTATACTTTGCCTACATACCTACTTCCATGGTCATGAAAAATACAAACAACTACATCATCTTTTTTTAATTGATTTTTTAATTGAAAAACGCCCTGCAAGCAACTACCAGCACTATAACCACAAAACATACCTTCTTCCTTAGCTATACGCCTAGCCATTACTGCACCGTCTTTATCAGTAACTTTTGTAAATTCATCTATTACTGTCATGTCGTAATTTTCAGGCACAAAATCTTCCCCAAATCCTTCACTAATGTATGGGTATACTTCTTTTTGATCTAGCTCTCCAGTTTCAAAATATTTTTTTAGTAAAGAACCGTAGCTATCTATTGCCCATATTTTGATATTAGGATTTTTTTCTTTCAAATATTTACCTGTACCTACAATGGTACCACCAGTTCCTGTAGCCACTACCAAATGTGTAATCTTACCTTCTGTTTGTTCCCAAATTTCAGGGCCTGTTTGTTCATAATGCGCCAATCTATTGGCTAAATTATCATATTGGTTTACGTACCAAGAGTTGGGTACTTCTGTGGCCAGCCTTTTAGATACAGAATAGTAGGAGCGAGGGTCTTCTGGTTCTACATTTGTTGGGCATACTATTACCTCTGCACCTACAGCTTTCAAAATATCGGCTTTTTCCTTAGATTGCTTATCAGTAGTTGTAAAAATACATTTGTATCCTTTTACACATGCAGCTAAAGCTAGTCCCATACCAGTATTGCCACTTGTGCCTTCTATTATAGTGCCTCCAGGTTTTATTTTGCCTTCTTTTTCTGCTACTTCTAGCATTTTTAAAGCCATACGGTCTTTTATAGAGTTGCCTGGGTTAAAATATTCCACTTTGGCTAATACAGTACAAGGTAGGTCTTTGGTAATTTTATTTATTTTTATAAGAGGAGTGCTCCCTATAGTTTCTAAGATGTTATTTAACCACATAGTGTTATGTTTATTTTTGAATGTGCAAATGTAAATATTAATATTATCTACTAGTCTGGAATTTATAAATGGTTCTACTCTATAATTATTTACAATTATTATAATCCTCAATAATGTTTTGTAGTGTTTCTAAAGTTTTGTAATCAGAAAAAGTTATTGATGGAACAAAATAGCCCTTAGTTTTTGTTAGTATTTTATTGGCAAGGGTAGGGCAGTCTTCTACAATTTTTGACATTTTATAATCGAAATTTGGAACCAATTCTTTTTTTGTTAAACTCAATACTTCAAATCTCTCTTGTTTATCGGTAACTATGAAATAAAAATGTCTTTCAATTTCGTTTGTATTTATATTTTTTTGTTGGTAAAGTTCTAATAACTGAATGCGGGAATCAATTTTTGAAAGTTCCTTTAAAAACAATATTCTTTTTTCTCCCGTGTTCTCAATAATAATTTGTTTGGGAAAGTAAAGTGTATTTTTTATCTCATATGATTTAATATCATCTATTAAAATTTTTTCTTCTTTTTCTACATTATTCAAAACAATATAGTTTACTGGGTTTAAACCACTTTCAAAAAGAATTGTAATTTTTCCTTCTACTTTTTTCCCGTCCATTAAATTTATTATAGCTGGGGTTTTATAAACATCGTTAGAAGTTCTAAAGTACGATGTAGAACCACAACTGCTTATTAAAAAGGAAATTGCTGTAATAGAAAGTATTGAACTAAATAAGTTAATGAAGTTGATTTTTTTATTAGATGTCATAAATTTAATTGTTATTGAAAATGAGTTTTTTTGAAACTTTTATTTTAGGAGTTTTTTTACAAGCTGTAAAAATTAAAATTAACTATAGATTTTTCTTATTGAAAATCATATGTTTACATGTTTTTTGATTAAAAAGTTAGCCATTGCGGTTATTCTGATAATATTATTATACATTATAGAATAATTTCTATTCAACTTTAATATGTAAAACTACATTCAGATTATAAAATATATTTCATCTTTGTTTTAACAACGAAAAGATTCAATATCCAATATCCATCGTTAAAGACCAAGCTTTAAAACCCAATATTTTGGCAAAGACCAGCAATACGTACAAAATATCTATTGCCCCCAGCCAGAAATTGAATTAAGAGGCCCCTTTCTAGGGGCTTTTTTTATGTAGGTAAGCTCTATTACTTAATGATTTCCAAAGCTTTCTTTATGTAAATATCTTTTTCGTTAATGGCTTCAAAATATCCTTCACTTTTAAATAATTGCCTAGCTATAGAAGATTTTAAAACAGATGAGATATATGCTTTTTCTTGTAAGTTGATATTTGTCAGAGAAATAGAATCTTGTAAAGCAAATTTTTCAAAATACTTCCAATCGCTTTCTGATATCATAAACGTCTTTATGAATTGTGCCGCATTTTTATATTGAACAAGATTTTGTTTATGCTCTTTGTAATATTTATATCCAAAATCTTCTAATGTTCCTTTAGTGTAGAGTTTTAGAGATATGCTACCCATTTTTCCAGTATCAATAGCTACAAAGAAGTCTGGGCTTATTCCACCACCTCCAAATAGTTTTTTGCCCGCTTGCGATTTATAAATTTTAGTAGTATCATTTTTTACAGAATCTGCTGAAATCATTTCCCTATCAGTAAATCTATGGTTAATATCTTCAAAATATGATTTAGATCCATTTTTATAAGAACGTTGTATACTCCTGCCAATTGGTGTATAATACCTAGCCACAGTAAGCCTTAAAGCACTACGGTCACTAAGGTCATATTGCTCTTGTACCAACCCTTTGCCAAAAGAGCGACGTCCTACAATACTTGCTCTATCCCAATCTTGTAATGCTCCCATTAATATTTCGCTTGCGCTTGCACTTCCTTCGTCAGCTAGTATTACCAATTTTCCTTTTTCAAATTGTCCCTCTCTACGGCACCTATAATCCTTTTTTTGATGATGTAGTCCTTCCGTATACGTAATTAATTTATCGCCTGCCAAAAATTCATCAGCAATTTCTGTGGCCTCGTCTAAAACCCCACCACCATTGCCTCTAAGATCTAATACAAGGGCTTGCATCTCCAATTTTTTTAGTGATAGCAATGCATTCATAAATTCTTTGTAGGTCTCAGAGCTAAATTTATTAAGCTTAATGTAGCCTGTAGTTTTATCCAACATATAATATGCATCTAAACTTGCAATAGGAATAGTGCCACGATTTACTTTTTGTTTAAATTGTTTTCCGTTGCGCAAAATCGTTAGTTCAACTTTGCTTTCGCTAGGTCCCCTTAAAATATTTCTTATTCGCTCAGTAGATATTTTGTTTCCAGATATAATGCTATCCCCAGCTTTTAAAATAATATCAGCTGTTTGTAATCCAGCTTGTGCTGCTGGCCCAGCCTCTACTACATGTATAATATTTAAGCTGTCATCAATAATGTTAAACTCAATACCAATGCCATAAAAACTACCTTTTATTTCATCATTTATTTGTTCTAAATCTTTTGCTGGAATATAAATAGAATGAGGATCAAGCTTACTAAGTATAGCTTGAATGGCAGTATCTGTAAGTTTTTTTGCATCTATTTCATCTACATAATGACTTTTTAAAAGGTCAGTAATTTCTTGTAAAGTAGAGTGCTTTTCTGTAGAGAAAAACTTTCTGCCAGGTATTCCATCCCTCATTTTGTAACCCAACAACATTCCTAATATCATAACAACGCTAAACATCAATGGTAGCCAAATATTCAATTTTTTATTACTCATAATTATATTTTGTACAAATGTGTTTCGTTAAAAAAGAATGGCTTTAACACAAAGCATATTAATTTTTCTTTATTTTTTACTTGTAGGTGTATTATTTTTTTGCGAAGATAATTTTTTCGAGTAGTTTTTACTTCGAATGTTTTATCTTGTTAATTCAATTAATCCAAAATGCATTCCATACTCATAGCAGATAGCGGTTCTACTAAGACCCAATTTTGTCTTTTGCAAGGCAAAAAAAAGCAGTTATTTAAAACTCAAGGCATAAGTCCATATTTTTTGGACGATGTAAGCCTTAGTGAAATACTAACAAAAGAACTTTTACCAAAATTGGGTAAGACGGTTATAAATGAAATTTTTTACTACGGTACAGGTTGTAGCAATCCTACAAATATATCTTTAATAAAAAGAGGGTTTAAAAAAGTATGCCCTACAGCTAAAGTAAGTGTGGAGCATGACCTACTAGGCGCTGCTAAAGGACTGTGTGGAGATGATAAGGGTATTGCATGTATATTAGGTACAGGCTCAAATTCTTGTTTTTACAATGGAAAAAAGGTTGTAAAAAATAGCCCTGGACTTGGTTTTATATTGGGTGATGAAGGTAGTGGCACACATTTAGGTAAAAAAGTGTTGCAACACTATTTATATAAAACATTTGATGCCGAATTAATGGATAAGTTTGAAGCCAAGTACCCACATGATGTGGCAGATATTTTAGACTGTGTGTATAAAAAGGAGTTGCCAAACCGCTACCTATCTAATTTTGCAAATTTTTTGGTAGAAAATAGGGGGCACTATATGATAGAAAACATTATTGAAGATAGTATAAACGATTTTTTCTTTAATCATATATATAAGTACAGAGAAAGTTGGACGCTTTCTATAAATTTTGTAGGCAGTGTAGCCTATGGCTTTAAAGATATTTTAAAGCAAATGTGCAATGATTATGAGCTAAAACTAGGAAAGGTGTTAAAAGACCCAATGGATGGTTTAATTAAATACCACAGCCGTAGTTAGTATTAATTTATTGTAAATATTACCACCACTCATCAATTTTTTTTTGACTGTATTATCTTTTTTACTAACTTGTACTCAAATTATAAATAACAAAAAAATCAAAAGCTATGAATTTTAAACTTTTACTTTCAGCAGGGTTACTAGCCTCTTCGTTTATTGCGAATGCACAAAGTGCTAACAGAGGCTTTGCTATTACTGGAGATGGCAATAAAGATTATATGTGGATGAACATACGCCAAGTAGACTTGGGTACTGGGCAAGTAAGCAAAACAATATTTGACAGAAGCAAAACAAACTACAATATTACTGATGTAGATTTAAAGAAAACATTAAATCAGGCTACAGTAAATGATGGTACTGCTTACTCCGCTGCTCAATATCCTACTTCTTCTTTTGTAGCAGCTGCTGCATATGATAGAAGAAGTGAAAAATTATTTTTTACACCAATGCGCATTGGACAACTTCGTTGGATGGATGCCAATGTAAAAAACGAAACACCTACTTTTTATAGTATTGCAATACCTGGTTATACCCCTAGCGCTAATACTGATGAGGCAAATAATATTACTAGAATGGTTATAGCTTCTGATGGTAATGGATATGCAGTAACCAATGATGGCAATCATTTGTACAGGTTTACAACTGGAAGAAAACCTTCGATTATAGACCTTGGTGGTTTAATAGACGCTGAGGAAAATAAAGGACTTTCTGTACACAACAAATGCTCTAGCTGGGGTGGAGATATGATTGCAGATGCCTTTGGGAAATTATATATTATTTCTGCTACAAGAAATGTGTTTGTAGTAGATGCTGATACTAGAATAACTTCTTTTAAAGGAAACATAACTGGTTTACCAGCTAACTATACAACCAATGGCGCTGCTGTAGATGTAGATGGAAATATAATTTTATCAAGTGCTACTGCATTTGAAGGATATTATAAGATGAGCATTGCAGATTTAAAAGCAACAAAAATGGAAGGTTCAGATTTAGTATATAATGCATCAGACCTTGCTAGTGGTAATTTATTATTGCAAAAAGAAGCAGATCAGGCTAGAAATGCATCTGTTTCAAAAATAAGTCCAGTAAATACAAGTGTAATTGGAGAAAATAATATCTTTCCTAACCCAACATCTAGCCGTTCATTTAACATTATACTTGGCGGTAAATTACAAGGTAATTACAGTATTATTATTACAGACTTAGCAGGTAGAAGCCTTCAAAATACAAGATCTAGCTTAACTAAAGGGCAACAAACACAACTTGTAAACTTAAAAAGCCAGCTTACAAAAGGTACATACCTAGTAAAAGTGGTAGATGAAAAAGGTGCTGAAATACTTACAGACAAATTAATGGTACTATAAAAACATTACGGTTTAATAAGTACGAGGCTGTTCTTTTGGGCAGCCTCTTTTGTTTGTTATCTCCCAAGCAAAATAGATTATAATGAATATTTATGTAAAATAGATAGTTCAGATTTTATGGGGAAATCTTTTAAACCTGGGAGAAAAATATATTTGAAATTAGTTTATTACAATGGATAAGACAGTCCGATTTTGAAAAGTATTTTATGATGGTCATCAAATTTAACTTGAAACAAGCTTTTCTAAATTTTTTTCTTCAAAATATAACTTACAAATATCATATGCTTTAACCATAATTTCTTTTAACCCATCAGGCTTCATTTTTGTTAGCTTATAAGCTTGTTGCAAAGCAATTTCTTCACTTACAGTTTGTGTTTCTTTTATGGCGTCTGCTAGTGCATGTATCCTTAATCCACTATCTTTTAATGTTCCTAATGTTGAAAGTATATTACTCAATGCCAAAAAATAATTTTTCTCTAAAAACAATATTGGGTTATTAGTACCTTTAGCTGGCATTTTATTAAATGGAGAATTTATAATTTCTGGTATTAGGTATTTTGCAACGGCTTTGTCTTTTGTTTTATTATCTTTTAATTGTATAGCACCTTGCAAAGCTCGTGGGTAAATGCTTAACCAACGCAACTTACGACGAATTTCATGTACTTGTTCTTCTAAATTTGTAAATGCTGGGCCTGCCTCTTTGTAAAAATTATTAATACCTATTATAGATTTCAAATAGAATTCCTTAATCAACTCAATTTCCTTTTCTGATGTTTGCCAATCCATTCTTGCTAAACGCTTCCTTATTTTTTTTGTGCGAAGTGGATCATGGTTTATCCATTTTCTTTTTAAGAGAGCAGCATTAAGTTCAGCCAATTTCTCATCTCTTTTCTTTTCACAAAATTTGGTAACGGTTGCAGGTATTTTAGCATCCTTTAAAAAGTCTTTTGCAAAATTATCATAGTGGTCAATACCACCAAGTAAGTCTTCCAACAGTTTCACCCTTTCTTTTATTTTAAGAAATTGTTTTTCGTTATGCATACCTGCATACAACTTAGCTAATCCTTCTAGCATGAATATTATGGTGCGCCCATCGTTTTGGTATAAAAACAAAGCAGGGTTTTTTGATTGAGCAGCTTTTAGTAATAAGTCATCTAGCTGTATTAAATAAAATTCAAATCTTCCGAGTCCTTTTGTCATTTCGTTATTTTTCTTTATTAAATATCTATAATTTAAAACATTATATTTAATTGATGAGCTTTGAATTTTTATTTGCCCATTTGCATATTTGCACATCTGCACATTCTCTTATTCTTTTTCAAAAAAAGCAATCGTACCACCCACCCAAGTTTTATCTTTATTATATCGAGTGCCAATCATTTTTCCTTTGCTCAATCTGGCTAGGTTGTGCACCGCTATTGGCCTAGCCCATTCATCTTTCCAAAAATAAAACAAACGAATTTCTGCTTTTGCAGGTTCGTCCATGGTTTCTATTATGGGAGCGTAATGTACTTTGCGTTGCAATATCCAATTCTCTGGGTCTGTTATTTTATCAATATCATTTTGGGTAACATCTATAACCACACCCATGCCTGCAAACGAAAACAATGGTTTCAACACATACTCCGCTAAATTTACTGGTTGTGTTACTTCATTTAAGAAAAATGTTTCTGGCACATAATCGTTATCAATAAATGGCAAAGTAAATTTGCTAATTCTATAAAACCAATTTGGGTGCGGCACCCATTCAACGTCATATTCTTTTGTTAAGTCGATTATGTTTTCTAATCCTTCTTGCTGCTGTAGGTCATCAAAAATTAAACGATTGTAAATTCTTTTTACAAGTTGTTTTTCCCCATTTTTTTTTTCGTAATACAATTGCTTGCCATCTGCTTTTAGTTTGGTGAGGCAAACTGTTTTTACGCCAAATAATTTTTCCGTAGCATGAAAATCTATTCTTGTTTTTTGTTGTTCAGGAAAAATTTCTAACAGTATAACTTCATCTACGTTATGAGTGCCAACAACAATATCTTTTAATAATTGTATGTACAACTCCTTATTGTAGCCATTTAAATAAGAAGAATGTGTGCTAGGTAGTTCAGCATATTTTGCAGTAAGTTCGCTGTGGTAAGCTTGAAAACCATAGAGTGTTGGAAAGCCCTGCATCTCTATCAACTGTGGTTCGTAGCCGCCTTTGCCATCATCGCAAATACCAAAATCAAATACAATCATTTGTGCATGCCCTTCATTGCCTGCTACACGTAAAGCCGCAGGAATGCTACGTTCTGTGAGGTCTTTAAAATTTGGTGCAACGATTACATCAATAAT
Organism: Ferruginibacter sp.; assembly: GCA_031408295.1. Lineage (GTDB taxonomy): Bacteria > Bacteroidota > Bacteroidia > Chitinophagales > Chitinophagaceae > Ferruginibacter. Next base: position 68,787 of record JANNVW010000044.1, read on the forward strand.
ATCTTCGCAAGCATCCAACATTTTTTTTGTAAAATCTTTTGGAATAAAAAGCGGCGTTTCTGCATTTCTAAAATCCAATGCGCCTGGGCTTATAGCCTCTATTTCCTTCATGTACTCTTGGTACTTTTCTTCTGTAAAATTTTTATTAAACTCCTTACGTAATTCCTTTTGCATAAAAGCTAGTTGATTTGTTGATTGGTTTATTAGTTGATTGGTGCTCCTCAACCCGAAACTTTTTAACCCGTAACCCGCAACTCTCAAAAGTTAAGCCTCCACTAACTGCATTTTATTTAGTGCCTCATTTAAAAAATTTGGTAAAATATGGGCATATGTATGTGCAATTTTATCTGGATCACCTAAATGGTCTATCATGCTCTGCCATTTTTCTAACCCGTGGTTGTCCACTACTATTTTTTTACGGGCTTCTGTTTGCAAGTGCATGCTCATACCCACAGCATCTGCCTCTGGGTGAAACTGCGTACCCACCATATTTTCGTTAAATCTTACAGACATGATAGCTCTTTCCAATGGTACATGCGGTCTAGCTTTTTCTATAGCCAATATTTTTCCGCCAATTTCTTTTAAGCGATTGTGTTTTGGACCTGTCACCTGAAAGTCTCTGCTATCAACCGCATAAAAAGGATCAGTTAATTTTGCAAAAATTGATTCATCTTTTGCATCTGCTAAGTAATGAATAGGAAAAACTCCAAAAGCAGTGCTTTTGCGTTTGCTCACAGTAGCAATATCAAAATACCTGCAAGCCAACTGAAAAGAATGGCATATAAAAAATACTTGTTTTTTTACCACATTTTCTTCCGCCGCATTAAATTGTTCCACTTTTTCTATCCAATTAAAAAAAGCATTTTCCCATTCACTGTCCTTGCTATCTAGCGGAGAGCCAGGTCCACCACTTGAAATGTATATATCAAAATCAAGGCTTGGTAATTCATTTTTTCTACGCACATCAAATTCTTTTTTTACCAAATCGAGCCCATGCATTTCTGCAAATTGATTTAGTATTTCTCTAATACAACGCATGCCTTGGTTATCTGCACCTTCGTACATATCTAAAATGCCAACCTTTATGGTATCATTTCCAAAACTATTCATAGTATAAAATTAGCGAAACTTTTGTAAAACCTTGTAGAACAATAGATGAATTTATACCGAATGTTTACACATATGGAAAATGTTTGGGGCTGTGGGCTGAAAATCGTTGTTGGGCTTTGGATTCGGCCTGCCCCGCACTTGTTGCCATTGGCGTCAAGTTAACTTTTTATATTTTTATACAAATCTGTCATATTAATTCTATTGGGTCGTTTTTCGTAGCAACAATGTTTCATTATTAAATCTTTTAAAACCTTTTGTGGTAATGTTATTACCTCTTTAATGTTGTTGTTTACTAGCACCGCTAATTTCATTAGGCTAATTACTTTCGTTGTATTTCTTTCAATCCTATTTTTATATTGTCCATAGATTTTCTTCATCACCAAACACATAAACACCAACATGAGATAGATAATTACCTCTACCCTTTCTACTTTAGTACAGCCTTCATGCAATATGTTTTGTAAGTTAAATCCTGACTTCCATGACTTAAAAATAATCTCTATTTGCCATCGTACTTTGTAAGCTTTTCCAACCTCACTACTATCCCACACTTCACTACCTACGCTAGTTATGTAAACATTAAACCTTAACCATAGATAATATTCTTTGCTGTGGTTTAATCTAGCATCTCTATCGTTTTTTGCTTTTCTAATTTTTTCTGCAACTTGTACTGGTGGCAGCGGCAGCATTACTAGTCTTACCCATATTTTTTTCTCTACGCCTATAAATACCCACCTATCTACACCATTCTTTTGTTTTAATAAATCTTTAAGTAAAATAACTTTCCCTTCTTCGTCGCTTATGGTTACGCCATATTTTAATCTGCTTAAGAAATGCGCTTTTGAGGCTATTATTTTTTGAAATGTGGCTATGGCAAAATAGCCCATATCTCTTATTACTAAATCTCCTTTTTTTAATAATGGTAATATTATTCCACTTGCTGATTGGTCATTTTCAGTAAATGAACCCAATGAAAAATACTTAAAACTCATTGTCTTCATGTTGAAAATACTCTGTATCCTTGCCACTGCCTTTTGTTCCCCTCCACTATGATTACCTTTAAATATTTTTGATAATACTTGTTGCAGACGCAGCGTTGTACTGTCTTGCAGCAATACATTGGTAAAACCTTCGAAAAGGCTCGATGCGTAACCACTACCTATCTGCTCGCTAAGAACATGCTCTAAAAGTTGTTTAGCAAATGCGGTTGAACTACTACTTAATCGGTCAAAAACGGCTTGTTTACTTACCGCTTTCTTGGTGAGCATACTTATTTGTAATGCCCAATGACTAAAGGTATTTTGACCATTGCAGCAAATCATAATAAAGCTAACCACAAAATGGTAGGCTGTTATTTTTTTTGGTTTACGTAAAATAAAGCCGCTTTTTTTGCCAATTTTATTTATGACAGATTTGTCAAAGAACTTATCAAAGTTTTTTTTACCTTGCTGTTGAAATTGCAATTTGTAGACATTGTAAAATGTGTTTAGAACTACAAGTTGCTTTTTCTTTTAAATATATGCCCACATTGCTTTTCAACCTATGTGGATATCAATTAACTT
>JANNVW010000045.1:0-6965 GCA_031408295.1 Ferruginibacter sp.
AGACTCTTTTCTAGCCTTGAAAAAAAGCTTACAACTTTCTTCCGTTGCATAATTACTAAAGAAAAATGACATATTCATAACTAACTATTTTAGACAAACATACTAAATAAATTAGTTTATTCCAAATTGCGTACAGTCATTCTAATCTTTTAATATCTACAGGCAATTTGCAAATACCCATTCGTACTCCAAAATAGCAAAAAGAAAATATCCCCACCACTTTTCCAAACACAAGTCCAAGCATAATTCCCAAACTATAAGTCTGCACAAATACTTCTTTTATGCTAGTGCTTACTATTATTGCAGTGTTAGCTAATGCAAAAAGTGGAAGTATAAAAAAGGAAACTGGCTTATGTAAAAATCTTTGAAATATATGTGAACTAGATTTTTCTGAACCATCACCAAAGGGAATTACAAATGCTAGTATAATGCCTGAGATGCTTGAATGAATACCAGAATGTAACATACAATACCACATAAAAAAACCACCAATTATGTAAGGAATAATGTTTGTAATTTTAAACCTGTTTAGTATGAAAAGTAAGCCACATATACCTAATACAAAAGTTAAATACATCCAAGAAATAGTAGAAGTATAAAAAATAGAAATTATTATAATTGCACCTAAATCGTCTATGACTGCAAGCGCAGATAAAAATATTTTTAACGAAGCTGGAACAGATTTACCAAGCAATGATAATATTGCTAAGGCAAAGGCTATATCAGTAGCCATTGGAATACCAGCTCCTTTTTGCAAAGGCGTTCCGTAATTAAAAAATAAATAAATAATGGCAGGTAATATCATACCACCTATAGCACCCACCAATGGTAACAAAGCATTTCGCTTATTTGATAATTCACCATTGTATAATTCTCTTTCCAATTCAAGACCAATTAATAAGAAAAAAATTGTCATTAATCCCTCATTAATCAAATGTAAAATACTAAAACCAGCTACATGATATTGCCATATTGCAAGATACTTTTCACTAAACCTACTATTGGATATTACGATAGAAAATGTTGTACAAGCCAATAAAATAAAGCTACTAGCTTTTTCTTTTTCAAAAAAATCTTTAAATATTGATGTTAATTTCAAAAGTTATTTTTTACACATAATATTATTTCAAACAATTCTATCTAACAAACTAACTTATCAATTTAAAAAACTACAAATAATTCATTTAATAAAATTATTTGTATCAAAAATATTCATATCTACTGCTGTATTTATTTTGCAATCGTAATATTTTTCTTTTTGATACAATTTGTCATTAATATAAAATAATACTGTTGTTTCACTCCAAGCTTTACCAAGTTTTTGATGGTCATTCATAATTGCCTCTTGTTTTATACTTGGCAAATATTTTAAGAATCTAATTACAACTAACTTTTCTGCATCTATCCATAGCTGATTGTTTTTTTCATCATCAGTATTAGAACCAATTACAAATGCTTTTTTACCTTGCCAAATACTAGTATGTGCCTTAGTTACGTCAAATCCTTCTTTTATCATTTTTGGTTTTATACTATCAAAAGGTATAAAATACATACCGCCTAGTAAAAAAGGCATATCTTCTGTCCGCAATCCTTTTTGTACCAATTTTGAATTTCTAAATAAAAAGGAAGAATCTTTTTTATAAATGATAGCATTACCATCATTATGTTCTCCAAAAGTAATTCTAAAATAATCTGGATATACAATTGTTTCGTGCCATTGTGCAGTCTTTATTAGGCTATCTTTCTTATAATTTTCAGTAGTTTGAGAAAAAGAAAAATTGCTAAACCATTTGCCTGCATAACGTTTATACATTTTTTGTAATACTTTTTCTCCTCTAATTTTTTCATCAACAGCAAATGAAGAAAATAAAAAGAGTAAAATGGCAAGTGAGGCAGTTGAAAATAAAACTTTTTTCATACAAATTAATTTATATAAAAATAAAAATTTCAAAAGTAAATACAATAATTTTTGATGAATGGTAATTTGTTACTTCAATCGTTCTTTAATGTCTAAATTATATTTCCTTGCATAATCTTTTGCCACGTCATAACCCGCATCTGCATGGCGTATAACACCCATGCCTGGGTCATTGCGTAATACACGACTAAGTCTTGCAGCGGCTTCATCTGTACCATCTGCCACTATCACCATACCTGCATGTATGCTATAACCCATGCCTACGCCTCCGCCATGGTGCAGGCTTACCCAACTTGCACCGCCAGCAGTATTTACAAGCGCATTAAGCACAGGCCAATCCGCCACAGCATCACTACCGTCCAGCATTGCTTCTGTCTCTCTGTTTGGGCTTGCCACACTTCCAGTATCTAAGTGGTCTCTGCCAATTACAATGGGTGCTTTTACTTTTCCAGTACGCACGAGTTCATTAAAAGCAAGTCCAGCTTTTTCTCTATCGCCTTGTCCAATCCAGCAAATGCGTGCTGGCAATCCTTGAAAAGCAATTTTTTCTTTTGCCATTTTCATCCACCTAATCATACCTTCATTTTCAGGAAAAAGATTCATCATTACTTCATCCGTTACCGCAATATCATTTTCATCACCACTCAATGCTGCCCATCTAAATGGGCCTTTGCCTTCACAAAAAAGTGGTCGAATATATGCCGGTACAAACCCAGGGAAAAGTTCATTTACACTTCCATTTGGAGAACGAGATTTTAGGGTTTCAAAATCACCAATAGGTTTGTTTGCTTTTTCTTCGTGCTCAATAGCTCTTGCTCTTAAATTATTTCCATAATCAAAAGTTATTGCACCCATATCTTTCAATTGCAGCATTAATTGCACATGCAAATACATACTATCATAACTAATATTTACGTACTCATCTGGATTTTGTACACGTAATGCATCTGCTTCATGGTTGGTATAATTATGTGGTATGTATCCAATCAAAGGGTCGTGGGCAGATGTTTGGTCAGTAAGTGTATCTGGTACAATATTCCTAACAATAAGTCTTTGTAGTAAAGCTATGGCATTGCATACAACCCCTATGCTTACTGCTTCTCCTCCTTCTTTTGCTTTTAAAGCACAATCGATTGCTTCATCAATATTATCAAATTTTTTATCAAGATATTTTGTTTCTAATCTCTTATCTATTCTCCATTCTTCTACTTCTGCTACCAATGCCACGCCTTCATTCATGGTAATAGCCAATGGTTGTGCGCCACCCATGCCGCCAAGCCCTGCCGTTACATTTAATGTACCTTTCAATGAACCATTAAAACTTTTATCTGCAACCGCTCTGTATGTCTCATAAGTACCTTGCACAATGCCTTGGCTGCCGATGTATATCCAACTACCCGCTGTCATTTGCCCGTACATCATCAATCCTTTTTTTTCTAGCTCATCAAAGTGCTTCCAGTTTGCCCAGTTCGGCACCAATTGCGAATTTGAAATTAATACACGGGGTGCATCTTTATGGGTCTTCAACATTGCAACAGGTTTGCCACTTTGTATCAACAATGTTTCATCGTCTTCCAAATCTTTTAATGCCTTTATTATTAAATCCAACGATTCAATATTTCGTGCAGCTTTTCCTCTGCCACCATATACAATCAATTCTTCGGGACGCTCTGCTACAGCAGGGTCTAGGTTGTTTAGCAACATACGCAATGCCGCTTCTTGTACCCAACCTTTGCAATTTAGTTTTGTACCAGTTGGTGTTTTATATTTTTCGTAATCGTAAGACATCGTTTTATTTTTAAAATAATTTAAAGCTGGTTTATTGGAATTTACTTACAAATAAATTTTTCTAATTTGAAAAGTTTTGTATCGTATTATTTTGGGGAATTCAATATCTTGGAGAATGTCGAAATGCTTGTGATCGGAAATAATAAAAATTGCAGAAGCAGAAAAGCAACAATCACAAAACTTGTTATCGTCAGGATCTACCGAAATTAAGTTAAGTCGAATGAAATTTTCAATGAATAAAATGTGGGGATGAGAAATCAAGAAATCAATTATATTAGATGCAATTTGAACGGTCATTTTATTTTCGAGCAGTTCCCAATATTCCATAAAAATTTCATTATTCAAGCAGAGTATCCATTCTCCATTTAAAATCTTATCAAACATCCATCTATTTTCACCATCCTTTTTAAAAATAGTGATAAATATATTTGTATCAATTACTACTCTTTCTGCTGTGCTCATTTTGCCAATTATTATATTCAGTAGTAGAAATATTTTTCTCTGCTAAAAAATCTTCAACAGCTTTTGTTGCCTTATTTGCAAAATAATTACCAATCATTAATCGTATTTGCAATAAATCTTCATCTGCAACATTTACTGAGTATAATTTAAGTAACTCCTTTTGAAGGTTACTAAAAGAAGAGGGGGTTTCTAAAACTTGCATATCCTAAATTTTGTATAAAGTTAAGAATTTTATCGCTTTCTCCATATCATCATGCAAAATTCTATCCGCATCATTAAACGAAACTTCGTTCCTAAAAGCTGTAATAATTTCTTCTAAAAAAGCAGAAGTTTTTAATGGCCTTCTAAATCCTATTGCTTGCACAGCGGTAAGTAATTCTATAGCCAATACTTTTTCTACATTATCTATTACACGTTTGCATTTTACAGCACCGTTTGCCCCCATACTCACATGATCTTCTTGGTTGTTGCTGCTTGGTATTGTATCAATAGACGATGGTGTACACAATTGTTTATTTTCACTTACTATTCCTGCTGCCACATATTGTGGTATCATTAAGCCCGAATGTAAGCCAGGGTTTTTTATTAAAAAATTTGGTAACCCTCTTTGTCCACTCAATAATTGAAAAGTTCTTCGCTCACTTATGCTAGCCATTTCACTCATAGCAATGGCTAAAAAATCGGCTGCCAATGCAAGCGGTTGCCCATGAAAATTTCCACCACTCACAATCAAATCTTCATCAGGAAAAATATTTGGATTATCTGTAACGGAATTTATTTCTGTTATGAAAATATTTTTTATATAGTTGATGGTATCTTCTGTAGCACCATGTACTTGCGGTATACAACGGAAAGAATATGGGTCTTGTACATTATTTTTTTTCTGTAATAATATTTCACTTCCCTCTAATAAAACGCTTAATGTTTTTGCAACACTGATTTGCCCTTCATGTGGGCGCACTGTATGTATATGCGCATTCAAAGGTTCTTCACTACAATTAAATGCATCAAAACTTATTGCCGAAATAATATTTGCCCAATACATTAATTTTTCTGCCTGCACCAAATTATGCAAGCCATATGCACTCATAAATTGTGTGCCATTTATCAATGCTATTCCTTCTTTGCTTTGTAGCTTTATGGGTTGCCAATTAAGTTTTTTTAGTGCATCGGCAGTACTCATTTTTTCTCCTTCTAAATATACTTCGCCCAATCCAATTAATGGCAAAGCTAAATGGCTAAGCGGGGCTAAATCTCCCGATGCACCAAGCGAGCCTTGTGTATAAATAATCGGATACATTTTCGCATTATACATATCCATCAACCTTTTTACGGTATCTATTTGTACCCCGGAGTGGCCATAACTTAGCGATTTTATTTTAAGCATTATCATCAACTTCACTATATCTTCTGGTACTTCCTCTCCTAGCCCACAAGCGTGGGATTTTAATAAATTATTTTGTAATTCGCTAAGTTGGCTATCATCTATTTGTACATTTTGTAAAAAACCAAATCCAGTATTTATGCCATAATACAATGCATCAGGGCTTTTCATTTTTTCATCTAAATATTTCCTGCACTTTAAAATGCGTTCATGTGCATCAAAAGTTATTGATACCAATTGATCAAACGCCAGTAGGTTTTTTATTTGTTGGAAATTGGTATGCTTTCTATCTAGTGGCAAATAATTGTAGCTCATTAAAAATGTATTTTTAATCTAAATAAAGATAATTATAACTATCTTCAAAAATAGGATTATTAAAGTAGAAATAATGTATAGAAAAGGAGGATGCTTTAATGATAAAATTTACTAATGTTTAATAAAAGTTGTATGAAAAAAATAGTTTCTTTTTTAATAGCTATGATTTGTGTCATTAATATACTAAATGCGCAAACTGTAAAAGTACTTACCAGCGGAACCAAAACATCCTTGCGTGGTTTAAGTGTTGTAACTGATAAAATTATATGGGCTAGTGGGAGTAATGGCACCGTTGCTAAAAGTATAGATGCTGGTGAAACATGGAAATGGATAACCGTAAAAGGTTTTGAAAAAACAGATTTTAGAGATATAGAAGCTTTTGACGATAAAACCGCAATTATAATGGGAATAGACTCTCCTGCCTATATATTAAAAACTATTGATGGAGGTGAAACTTGGAAAACAGTTTATCAGAAAAATACAAAAGGTATATTCTTGGATGCTATGGATTTTATAAATGATAAAACGGGAGTGGTAGTAGGCGACCCTATAAATGGTAGATTTTTTATTGTAAGAACAAATGACTCGGGAAATAATTGGTTAGAAGATTCATTTGATAACCTTCCTAGAGCTGACACTGGCGAAGCGTGCTTTGCAAGTAGTGGTTCAAATATCAGAAAACTAAAAAATGGAAAAGAAATTTTGGTGAGCGGTGGTTTATCATCTCACTTATTTATAGATGGCAAAAAGATGAGTCTACCTATTTTACAGGGTAAAGAAAGTACGGGAGCAAATTCAATAGCTGCAAAAAATAATAAAATATTTATTGTTGTTGGAGGTGATTTTACCAGCAAAGATTCTATTACAGGCAATTGTTTATATACTAATAATGCGGGAAAAAATTGGAAATCTCCTGCCTTACCTCCTTCAGGTTATAGAAGTTGTATTGAATTTATAAAATGACTATACGCTATTTGGAAAAGGTTTATACCATGCATTAGAAAGAGTAGCATCAAGTAATCTATCAAATAACTTTTCTCCAAAATATCTTCTGTTAAACTTATAGCAAAACTCGTTTAGGTAGTTTTGCATGTAAGC
>JANNVW010000046.1:0-3027 GCA_031408295.1 Ferruginibacter sp.
GCTTACATGCAAAACTACCTAAACGAGTTTTGCTATAAGTTTAACAGAAGATATTTTGGAGAAAAGTTATTTGATAGATTACTTGATGCTACTCTTTCTAATGCATGGTATAAACCTTTTCCAAATAGCGTATAGTCATTGTATTTTTGTTTAATATTTGCAGCATTCATTTTAGCATCCGCTTCAAAATAATTTTTGTATTTAAAGTAATTGTATCTAAATGTTTCTTCATAATCAAACAAGTTATCAAATTCTAACTGCAAAGAATCTATTAGTTTTTTGCTATAGGGTAACCCTTTTTCTTTAGTGGTAACAGCCATAATCAAACTGTCTTTTTTTACTAGAAACTTAGCAAGTTTAATTTGCTTCTCATAAGGTATTAAAGTAGCAAGCGTTACTTCATATACCCTTGCGAATATAGATGAAGGATATTTATCAACTATTTCAGGGGAAATAAATGTTTGAGCATTTGTAATGTTTGAGTACATTACCATAAAACAAAGTATTAATTTTCTGATATACCTATTAGCCATTTTTTTTATTTACTGATTTTAAAAATTGTTGTGCTATTTTTTTTATTGAGTTGGTTGTACTCGAAGGTACTTTTTCATCTAGTAAAACAATTTCATTTGCGTACTTCAAAGCATTTATTTTGTCTTTTTGCTCAATATATACTTTCAAAAGAAGGTATCGTGGAGTAAATCTATTAGGCTGTATATTTTTAGCCATTTCATAGTTTTGTATTGCATTGGAATATCCCTTTTGCGCAAAATAGCAGTCTCCTATTTGCTGATACAGTAATGGAGAGCTGTATAATAAATTGCTTTTTTCGTAAACTTCTAATGCTTTATCTTTTTGGTTATTTAGATAATATAGGTTACTTAAAGATTGGTAAAAATTTACATTCTTTTGATATCTTATGGGAATAGTTTCTAATACCGAGAAAGCATTAGCATATTCTTTATCCTTAGCGTAATTAATAGCGGTTGTTATTTTTCTTTGATAAAAAGCTGTTGTCAAATTATTGTAGAATAATAATAAGCCCATCAAAATAAACGTTAATGTAAAAAATTTCTTTATAAAAGAAGACATAATAACAGGTTCACTTTCATTTAATTTGCTAGCACTTATTATGGATGCAAATAGAAGAAAAATACACATAATTGGAACAGCGGTAATTGTAAAATTCACCAAAGACATAAAGAGTAAAACTATTATTCCAATAATACACGAAACAATAACTTGTATTTCGCTATCGATATTTTTCATTTCAGGTTTAGTGCTAATTGTGTTACTATTTGTCTTATAACTATTCAATGTTAAAAGTTTTCTTCCATTATGTAGTGTAAGAGCAATAAAGGCTACAAATAAAGCATAGCCAAAAATACCACCTTCTACAGCGTTTTCTATAATTTCATTATAAGCCATATCAGTATGAGAGGCATTTACCTTTTCATTTTCTGTGCTTATATCACCTGAAAAATAATTTGCCTGCTCTAAATTATAATTTCTTTCAAAGCTTCCGTAGCCAAAACCAAATAATGGCTTTTCAGCAATCATTTTTAATGATAAACTCCAAATAAGTTTTCTGCCATCTGCGGAATCCTTTTTAACGTAATAGCTAAAATATCCAACTATAGTTATTAATAATATTACCAAAACTGTAGTTGCAAATATTAATTTTCTTGAGCTTCTATTTATAAAATTCCCATAAACTTTATAATGCCATTCTAACACCAAACCTACTGCAAGTAAAGAACCTAAAATAGCTGTTCTGCATTTAAGGAGAATTAGTGAAACAATTATTAAAGTTAAAAGTGTTACAAAAACTTTTCGGTACTTAGTAAGTTTGTCAAGCACACTTAATAACACAAAGGGCAGAATTAAAGCTAGAAACATTGCTGTAATATTGGGATTTACCCAACTACCTGTTACTTTTATTGATGAATTATTTGTTTTTATTATTTCTAAAAATTGTAGAATGCAATAAATGCTTTCTATACCTGCCAAGATTGATATAAAAACAAAAGTGATTTTTTTAATATTTTGATATTGGGTAAATATAAATGTAAGAGCGATGTATAAAATTAAACTAACAATAAGATAAGTTGATTTAGTCTTCTCTCCATTTGTATTGATAAAGTAATCAGTGAATAAAATATAGCTTATCCATAAAGCAACAATAATAATATTGTAAAAAGTAATTTTTGAAATAGTAATATCGCTTTTCTGTAAGGCTATAAATCCTAAAGCAAATATTATGATACTACCCTCAATTAAAAATAGAAATTGATTGGTGTAAAAAGAATTTATGATATAGTTACTAGTAATAAATAACGAAAATATTAGCACTGCTATTAAAGAGCTACTAGTATTTTCTATACTAATTAATGGTTGTTTTATGTAGTCTTGTTTTTTAATAAGTTAGTCTTATATTTTTTGCTTAATGGTAACATTAATTTTAGGGCATTATGATTCTACACTATACAGTATTTACATCCTAAATTTTATTAAAATAGTCGGGGAGAAAATTTTATTGAATGCAAAGTAAGATTATTATTTTAAATAATTGTGTAGATTTTTAACTACGTTAAAAATCTATCGTTTTGGGTGGTGGGTGGGCTGGGTAGTTTGTGCGTAGCACAAGCAATTTACCTGCTATTCAATAGCCTGCTTTCGAATAAATTACTCCAATTCTCATTGTTGAGTAATGCTGTGTTTGCAGCTCTCTTGCAAGGTTGGCTTCTGTGTGTTGGCTTTGTGCGCCTTGCAAGTGTGCTGTAAACATGTTGAGTATTTTTGTTGATGTTCATTTGTATTACTGTTGTTTGTTGTCCACACTAACTTGAACGAAATTATTGTTTGTGGTGCAGAGGGGTTTCTTACAACGGTAGCGCTTTGTGCAGGTGTGGAATTAGAATTCCGTTCAGCCCGGAACTAAAGCCGAATAAAGATATAAATGATAATGATAAGAACCAAAAGCTAGGCTATGTTCTTCTGCCCGAACCACAGCTCAATAGCGAACCG
>JANNVW010000047.1:0-4317 GCA_031408295.1 Ferruginibacter sp.
ATGGCAAATTATTGAAAGTTTATTAACTTTCAAACGAAAGTCGAAACATAATTTAAGACAAATCTGGGAAGCGATATGTTATCTAACAAAAACAGGTTGTCAATGGCGGCATTTACCTAGCACTTATCCACCTTGGGAAACTGTTTATTGGTATTTTAGAAAATGGACTTTAGAAGGAATAATAGAGGTAGCACATCAACAATTACGTAAAGCGTTAAGAAAAAAGAATGGCAAAAAAGAATCTGCAAGTTTAGGTATTATCGATAGCCATAGTGTAAGAATGAGTTCAATAAGTGGACAACAAAGAGGTATAGATGGCAATAAAAAAATAAAAGGAAGTAAGCGGCATATTATTGTAGATACGATGGGCTTAATAATATGTGTAGTAGCTCACGCCGCTAATATACACGATAGTAAAGGAGCAAAAGAAGTATTTGATTGTTTATATGATTTACGTTTTGATGAAGAAAGGTTAGAAAAAATATTAGCAGATGGTGGATACAAAGGAGAAATTGCGGATTACTTAAAAGAAAAAATGAATATAGCATTAGAGGTTGTTAAACGTAATGATAAAAACAATTGGGAAGTGATTCCCAAAAGGTGGATTGTGGAAAGAACGTTTGCATGGTTACTAAACTTTAGAAGATTAGTAATGGATTATGAAAGAACTAAAGAATCAGCTATTAGTTTTGTTTATATAGCAATGCTCAACCTAATGGGTAAAAAATTTAATTAACTCAAACAGCTTCTTATAAGTTTTAAAAAAGAATGGAGCCAATACTTAGCGCCTGTATATGCCTTGTTAGAAGGTTTGTTTTTGGGAGCAGTATCAGCTTATTTTGAGTATGGTGCACAAAGTGCTACTGAGGGTTTTTATGCAGGTGGTTATAGTGGTATTGTATTACAAGCAATAGCACTTACCTTTTCTGTAGTGGTGGGTATGTATCTTTTGTATAAGTTTAATATCATAAGAGCTACTCAAAAGTTTAAAGCAATTGTAATGACTGCCACTGCTGGTATTGGTATATTTTACCTGGCATTGTGGGGACTTAGTTTTTTTAATGTACCCATGCCAGGTTTTCTTTATCAAGGAAGTGCTATTGGAATTGGTTTTTCTGTTTTCGTAGTTGCGCTTGCAGCTATGAATCTTATTTTAGATTTCGATATGATAGAAAAAGGTGCCGAAATGGGTGCTCCAAAGTATATGGAATGGTATGGTGCTTTTGGTTTGCTTGTAACAATCGTTTGGTTGTATATGGAAATATTGAGGTTGTTGAGTAAATTGAATAGGAGATAAGGTTTTATCTAGGGCTACTAGTATAGATTTTAAAATGAAACCTACACAATGAAAAATAGATTTTTATTTTTGTTCCTTTTGCTAGGGCAAATAGTTTTGGCGCAAACTGAGAAACTTATAAAAGTTTCAGGCACTAAATGTAGTTTAATTCCACCTAGTGATTTTGTGAAAGCCACAACTTTTAGTGGATTTCAAAATATCGAAACTGGTTCTTCAATAATGATAAATGAACTCCCGACAGCTTATCAACCACTTCTAGCGGGCTTTACAGCAGCAGCCTTAAAGACGAAAGGTATGACGCTTGTAAGTAAGCAAACTATTGATTTCAACGGCTCTGAGGCAATGCTAATAAATGTTACTCAATCTGCCAATGGTACAACTTACATAAAACAAATTCTTATTTTTGGCGACACAAAAGTTACTGTTTTAGTAAATGGGATTTATCCCAAAGCCGCAAAAAATATTGAATTAAAAATTAAAACTGCTTTACTTTCGACCGTTTATGATGCTTCGCAAAATGAAAACTCTCTTGAAGCTGCAACTTTTACAATAGACATTAAAGACACGGATTTTAAACTCATAAAGTATATGTCAGGCAGTTTACTTTACTCCACTGACGGAAAAATTCCAACTGAAAAACCAACTTTAATTGTGGGTAATTCTATTTCAAAAATTTCACCTCAAAATCAAAAGAAATATGCAGAGGAAAGAATTAGAAAACTTCCAAGAGGTGAACATAATGTTATCAAAGAAATTAAAGAAATAACTATAGATAACTTGAAAGGATATGAAATTGTTGCAGATGGGAAAACTAAAGGAGACAAACTTGAATTGCTTTATCAAGTAATACTATTTAATGATCAGGGTGACTATTACATAATTTTTGGTCAGGCAAAAGAAGAATTTAAAAAGAATTTAGACAGCTTCAAAAAAATTACAAAAACCTTTAAGCGTAAGTAAACAAATTGTTATTAATGCGTAGGTATTTTATACTATTAAAAAAAAGGCAAATTGGTGTCTTGGGAAAGAAAGAGAATACGTAATTTTAGTTTAACATTCTATAGTTACTATGTATTATCATAATTTACTGATTTTTTTACAAGTGCATAACTACTTAATAATTTATTCAGAATTACTTTTTCCAATAAAACTTGTTCTTCTTTAAAGAAGAGATAATTTTTATCTAATTAAATCTATAAGATATATTTATATTATCTTCGTTTCCACTGCTAAAACCATTCTAATGAGACAAAGATTCTGCTTAATAATTTGCATTTTATTGTGCACGTTTATCTGCTTTTCGCAAAAACAAAACATAGAGAAAATTAAATATGGAGAGATTGCTGCCAAAGATTTTAACCCTGATTATAAAAAACTTGATAGTAATGCACAGGCAGTAATTTTGTACGATGCAGGCTCTGCCAAATATGAGGCTAATAATGACTCGTGGTTTAACATTATTTATACTTACCACAAAAGAGTACTTATACTAAATAAAAATGCTTTTGACCTAGCTACAATAGAAATACCGTTGTACAAAGGAGAAAAAGCAGAGGATAATATTGAAAAATTAGAGGCGGCTACTTATATAATAGAAAATGGTGCAATTACCAAAACCAAGGTAGATAAAGAGGCTATATTTAAAGATAAAGCAACCAAAGATGTCACTATAAAAAAATTTACTTTTCCTAATATTAAAGAGGGTTGTATTATAGAGTATACTTATAGAATTATTTCTCCAAGGGCAAGTTATTTACGAGGGTTTTATTTTCAAGATAAGTATCCTGTTATGCGAACAGAATATGATGTAACTGTACCTACCTTATTTAATTTTATCTTTTTAACAGGAGGGTATTACGATTTAACACCTGTAGAAGTAAAGCAAACTAACCAACGCTATAATATTTTAAATAGAAACGGCGGGGCATCTGGTCAATCAAATATTTTTTCTTACGATGCAACAAATGTTTTCTCAAAATGGGAATTGTTTAATCTCTCTCCACTTGTGAAAGAAAGGTATACAACAACTTTAAGAAATCACACTTCCAAAATAGAATTTCAGCTAAGTACTTTAAATTATCCTAACGAAGCACCAAAGCCCATTATGCAAACTTGGCAAGAAGCTACAAAGGAATTATTAAAAGATGAACAGTTTGGTTTGGCATTATCAGAAAAAAACAAATGGCTTAATGACGATCTTGAAAAGCTGACTTTAAAAAATGACAATATTACTACGGCTAAGAATATTTTCAACTTTATAAAAAATAATTATACTTGCACAGACTACGATGCGTTGTACATGCCTCAAAATCTAAAAAAGGCTTACGAAACAAAGAAGGGAAATATTATTGAAATAAATATGCTACTTACCGCTATGCTTTTAAAAGCAGATATTAAAGCAGAGCCAGTTTTACTTAGCACCAGAGATAATGGATTGGCATATGAGGCTTATCCTTTGTTAAATAGATTTAATTACCTAATTTCAAAAGTTACAATAAAGGATAACACATATTTATTAGACGCATCTAAAAAAAGAAATGGGTTTAATCATTTGCCTGAGGAATGCTATAATGGCTCTGGCAGAATAATTAGCGAAAATCCATATTTAGTTCCGCTACAAGCTGATAGTATAAAAGAAAATAAAGTAACAAATATTTTTATTAGCAATAGTACCGATGGCAAAAAAATGGAGTGTAGTTTTAATTCTCGCTTAGGATATTTTGAGTCTTATGATTTAAGAGAAGAATTGAGTAGCAGTTCCGAAGAAGCATATTTTAAAAAAATTAAAAATGATTTTGGCTATGATGTTGAAATAAGCAATGCATTTATAGACTCCTTGAAAAAGGACGATGAAATTGCTGCTATTAATTATGAATTTTCAATGACTATACGCTATTTGGAAAAGGTTTATACCATGCATTAGAAAGAGTAGCATCAAGTAATCTATCAAATAACTTTTCTCCAAAATATCTTCTGTTAAACTTATAGCAAAACTCGTTTAGGTAGTTTTGCATGTAAGC
>JANNVW010000048.1:0-3826 GCA_031408295.1 Ferruginibacter sp.
AAAAGCCTTTAGAAAATAAATTCCTTGTGGAAGATTATTTAAATTCAGCAATGCCTTTTTTGTTTTACTTGGATAGTTCCATTCTTTTTTCAAGTTGCCGAATTTATCAAGCACTTTTAGTTTAATAAAAGAAGTATTTAATAAAGCTTCTACGTTTGCAGATGAACCCGTAGGGTTTGGTGAAACCCTTAGCATAATTGGCCCACCGCCACCATCGCAGTTAGATGGTACTGGCCCCACTGTCATACTTACAATAGAGCTTGGGTCGCTTAAGCCACAAGCATTCTTAGCCTGAACCGAAAGATAATTATAATAGGTTTGTCCTATTTCTGGTGTATTTACAAACGTGTTTATATAAAAGTAGTTACTACCTACGTCATCTTTATCTACTATTGTTTGTCCATAATTTAAATTCCAAAGATGCCCAGTTGTACCAGATGGTATGGTGGAATAAGCTTCTGCAAATGTGCCGCAGCTTGCATCAAAATTAATTGGTGAAATGGATGGTGCATCCGGAGCGCCAACGCTTATCATTTTTATTAATGTTCTTGATTGGCTGCATTCATTAATTGTGGCAGTTAATGTTATGTTGCCATTGCCTATTTTAGTTATAGTTACTTGTGTGCCCGACCCTGCTATTGAAACAACACCTGAAGGAGATGCTGTCCATGTAATATTAATGCCGGGTTTACATGCTTCAATTGAATATACACCCGAAACACAAAGCGAAGAGCCTCCGTTTATTGTAGTGCCAGTAAATGTAGGCAAATTAGTTACTGCACATCTTGCTTCGTTTTCGAAATAAACTGAACCTTGTGGCGATACAAATACATGTTCCTCATTTGTAGGTGGTGCATATACAAAATCAAATGGCGTTTTACCACATAAGTATTGATCGTCCCATTTCATATACAAGTTCTTATTAGGAAATTGTAAATCAGCACTACTATAACTCGGCATCATAGTAAAGTTGTTGAGATTAATATCAAAATCTGGTTTGTCACCTGTAATTAAATAAATCAATTCCTTGGCCAAAAACGTAGCATGGGTTTCATAATTTTCTGTAAATATCTCACCAATCAAACCGCCAGGTGCATTATCCTGAGAACTTCCTCCCCAAGCTGCTTGAGCATAGTAGTTTTTCTTACCAAGTGGTAGCCAGAACAAAGTATTATATAATGGACTCGCAGTCCACATTTCTGCAACTACATTACTCCCATTATTGGTAGCAGTTCGGGCAGTCCATTTTATTTTCTTACAAATATCGCCGTTGCACAACCCCCAAATACTCTTCCAGCCGTTTCGCTTAACATCAATACTTAAAATATTTGAATTAACTCCATGGTAAGGGTTTAGTGTTCCTTTATTTGTTCCATTAATAAGAGCAACTTTTCTACAATTTTGTGGGTATTGTGTGGGATTTAGTGCAGTTAAATTTGCTAAAAATTGTGTACGCATAGCATCAGGTGCTGGAAATTCTGAATTTGCGGTATGGTGATGTGCCAGTTGTTGCCTTGCAGCATATCCGTTATACATACCATTTCTAATAATTTTTACATTTTTCAAAATGCCCCTTTTGGTAATGTACTCAACATAATTTTGCAGGCCTATTGGTACATTTGCACCTTGATGGTTACCGTCAAAAGAAATGTAAGTTTTTACTCTATGGGGTATGCCTTTATTTTCCATATAGGTTAAAGCATACTGTGCAATTAGTGAACCCATACTTGGCCCAATTAAAGTAATATCTTGTAGGTAGTTTGGCCCAAATGTTGCATTCATTCTTACAATTAGTGCTACTAAAGTCATTGCATTTCGTTCTAACAAATCATTACCGTGCTTAAAGTCAAGAATTATAAAATCTAAATCATCATTTAGATTTGTATTTCCATTATCAATCATGTAATCACCAAGTGAAACTTCGGTTGGAACTCCTCCAATTTGCCTGATTACTTTTCTATTGATGTAATTCTTATAAATATCACCAACTTTTCTATCGTTTGTAGGATCGAAACCATCAATAAAAATAACGGGTCTTCTTACAACAGCATTTGTACAATTATTGCCATCATCTTTAAGAAAGAAATAGGCGGTGTCTTTTACATCAATGTAACGTTTCTTTACTTTTTGCTGGTAACTAATTGGCGGATTGCCATAAATAGTATTTTGCTCTGAAAGTGCCACAGGGTCAGGGTCAATTACCCATTTTCTACCTCCTCCTTTACCTCCTTTACAAGGTGATAAGGGGTATTCTTCTTTTTTCTTTTTAGCTAAAATTTTAAACGGATTGCCGTATCTAATCCAATGCCCAATAACATCAAATCCTATAATTGTAATTCTGCCAACTAATTTTTTACCTACCTTTTTTACAATTGAATTAAAAGATACACTCTCTGGTGAATTGCTGCTAAACGGGTTATCAACCACCCATTCACCTTGTCCATCACCAAAATCAATTCTTATTTGTGTAATGGTTAAGTTTTCGTTTTTTAAAAAGTAGGCAGGGTCAAGGTAGAAAGTATAATCTTCGCCTTCCACAAAAAGTTCATTATCGGCAATTAAGGGCGCAGCTATAAAAGTGGTATTTTGAAAATAAGGGCTTCTTGGCCTATTTAGGTTATCTACTAATTGGCCATTCGGTAAAGTATCAATTAAGTCGTCTATATAGGCATTGCTGTCTAAAGTATTGTACTTAAAAAAAAGCAATCCTATAGGTACAGCATTTATTAAGGCAGTGTTGGTATCTAACCTGTTATCTAATGCATCAGGTGTTAACCATGCAGTATTATTGTAAGCCGAATTAAATAACTCATAATAGGCTTGTACAAAATGCCTTGGCGATGAAGTATCATTCTGGTTTTCTTGTGCCTTAAACCGCTCAATGTTTGATATAGGCATTACTCTATCATACAAAATATTTGTACTAATGAGTGATTTGTTTAACTGTGCCAGTTTAAAATCAGCTTGCTGAATATAAGGTAAAGTATCCCAATTTACAGCCTGAGCTTTCGCTGTTAAGGACATGACAATACAACTGCATAAAGCAGTAAATTTTAATAGTGCTTTCATTTAAAATAGTTAAGTGGTTGTGAAATGTTAATAGGTTCTGTAATTAAGCCTGAATTTTCCTTCAGTTACTCTTACTGTTTTGTTTTGAGGAATGTTATATGCATCGAAATTAAAAGTGCCTACTATTGTTTTTTTTGTTCTGTTTAGCTCGGTAATTTTTAAAAGACCTATTCTTAGTGAATCTGTTCGAAAAATATCAGATGGATTGCCGATTGTATTATCGTATGAACCTGTCGCCTTATTCTCTAATAACAGCTTTGTAAACTCATAACTTCCTGTTGATAACCCTTGTTTTCTTACAGCAACCCCAAGACTTGCGCCTGAAATATTCATACCCATTAGTAATAAAGAATCCCCAAATATTTCAGTTGTTTTACAATTAGCACAATTATCAGGTTCATAAAGTATTCCGTCTACTTTACATTGAAAATAGAATTCAGACAAAGGCTCATCTTTTTTGCATTTAGAAAAAGTAAAGCAGCTAAGGATAATAAAAGATAAAACAGTAAGTTTAATTGTTGGCATTAATAAGCTTCTCATACAAAATTTTAATTTTAATGTTCAATAAAAAATCGGTGTATGTAAACTATGGAGGGATGTTTATCCTGTAGAGAATACAGGAACGTTGGGCATATTTTATAGGTAACATATAGCATGGTGTTTCTTTGGTATTATAAACATAGGTATAATTTAAATGGAAGCACAACAAATAATTGTTACGCTGAAGAATGCTAAGTAAGTTTTAACTAGAACCTTT
>JANNVW010000049.1:0-5412 GCA_031408295.1 Ferruginibacter sp.
AGAAAATTTAGATAGAATAAGATATAATCAAGTTAAAAATATACAACGAAAAATAAGACAACTTAATGTAAGAGAAGAAGAATTGCTTTTTGCAACAGCTTAATCTACTAATAGATAGACTAGGGTTATATATAATTGTCGAATCACTTATAAACAGTGATTATAAAAATCTCCGCCGAGAAAAGGAGAATATAGCGTTTACGACAAGTTGCACTTTAGCAGGGATTACTCTACAGATAAACAATACAAATAAAAGGGACTTGATTAAAAAACACCAACTATTTTTCAGTAAACTATCTTCACAAACATCTTCCCATTTATAGATTCAATAAAATAATCTCAAGCAATCCATTTCTCTAAAAAAAAATACTTTAATTAAATGATTTTTACACGTAGTGTTTTACCTACAAATAGTATCGGGATTGACTACTCGGTTTTATTTTTTCTTTTCAGACCTTCACATTTCATTAACAATTATCATCAAATTGATTTAAAAGTTAGGCAAAAAAATATTACTCATACAACTGTCAACCAGCGGACAGGCTGAGCAAATTTTCTACTTATGCAGCTTGATACAGACAAGTACAACTAATTGGTAATTCATTTTGGAAATAATTAATTTTTATCACTTTTTAATTTAAAAATTTTAAATCATGAGAAAATTATTATGTGTTGCATTTGCAGCAACAATTTTTGGAGGAGTTAGTTTACAAGCACAAACAAATTCCAATGGCGCTGTGTCTGGTACAAATCCAGTAACATTTCCGATTAACCTTAGCCAGCTTCAAGCTGCGGGAAGATTAATCACACAAAATTCTACCCCAGGCGTACTTGGAGCTCTTGACCCAAGAGTAACTGGTAATTTTGGGCTTGCTGCTAGGTGGAATAGTATGGGCAATTTAAAAGTTGGACCAGTTGATACCTTAAATGGATTTAGAACCCAAACTAACGGAAGAGCTTTGGCATGGGGGCATAAAAAAAGTGGAACTGTGGTATCTAATTCTTTTATTGAATGGATTGGTAATACTGGCACAGCGCCAGTTACCGCCCCTGGTAATTTAGAGTTTAGATGGGCCGCAGCACCTGCAGGAGGCATATCTAATACCCTATTTGTAATGAGCCCAGCTGCTGGTACAATACCAGGCTTTGCATTTGCCGATGGAGGAAATTTTGTTGGGCAAAGAAATAGTGGAGCTTTTGGAAGTTTTACAGCTACTGATAGTTGGAGTGCAACGGGATTAGTTGGCACACCAAGTTTTAGAATTTATGGTAATAGACATCAATATGAAGGTTACACAATGGCTTCAGGTCTCATAAAGGATGGTACAGGAAGATTAGATGCTTTTATTGATTTCGGAAGTAATGCGTCAGCTGGAGTTGGAACAAATACGTTTAAATTCCGACTTTTTAATGATGCATTAAACCCCGCAAGTAATAGAAATTTATGGCAAAGTAGCACCAAGTTTGGAAATATTGTTATGGGAAGGCAAGACTATTTTGCTACAAATAACAATACCTTTTACATGAGTTTATTTGATGGCCCAACTTCTGCGGCAAGCAACACTTCATTAAATTTTATAAAAAGGGCAGGTATATATGCTTGCACAGACGGTAATGATGAATTTGGAAATTTGCTTGGTAGTTATGGAGCAATTGTTGGAGACATAAGTGGTGCACCAGCTACAGGTAGTCATTATGGTATACTTGGCATTGCAGATGGTAATTATGCGGGAGGTGCAGCGGGTGGCAAATGGGCAGGTTACTTTATTGGCGATGTAGAAATAACTGGGGGATTATCTCTCTTGAGTGATGAAAGACTTAAAACA
The DNA here is from genome assembly GCA_031408295.1 of Ferruginibacter sp. Classification (GTDB taxonomy): domain Bacteria; phylum Bacteroidota; class Bacteroidia; order Chitinophagales; family Chitinophagaceae; genus Ferruginibacter. The sequence continues at coordinate 1,827 of JANNVW010000049.1, forward strand.
GAAATAAATGATGAAAAAGATATCATGCCAAAAATAATGCAGCTGCAACCTAAAAATTATCTTTTTGATATAGCAAAACATAAAAATATTGCCCTAAGCAATAAGTTACAACATGGTTTAATAAGCCAAGAAGTAGAGAAAATTTTTCCTGAATTGGTTACCAATAGTTTTGTGCCAAGTACTAGTACCGATAAAAGCGAAGACGGAAAACCAGTAGCATACAAAGGCTTAAACTACATGGGCTTAATACCAATGCTTATAAAAGGCATGCAGGAACAGCAATTACAAATTGAAGCGTTAACAAAACAATTGGAAGCCAAATCGGCAAACAATACTTTGGTACTTACGCAAAAAAATAGCACAGGACTACCTGCGGAAATTGAAAATAAAGCGTTTGGGTTAAGCCAAAACACCCCAAATCCATTTAGCGAAAAAACAACTATTAGTTATAGTTTGCCAACTGATGTAAGTAAAGCTGTTTTAGGTGTTTTCGATTTAAATGGCAAAATGCTTTTACAATTTAATTTACAGGCTGGTAAAAATCAACAAGTACAAGTTAATGGCAATACATTAAGTGCGGGAATGTACATATACAGTATTATAGCCGATGGTCAAGAGGTAATTAGTAAGCGTATGATTCTTACAAAATAAGATTTGTAAAATTTAATTATGGAATAGTTTATAGTTTTTATACCCCCGGTGTTTTCAATAAAAAATCCTGCTAGCGCTTTTGCTAACAGGATTTTTTTATTTGATACTACAAAAATTATGGTTTGAAAATACTCTCGTCCACTTTAATATTTGTTTCAATTTTTTCGAAAGTTATAGGTCCTCTAGCTGAAGTTGAGCTGTATGCAAACCAAAACCCATCTGCATTTTGTTTGTAATCGCTATAACCAATTTCACTGTCGATTTCATCACCTTCTGGCCCTTTTTCTTTGCTTGTAGATTTTACAACTCTATTTGTTTTTGTATCTATAAAGTATAAAACTATTTTGCCAGATTTACGGGTAGCTTTTAATTTATAAGCATCAGCTCCGTCTACTTTTTCTGTACCTATATATTCTACGGTTGTACCTTTTTCTTTATAGTTAAATAAACTCCCCTGTACATCCAATTGATTTTGTGCCGCAGCCACCGCATCAGCTTCCATTTCTTTTGCCTCTGTCATTTGTTGTACTGGAAAAAACATGTACCCTTTTTCTGGCGTTATTATTTGATAATTAGAAGTTCCCATAACTTCTATATCCATTCTAGTGCCTTTCATATGGGCTGTGGTAAATACCATAGGTAAATCCATGCCCTGCATACTCATCGTTCCTGTTTTTTTAAGGCTAGTAAGCGTAGCTATTTTTGCTGCACCTCCCATTGCCTCAATATTTTTAGCAATAATCTCATCTGCTGTTTGTGCACTTACACTCAATGTGGTAAATGCTAGACCTGCGAATAATAATTTTTTAAACATTTTCATTTTGTTTGGTTTTTTAAAATTTTGTGTAAAACAACTTTACGACACAAATATATAGCGATCATTACATTTACATTTGCAAAATCATTATTAATTATACAAACGGCTAAACAACCATTTTAACGGTGAAAAACACATTTAATACAAAAGCTAATATTGTAGATATACTTGGGCAACGTATTTTTTTTGGAGAAATAAATGTCCTGAATGGTAAAATACAGTCAATCATAGAATTAAGTAGCATTGCATTTGATAAAGAACACTTCATTATACCAGGTTTTATAGATAGCCACGTACATATTGAGAGCAGTATGCTCATTTCTTCGGAGTTTGCAAGACTAGCTGTGTTGCACGGTACAACTGGAACCATAAGCGACCCACACGAAATTGCCAATGTGTGCGGTATGGATGGTGTTCATTTTATGATAAATAATGGCAAAGAAGTACCTTTTAAATTTCATTTTGGTGCACCGAGTTGTGTACCTGCTACCATTTTTGAAACGGCTGGTGCAGCTTTAAATGTAGACGATGTAACAAGTTTGCTAGCCATGCCAGAAATTTTTTACTTGAGCGAAATGATGAATTTTCCAGGTGTGTTAAATGCAGATGTGGAAGTAATGCAAAAAATAGCAGCTGCTAAAAAAATAAATAAACCAGTAGATGGTCATGCACCTGGTTTGAGAGGCGAGCTAGCAAAAAAGTATATTGATGCGGGCATGAGTACCGATCATGAATGTTTTACGGCTGCCGAAGCGTTGGATAAACTTTCCTATGGAATGAAAATATTAATTAGGGAAGGAAGTGCGGCTAAAAACTTTGAAGCATTGATAGATTTGATGCATGAGCATTACGAAAATATGATGTTTTGTAGCGATGATAAACACCCAGATAGTTTAGCTGAGGGCCATATAAACCAATTATGTGCTCGGGCAGTGGCAAAGGGGGTAGATGTTTTTAAAGTATTGCAAGCAGCATGTATAAACCCTGTATTGCATTACAAAATGAAAAATGGAATACTGAGAGAAGGCGATGCGGCAGATTTTATTGTTGTAAAAGATTTAATAAACTTTGATGTAACACAAACATATATTGATGGGGTACTAGTAGCAGAAAATGGAAAATCATTTATTGAATCCGTAGCCGTAAACCCAATAAATAAATTTAATTGTAAAGAAAAAAGAGTAGCAGATTTTGTATTGATTGCAAAAGAAAATCAAACAGAAATATTTGTGATAGAAGGATTGGAAGGGCAACTTATTACCAATAAATTAATAGAGCCAGCAACCATAAAAAATGGATTATTAGTACCAAATGTGGAAACCGATATTTTAAAAATTGTTGTTGTAAATAGATATCATGATGCGCCAATAGCTATTTCATTTATAAAAAATATTGGCTTAAAATATGGCGCCATTGCAAGCTCGGTAGCACACGATAGCCATAATATTGTAGCTGTAGGGGTTGACGATGAAAGTATTTGTGTAGCAGTAAATTTAATTATAAAAGAGCAAGGTGGCGTGAGTGCTGTAGGCTTAGGAGAGAAAAAAATATTGCCGTTATCCATTGCAGGATTGATGAGTGCTAATGATGGTTTTAAAGTAGCCGAAGATTATACAGCAATAAATAATTTTGCTACAAAAATGCTAGGAAGTAGTATGGAAGCACCTTTTATGACCTTATCATTTATGGCTTTATTGGTAATACCGCATTTAAAATTGAGCGATAAGGGATTGTTTGATGGAGATGGGTTTAGCCTCATCCCTCACCCTTCTCCATCCCGCAATTTTGCGGGAGAGAAGCGAAAATGAGAAGATTGTGCAATAGATTAGACATATCTGATACACAATCTAGTGCACAATAAAAGCTGAGTAAAGATTTATCGATGACTGGCTCCCGACAAAGATATCGGGACACGTGCGGGATAGAAGTGGAAATCCTTTTTTGTGTCTTTCACAAAAAAGATTGCAACGCATAGCCCCCGCAGCAAGTGCGCATTGGCGTCAAGTTAACTTTTTATATTTTTATACAAATCTGTCATATTAATTCTATTGGGTCGTTTTTCGTAGCAACAATGTTTCATTATTAAATCTTTTAAAACCTTTTGTGGTAATGTTATTA